>NZ_JBFAHM010000009.1:0-408119 GCF_040654195.1 Hamadaea sp. NPDC050747
TTTCCCTTCGCCACGTCGTCATCAACGACCGTGGGTTCTACATCGACCATCGGTGCTCCCTTGAGAGGGACTTACACCGTTCGTCTTACAGTCCCGAGCACTGAGCCGCTCCGAGGGATGATCCGGTCGTAGTACGACACCAGCTGCAGGAAGTGGCGGACGCCGCCGCGATCAAACGCTGGGCGGCAGTGTATGACCGGCGAGCGGGTGCGGCTGGCCGGTCATCGCGGCGAGGGGCGGCGGCGATTTCGTGGATTTGGCCTTTGATGTAGGTGGTGGCTGGTCCGGTGGAGTCGGTGTGGCCGGCGTAGGCGCGGGCGACGCTGTAGCTGATGTTGCGTTCGACCTAGGTGAGGGTGGTGTGGCGCAGCCAGTGGGTGGACACGCCGAGCATCGCCACCCACGGCAGCTGCTGCCCGAGGCGTTTCCACAGATGGTCGTAGCGGCGGCTGGTCAGCGGTCGGCCGTCGCGGTAGCGCAGCAGCGTGTCGGTCGGCAGCACCGCTCCCCGGGCCCGGGCCAGGGCCAGCAGGTACTGGGCGAGGTCGAGGGTGATGGGTTACCAGCGTTGTGTGCCGCCCTTCTCCGTCAGATGGACCTGGCCGTTGCGCCTGTCGAGGTCGGCCAGGCGCAGTCCTAGGGCGCCGCCGCAGCGGCAGGCGGTCTCGGTGTGCAGCCGCAGCAGCAGCGCGTCGAGGACGACGTCGTCACCGCTGGCGCGGGCGGCGTGGTTGACCTGGGCGAGCTCGTCGGCGGTCAGCGCCCGGCGGGTGTTCGGCAGCCGGCGCGGTTTGAACACCTGATGGGCGGGGCAAGCACCCGGATCGATCAACCCGTCCGCGACCGCCCGGTTGAACAGGGCACGAGCGGCGGCGATGACATGTTCACCGGCGTGCCGGCCGCTGCGGCTGTTACGCCGCGAACGGGCACCATCGGCTGCCTCATGGCGCAGGGCCTCCACATCGGTGGCGGCGATCTCGTCGAGACGCCGGTGGCCCCACGTCTGGCCCATGCGTGCCCAGTAGCTGCCTTAGGTACGCCGAGCGCCGGGCCCAGCCGCCGCGATTACTTGTGGCAGGTATTCGGCCACGGTCGGGATCGGGCGGCGGGCGCGCAGGTCGTCGCGCAGGTCGGTGATCGTCACGCCGAGATCGGCGAGCATCCGCCAGGCGGCGGCGACTCGATCAGCAGGTGCGGTCATGACGGTCCTTCCAGGATGCGGGCATGCCGGCGGGCCAGGAGCCGGGCGATGGCGGCGATCGGATGGATGATCAACGTGTCGGCGTCGGGCAACGCGACGAGGAGCACCGATGATCCCGGCGGGATGGCGCACATCCGGCGGGCCGCGATCGGCAGGACGAGCGAATTACCGGCGCCGATGGTGCGCCGGGTGTGCTCGGCGGGGCGTACGACGATGGCGCCGCGGCGGACGGCGATGGCGATCGCGTCGCCCGGTCCCCAGTCGAGTGCGGCCAGGGCTGGGCGGGCGCTGATCCGGCCGGACGGGTTGAGGCGGGCGATCGCGTAGACCGCTGGGCTGATGCCAGCCGCGATGGGCGGTGCCGGGTCGGGTGGCGCGGGTGGCAAGTCGCCCGATCGGCGCCGGAAGGGGCCGCGGGCGGGGCAGTGCTGCTGGGATGAGCGCGCCGATCGGACGGTCAGGCGGGCAGTCTGGTGGTGGCACGCGCTTCATGCTCGCCACCGCCAGGGGCGGGCTGCGAGCGGTTTATCGGGCGGGTGACCCTCACCTGGATGACTGCGGCGCGCGTACCGGTGACACCACGAAGCTGGTCTTCGACCTGCCGCTATTCGCCAAGATCGATGATGAGAGTTCGTGAATCGTGGTGTCCGAGGGGCAACACGAACCAAAACCCAACCGGGTCCGACGCTGTCGGCGTCGATCCCATTGGCCTAGCGGCTGATCGTTGGCGGTGTTCCACTCTCGACACCTATGCGGTGGAGGCAGGTTGTGGAGCGCCGCCTTCTCAGCCTCTATGGATTTCTGGTTCTGCTTTCCCCTCTCTTCGTCTCTGGGCATAGCCTACGTGGATCCGCAGGCGATGTCCATTTGGTCACTCTATAGGGGTTACGCCGTAGAATCGTCCGTCCTCAGCCATTCTGCGATGGCGGAATAGTCCGCGTCGGTGAGGCCACGACGTGGTCCACGCGGTGCAGAAGCGCGGGCGCACTGTGGTGTGCCGCCACCCAGGTCCGGTCGACGTCCGTGATCTCGTCGTCGACCCATACGAAAGTGCGTCCTGCGGCCAACTCTACGAGGTGGCGTGTCTTCCAGTGCAGCCGACCGGTGGTGTCATCGTCGTCTGGCCAGTCGACAATCGGCAGCTCGGGCAGACCGAGCCGTGGTGCCAGCACCTCGTTAGCTTCGGCCATCCAGGTCGTGGCCCACACTAGGTCGCAAGGCAACGCGGCCAGGCGGCGGCCGTGTTCGGGGTCGAGCCCGGCCGGCAACGGGTTGGCCTCATCGTCCATCTGCCAGGCTGCGCCAGCGAACGGCAGGAGCGTCCCGTCCACGTCGAGGAACAGCAGCGGTCGCGTACCGATCCCGTGTTCGGTCATGTTGAACGCATTCGCCAACGCCGCAGCACGCCGAAGTCAACAGTGGCGAGTTCTCCGGCGCCGACGTGGTGGCGAGTCGGGGCGAAGGCTGGGATAGTGCCCGTGCGGTGGCCGGTAATGGGGTCCCACACCTCCAGCCCAGCGGGGGCGGCGGCGTAAAGGCGGGCCGTGTCCGCGAACAGCTCTCCGGTCGGTCCGGCAAATGACGTCAGTTCGGTTCCGGTGGCGGCGTTGAGGATGCGTACTCCGGCGAGCATGGCTTCGTCGTCGCCGCCGATCCCGCTGACGACTACCCGTTCGTCGTCGAGCCAGCACATGGGCTGGTTCCAGTGGTAGGCGCGTTGGCATAGCCGGTGTCGGCTGGGACCGTCTTCGGATTCCCACACGTTGTCGTCCAGCCAGGCGGACAGGTCCCAGACTGTCGGTATTCCCACCGGGCTCCATACCCATCCGTCGTCGGCGATCCTGTGTCCACCCGGTGATACGTAGAGCCTGCCGTGGAAGTAGTCCAGGTAGTGCTCGGGCCGAGGCTCACCCTTGCCGTACGCCGTCGGCTGCCTCGGCGTTGTCATTCGCCCGGTGGCGGCGTCGGAAACGTCGAGCCGATTCCACTCGGTCCGATGGATCACCATCGTCTGTCCGCCGTGCTCGACGAACGCGACCGAGAACGGCACGGTATCGGCGTGGTAGCCACCGCCATCGAGGGCCAGGGTCACGCTCCCGGTGACAAGGTCGAGCACCTGACCGTAGCGGCCGAAGTCGTTGACCACGGCGGCGTACCGCCCGCCGGCGCTGGCGTGCAGCTGCCTGCGCAGCGAGTGCCCCATCCACGGCTCGTGGTCGGGCTCGTCCGGCACGGTGCTGCGAGCCAGGACCTCCCACGTTCTAAGTTCGGCGTGGAAGCGGCCGATCCGTCCGTCCTCGGCCAGCAGCAGCCATACCGGGTCAGGCTGGCCGGCGATGGGAGCGAGGTCGATGACCGGCGCGGGCAGCGACGTCTCGAAGATCGTGGCGTCGAGCGGCTCGAGTCGCTCGACGATCCCCGGCGTGCCCCGCCAGCCGAGGATGCTCCAGTCCGCGTCCGTGACTCGGGCGACGCATCCCTCACAGGCAACCACCAGATCGATCCGCTCGCCACTCTGGGCGGCTCGATCGCATGCCCGGCAGCACAGGTCGCTGTCCAACCCGTGCCCGGTGAGCAGGCGAACGTGCTCCTCGTCCTCAGTACCGATCAAATGGGCGCACATGCGGCTCGACCCGGCATACGCGGCATGCCTGCAGGGAAGAAGATCCACGGCCGCATCCTGCCACCAGCCACCCCTAGCTGCAGCCCCGGTATCGCTAACGGGGCTCAAGCACCCGTCAGCCTTTGGCGGCAACCGGGTACTGGTTCTGGAACGCCAGCCGCGCGTCGGCGCCTTGCGCAAGCCGATCAAGGACGTCATCGAGATTCATGAAGACCTGCCAGCGGTTCTCGCCAGTCATGTCGCAGATTCGCTGGATGAGGCGGTCTTCGAGATCGGGGACCCGTTTAGCCTTCCAGATCTTGTCAGCGAGGCTGACGAGGAGGTCCTCGGTGCTGATGTCGGGTGCGGTCCATGTTCCGTGGTTGGCGGCGAAGCGAGCTAGCCGGTATTCGACGCCCGACTCGACGAGGAGTTCGTAACCTGCCTGCTCGTGACGGCTGCCGGGCTGGGACAGCTCGTCCGGATGGATCGTCTTGCCGACGTCATATATCGCCGCGCCGAACAGCACCTCCTCCCGGTCGAACCGAAGCACCGGACACAACTCGACGATCGCCGCTATGAGCTGCAACGCCACGTCGTGCACGGCACGCAGGTGAGCCGCCCACTGTCGGCGTACAGACGTACGTGCACGGCCGCGTACGTTACAACGTACACAACGGCCTGATCTCTGGCTGCGCGCTCCGCCTACCTCCGCATCTTCTCCTGAGATGCACTCACGTCATCACGCGAGCTGATGATCGTGACTGTCAGTAGCCATCAGCGAGTGAGTTTCCAGGGCTCGCACGACTTGAGGCATCCGCTTCTGCCGATGATCGGATGCCTAGCCCGGGTGATCGGCCCTTTGTCGGGATTCCATCATCGTCGGTATCGCGTCGTCACGCCTGAGCAGACGCCCTTGCGCTTGGGTCTCGGCGGGGGGCAGCATCCGGAGAACATCGTCAGGTATGGCGAGGTCTAGGGGCAGTTCGCGGCTCGCCTTCACAATGTGCATGTCTCCGTTGCTGTCCCGCTGCATCACAGAGGACACAATGTCGTCGTGGGCAACAGCGCGGAACACCCGGACGAGCACATCCGCAGCGAAGAAGTAGACGCGGCTCTTTCGCTTCCGGTCCGATGACACGTAGATGCCGTTGAACAGGTGCGGCGGCTCCTCTGCCCCGGACAGCATCCAGACCCAGCTATGGATCACTTGGTTACAGAAGTCAGCTAGTGGGAGTTCCACCGGCTGCGGGTGCTCCATGTCGTAGTACTTGTAAAACTTGTCCCTGTTCCAGATATCGACCGGCCTGCCGACGAGTAGGTGCTCCCGTGCAGTGACTGTCTCCGCCGCCAACTCGTCTGAGATCTTGCGGGCCTCGACCAGTTTTCGCACAGCGTACGCGCCGTTCATCACATCCCGCTCGATCAAGAACGCGGTACGCTCGCTCCACCGACGCTGGCTCGTCCGCCGTTCCAGTGAGTCGGCGACTCGGAGTAAATCCCCTTTCCACGGGACCGAATCCCAGATCAACGTAGTCTCCTCAGCGCCTCGCCCGCATCGCATGCCCCGCCGGCCTTCACGCGGTACGGCCAGCGTACGAGGTTGTGGCCCGCCGCGCACTGCTGTTACTGCACGCCCGACGATCTAGTCGGCCCGACGTTCACCTGGTATCCCGTCACTTGCCACCATCGCCTCGTCCGAGGCGCCACAACGCACGCCGGGGTCTGTGCCGAGGCCGGGAATTCGTCGGGTGAGACGGCCACGGGCGGGATACGGTGGCCGCCCGCTGCCTGATCAGCCTCCGGCGGGCTGTATCTCCGGAAGCATTACGAAGGAAATTGCGATCATCCGGATATGCCACAGACCGGCGGCCATGGAAGTATGTACGCATGGCGTTGTCGTTCGAAGTGGTCACCGAGAGTCTCTCCCCGCGGCGCGAGCAAGTGATTCCAGGTTTCGTAAAGGACACGCGATTCAACACCTCTTGGTGGTGCAGCGGAAGCGCCAAGAGTCCAGTCTCGTACTGCCGTTTCCTGGATGGCGATGTGGAGGTGGCACGAGCCAAGGTCTTTCCGGGAGCCGGCGAGTACCGCGGATACACGTCGTGGGCATGCCCCGTTGATGGCGCGACGGAGATCGACCTCATCGAAGTTCGCTTTGACCTCCGCAGGTCAGACCGTCGGTACGGGCGACAAGCGGTTGAGGAGATCGCTCATCGCTACGGCCAGCCCGTCGTCGCCATGTCTCTGGACGAGACTTCAGACGGCTTCTGGCGTTCGCTTGCATGGACCGCCCACCTCCACCCAGATGACGAGGGCCATGGGCACTACCGGACTCTGTTCACTTCGGTCTAGGCCACGACGGGGCTGCTTGCGGCTGCGGGATCAGCAGGCACCTCTCACCAGACACAGCATGACCGTGTCCACTAAGAAACCCCCTCTCGACCACGTGAATCTCGTCGACTTCATGCGCACTCTTCTGCCGCGTAGCGGCACGCGCTGTTCTGCCGCGTAGCGTTACACCCTCTTTGTCACGAGCACCTGACTGAGGATGCGGTCCAGTGCGGCGGCCCTCTTGAACTCGGTCGCAACATTCCAGCTCAGGAGCGCTGCACAGACGAAGCTCATAGAGGAGTTGATAAGCACCAGGGTCGGTGCTGGAACGCTGCCAGCGTCGGCAACATTCGAAAGGTTGGCTGGGGCATGCTGCTGGTCGCGACGCGATGGGGGACCATGAACAACGTGTCCCGGTTGTCTCTTCTGCCTTCGGTGCAATCGGCGGTGTCCGAAGGGCCACGCCTGCCCTTGGTCGTGCTCGCACCGTACCTTCCCTTGCGCGACCCTCTGTCGCTGGGCGACTGGCTCATCGTCCCGTTCAATCGGTGGACTCGGGAGTTCTGTGTCTCCGAACAGGTGGCCAGCAGAGTAGAAGCGCTCATCACGGCCACCCGGGTGTCGGACGGGCCAGTCGGAGGAGTCTGTCTGCGGCCGGACGGGCGGATCGGTCAGCCGGTGGAGGCGGACCTCGTCACCGCTCTGGCCCGGGGCTTGCTCGTGGCGGCGCTCAGCGGAAATCCCCGCGTCGAGGAATACGCGACGAGACGCTCGCAATTCGAAGTCCAGGACACCATTACATCGGAGAACGCCCGCGTGATCTGCGTCGCGATCGACGCCCCGGAGGTATCGGCGCATTCGGGCTCCCTCGTTCGCAGGACCGTGACCAACTTCGTTCGTGGTGGTGAGCCTTTCCAGGTGTCGGCGCCTGCGGATCTTTACGTTCCCGACTCTGCATGTGATCCTCGCGGCAATGCCGGGAGCGTCGTCTACCAGGCAATGCTGGTAGGCGGAGCGGACGCTCGTCGTCTGGATACGGTGATCCGTACGGTGGAGGCTCTCGCCGCGAACGACACAAACATCACCTTCGAGCTGCGCGTTCTGGGGTTCCGCTCCGCTTTCGAAGTGCTGCTGGACTCCGATTCGAGCCGCGTCATGCGCGACAGAGTTGGTCAGCTCTTCCCGCCGGAACCGACACAGCTGCGGACCTGGACGGAGCGCGGGCGTGAGCATTCGGCGGAGCTGACCTCGACGCAATGGGCTTTCCAAACCTTCACTATGTTGAGGAACGCGATTGCGCACGGCCACCGTGTTCTGCCGTCGACGGCCTACTTCGGGAGCGCATCACTCGACCGGTACGCTCGGCAACTGATTGTCGACTTGATACCTCGGGTGGCTGAGCAGATTGTCGCCGACGCATCCGGCCTGGACCCGGGAGGGGTGGCCGAGCGAAGCATGGAGCCGGAGGTGCCGCGCCCGTTCGGAGAGGCGCTGAGTCCGGCGATGCCCTGGCTGTTCGGAAACCTGCTCGGGGTCGACCTGGAGGCTGTCGACGAATCACAGCTCGACCTCTTCGCCCAACGCCTCGACGGCGCCATTGCGGCGCTAGACGAGGACGCCCCACCGCTGGTGGATGACGGAGCTGTCGTGGCGTCGAGTGAGGATGCCCCTGCGCCGACGGGTGATGGCGACGCGAGCGAGGCGTATTGGCCGTGGACACTTGCGGAGATCGAGCTGAGCGTTCGGCGCATCCTCGCGGTTCGCCGGGGCACGGAAGACGACATCGAAGCCTACTTCGGATGCCTGTTGGACACCGGGGCAATGCGAGGCAATCACGGCGACCTCGAAGGAACCGCATCCGCCTTCAGTGAGGCCGTCGAGGCGGCGGAAGGGATGGCGCTCACGCCGTTCTACCAAGTCTCGGCGCTCTCCCGGATGGGAGACCTTCTGATGTTCCTTGACTGCCCAGAACCGGCCACGATCTTGCTTCGCCGGTGTCGGAGTCTGATTACTGAGTTGCTCGACGACTCAGATCTCACGGCCGAGCAGTGTGCGCTCATCAACGAGTACCGGGAGTTGGTCAACGAGCATCTCGGCACAACTTAGAGCTCCCTGGTACTGCCGTGATACGGCGCGCGCTGTTCTGCCGCGTGGCGGCGCACGCTCTTCTTCCGCGAAGCCTGAACGTCGCACCCGATAACCGGGGTGAATCTCGAACCCCGGTGACTCTCCGTTAGCCATCGCTTCACAAAAACGCCAATTGGCGAAGGCGGGTCAGCACGGACTGGTTCTCATCGCCAGCTCTTCGATCTTGTGCACATTGTGGCGTACGCATCTGTGTACGTTGACCTGTACGCCGACACCAACCTCGGCGGTGCGGACACTTCGCGTAGCAACGCGGCGACCTCCTCGGGCAACGGTCGCACCGGCGCGACGTCGGCGAGCGCTCGATCGAGCAGGGTGCGATTCACCGCGCCAGGGTAGCCGCACATGTCCGCGGTTCCCACCTCGAACAAAGATGTGCTCGCAGGCCATCGACAACCATGCCCAAGTCTGGTTCGGGGATTGCAGGACGTTTCATTGAGGTCAAGCAACGGCGAAGGACACTCAGTCTTGCCTCAATGCTGCCGGCGCCTACCTCGAGTGATCGTGACTACTCCTCGGTAGCGGCGATGTCTTCGGCGAGAGCCGCCAGCGCCGAATCGCACTGGTCGCGGTCGAACAGGAACGGTCCGAACGTCGTGTAGTCGCGGGTCGGCCGGTGGGGCTGTTCGAAGTCGTTCCATACCACCAGGTTCCCGGTCGGCGTGATCCGGGTCATGAGCGGCCAGTAGCCAACTTCGCCGCATTCGCAGGCGAGCACCGCTGTTTTCGGCCCAAGTCCGGGGTTCTCCCTGCCCAGGAAGTGTTCGTCGAGCGGGCCGTACCGGTAGAAGGCGGGGATGAGGCCGCCGTAGGCGCCGCCTGCGGGATGCATGCCAGCGTCGAGCTCGAACTGGTCGATCAGGTCGAGTAGCGGCTGGTCGTCGATGGTGGGCACGACGTCGTGGACGCGCCGGTCGGCAAGCCATCGGACAGTGAACGCGATGACGCGCAGGCCCGTGCTCACTACTGTTCCGAGTTCGGGTGGTGCTCGGTGACCGCGGTCGGATCGAGGCGGATGTCATGCCAGCTGACCCAGCAGTCGGACTGCTCCGTGGCGATCTCGGCCTCGCAGCCCGCGCAGACCAGATTTGGGCCGTCACATCCATCCAGACGGCAGCAGCCGTTCAACCGCCGCCGGTCAGGATGCAGGCGCAGCTCGCGCGCATCGTCGGGGTGGACGAGGATCGTCAAGGCAGGGCCGGCCGACACCAGTAGCTTCGGATTGGCGGCGGTCGGCTTGAAAGGCGGCCCGAATCGGTCGGGGTCATGGGCGAAGGCACCCGGCGTCATCCGGGACGGTGCCGGGGTGCGGTCGTCGCGGACTGCGGGCTCGTCCGGGAACGGAATCTCGCTCACGTCGCCGGTTACCACCGCTCCGCAGGTGCCGCAGAAAAACACCGTCATGGTGTGAAGGATGCCGGGCGGGGATCGGACGGCTGATCCTCGTGGAGATGACTTCGGTATACAGGCATGCGGCTCAGACCAGGTCCCGCCAGAATTCGACAGTCGCCTGCGGCTGGCACGGCCCCTCGCCGGGACCCTGGCGGCCGAACTCACGATCGATGTAATCGGCCAGGTTCAAGCCGTAGTAGATGATGTCGGTCTGCCACATCGACAGCACAGGGTGACCGGACAGCCCACACCCGGCGGGCAGGTAGCGGTGCCCGTATACCGGCACCATCGGCGGCACCTGGGCGAGCATTCGCGTCGCGGTCACCACGGCCTCGACCGTGTCCTGAGGGCGGGGGTCCCAGCTTTCATACCAGAAGCTGTTGTGCTCGACGTCGAACAGGACACCCTCGATGGGCCAGTTCAGCGCCGCGCGCAGCTGGTCGCGGTCGGCGCGACGCCAGTCCGGCCAAGGCTCAGCATGCGCGTAGAAGACTCCGGGCTCTCGTGGCTCGGGCCGGGTGTTCACCGGAAGCCCGGCGGTCAGGAAGGCTCTGTGGTCGTCGGCGAACCGGAACCCGAACTCCTGCTCGATCTCGTCGAACTCCGCATCGGTCAGACCCGGGTCGATCGCGCACACGGACCGCAGTCGCAGACGACGCATGGCCTCACGACCGAGCCGCTCGCTGTTGTCGTCGACCTGGTCAACCGTTGTCACGAGGCGGGACTCTACCTCGCTGCTTGTCGCGGCTCGATCCGGTTTCGCGTGCGGCGGCTCGCGATCGTTCGCACCGACGGCGAAATCGTGTGAACTGGGCGTCCCGCCACCCCGATAATCGGCCCCGTGAGCTTCGGAACCTACGCCCGCCGTGTCCGCGACACGGCCCGTCCCTACGCCGAGCGGTACAGCGCGCTCAGGTGCGCGGTGAGCATGTACTGCCCTGTCGGGTTCACCGCGACCTGGTCCTGGCTGAGCATCACAGGCGACCTCAGGCGCGATGATGCGGCGTTGATGGCGGCACTGGACCGGGTGGAACTCAGCCGCGACGTGTGGCTCGCGGAGATGAGCGCTTTCGCCAGCCGGCGCCGTGCGGAAAAGAATGAGCACCGACGAACGCCCACCCAAGAGGAGCGGCGATACCTGTACCGATGGCGCTGGCCGGGACCAGACGGACATGCGGTGACGCTTCACACCGTCGAGAACGTCTGGACCGACCACCGCACCGCCCCCTTCCCGCCCGTACCACCAGCGCAAAAGGGCGACCTCGTCCTGCTGGATGCCACCGTGGCTGGCCACATTTCGACGTACCTGCACAACGGTCAGTTAGATCCGCCGTCAGCCCACGCGCTTCTACGCTGCCTGACCGGCTTGCACAAGGCTCTCCGCCTCCTCGGCTATCCCAGCGGCCACCACGGTGCCTTCCAATACTTCCGTCGGCTGCTGAAGATGTCGGAGATGGTCGTCAACGACGTCCTGCCGCTCGACGTCGCCGCACCCCGACCGGTCAGCACGGTTTCGTCATGACGGCTGAGCGGGTACGTGCACGCTGGCCTGTCCTGGGCGCCCAGATTGAGAGCGCACTCCACGCGGCCGGCGAGCTGGCACTGGCGGCGACTCTGGAAGATTTGAGCGTCCTTGACATGTGCTCCTGCCAGGACGACTTCTGCCAGAGCTTCCGCACCGCGCCACCACCAGATGGCGCGTACGGGCGAGGCCATCGATGCATCCCCCTCGACGCGCCCTGGCCGGGCTACCTGGTCTTGGACGTCGTCCACGAAGAGATCATGTATGTCGAGGTGCTCTACCGAGCCCCACTTGACTGAACGCCAAGATGAGGCCCGAGCTGAAGTCGACGCCGACACGCTGCAGAAGAGAGCGCTCGGAGCGCCACCGACAAGTCCCGGAGCAGGCGGCTCCGGGACTGTGGGTGCGGATGAGATTAAGCAGGTGCGGACCTATATCGACGGTGGTACGGTCTTTGCTTCGTGGCCGTCGATATCGTCAATGATCCCGCGCCGTTGCCCGCCGATGATGAGTGGTCGCTGCTGAGGCTGCCCTACGTGTTCTCCCAAGACGGGCTACTGAGCACTGAGGATTTCATCAAGCAGGCCAAGGAACGCGGCATCACCGTGTCGCTGGAGCAGCTGGCGCAACTACACGAAGTGGGTCTGCTGAATCCGCTGTACCTGGTCGTAGACGAGATTGATGAGGCACGTCGGGTAGATGGCGCAGGACTCTATGCCGCAGCGACCAACCCGAGGGGCCGCACCTTCGCCGCCGCCCGCGAGGGCCGCCTGCGAATCCCGGCGGAGGATGGCTACGACGTTCGGTGGCCTTTCAAGCGGCCGGCTGGACTCGACCTTGAAGAGGGCCCCTTCTGGTGGAACGGTTACATCTACTCGCCGTGGCAGCTGCTCGACCTGGCACATGAACTCAACGAATACGAGTTCATCAAAGCGGGGTGGGCAAAAGTGCCGCATCCGGAACGACAGCAACGGCGTCGTCATCTGACCTGCGTACTAGCTGCCCTCGCAACGCGTTATCTGCCTGGGATTCTCGGCCAGATGAACCTTCCCGACCTGGGCGAGCGGGAAGAGCTACACCGCTACCGCGGGTCCATCGACGTCCAGCAATTGGTGCAGGCGGCAGGGTTCGACGCCACACGCCTGGCCGGTGAAGCCGACATGCTACTGCTTCACGCGCACAACGAGCCCTTGGCCAAATGGTTGCCGCTGATCCGTCACGCGGGCTACCGCGGCTGGTCGCAGCTACGCGGTGAACCGCTGCACGCGATCTGGCAGCGCATCGCTGCGGAGATTTTGCTCCGGGCACACGAGGATCTGGCCGCCACAGGCGTGCTTGAACCGCTGCCGGATCTGACCGGCTCGAACTGGCACAGCGCGCAACACGACCGGCTGACGCCTCGGTACGTCGAGGCGCAAACCCTGGACCGAGCCCTTGCCGAGCTGGGCTTGTCGCCTCATCCGAAAGTGATCCTGCTCGTAGAGGGCGAGACCGAGCTGGAACATGTGCCAAAACTGCTGGCCGAGTTTGGTTTGGGCAAGCCGCAGGACGTACGAGTGCAGCGGACCAAGGGCTCTAAGAAGATCAACGCACACCTGATCGCCCGCTACGGCGTAACACCCAGAGTTGGCCGCCCGATCGGCGTCAAGCAGGGCTGGTTTCTTGACGCATCACTCACCTCCCTAGTGATCGCCATGGACCCTGAGCATGAGTTCACCACCCAGGAGAGCCGCGACGAGGTCCGCCGCAAACTGCAAGTCGCGATCCGCGAGGAGGTGGAGTACCAGGACGCCACCATCAGCCAGGAGGAACTGGATGCGCTTGTACAGGTGCGCGTCTGGGGTGATCACAGCTACGAGCTCGCCAACTTCACCGACGACGAACTCGTGCCAGCACTGACGCTACTGGCCCACCAGCGTCACAACCGTGCGGTGGAAGAACCGGATTGGGAACTGCGCGTGCGCGCCGAGCTTCAGTCGGCCCGTGAAGCGCACCAGGACATCAAGGTCGCGATGGGAAAATCCGCCTCGGTGACGACAAGACCGGGCTGGCGCAGATTCTGTGGCCGGTGCTGCGCGCGAAATGCGAACTCGAACTTGCGGTCGGTACCCGGGCAACGCCCGTCCTCGACCTCATCCTGGAGGTACAGCGGCTTGTTGCCAGGCTCAGCGGCGTCTTCGCGCTCGCAGGAGAACCTTCATCCGAGACCACATGATCCAGTAAGGCGGACGCTGCCACTTGCTAGCGGGTGCGCCCTCGACCGCACCGTAGCCGTCGAGGTTTAGCGAGATCAACCCGATGTCTCATTGTGCCGCGCCCTCGCCCGGTTCACGGGTCAGGCCCTCGACGAACGTTCGGAAGTCGGCCGCCAGGTGCTGTTCCTGGTCGAGTTCGGTGTCGAACCAGGTGACCGACGGCTCGCCATCCGGGCCGCATCCGCGGTAGTCCAACGCGATCCACCAATGCCCGTCACCGGTCAGCAGCACCAGCGGTGACGGCAGGCCCCACTCTTGCACGAGGTACGGCGTGTCGAGCAGCGAAAGGGTGCCCTCAGCCGTGCCGATCCCCACCAGGGTGTCGAACGGCACATGGCTATCACTCCATGACGTTGGCTGCGTGGTCGGGAATGAGCTCCATGCATCCGCTACGCACCCGCCGTTCTGCACCAGCAGCAGTTCAAGCAGCGCGGACGGCAGACGTACTCCGAGAATGCCTTCCGCGTCAACGACCATCTCGTCGGTCAACGGCAGCCGAACACCGACGGTGGAGTCGCTCCAGAACGTCTCCTTCACCTGCTCGAATCGCACCACCACGGCATCGTACGGTGCTCTACATCCATTGCGGCAGAACATCACCGCCTCGGGCGGCACCGCCCAAGCCAGTTCCCGACCACCCCCACCCGCAGCCGCGTTAGCCTGCCCAGATGCGATACCTCAGCGAGTCATTCGCGGTCGGCGCCCTGCGCCGGTCGGCGTCGATCGAGCAGTTCCTCGGCCCGGCTTTCCACGACGGCCGTCGAGGCATCCGCTGGGGTTTCGATCGAGCCTCGCCGCAACGGCCACTATGCGATCGTGCTCTACCTCAGCTGGGACGTCGGCGGTGAACACCTGCAGGACCTCTTGGAGTTCCCGCCGCTGGATCTCGATGCCCAAAGCGATGGCAACGTCCTCGCCGAGGTCGACGACGCTGTTGAAGCCATCCGCATCGCCGAACAGCTCACTGACGCCGTGCGGGAGCGGTGGGCGAACTTCGGCGTCGCCACCGAGGACTACCTCGACTATGTGAGGTCGGGGCGGCTGCCTGACCCGCTCACCAAACATGCCGCAATCGAGGTGGTGCGCACGCTGGTGGCCTCCGGTGGCGGCGACGAACGAACGGTCTCCTGGCTGCTGGACGGCCTTGCGCGCCGAACGGGATGCCTGCATATCACCGACATGATCTACTGGCCCTCCGACCGCTTCCGGACCGCCGAGGAGATCATCGATCACGTCTGGTCCTGCACGCCGATAGCCCTGTAGCCTGCGGCAGCCTCAACGACGAACTGCCGGAGCGGTCACCGGCCGCGTGATGCTCTCCGTCCACATCGCGACCTGGCAGCCCGTTCAGGTGACATCCGAGTCATCCACGTCATGCGCGGCCGACCTCGCTGTCTTCGTCCATGAGGCAGCGACCAAGGTGGAGGTGACGGCGATGAACACGGTGCTCGACCACTCTGACGTCGACGTGCTCGGCTCATGGGCGGCCACGAGGACACAGAGGGTCCGCCTCTACGGCCGCGTGGGCGCGGCCGGTTTGCGGTTCGCGTTCTACGGCCGCGTATCCACAGAGGATTATCAGGATCCGGTGACTTCACGACGCTGGCAGGTCGACTCCGCCGCCGAGTGCGTTGCGGGACGGGGCCGGATCACGGCCGAGTTCTTCGACATCGGCTACTCCCGCGAAATTGCCTGGTCCGACCGACCGGAAGCCGCCCGTCTCCTCGCGGCGATCACCTACCCGGACCGCGGGTTCGACGCGATCGTCGTCGGCGAGTACGCGCGAGCGTTCTACGGCACTCAAGCCTTCCATCTCGCGCCGCTGCTGCGCGAACACGGCGTGCAGCTGTGGCTGCCGGAAGTCGACGGGCCGGTCGACCTGGCCAGCCCGACGCATCAGGCGCTGCTTCTCATGCTGGGCGCCCAGTCCAGACAAGAGGTGCAACGAGCCAGGTTCCGCACTACCGCGGCCATGCAGGCACAGGCCCGTGAGCAGGGCCGCCACCTCGGCGGCCGGCCACCGTACGGGTATCGCGTTGCCGACGCCGGACCACACCCCAACCGAGCGGACGCGGCGTATGGTCGGCGCCTGCACCGCCTGGAGCCCGACCCGGCCACCGCACCATGGGTGAAGTGGATCTTCGCCCAGCGGCTCGACGGCCGCAGCATCGCCGGGATCGCCAGGATGCTCAACGAGATGGGCGTGCCGTGCCCGTCGGCGGTCGACCGCAAACGCAACCGGCACCGACCGGGAAACGCGTGGCACCTGCGTACCGTCGCCCAGATCCTGGCCAACCCGCGCTACACCGGCCGCCAGGTATGGAACCGGCAACAGACCAACCGTCAATCGACCGACGACATCGTCCCCGGTGTCGCGGGAGTACGGAAACTGACCGCCTCGCATGGGTGGGTGATCTCGGACAAGCCGGCCCACGAGTGCATCGTGACGGAGGCCGACTTCGTCGCCGCACAGAACGTCAGCGCGCAGAACCGGCCAGCCGACGGCAGCAGCCGGACCTACCTGCTGGCAGGGCTCCTGCGATGCGGGATCTGCAAGCGCAGCATGCAATCGCACCTGAGCCACGGCAACCCGGCCTACCGCTGCCGCCACGGCCACACCAGCGCCCACACCGCCGCGATGCGCCAGGCCCGGAACCTCTACCTGCGCGAGGACGTCATCCTCGGCCGCATCCTCGCCCAGCTGGGGAGCATCACCAGCTCGAACGCCGGCATCCGTCAAGAGATCGCGAAGCTACAGAAGCACCGAGGCGCAGCAGAGCTCATCACGTTCGTGCGCACCCATAACATCGTGATCGAATGCCGTGCGACGAGCGTGTCGCTCGAGGCCGATCACGAGAAGCTGATCATCGTCAGCGCTCACGCCAACGCCCAAAATCAGGAGGTGAGGATCCCGCGGCAGCGCATCCAGCAGCAGAAACAGAAGCGAGGCATCGTCAACAACTGATGCCTCGCGGGACTTTGCGTGTCCGAGGGGGGACTTGAACCCCCACGGCCACTGCCACCCGCGGGTGGCATGTGTTCATGTGGAGCAGTCTACCGGTTGACCTGCAACGATTCCATGCGGTCTCTACATTAGAGTTTCGGCTCGCCGATCTGGCTAGGGTATCGACATGGAACGGCTGGGATTCGCATCGCTGCACGAGTTGAACGAGGAAGTGCCGGATCACGATCATTGGTCGACAGTCGACAACCTCGCTGTGCTTCATTCGGCTAGCGATCGTCTTGCATGTTGGCGCAAGGAAATGGTGACGCTCGGCGACATCGGGCTTGGATTCCTGATGGACGACCCGGATGCCCTCGATTCTGAGGCGAAGATCGAGAGCATCCGCCAAACCATCCGCAATGGCGCCCCGCTGCCGGCGATCGTTCTGGTCCACGGTCGAGGCGGGCCGAATGCCAAGTACGCACCGCTGGAGGGACTGCACCGGTTCAACGCGGTGTACCGCGAGGGCGTGCCGAAGGTCTTCGCGTGGGTCGCGCATATCGCCTGCTGCGGCGGTCCGGTCGCAGATCTCGACGACGATTCGGGAGCCGCGTAGCGGGGCTGTCGGACGGCAAGGCTATTTGCGGCCCTGCACGCACCGGTCGATATCGTCGCGTATGCATGCCAACGAACCCGCTATCCGACACAGAGTCGCCACTAGCAGTTTGGGCTGAGGGCCCAAGGCGCAGGCGACGCTGACGCCTGCCGATACCGAGCAGGACACAGCGGAGTTGAAGACCGTTTGGGTTCCAATGTTGAGCTTCGGGCCGACCATGTAGGTCGGCCGGAGTATTCGTCCGAGTTGAACCGACGTCCCCAGCATGTCGGTCGTGTAATTGGCCGGGTCGGCGGTGCAGAGAAGCCGGGTCCCTCAGAAGCGCCGCCGTCCTATCCTCATCGGGATCGCATCCACACCACAACGCTGTTCAACCTGCGGCAAGGGGTCCGCTATCGCACCTTCGCCCATATCTCCACGTTGGACAGTCCCGAGTACATCTCGTACGCCCAGGAGCTTCACCGCGCCGGCGATACGCACCGGGTCACCGCTGACCCGATACAGGAGATGATCCTCTAGACAGGAGCCGCGCCTACGTGCCGCTCGTGGACGGAAACCCGTACGCCAGCGCGCTGCGGATCCAGGAGCCTGGAGTGGTCGCGGCGCTGGTTGACCTGTTCGACTCCGTGTGGCAGCGCAGAATCGATCCCGAGCTGGCCCTGGTCCCGGACGCCACCGAGCAGGACAAGGAGGTGCGGCCGGCGCCCGCAGGGCGCAGCCCAGCGAACCGGCTCCGAAAAGCGCCAACCCGGCGAGGACCACTCGCGTATGCCCACATCGGTCGCTGATCGTCCCGAGCACAACCCTCATCGCCCGACACCGACGCCCTACGAGATTTCATCAGAAAGCCGCAGCCGAACCGTCAGGCACGCTCGTCCCGAGAAGGTTCTCTTGCCTTAGCAGCAGCGTCTTCAGTGTGGATGCCAGTGTGTCACGCTGCTGGGTCGACAGCGGATCCAGATACGACTCGTTAACGTCAATCAGTGCGCGAAGCGCGCGGTGCGCGACCTTGGCGCCCCTCGCGGTGAGCTTGACCAGGATCCCTCGGCGATCGGCAGGATCAGGCCGGCGGCGGATGAGTCCGGCCCGTTCGAGCCTGTCCAATCGAGAGGTCATCGCTCCAGTGGTGATGAGTGAGGCACGAGCCAGGTCGGTCGGCTTGCTGCCGGCGCGGTCGCCGACCCGGTGCAGTGTGTTGAGCACGTCGAAGTCGGCGATGCTGAGTCCATAGGGCTCGAGTGCGGCGATCGCCATCCGTTCGAAATGACCGGCGCACAACAGGAGTCGGCCGATGACCTGCAGGGTGCTGGCGTCAAGGTCCGGGTCACGGTCGTGCCAGGCGCTCACGATCTGATCGACGGAATCACGGTCCACCTGGTCAAGCGTAGCGGGGATCGCATCCGACGTAGTAGCCGGGAATCAAGTTACTTGATGTCAAGCTAAAATGGTATGGCGAAGTGACCTCACCAGCCGAGAGGAGTGCGTCTCATGCTGGCTATGTACATCGCGGTCACCATCGTGGCAGCGATCGTCTTCGCCTACGCTGCCGTCTTGAGCATCATCGGCAGCGACACCGTCGCGCGCACCGCCGAGGCAGTGCGAGTCCCGGCGTCCTGGATGGTCCCGTTGGGGACACTGCTGGCCGCCGGTTCCCTCGGACTGCTCGCCGGGTTCCTCGTCCCGGCGATCGGCACGGCCGCGGCCAGCGGCCTGGTCCTGTATTTCGCGTGCGCCGCCGCGGCGCACGCACGGGTCCGTGATACCCAGCTGAGCCGCTGGGGCACTTGGGCAGCATTCTTCGCCCTCGCAGTCGCCACGCTAGTAGTGGCTCTCGCCTACCATGGGCCGATCTAGCCAGGCCCGCCCAGTATCCGCGGGACCGGGCACATGACGACGGCGGCCAGTCCGGAGTCGGATGACCGTGGCGAACCCGGTCAGGGCGACGACGCGCGGACGCGGCCGCTGTCGCCTCGCGTACGCGAACGACCGTCGCCGGCACGATCGTGCGCTGTGCTCCGTTACACCGGACGCACCGCGATTCGGGTCTCGATCAAGACCCGTGGTCGCGATCAACACCTAGTCAGGCGAACCGGAGTCCTCAACTGCGCGAGGGAGGTCGCGGGGTTCATGGACCAGACCCGAATCCTGTTCCGAATTTGCCATCTCGCGGCCCTGCCGTTTGGAACCTAGGCATACGCGAAAGTCCTCGATCAGCCCGGTTTCTAGGGAGGCAGCGCGCATTATTGGGCGCGTTCGCGGACGACCCGGGCGATGTCCAGGCGGCGTACGGCTCGCACGGCCGGCCATTGGGATAGCGCGGCGGCCAGGAGGACGCCGAGTGCTGCGAGGAGCAGTGCCCACCATCCCATGTTCAGCTCGAACGTGAATAGGTCGTTGGAGAACGAGGCGAGGAACGCTTTCGCCGCGAGGAAGCCGGCCGCTAGCCCGATAGGCAGGCCGAGGGTGGTTGCGGCCAGGTTCTCGGTGGCGAGGACGGCGCCAACACGGCGCAGCGGCACGCCGGCAGCCCGCAGGGTGGCCAGCTCGTTGGTGCGCTCGACCACGTTCACCGCCATCGTGACGTAGATGACGGTGAGGGCGAGGACGGCGCCGAGGATGACCATCATTCCGATGAACGCCCAGAACAGGCCGAGGTATTGGTCGAGTTGGCTGAGCAGGCCGCCGGTACTGGTGTAGGCGACGACCCCGGGGATCGAGGTGACTGTCTGGCGTTGGGTGTCATCGTCGACGTTGTCGGTGAACCTGAGAAGGAATGTCGCAGGGCCGATGCCGGTGCCAGTGATGTGCTGCGCCACCGTCGTGTTGGCGTACAGCACGGTGCCAAGTGGTTCGTCGACGAGGCCGGCGAGGGTGACGTCGGTGCTGCGGCCGTCTGGGGTGGACAGGGTGATGTGGTCGCCGACGGCGATGTGTAGTTCGTCGGCGAGGGATCGGCCGGCCAGGATGCCCTCGGCGGGCAGTTGGGTCCAGTCCCCTCCGGGGGTGCGGAAGCCGTGCATGACAGTGTTTTGCGCGTATCCGGTGAGGGTGGTGGTGTAGCTGTGGCCGTCGTTGGCGGCGGTGACTGGGGTCGTGATTGTCTGTTCGACGGCGGTGACGCCGGGGGTCGCTTCCAGCTGCTGGCGGGTGGCGTCGGCGGTGGCGGGATCGGCGACGACGGTGGCGTCCTGCTTGTCGATTTGGCCGAACTGCAGGTCGACGGCGGCGATCATGCTGGTCATCATCCCGATCGAGGCGAGGACGAGGACCAGCGACAGCACTGTGCCGAGCATGGTGGCTAGGGTGCGGCGACGGCTGCGGCCGACGTCGCGCAAGGCCATGCGCCAGCTGACGGGCAGGGGGCGCAGGTGGGCGACAAAGCGGCTCCATGGTCCGGGTGGGCGGGCGCCGGTGTCGTTGCGCATTGCTTGGGCGGGCACGGTTCGCGCTGCGGTCACCGCCGGGGCGAGCGCGCCGGCGAGGCCGACGAGTACGCCGAACAGCAATCCGGCGACCAGGTAGCCAGGATTGAGGTGGACGATGGTGTCGGGGATGCCGAAGGCGTCGGTGTAGGCGCGGGTGACCCCGCCGGTGCCGAGCACACCAAGAACGACTCCGGCGACGGCGCCGGTCAGGCCGACGATCCCGCCTTGCCACAGGTAATGGCGCACGAGCCGGCCGCGCCGGGCGCCGCAGGCCATAAGCGTGCCGATGATCGGGCGTTCGGCGAGCACGCGGCGGGCCAGCAGGACGTATGCGGCGATGCCTGCCGCAGTCAGGAACAACAGCGGGAACGCCACGGACATCTCGTTGAAGCCGTCGAGGTCTTCTTTCAGGGTGGCATGCGACGGCTGGTCGTCTCGATCGGTGACGTCGAGCGCGCCGGCGGCGCGGAGTTGCTGCGCCACCGACCCGTCGGCTGTGGCGGTTCCGTCGCCGTCGACGCGCGCGAGAACTTGGTTGGGTCCGGTGCCCGACCAATGTTGCAGCGTCTGCTGGTCGGCGAAGACGACGGCGAACGAGTGCGGGTCGGTGAGCACGTCCTGGCGGCTGCGGGCCGGCCACAGGTATTCGGGGGAGACGACGACTCCGCGCACGGTGACAGCGCGCCAGCTGCCGTTGGCGAAGACCCGCAGGTCGTCGCCGGGGTGCAGGCCGAAGGTATCCGCGGCATGCTGCTCGAGCAGGACCCCGGTGGGGTCGGCGGGGTCGAGATAGTTGCCGGAGACGACGTCGACGCCGTCCACCTGGGGCTGGCTGTGGCCGGGCAGGCCGATCACGCGGCCGACCAGTTTGGTGCCGCCGATGTCCATGGGCGGGTCGAGTTGGGTGCGGATGGTGACCGCGGTGGCGCCCGCGGCGGTGGCGGCGTCGGCGACTTTGTGCGGGTCGCCGCCGGTGGCGATCAGGTCGGCGAAGTTCAGCCGGTCGTAGGTGTATTCGTAGGAGGCCCTGAGGTTTTGGTAGGCGCCGCCGCTGGCGATGAACAGAGCTACGCCGAGCATGACGGTGATGGCGACGGCGACGACTTGGGCACGCTGGCGGCGCAGGTCTCGCAGGGTCTTGTGGGTCAGGGCACGCATCGAGATCACCAGGCCACGTCGGCGGCGTCGGCCGGGGACTCGTTGCGGCGCACGGATTGGACGTGACCGTCCACCATGGTGATGACCCGGTCGGCGATCTGGGCCACCGATGCGTTGTGGGTGACCATGACCACGGTGCGTCCCGAGCGGTGCAGGCGTTGCAGCAGCTGCAGAATTTGCCGGCCGGTGGCCAGGTCCAACGCGCCGGTCGGTTCGTCGGCCAGCAGCAAGTCGGGGTCGGTTGCCAGGGCACGGGCCAGCGCCACCCGCTGCTGCTGCCCGCCGGACAGCTGGGCCGGGAAGTGGTCCATCCGGTCGCCCAGGCCGACGTCGGCCAGCAGTCTCGGTGCGGCGTCGCGGTCGCCGCGGCCGGTCAGTTCGATCAGGACTTCGACGTTCTCCCGGGCGGTCAGGGTGGGCACGAGGTTGAAGAACTGGAACACGAACCCGATGTGCTGCCGGCGGAATTCGCTCAGATCGGCGGGATTGCGGCCGGTGAGGTTTTGGTCTGCGACCACGATCTGCCCGCCGGTGGCGGTCTCGATGCCGCCGATGATGTTGATCAGGGTGGTTTTGCCGGAGCCGCTGGGGCCGAGGACGACCACCAATTCGCCGGGCGTGATGTCGACGTCGACATCACGAAGGGCCTGGACCTCGGCGTCGCCGCTGCCGTAGGTCTTCGTGACGGCCCGCAGCTGCACACCGCCTCGGGCGACCATGGTGTGTGTCGTCATCAGATTCCTTCCGCGGGAAGTATGAGGACGCCTTCTACGTCGAGTGTGTGGAACCGGGTGGCAGGGCGAAGACGCCTTGCGCGTAGGCGGCGACGACGTCGGCCGACCAGCGGCGGATCCCTGCCGGCGATAGCGGGTCGACGCCGAGGACGTCGGCGAGATGGTCGTGGAGCAGGACCATCGCCAGATCGTTGACCATGAGAAACGCTGCCCGGACCGCGACGTCGTCGCTGGGTTTGGTCACGCCCGCCGCGGTGAGCTGCTCCATCATCGCCACGCTGGCTGCGAACCAATGCTTGAACAGCTGACGGCCCGCCTCGTCGCCGGATAGCAGCAGCCGCCGCAGGTACGCCGGTATCGGCGACCCGGGCGGCAGGTGCGCCAGCATCAGCTCTGCGAACGATGTCGCCGCGGCGGGGGCGTCGGACAGGTCCAGCATGCCCGGATCGGTTGTGCCCGCGGCGAACATGTCGTCGAAGACTGCCACGACGTGTTCGTCGACAGCGTGGCGCAAGCCCAGTTTGGAGCCGTAATGGTGCACTACGAGCGCGGGTGAGACTCCGGCCGCTGCGGCTATGTCGCGCATCGACACCGCGTCCGGGCCGCGCTCGGCGAACAGCGCGAGCGCGTGATCACGGATGTGGGCACGTGCTGTCAGGTCGCCCCGCGCAGGCCCACCGGCTGAACGCATGTTCAATATGCTAATCAGGTGTTCAGTGTTCTGGCAAGCCCCTATTTCTGTCCGACGCGGTTGAATCCGGCGTGGTGGTTGTGCACGCGCACGATTCCGGAGCCGAGCGCTTGAGCCTTCGCCCGCAATTGCGCCACCACGTCATCGCCGGGCTCGCCGTAAATGTCGATCGACTGCATCTGCACGTATGCGGCGAACGCGGGAAACCGCGGCCCGGCGATCTGCAGGTGAAAGGCAAGCGAGGCGGCGTCGGCATGCAGATGCACCACCGTCATGGCGCTGCCGTCGGGATCGAAATACACGTTGTAGGCCAGGATCATTGGCTCGTTCGCCTCGATGAAGACCGCGAGCTCCGTGATCGCCGCGCGCAGCTCGGCCAGGCGTCCCGCCCGCACGAGCGAGCGGTCGACATAAGTGATCATAGGGTCACGGTACGTTCGCCGATGACTGCGCCCACGTGGATCCGTTACTCCAATTGCATCGTGGCGAGCCGCCGCCGACCTCACGGGTTGACCGGCTGTGTCGCGGCGATCGCCGTTTCAGGATCATTTGCCTTTTGCCCGACGTACCATCGGCACGTGGGACAGCACCCGAACTCAGTCCTGCTCATGAGGCCTGGGGACCGTCAGCCGGGACCGCCGACCGCCGGGATGGTCCGCGAGGCGGCATTCACCAGCGCGCAGACGTGGTCTGGCCTCGCTCGCACCGAGCCCGGCATGGTGTCGGGCTGGCACCATCACGGCGAATACGACTCGATCATCTATGTTCTCAGCGGTGCGCTGCACATCGAGTTCGGTCCCGCCGGCACGGATACGGTGCACGCCGAGCCAGGCGACTTCGTCCTGGTCCCGCGCGCGACGGTGCATCGGGAGAGCAACCCGTCTGTCCAGCCCGCGGAGATGGTTGTGGTCCGGTTCGGCTCCGGAGAATCGATCTTCAATGTAAGCGGACCCGCCGCGAGCTAAGCGGCGCCATCCGTGAAACAGCGCGCAGCCGAACTCGTATCCAACCGGTGGTCGAGCCCAGAATGAAGCCGGCTGGGCTATGCGTAGGCTGGCGGCGGTTCCTCCTTACTACCGGTCGACGGCTCGAGCATGTCGCGTTCGACACGGCGAGGCTCAAACTGGCCTGGCGTTGGTAGAGGAGGTGGGTTTGCACTGTGACTACGTGCGCGGACCACGACGACCGGGCAGGTCCCGTAGTGCAGGCAACCGTGACTGACCGAACCCCGCAGCGCCTCGGAGGGTTCACCGTGGCCGCGGTTGCCCACTACGAGCAGGTCGTCGCCTTTGGCGTGGTCGAGCAGCACGGTCGCGGGGTCACCTCGCTCCACCACGTGGGCGGTGGACCTGACGGCCGCAGTCGCCACCGCCTGATCCGAAACCTCGCGGGCTGCGACTTCGAATCTTCTCCCGGCAGGACTACCGCACCCGATCCCATGCTTGACCGCACCCGCCATGCGGTGACGGCGACGAGGCCGGATCCAGTGGCTCGAGCCTAGACGGCGGCCCATCGCGAGGCATGCGTGGACAAGGGCTGCCGTCCACGCCACAACGCCTTGTCCGTGGCGGCTTTGCCAGCCAGGGCCGTTGGTTCCTGCAGATCGAAACCTTCGGAAGCCGCCTGCGGGAGGTGTCTCCACAGGCCGCCGTCGGCGATTGTCATCGGGTTGTCATGGGCCCGCACAAGGATCGCGAAAGCCCGCGCACAGAGTCAGTCCTGGGACGCCGCCAGCGACGCATCCGGCCAGCATCGGGGCGGGCCAGGGCAGCGCCCCAAGCCCTTCGCCGGCGTCGGCCGCACTCGAGTCATCCGGCGCCGGCGTTAGGGCGCAAGCAGCCGGCCGCAGAGCTGGAGGCGAACAGGTGGATGACTTCGGCGTCCATCTACGCGCCTGGCTGCTGCTGGTCGTGGTGACCGCCGTTCTGGTAGCTGCCGCGCGGCACGACGGGCGGCGCCGCCGGCCCGGCGACGTGCGCGGCTGGAAGCCGGCGCAGACAGCGATCGCCGGCGGACGGCGACGGCTAGCCGTTCGCACTCGCGCATAACCAGGCCGTGACTGCTTAGAGGGCTGTCGCGGAGCAGTTGCCGGCTCGTTGGAAGGTCGTCGCGGCCGGGACCGAGGCGGGGCTCGAGGAAGGCACATGCGGCTGTTCGCGGCCGGGTGTGTTCATGCCGGTCGCGTGCTCCGTAGGGCGCGGTCTCCGGTGCTGAGGATCTCTAGGCTCAGGTGCACGCAGGCGGAGCAGATCCATACGCTGGGTCCGGCGACCATGGGACGATCGGGATTGGTGCAGCCGCAGAAGGCGCAGACGCGGCCGCGCACCCGTTTGCCGCGGCCCCGGATCGGGGGTGGGATCATGTCGGCCAGTTCTTTCTTGATCCGGTCCGGGTGTACGCCGAGGTCGTTGAGTACGCGGCGGGCGGCGCTGCCGGGATCGGTGGCGATGACCAGCAGCAGTTGCTGGGTGTCGACTCGGCTTTGGCCACGGCCGGCGGTGAAGCGTCGGGCTTGCGCGACCGCCGATTCGGCTTCGCCGTCGCCCAGCACGCGTGTGCCGTCGGTTGTGCTGATTTGCGCGAACAGCCGGGCGGCCGTCGCCCGGATGCCGTCGCGGGTGACGCCGAGTTGGTCTAGGACGGCGGCGGCGTACCCGGTGTGCAGCAGACCGAGGAGCAGATGATGGGTGCCGGGCACGCTGTCGTCGGTGTCGGCGGCATCCTGGGCTGCTTGCAGGCAAGCGGCTAGCCTCGGCGAGATGGCGACGCCTTCGGCGTCGACGGGAATGTCGGCCTGGCCCAGCCGGTCGGCGTAACGCTGCCTTGCGGCCTGCTTCGAAACGCCGAGCCGATCACCGATCGCCGTCCAGGACAGCCCTGCCACGCGCGCGGCGGCGACGAAATGTTCCACGAGCGCGTCGGTTGCGTCGTGGGTCTCGGCAGCAACAGTTACCGCTGTGGCGAGCAAGACGAGCGGGTCGTCACTGGCCGCGCGTTCACGAACCGCGTCAATCAGTGCCATGGCCGGCCGCGCCGCGTTGTCCATGATGACAATGCTAAGTTGTCGTAACGAGTCTTGACAAGGTTAGATTGTCGACCGGTCGTGCGGCTGCCGCATTCGTCGACGACCTAATTGCCGTGCTGTGACTGCGGTGCGCGGACCACGACGACGGGGCATGTCGCGTGGTGTACGCACCGGTGACTCACCGAGCCCAGCAGCACCTCGGAGACTTCACCATGGCCGCGGCTGCCGACAACGAGCAAGTCGGCGTCTTTGGCGTGGTCGAGCAGCACTGTGGCGGGATCGCCTCGCTCCACGATCCGCGTCGTGGGCGCGACGGCTGCCGTCGCCAACGCCTTGTCCACAACCTCCCAGGCGGCGTTTTCGAAGTCTTCTCCTGGCAGGACCGCCGCACCAGATCCCATACCTGATGGCACCTGCCAGGCGGTGACGGCAACGAGGTCGGCTCCGGTGGCCGCCGCGTAATCGGCTGCCCAGCGCAGGGCCTGTACGGATGACGGCGACCCGTCCACGCCCACAACCACGTGTTGCTTGGCGTTGGTCATGATTTCACGTTGGCCGTCCCCGGCCATGCCGGCCAGGGCCGTTGGTCCCGGACCGGGCGGGACTTCGGGAAGCCCCGTCGGTAGCCGCCCCATCCGCTGGGGCAGCGTTTGTCATCGGTTCGTCATAGGTCCGCGCGCGGATCGCGAAAGCTCGCGCGCAGAGTCTGGGCGAGGACGCCGTCAGCGACGCATCCAGCCCGCATCAGGGCGGGCCAGGGCGGGCGACCTTGCCCTCGCCCGCGTCGGCCGCGATCGAGTCATCCGGCGCCGGCGACAGGGCCCAGCAACCGGACGCCAGGAGGTGGAGGCGAGCACGTGGATGACTTCGACGTCCACTTACGCGCCTGGCTGCTACTGGTCGTCGTGACCGCCGTTCTGGTGGCTGCCGCGTGGTACGACGGGCGGCGTCGCCGGCCAGGCGACGTGCGCGGCTGGAAACCGGCGCAGGCCGCGATCGTCGATCGGTGCGCCGTTTCGCGTGAGACTCTGCAGTATTGCCGGCTGACGGTGCGGTTCCGGACCTGGCGCGGGCATTGGGCGTACCTGGTCGCGGAGGTGCCGGCGGCGCAAGCGCCGAGCGGCGACGAGGTGTGGGTGCTGTACGACCCGTTGCGCCCGCAGTTCGCCCAGCTGTCGCTGCGGCAACCCCGCGACGAGTAGCGGCATCGGGTTGAAGGAGCGACATGCGCACGTTGGCTGACTATTTGCCTGCCATCCTGTGTCTGCTGCCGTTGGCGGCGACGGTCGCAGGCGGTGTCGTGGCGTGGTCGCGACGACGGCGGACAGACACTATCGGTTGGGCTCCGGCGGTGGGAACGATCGTCGATTCTGAACGGGTGTGGCATCGCGGCGAACTGTGGACCCGGTTACAGGTGGAGTTTCGTTGTCTGCAAGGACGCACCGTTCGTTTCATCGATGAGGTGCCCGCCTGGCAGGTTCCGCACGCGGACGTCCATCTGATCTACGACCCGGTGTCGCCGGAGCATGCGAGGTTGGTCCGGCGACGCCGATAACCCAAGCCCGGTGCGCGGCCTGTTTCCGGGTCTACCGCAGTGCCCGACGGCGTCTGGCGCAACGGGCGGTAGTGCTGCGGCGAGGCGCGGAATCGACGGTGTGCGTCGCGTGTGCTGAAGCGATCGATCGCATGCTGCCGCTGGGAATGCTGAACCGTCTCGCCACCCGCGGCGGCCGGAGCAGATGACCGCGCCGGATCTGGGCTCGGCGTGGCGACGTGCTGTCAGGCCGAGGCGGCAAGGTGAGCGTCGACGATGTCGGCATGCAGCTGCCGCGTGGCCTCGCGGGCCGCCTCGGCGAAGGAGGGGCCGGTTTCGGCTTCGATGATCGCCCGAGACGAGCTGATGATCATGCCGCCCGCTGTGGTGGATCCCGCGCGAACGGCAGCGTGCACGTTGCCGCCTTGACGGCCTATACCGGCCACCAGGATCGGCAGCGTAGGTGCGATCGCGCGGACGTCGGCGATCTGCTCCGGGTAGGTGCCCCCGACGAGTACTCCGACATTGCCGTGGGTGTTCCAGTCGTGCTCGGCGAGCCGGGCGACCCGCTGATAGAGGGCCTCGCCAGATGAGACGAGGTTCTGCAGCTCACCCGAGCCCGGGTTGGAGGTGCGGCACAGGACGATGACGCCCTTGGTGCGGGTGTCCAGGAACGGTCGCAGGGCATCGACACCAAGGTAAGGCTGGACCGTGACGGCATCGGCGCCGAGGTAGCCGAACAGCGCGTCTCGGTAGGCCTCGTTGGTGGAGGCGATGTCGCCACGCTTGGCGTCAACGATCACCGCTGTGTGCGGCGCGACGGTGTTGATGTGGGTGATGATGCGCTGGAGCGCCGCCAGGCCTGGTACGCCCCATCGTTCGTAGAAGGCGATGTTCGGCTTGTACGCGCACACCACATCAGCGGTCGCATCGACGATCGCACACGCGTACGCGTACAGAGCCTGCTCGGTGTCGGACTCGGGCACCGACGCTCGCACCACGGACATGTCGGGATCCAGTCCGACACAGGCCATCCGGCCTTGGGCCCATTGTCGGTTCAACAGGTCGGTGAACACCTCGTCGCGCATGCGGTGACTCTCCTTGATGATGGACGACCGCGCCACGGCCAGCTTTGCCGCACAACGTACCCTGCCGCGGGCTAGACGGCCTTCAGAGATGATGGAGCCCTCGACCGGCATCCAGCCCCGGTCCACAGGTCCGGTTGTCTCGCAGACCGTCTTCGGATCACTCCGGCCGCCTTGGCCCATCCTGGCCGGCCGCCCGAACGGGTCGACCAACCGTGCCACTATCGCGCGACCGGCCACGCCAGAGTGTGCCGCGCCGACGTCACGTCTGCCGCGGCTCGTAGGCCGGTTCGCGACGCCTGATATTGCCTACCACGTGTGGTTTCGGGCCGCTGGTCCTGGTCCTTGAGCTGCGTTTCGTCATCGGATCGTCACACGGCCGGGTTCGGGTCGTCGTGTTCTCAGCGGACCGTATGTCGGCGGCCGCTGCGGGGTCGTCGCCCCTGCACGAGCTCCACGGAGTGTGCGACGACTTGGTGTCGGCGCGCTCTACGCGGTCAGCATCTGAGCGCCGGCAGCGGCCGTCCACAATCTATTGCTGAATGAAGGCACGTGACATTATGGGTTTCACCGAGCCGAACCTTCGCCTGTCTGAGGGCCGGGGGGCGTTTGGCCTGCCCGCGATGCTCACCCGCCTTCGCGCCGCTGGTCTATCCGGCCGGGGGTTCGTGGTGTTGGACCACGTCTGCCGGGAGACCGGCAGGGTTCGCCGCTCGACGGTCGAGATTGTGGCCCGATCCGTCGATGTGGTGATTGTGGCGGCGGGATTCGGCGTCGCGTCCGACTGGTTTCAGGACCTGGAGTGCCATCCCGACACGACGGTGCGTATCGGCCGGCGGGCGATGGCTGTGCGGGCCGAGCGGGTTGACGCCGAGGCACGGTCGCAGGCGATGACCACGTACGCGCGACAGCATCCGGCCGCTGCCCGGCGGTTGACGCGGCTGATGGGTTTCGCCGTCGATGGAACCGACGTGGATTATCGGGCCGTGGGTGCGGCGCTGCACATGCTGCGTTTGCAGTCGCCGCCGCCCGCATAGTGGCGAGATCTCCGGGAGCAGACCGCATCGACGCGCCGGCCGGCCCAGATGCCCTCATGTTTGGCGACGTGACGCATGTGGCAGAGGGAAGGCTTGCTGAGTTGCCCGGTCGCTACCGTGATCGTTGCCATGCCGACGTCCAGGTACCCGGTCAGCAACCGATTCGCCCGGTCGAGGATCGCCACACCGCTGCGTTCATCACTTGGCACAACGCGCCCCGCTCGCCTCGCCGTGGTCGGATCTCACGCCTCGGCGGGCGTAGCCGCGGCTGGGCGGCGGTGTGGCGCCGGCCGTCCGATGGCCGCCGCGGCGCGCAGCAGGTCGTGGTGAGTGACCCAGGTGATCGGCGGCCGGTCCGCGGTGACGACAGGCAGGCCGCCGACGTGGTGGCGGGCGAGCTGGGTCATCGCCGATTCGAGGTCGGCGTCGGCGGCCAAACTGGGTACCGGGCGGGCGAGCTGGGCCGCCGTGACATCAGCGGCGGCCAAAACTTGTTCGACATCCTCGGCGGTGATGACACCGACGATGTGGCCAGCGCCGTCGCGGACCGGCAGCGTGTCTGCGGTGCCAGCAGCGAATCTGGCGGCGACGGCGGCGACGTTCGCCTCCGGCGGGATCGGTTCGGGAAGCGGCCCGGCCGCGACCGCGATGCTGGTCTGGCGCAGTCGCCGGGTCGGTGACAGCAGATCGACACCGCGCCGCGTCAGCTTTCGGGTGTAGATCGTGTCGGGCGACAGCAGCCGGGACAGGCCAGCCGCCACGGCGATGGCCAACATCAGGGGCAGGATGATCCGATACTGCCCGGTGAGCTCGAACATGATCAGCACCGCGGTGATCGGCGTGCGGGCGGCGCCGGCGAATACCGCCCCCATGCCGACCAGCGCATAGGCGCCCGGTGCGGGTGCCAACGCGGGGTCGGCGATGTGCAGTATCTGCCCAGTGGCAGCGCCGAGCATCGCTCCGATGAACAGTGACGGCGCGAACACGCCGCCAGAGCCGCCGATGCCGATAGTCAGGCTGGTGGCCAGGATTTTGGCGAGCAGCAGCACCAGCAGGAACGTCACCGTGTAAGCGCCCGCAGCGGCCGACCCGAGGACGGGATAGCCGACGCCGTACATCTGCGGCAAGACGAGCAGCAGCGCGCCAAGCAGCAGACCGCCGGCGGCCGGGCGCAGCCATTGCGGTCCGCGCCAAAGGCGGTCACATACGTCTTCGATGGCGTACAGCAGCCGGCTGAACAGCACACCCGCTCCGGCGGCGGCCACGCCGAGGGCGGCGAATCCGAGGAACTGATCAGGGTGGGTGACGGTGAACGCCGGAAGGGTGAGGAACGGGTGATCGCCGAGGATCGCCCGACCAACGACGGAGGCGGCTACCGCGGACAGGACCACGGCGGCGAATGATTCGACGGCGAAGTCAGCCAAGATCAGTTCGAGGGCGAAGAACACTCCGGCGAGCGGTGCATTGAAGGTGGCGGCGATACCACCGGCGGCGCCGCACGCGACCAGAATGCGCATGCGGGCGGCGGGCAGCCTGGCGACCTGCCCCACTGCCGAGCCGAGCGCTGATCCGATTTGCACGATCGGCCCTTCGCGTCCGACCGAGCCCCCGCCTCCGATGCAGATCGCACTCGCCAAGGCTTTCACCGCGGCGACCTGGGGCCGGATACGCCCGCCTGTCTCGGCGACCGCGTACATAACCTCAGGCACCCCGTGGCCGCGTGCTTCCCTGGCGAATCGGTGGATCAGCGGTCCGTATAGCAGCCCGGCGGCCACCGGCGTCAGCAGGAGGAACCAGCGGCCGAGGGCCGGCATGTCTGGATGGGGCGCGCCAGGGGTCGCGGTGTAGTCGGCCGTCCCCGACAACACGGCGGTGGCGGTGTCGACCAGCCAGCGGAACACCACTGCGCCGAGACCCGCGCCGAGACCGACCAGCACCGCGAGCGCCTGCAGCCCGGCATCGGCAGTGTGCAGCCAGCCTGCGACCACCGCACCTATGCGCTGTCGACTGTGCCTGTTCGCCACGCGGCCAACCCCTCACCTGATACATGCCATAGTGCAACCATTGCACTATGGCAACATTATATGGTCGAGGTGTCGGCACGATGTCGGCTGCAGATCGGTGGGCCTGCGCATGGTGGTTGTCCTGCCCGCCACGTTGGGGCCGAGGACGCCGACCGCGGTTCCGGCCGCCGCGTCGAGCACGATGTCGTCGACGGCGGTCAGCGAACCGAGGCGCTCGGGCAGCCTGTCCAGCTGAATCGGCTCTGGCTTGTCGCCTCCAACCGGAGCCTGGCGTGAAGTCCAGACCGACAAGGGCCGGACCACGGTGGCCTTTTTGTTGTCAGTATGCAACTATTACTAGGTGGCACGTTACTCGCCGCGCGGTTCGCGCGCCAGCACCGGCAGCCAGCCGATGGTCGACGGGCTGATGGCGCTGAGCCGGGCCTTGGTGGCGCTCACCGTGCGGTCGCTCAACGAACTCGACACCGACGTGACGCTGACGCAGTACCGCACGCTGATCGTGCTTGCGTCGCAAGGCCCTCAGCGCACCGCCGACCTCGCCCACGAGGTCGGCGTCCGGCCGTCGACGGCCAGCCGCATGTGCGATCGCCTGGTCACCCGCGGGCTCGTGCGCCGCCAGCCCGACGACGCCGACCGGCGCGTTGTCTGGGTGGCCCTGACCGAGTCCGGAAAAGACCTCGTCGGTCAAGCCATGACCCTGCGCCGGCAACTGTTGTCACAGTTGCTCGCTGACGCCGGGGTCCACGACGGCGAGGCGTTCGCCGCCACGGCCGAGCGGCTAGCGGCCGCAGCCGGTGAGCTGCCGGATCCGATGTGGTGGCTGCAATGGCGGCAATCCACCGATCTGACCGGCCCTGACGTTGATCGGAAAGCCGCGTGACGAGCTTTCCGACAAGCGACGCCCGTCCCGCCCGATGGGCGCCGGTCGCGGTGTGGCTGCTGCTGGCGGTCGCCGCCGGGTGGGTCCTGGCGCATAACCCCACCGACCGGATCCCCGACCCGACCGGGCCGTGCCTATGGCACGCCCTGACCGGGATCAACGGGCCGACCTGCGGCGGCACCCGCATGTTCTGGTACCTGATCCACGGCAACCTCGTGCAGGCCGCCCGACACCACCTCGCCGCGCTGGCCGGCATGATGTATGGGCTGTATGCGCTGCTGGCCTGGACCATCGCCGGCTTCGGAGGCCGGCGTTTGCCGCTGTGGCGGCCCGGCGGCAAAGCCATCGCCGCATACCTGCTGCTGTTTCTGCTGTACGCGGTGGTGCTGCGCAATCTGCCCTGGGCCCCGTTCTCGTGGTTTGACATCCCCAACCTCGACTGACGACCCGCTACCGCAAGCCTTCCCAGCCGCTGGAGTTCCCCGTGTCAGCCAAGACCGCCCGCAGCGCGCGCCGCACCACACCGAACCAGAGATCGACAAAGTCTGGCCGCCGGGCACGGCGACCCTGGCTGCCCTATGCCGCGTACGTGGCTGTCGCCATCGTCGCGATCGGCGTGGTGATCGCATACGCCACCCGGGCCACGACCGCGCAGCCAGCCGCCGTGCAGAAGGTCACCGACATCGCCGGCGTGGTCGATTACCGCACCAGCACACCGCAGACCTTGACCCGCAACCATAAGCAGGGAGTTCTGCCCTACCAGCAGTCGCCGCCGGTCGGTGGCGACCACAACCCGGTATGGCAGAACTGCACCGGCACCGTCTACACCGCGCCGATCGCCAACGAGCACGCCGTGCACAGCATGGAACACGGCGCGGTCTGGATCACCTACCGGCCCGGGCTGCCCGCCGACCAGATCAGCGTCCTGGCCGCAAAGGTCACCGGCGTGCAGTACATGCTGATGAGCCCCTATCCCGACCTCGATGCGCCGATCAGCGTCCAAGCCTGGGGCTACCAGCTCAAACTCGACTCCGCTACCGACCCGCGGATCGACCAGTTCATCGCGACCACCCGCATCACGCTCGCACCCGAAGCCGGCGCCACCTGCACCGGCGGCATCACCACCACCGGAACCACACCGCGCAACGTCGACGGAGGCATGTGATGACCATCCTTCACCCCAACCGCGGCGCCACGGCTTCGGGCCGGCCCGGCATGGTCCGCTGGCTCATCGTCGGGTTCGCCTTGCTCACCCTGGCCGCGGTGGCGTTCATCGGCGGATTCCAGCTCCGCGCGGAACAACCCGCCGCAGCGGCCGCCGCGACGCCGTCGGACGGCTCCGCCGACGCCGGGTTCGCCCGCGACATGCAAACCCATCATGCTCAAGCCGTCGAGATGGCCATGCTCGCCTACCGCACCAGCCGCAACCCACATATCCAGGTCATGGGCTACGACATCGCGCTGACCCAGCAAGCCCAGATCGGGATCATGAGCGACTGGCTGCAACAGTGGCGGCTGTTGCCCACCGGCACCGAGCCCGCCATGGCATGGATGCCCCCGATGCCCGGCGAACAGGACATGATCGCCGCCGACGGCCTCATGCCGGGCATGGCCACCCCCGAGCAGATGCAGCGCCTGCGCACGGTGTCCGGCCACGCGTTCGACGTGTTGTTCTGCCAGCTGATGATCCGCCACCATCTCGGCGGCATCGTCATGATCGACGGCCTGCTAGCCGCCGGCGCGCGGCCCGACGTCCGAACGCTCGCCGACGGCATGAAGGCCGCGCAGCAGACGGAGATCAGCACCATGACCGGCATCCTCGACAAGCTCGGCGCGTCAGCGTCCTGATCGACCTCGGGCGGTGATCGTCACATGATTGTCATGACACCGGGTCTGCGTCGTCGCGTTCGACGTGCAGGGTGTGCGGTGCGGCCGCTGCCGGTCCTCGTCGCCTCACCGCCCGCCCCAGGGAGCTCGGCGACGTACCGCCGATTCAGCGCGCTTCGCGGTCGGCCACCCGCCGGCAGCGGCCGACCACACCATCGGCATTTCTGCGTGACGCCCTCGCACCGTCCACCGAAAAGTCGCCACCATAGGTGCACATCGGAAGTGATTGCCTGATGGAAATCAAGCAGCGGCCGCGGCGGCCGTCCGGTCTTCGCCGCTGGGCATTCCGCCTTCCCATCTTGCTTTACCGGCTGCGGCTGGGCGCGTTCCTCGGGTCCCGCTTCGTCCTCATCAACCACATCGGCCGTAAGACTGGCCAACCCCGGCAGACTGTCGTCGAAGTCGTCTCGCGCGCCGACAATGCCGTCACCGTCGCCGCTGGATTCGGCCCCGGCTCCGACTGGTATCGCAACCTTCTAGTCCATCCCAGTACCACGATTCAGCTCGGCAGCCACCACCTCGCCGTCCAAGCTCACCGCATCGACGCCGACGCTCGCGCCGAGGCGATGCTCGACTACGCCCACCGGCACCCGGGCGCGGCCCGCAAGCTCACGAAGTTCATGGGTTACACCGTCGACGGCAGCGACGCGGACTACGCGGCCGTTGGACGCGCACTGCACATGCTGCGATTCCAGCCGGGCGCAGACCACAGCTGATCCAGCGCCCACTCCGTTCGCTCTGCGGCTGGCCGGCGGCACCGCACGATGTCATCGGACTGTCATACGGCCGGGCCGATCCGGTCATCACCGGTCAGTACAACGGATGCGACGCGACCCGCCGAGACTCGCGTGCGCACCTGCCGGGACCGGATGGGCGAAGGGGAACCAGACGATGACGATCGCGCTGCTGCGCCTGCTGCGCAAGCTCACCGGATCGTCGTGGGCGATCCCCGTGACGTTGATCGCGTTCGTGTTCGCCACCAGCTGGCTGATGATGAGCGCCACCGAGCCGGCCGGCTCGGCACTGCTACAGCCCGGCACCTACTGGTGGTGGTTCATCGTCACCGCCTCCACCGTCGGCTACGGCGACTTCTACCCCACCACCACCGGCGGACATCTGGTCGGCGTCTACGTCATCGCCGGAGGCATCGCCACCCTCACCACGATCTTCGCCCGCATCGCCACCGCGGTGGACAACGCGAAAGGCAGACGCATGAACGGCACCGTCGCCCTGCGCGAACAAGACCATCTCGTGATCGTCGGCTACCACCCGGGCCGCACCGAACGCATCGTCGCCGAGGTCCTCGCCGACACCCACGGCCGGAAACTCGTGCTATGCGCCGCGCCGGACACCACGGTAAACCCGATGCCTGGCCAGCCCGTCGGGTTCGTACGCGGCGACTTCACCGACGACGTGACCTTGCGCCGTGCCTGCGTGCATACCGCGGCAACAGTGGTCATCGACGCCGCCGACGACAACGAAGCCCTCGCCGTGCTGGTCACCGTCGCTCATCTGACCGCCACCGCGCACGTCGTGGTGGCACTGCGCGACATGGAACGCGCCGCCCACCTGACCTACGTGCACCCCGGCGTGAACTGCGTGCAATGGCACCATCCGCGGATGCTGGCCGAAGAACTGCAAGATCCCGGCATGGCCCGCATCTACGGCGAACTGATGAGCTCCGACGGCGGCAACACCTACTCGATACGGCTGCCGCACCAGCTGGATCAGACCAGCTTCGGGGCCTGCCAGGTCATTCTCGGGCAGCGTCACGACGCGGTCCTGCTGGCTGTCGAGACCGACGGCCAGCTGCTGATCAGCCCGTCGTGGCATCATCAGCTCACCGCGGGAGCCACCCTGTTCTATGTCGGCCGCCGCCGGCTGAGCCCAGCCGACCTGTCCGAATAGCCCGCCGCACAGGTGCCCTCCCCCGCTGCGGTTTGGGTTTCGGATAAGTCACTCCGGACGACGCATGGACGCACCGATGGCGGGTAGCGAGGATGAACAACTGTTGTGCTGGAGGTCGTCATGACTACCGTCACCATGCCGATGCTGGAAACCTACCCACAAGAGATCAACTTCGACCGGCGTCAGCTCGCCGAGGTGATCGACACACTGACCGCGTGCAGCGAGGCGTGCACCGCCTGCGCGGACGCCTGCCTCAGCGAACCGATGGTGGCCGACCTGGCCAAATGCATCCGCACCAACCTCGACTGCGCTGACATCTGCTCCGCCACCGCCCGAGTGCTGTCACGGCACACCGGCTACGACGCCAACATCAGCCGGACCCTGCTCGAAGCATGCGCGATGGCCTGCCAGTCGTGTGCCGACGAATGCGAACGGCATGCCGACATGCACGAGCACTGCCGTATCTGCGCCCAAGCCTGCCGCAGCTGCGAACAGGCCTGCCGGCAGTTGCTGTCGGCGATGAGCTGAACCGCCCGTAGGCGCTACGACCCGGTGAGCTTGCCGGCGGCAGCGGCTGCTCACCCTGCGGGCCTTGGCGAGGATCCGCGAGACATCGACATCGCCGTCGCTGGGGGCGGCGGTATCGGGCGGCCCATGATCGGCTCGACGGGGTTTGCCGGGACCGCGTCTGATTCCGGTCACAGCGCCTGGCGGCAATGATCGTCTGCTGATCCCGGTCCGTCGTATGCCGTGGGCTGACCGGAGGCCCGTGTGTGTGCGCGGCCCGATGCCGGGGGCGGCGGGTCAGTGAGTGAACCGGCGTCGCCTGGTGCGGCCGCTGATTTGCCGAATGTCCGCTTCAGGTCGCAGTGGCCTGGCGCAGCCCAGCAGATGCGGCAGAGCGCCGCCGCGTGAGGTGGCGCTAGCACGCGCGGCGGGCTTGGGCGCGTCATGGCGGCGCGACACGGTGACGACGACCCGTGTCTGGCCGTCGAACGCGCCCACTTCGACGACGTGCACCGCTTGCGCGTCTTCGAGCACGCACAGCCACAGCCCGTGTACGAGGGTGGCGTCAGCGAACAGCCATACTCGCAGACCAGGGCCAGGGTAGGGCAAGGCGGCGATGGCCCGCGTGATCGCGGCGGGTTTGCTGAGCGGGTCGTGGGGCTGCTGCGGCAGGACGGTTGTTCCGAGACGGGCGAGCAACCGCCGCGTCGCGGCGCGGAATTGGCTGGCTCGGCCGTTGGCGGCGGCGTCGTTCATGGCCTGACCTTCTCGGCGGTGCCGGGTACGGATTGGTGTGGCACCGCGGGATCGCGGTAGGCGGTCGCTGCGGAAAGGGTGCGCAGGAACCTGCTGGTGGCCCAGGCGGCGTCCCTATGGCCGACATTGGCTCGCATGGCCGCCATCGCGTCGTCGGGTTGGTCGCAGACCTTGATCGCGGCGCAGATGGCGTCTTTGACCGCGGGGACGTCGTGCGGGTTGACGAGGGTCGCTTCGGGCAGGTCGGCGGTGCTGCCGGTGAACTCCGACAGCAGGATCTGTCCGGTGTCGTGCGGCCGGCACGCGGCGAACTCTCTGGCGGCGAGCGTGGCTCCTTGCCGCAGTGGCAGGGCTAGCAGCACGTCGGCGGCCACGTACAGGGCGGCCAGGGAGGCGCGATCGAGGTCGTGGCGCACGTAGTGCACGACGGGATGGCCCAGGCGGGAGTACATGCCGTTGATCTGGGCGACCTGCCGGTCGACCCGGTCCTGGACTGGGGTGTGGTGGGCCGTCTCGTCGCCGGCTGCGGCGACATGCACCAGCACCGTGTCGAGGGGGTCGATGCGGTCTTCGGCGATCAGCTGCGCGTATGCGTCGAGTCGTTGTTCGATGCCTTCGTGGTGGTCCAGGGCGCCGACTGACAACAGGATGGTTCGGGGGTCGCCGAGTTCGTTGCGCAGGTCGCGGGCGCGTCGCTGGACGTCGGCGGTGGCGGCGAGACGGCTGATCGTCGTGGTGTCGGCGGCCGGGGCGAAGGTGGCGGCGGTGACGACGCGGCCGTCGGCCAGCAGCAGCCGGTCGCCGCGACGCTGGCCGGTCAGCTCGGCCGACAGGTCGAGGAAGTTGGCGGTGGATCGGGCATCGGGCAGTCCGATCAGGTCGGCGCCGAGCAGGCCGCGCAGCATCTTGTCCCGCATCGGCATGTGCAGGAACCGTTCGACCGGCGGGAACGGTATGTGCAGCTGGAAACCGATCCGCAGGTCCGGGCGGGCGCGGCGCAGGTATCCGGCGACCAGTTGTAGGTGGTAGTCGTGGATCCACACGGTCGCGTTGGGTGCGGCCAGCCGCGCCGCGGCGACCGCGTACCGGTGATTGACGCGGCGGTAGGCGTCTTGCCAACGCGGATGAAACTGCGGCGGCTGGCCGCAGTCGTGATACAGCGGCAGCAACGTCTCGACACACTGACCCAGGTAATACTCGTCGATGTCGTCCTGCGGTGCGGCCAGCGCCTTCAACCTCAGCCCCGCGACGCCCGCCGCGCGCGGCAACAGCTCGTGCAGCGCCAGCCAGGCGCCGGCACGTTCGCCGACCGCAGCCGCCAGGCCAGCCGAGACGCTGCCGGCACGGCGCCGGGGACGCCATCCGGGCGGCCCTTGTTCGGCTGGCATGGTGTTGGCCAGCGCGACCACATCGAATGTCTCAGGCTGACTCATCGGCTCCTCCTTGTTCGGCGCTCACCGTGGTTGCCGCTGAGCCGTTGGCAGGCGCTGCAGGTTCTGCCGGGGTGACATGCAAGACGCGGTCCGCGCGGGCCAGCCGAAGATTGCGCCGCAGCCGCGGCGACGGCGATCGCAGCGTGAGCAGTCCGCCGTCGAGCCGGCTGCGGCGATGGGCGTCGAGCAGCACGCCGATCGCGGCGGCGTCCATGAACGGGCACTGCTCCAGATCGAGGACGATCTCCAGCGGCGACACCGCAAGGGCGTCGTCGAGCAGCCGGGTCAGCCGCGACAACCCCCACAGGTCGAGTTCCTCGGTGATGACGAGTTCGACGACGGGGATCCGGCTTGCCGTCTCATGGGGTGCCGCCATGATTCACCTCCCAGGCTGATGCAACGTCAGCTTCGACCTTGGGAAACGGATGTGGCGGAGGCCGCCCCAAACCATGACAGTCTCATGACAAACCACCGATCAGGGCCGCAACGTCCGCTTCGCCGCTGGTCAGAGCGGGTCGGTGTCGGTCATGATGGCGGCCATGGCCTCGGTGCTGGTGATTGAAGACGACGACCGGATCCGGCAGTCGCTGCTGCTGGCTCTCGAAGACGAGGGCTACACGGCCGACGGCGCCCCCACGGCAGAGGAGGGCCTGGTCAAGCAGCGCAAGACCCCGGCCGACACGGTCCTGGTCGATCTGATGCTGCCCGGGCTGGACGGCTTCGACGCGATCCGGGAACTGAGGCGCGGTGACGACGTGCCGATCGTGGTGGTGTCCGCGCGCAACGACACCCACGACATCGTCGCCGCCCTGGAGGCCGGCGCCGACGACTATTTGGTCAAACCGGTCGCTGTCAAGGAGCTGACGGCGCGGTTGCGGGCGCTGCGCCGGCGAGCGCGTAACACGACCCAGGCGATGCCGACGCTGGTCTTCGGCGATCTGCAGGTGCGTCCTCTAGCAGGTGAGGTTACCTTGCACGGCCGGCCGGTCGAGTTGACACGGACGGAGTTCCGGTTGCTGTGCGAGCTGGCCGAGCACCCCGGCATGGTGCTGTCACGCCAGCAGCTGCTGGAGCGGGTCTGGGAGTACGACTTCGGCGACGAACGTCTCGTGGATGTGCACGTCGGCCGGCTTCGGCAGAAGATCGAAGACGAACCGTCCGCCCCGAAACATTTGGTGACCGTGCGCGGCCTGGGTTACAAGCTGCAGCGATGAGACGGTTTATTCGACCGGGTCTGCGAGTGCGGGTCACCGCGGCGTTCGCGCTCGGCGCGCTGGCGATCTCGGCCACCGTCGCGGTCGCCTCGTTCCAGATCACCCGCAGCACCCTGGTCGCCGGACGTGAGCGGGCTGCGTTGCGAGCGGCCTACTTCGACGCCAACGTCGTCAACGCCGGACTGACCGGCGACGACCCCGACGTGCAGCAGGTGCTGCGGGCCCTGGACACCGGCAGCAGCCGGCACGCCATCATCTATCGCGACGGCCGAGCCTACTCTCGCACCGCCGACGCCGGCTACACCGAAGCCCTGCCCGCCGAGCTGCGGGCACTGGTCGCCTCCGGCCAGCCGGCCGTGCAACGCGTGCATACTGACGGCGGACCGGCCATGGCCATCGGCATCCCGCTGCCGGACGGCAGCCACTTCTTCATGATCGATTCGATGAATGAGACCGACCGGACGATGCGTGTCATGTCGCTGGTGCTTGCCCTGGTCGCCGCGGCCACAACCGCCGCCGGAGCGGGGCTGGGCGCGTACGCCTCCCGGCGGGTGCTGCGCCCAATGCATCGGGTTGCCGACGCCGCCCGTGACATCGCCGGCGGCGACCTGTCGGCCCGCCTCGACCCGGCCACCGAACCCGACCTGGAACGGCTGACGACCTCGTTCAACCGCATGGTCGAACAGCTGTCCGCCCGGCTGGAACGCGACCGGCGGTTCGCCGCCGACGTCAGCCACGAGCTGCGGTCCCCTCTGCAGACCCTCGCCGCGGCCGGCAGCGTCCTGGCGCGCCGCCGCGACCAACTCGACCCGCGCACCGCCCAGGCCGCCTCGCTCGTAGCCGACGAGGTCGAACGGTTCCAAACCCTGGTCACCGACCTGCTGGAGCTGGCCCGATCTGACCAGCCCGCCGACCGAGTCCTGGTCGACATCGCCGACCTCGTTCGGCAAGTCGTCGTCCGGAAAGGCTTCGACCCCGCCATCGTCGGTATCGAGCCTGGCGCACCCGCGTCCTGGCCGGTCGACCGGCGGCGGTTCGAGCAGATCGTCGCCAACCTGCTCGACAACGCCGTGCGCCACGGCGGCGGCCCAGTCGCTGTCCGGCTGGGAGCAGCCGACGGCACGGGGTGGCTCGAGGTCGACGACGAGGGACCCGGTGTGCCACCCGCGGACCGGGAATCCATCTTCGACCGCTTCGTGCGCGGCCGGGCGGCCAATGCCCGCGCCGACAGCGACGGCACCGGATTGGGCCTGGCGTTGGTCGCGCAACATGCGGCCGCACACGGCGGCCACGCTCTGGTGACCGACCGGCCCGGCGGCGGGGCCCGATTCCGGCTGGAACTGTCCCTCACCGCGGAGCACCGCGCATGATCCGCCGTCTGATTCTTACCGCCCTGCTGACGCTGACCGTTGCCGGATGCGGTGTGACGGTCGAACCGCACCCGCGTGGTGTCGAACCGCCACCGGGTCCGTTCGCCGGACTCGCCTCCGCGCAGCCCTCAGCGCCGGCCACGGCAGCCAGCGGCAGCGTCGACCAGACCCTGTACTTCGTCCGCGACGGCAGGCTGGTCGCGGTCACCCGCCACGTCGACAATCCCGCGACCGTCGACGAAGCTGTCGCCGCCCTGCAGGCGGGTCCCACCGAAACCGAACGCGCGAGCGGCCTGGCGACCGCGCTCGCCGGAACCGACGTCGTCACCGGCATCACCGTGGCCGGGGACCAGGCAAGCATCGCGCTGACCGCACCGGTCGAAGGCGGCAGCCGCGCCGACGAAACCCTCGCCTACGCGCAACTGGTGTGCACGCTGACCGCCCGAACCGACATCCGTTCGGTGGTGTTCACCAGCAACGGGCAGCCCATCGGCGTCCCCCGCGGTGACGGCGCACTGTCCACAGAGCCATTGACCGCCGCCGACTACAGCACGCTGGTCGGTGAATAGCCGACCCACCGGGCGATCACCACGCTGAACCCCGGATCACTGTCGGTGGCCGGCACGAACTGGGTATCTGCGATTGCGAACCCGTACGCCACCAGCTCACCCGGCGATGGAGTGGCACGTCCGGCCATCCCCAGCAGGCCATCCGAAGTCAGGACACGCCGGGCCTCCTCCAAGTCGACGACCCACCGTTCGGCCGGGTCATGCTGGCGGCACGTCACAATCTCGGCACTCGCCGACGGCAACGGCAACGCCGAATGCATGCCACGCAGCAGCCGAGCATGCTGGGCGTTGACCGCCGCCTGCTCCAGCAACCACGGAGCCGGGTCCACACCAGCCATGGCGGTGCCGGGAAAAAACCGCAACGCCAGCCGCAGCAGCTCCCCCGAGCCGCAGCCGACATCCAGCAGACTCCACGGCTGCGGGCGCAGCCGGACCAGCCGATCCAGCAACAGCAGCGCCGACAGCTGCCCGAACGGCGGCCGCTGCGGTGCTGGCGCAGGGGGTATGCCGAGCTGGCGATGCTGCCACACGATGCCACCCCCGCTAGGTTCGATGATTGTTGCGGTCGTGGGGCACGCTATCGGCGAGCCGGCCCCCGCAGCCGGGCTGTCATCGATCCGTCATGGGATCTGGTCGAGATCGACACCGTTCAGCCGACCCGCGAACCTGAGCAGCAGACGCTGAACCCGGCTCACGACTGTCTCGCAGCCCGGCCCGCTCCCGGCTTCATTCGCTGCACAAGGCGCGCTGCTCGTCGCAGCGAAGTGCCGTATCCGCGTCAGCCGATCAGAACACGGGCGGTCGCGGTGGTCCCCTGCTCACCGGACTCGATGGTCAATGCTTCGGCGACCGTACGCACGATCCACAATCCGCGACCGCCCCGCCCGATCGGCTCGGTGACGTTCTGCGTCCAGCGAAGGTCGGCAAAACCCGGCCCGCCATCGGTCACCTGGCACCAAACACTGCCCTGGTCGTGCCACAGCCGCATCTCACCGCGGCCTCCGCCGTGCCTTACGGCATTGACCACCAGTTCACTCGCGACCAGCAGAACCGCGTCTACTTGCCCAGGGGTCGCGCCACACCGCGTAGCGAAGCTCGCGGCGACGTCGCGGACCTCATGCAACTGCCCTGCCATGAACGGGCGCTCCACCTGATCCGGCTGCGACCACCCCTTTGCGACGTGGCGATCGGCGTCGCCCACCAGCCCTCCCCCAACCGTCGTCGGCCAGCACACCTGCGCTCGCCGCGTTTGTCGTGGGCCATGCTTCCGGGCCGCGCCCAGCCCGTCACCCGCTCCAACCGCCGATCGGGCTTTTGTCATGAGACCGTCACACTTCCGCAGAACCCGCCGCCATACGGCCCCTCGACACTGGGCATTCCTGCGGACCCGAGGAAGGTGCCCATGCCCGGCCATGAGCCCGCGCGTTACGACCTGGTCGTCGCCACCCACCTGCTGCCGATCACCGACAGCCCAGACCGCACGGTCGCCTGGCACCACCGCGCCGAAGGGATCTTCGGCGCCGTACCGGAGGTAGCCGACGGCAACGTGGCGTTCCTCGGCGCACCGTCCGGCCGCTCCCTGCACCGGCCGACAGCAGTCGGCCGGGCATGGCTGCACCCCGCGCACCTGCCCGCACCGGCACGCGCCGGCTTCCTCACCGGGCACTGCGCACAAAGCCTCGCCCCCACCTTCCACGGTATCGGCCGGCCCACATTCCGGCGGCCATGGGCCGAGGCATACCAGCAGGCCAACGAAGTCTTCGCGCACCACATCGCCGAGCTGGCGGCGCCGTCCGCGACGGTCTGGCTGCACGACTACCACCTACTGCTGGCCGCGACACCACTGCGCAGCCTGCGCCCAGACCTGCACATTGGCATCCAGTTGCACAGCCCGTTCCCGCCGCCGGAACTGCTGATGCGCCTACCCGACCGTGACCAGCTCATCGCAGCACTGGCGGACACAGATCTGATCGCGGTAGCTCACCCCCGATCCGCCGACAACCTGAGCGCCGCGATGGCCGGCACACCCCACGACCAGCCACCGACGCGCGTCATTCCGCTCGGCATCGACGATGCCGGCATTCGGACTTTGGCCGACGACCCGGCTATCCGAAACGACGCCACCCGAATGCGAGCGGCGTTCGGCCACAACCCGACGACGTTTCTGTCCATGGGACGGCTGGACGCCGCCCAGGGCATCCTGCAGCGGCTGGACGCCTTTGACGCACTACTGGCCACCGGCCGACTCGACCCCGCCCGCACGGTGCTGGCGCAGATACTCACCGCATCGGATCGCACCGACGACGCCGTCCAGTTACGCACCCGGATCGAACAGACGATCGCCCGGATCAACGGCCGTCACGGCAACGTCGGCCGGCCCGTCGTGCACTACCAGTACCGGTCGGTCGACATGCGCGAAACCGTCGCCCTCTACCTGGCAGCCGACGTCCTCCTGGCAACCCCGCTCGCGAGCGGAACCGACCTGACCGCCCAGGAATTCGTGGCCGCCCGCACCGATAACACCGGTCGCCTCGTGCTCAGCGAGCTGAACCCGACCAGCGCACAGCTACCCGAGGCATACAAGGTCAACCCACACGATGTGGAGACCACCATCGCCACCATGGCAACAGCAGCCGCCCACGCCCACACCGCGTCGCAGGCCATCGCAGCCATGAGGGAGCGCGTCGCCCACAACGACGCCGCGCATCAGACCCGCCAATTCTTGACTGCCGTCAGAAACCCTCTCGAGGTGACCTCAGTCCGGCCGGTTCGTCGTCACGGCGTTGATGCCGAGCTGGTTTCGCATAGTCACCGGACGCAAGCACCCACACCGGTTGTGCCGACCTAGAAGCCCAGCGCCTCGCACGCACGCCTCGTTCGCGCCGCCGACGACCGTACCGCCCGGTTCCTGGGCCAGACCGGTCCCGACGGTGAGGGCCAGATGTCGAAGGCCGGTGCACTCCGCCGCCGGGGCGTCAGTCCAGGCGCTGGTCCATCCACACCATGTCGCGCACGGAGATGCCGTTGTCCTGCAGATCATCCGGATAGCCGCGGGCACGGCTGAAGTAGTCGCGTTCGACGTCCCGTAGCCGGAACCCCGCCTTCTGATAGAAGGCCAGTTCACCCACGCCGGAGCTGGCCGTGCCGACCACGGCCGACTTCATGCCGCGGCTACGCAGGTCGGACAGGACGGAGGCCAGCATCCGGCGGCCAATCCCCTGGCCCTGCCGCACGGTATCCACAGCGACCGCCTTCAGCTCCACCACCTCGCCACCCCGTGGTAGCACCAGAACTACACCCAGCGGCACACCATCGGCCGCTTCGAGAACATACAGATCACCATGCTGGTAGTAGCCGCGGATCTGGTCGGGTGAGTCGTCGGCCAGGCGCAGCAGCGGCAGATACTCGTCGCGTCGCGGCCCGGCCGCTACGATCCGCAGCCGCTCGCCGGTCACTGGCGTGTCCATTCCAGCCACCGCCCTAACGGTGTGAAGCCGTGCCGCAGATACATGCCGTCGGCCATCGGCGTGGACTGCAAGGTCGCCGTACACGCACCTCGGCATCGAGCGTCGGTCAGCGCTGCGGTCAGGACGGCCGTGGCCAGCCCGTGCCCGCGGAACTCCGGCTTGGTGTACACCATCGACACGTACACATCGTAATCGTCGTACTGCAGGACCAAGCCGGACTCGTAGCCGGCGGTGGCGTACGCAAGCAGACCGGGCACGTCTCGCAGCAACACCGGTGGCACTTCGATCAGTTCTGCGAACCGGTCGAGGTCGGCGCTGGCGATCACCTGCTTATCCGCCGGCGGCAGTTCGTCGAGGCGGCGCAGCATCGGGCGGGTCGTTTCGGTGTGTGCGTACCCGTGGGCGGCAATGACCGCGGCGACATCGGGGGCGTCTTCCAGACACCACAGCGCGTGTGGGCCGTGGTCGGAGAACATGTCGGCAGCCGTGGCGACGACGTCGGGCACCAGAATCACGGCATTGTTGAGATAGACGTACGGGTCGGGAAACCGAGCGACGACATAGCCCGATCCGACCACGACCGACGCCCCGGCCTTACGCGCCGCCAGACCTCGCCACGACGCGGTCAGGCTGCGCAGATAGCGGGCGAAATCGCCGTCGCGCATCACTACCCCTCTCCGGCCGTACCTTCATCGCAGCACGCATGGCGGCGTGAATATTCCGCCACATCCCCCACAAGCGGGCCAGTAGGGCGCCCGCCGGACAAGCTACGTCCCCGACTCGTCGTGAGGAGATGAGGGCCCGCCAGAACCCTGACCGGCCGGATCAACGGTGGGCGCGCCAAAGCCGAGTTCGCGGCTGGGCTACTGCTGTTTGGCAGTTCAGTTGGTGAACGGCTGGAATGCCAGGCGGCCCCACGTAACGAAGGCCGCTGCAGCGAGCAGGGCCAGGCACAAGGCGACATTCTTGTATTGGCCGTAGCGGGTGTGGGTGATCATCCCTCCGATCATCAGCAGAATCCAGCCGGCGGCAGTCACTGGCACCATCACCGGTGCGATGTCGAGCGCTGCGGGCAGGGTGAGCCCCGCCGCGGCCAGAATTTCGAGCCATCCGAGGGTTCTGATGAATCCTGTGCTTGCGTTCTTGGTCCAATCCGTTGATGCATCCAGCTTGGACTTGGGAAGGAATACCTTGGTCGCACCACTGAACAGAGCGAGGCCGGCAAGCAAGCCGGCAACGATCCAAAGGGTGAGGTTCATGAACTTCCTTTCGAAGAAGGGCGGCTTGAGCTGTCGGACGGCCCGACCAGCCAGTCATGACCGTCGGCCGCCAGACAATGCCGTTCATCGGCCTCCCTGGCGGCTTCCCCCGGGTCATGGTCCGATTTGGGATTTACGCTCGCTGATGCTCCTTTCGAGGTGCGCGTTCGGGGTTCGAGGCGGCGCTGTGCGCGCGCAGGCCGCCGATCAGGCATAGCAATGCGCCAAGTGCGGCCCAGACGACCAGGACACTGACGGCGGGGGTAGCGCCGCGCCCGTCGAAGAAGGCGGTCGATCGCAGTAACCGACCACCCGCCCCGGGCGGCAGCAGTTGCCCGAGCGCGCCGGACCAGCCAGGCAGCATTTCGGGGGCGGTGGCCGTCCCAGAGAGCGGATTGCCGATGAGCATCATGATCACGGCACCGGTCCCGATTCCGGAGTATCCGAACACCGATTCGAGCCCGAGGACGGTCAGGGAGACCGCCGCGATGCTCAACGCGACGGCACCGGCATTCGCGGGGTAGGAGCCGCTGAGCGAGCCGAACCAGAACTGCAGAATCCCCGCCACAGCTAGGCCGCCGGTTACCGCGGAGGCCAGTGCCCCGGCGACGCGGCGGCCGGTGCCGCGCACGAGCCTGGTCAGCAGCACCGCGGCGAGCAGGCCACCCATCACCGGCGGCAGGGCCCCGGCGGACAGACCGGCGCCGCGCGGGTCGTCGGCGGGGCAAGGCGGCGAGGTCGCGGACCTCCACGGGCGGGCCAGCATTGGCGTCTTGTCGCAGTCCGGTCGCCATGGTCTGCAGGGTTTGAGCGACCGCGGTGCTGGCAGCGGAGGCGACCATGACCTGCGGCGTGCTGGAGCTGAGATCTATGGCTCCGTATACCTGCCGATCGCGGATAAGTTCTTCCGCGCTCGCGGTATCGGCGACCTCGGTGATGTCGAAGCCGCCCGGCACACGCTGCTCGAGCGCGGTCCGGACCTGGGCGACCGCGGCGGTCGGCCCGGCGACGGCAATGGGCACGTCATGCACCGAGGACCGTACCGACGGCCAGGCGAATGCGATGAGCAACACGCTGGTGATCGTCGTGAGCAGGACAACCGCTGCGGCCATGGTCGGCCATCGCGACGCAAGTGGGTCAGTGGCGAGCGGTGCCGGCGTGGTCATGTCTTCTCCCTTAACGGTCGGGTCGTGGGCCGGTGTCAGCGCAGGGTCAGTGGGGTTTCGGTGTCGATGTGGGTCAGCTTGTTCGGGTTGCGGACGAAGTAGAGACCGGTAATGCGCCCGTCCTCGACTCGCATCGCGATGACGCCGTCGAGGTGCCCATCGACATGCATCGCCAGCGCGGGGCTGCCATTGATCGCGGTCGGCTCGACGGTGATCGCAACGTCGTGCCTGGCGAGACCCCTGACCATGAACCGCGCCACCTTGTCCGCGCCGATGACGGGCCGTGGGGTGGCCTGCTTGATGCCGCCGCCGTCGCTGATCGCCACCACGTCGGGGGCGAGTACGTCGAGTAGGCCCTGAAGGTCCCGGGTCTTCAGCGCGCGCCGGAACGCTTCGACAGCCGCTTTCGCCTCGCGCGCGGTGACCGCGCGGCGCGGCCGGCGGGCTTCGACGTGGCGGCGTGCGCGGTGGGCGATCTGATGCACAGCGGCGGGGGATTTCTCCACCGCGGCCGCGATCTCGTCATAGCCCAACCCGAACGCTTCGCGCAGCACGAATACTGCTCGTTCGGTGGGGGTCAAGGTTTCGAGCACGACCATCAGCCCCATCGACACGCTTTCGGCAAGTTCCACATCGGCGGCCACATCCGGCGCTGTGAGCAGTGGCTCCGGCAGCCAGGCGCCCACATACGCCTCTCGGCGGCGCTTCGCTGAACGCAGCCGGTTGAGCGCCTGCCGGGTGGTGATACGAACCAGGTAGGCGCGCGGGTCCTCGACGTGCGCCGCCTCGACGCCGACCCAGCGCAACCAGGTTTCCTGCAGGACGTCGTCGGCGTCTGCCGCGGATCCGAGCATCTCGTAAGCGACCGTGAACAGCAGATTGCGGTGCGCGACAAACACTTCTGTCGCCGCGAGCGTGGCGTGCTCGCCCTCGCCCGGCTGGGGCGCGCCGGATTCACCGGTCGTGTGCATGATTGCTCTCCTGGCGGTGGTCATGGGCCGGCATCGGCCGCACGAGATGCGGCGTACTCGATCCAAACGCTGCTGACCGTGCCACTGGCGACGGCGGCATACCGGCCCTACACGCCCGCTGTCGTCACGTTCTCATTGCGAGCACGTAGCAGGGCGGGCCGGTGTTCGCCATCGGTCGGCCAATGGTGTGAGCCCGGCTTGTGCGCCTCGGTCATCAGGTGCTTGACGCTGGCGGCGCAGGAGAACTCCTTGAGCTTGCGGCCCAGAAACCCGGTGAAGTACAGCCGCTTTGCCGTGTCGTCCTTGTGAAGGAGTTGGAAAATCCCGGCACCGCGGCCGAAGCTGAAGCACATGGCCTGGAATGCCAAGTTGATCGGCGCCGGCCTTTTGCCGGCGATCCGGGCCAGCACCGTGTCGGCGGCGTGGGCACCCAGGCATCCGGCAATGTAGGCACTCATCCGGAACGGCAGGTCCGATGGCGCCGACGCGTCACCGGCCGCAACGATGCGGTCGCTGTCGATGCTGGTCAGTGTCTCGTCGGTGAGCAGCCGCCCGACGGCGTCGGTGCGCAACCCGCTGCGGTCGGCCAGATCGGGCACACCGAAACCCGCAGCCCAAATGGTCACCTGGCTCGCCAGCGTGCGGCCGTCACCGAGCTCCACGGTTCCCGACCTCACTGCGGTGACCGACGTAGCTGGCCCTTCGATCACCTCGACACCGAGTTTGGTGAGGTATGTGCGGGCTGTGCGCCGAGCGCTGGGGTGCAGATACGGGCCGACGACTGCGCCGCAGACCAACCTGACGCTGCGACCCTGTTCGGCGAGTTCTGCAGCGGTCTCGACACCAACCGGGCCGCCCCCGACGACCGTCACCATGGCCGTCATAGGCGTGTCGAGGAGCACCGACCGCAGCCGCCGTGCGGCCTCCCAAGTCGCGACCGGATAGGCGAATTCGGCCGCGCCCGGCACCCGCGGGCTGCCACTGAGGCTGCCTACCGCGTAGATCAGGTAGTCATAGCCGACGCTGCCACGGTCGGCAAGAGTCACCGTGCGCCCGGCCACGTCGATCCGCGTCGCGTTGTCGACCACCAGGTCGACTCCCTCGGCGAGTACCTCCTGATAGTCGACGGCCGCATCGTGGGTCCCGCCCACGAACTGGTGCAGCCGCAACCTCGGTACGAAGACCCCTCGCGGATTGACTACGGTTACCGTCACGTCGTCGCGCTGCCTCATACGATTGGCCGCCATTACTCCGGCGTATCCGCCGCCGATCACGACTACCTCAGTTCTCGTGCCCACGATGTCTCCCTTGATCCGTGTAGCTCGAGAACAAGACACCACGTCAACGAACCTCCTGACATACTGTGAAGCAGATCACAAGCGGGTCGGGGTACGGTTCGCGCGCAGCCGACCACCGATCGTTTCGGCGGGATGCGGTCGCCTTCACCGCGGTTATGGGTGCGTCCGCCTCAGGCAAGTGTCGCCCGCTACGGTGCGCGGCCAGGCTCGGCCGCGCCGACAACGCCGGGTACGCCAGACCGCGCAGGAGCTCGGCGAGTTGGCCGAGGACCTGTGGGCCACCCAAGGCTGGTCCGGTGACCAAATCGGGTGCTCCTCGCCCGGCCGGCGGTCGTCAGTCTGTCCGCCGAACGGTGACTCGCCTTATCAACCTTGCATCGATGGGCTGACGCGCTGCGGGGTGCATTCTCCGTGTGCACCCGGCACCCGAGTTTCGATCTGCCACGGCTCGTCGGGCCCAAGTCCTGTGACGCGCTCGGGACTGCCGAAATGTTCCAGGGTTACCCGCCGCCGATCGCAGCCACAGGCAAGCCCGATCCTCTGAACCGCCCGCGTGCCGTGCGCCAAGCGCAGTCGACCATGGCGATCTTGTCGGGTAAGGTGGGCCTTGGTGTGCCGGGAAGTCTGGTCGGCGACGTGTCGATCGACCCGAAGGGGCCCACCGATGTCTGCCTGCCGCCGCACTCCGGCTAGCCCTGTCTTTCTCACTGCCGCTGTTCGCGCGGGGGTGGTGCCATGAGTGTCACCGCCTGGCTCGCCGTTGCCGTATTCGTCGCCGCCTACGTGTTGATCGCGACCGAATGGGTTCATCGGATCGCGGCCGCGCTCGGCGGAGCGGTGCTGATGTTCATCATCGGGGCCACCGATCCTGAGCACGCGTTCTTCTCCGAGCACGCCGGCATCGACTGGAACGTGCTGGTCCTGCTGCTCGGGATGATGATCATCGTTGCGGTGCTCAAACGGACCGGCGTGTTCGAGTACGTGGCGATCTGGGCGGTCAAACGCGCCCATGGCCGGCCCTTCCGGGTGATGGCGATCCTGGTCGTGGTCACCGCGCTGGCGTCGGCGGTGCTGGACAATGTCACCACGGTGCTGCTGATCGCGCCGGTGACGTTCCTGGTGTGCCAGCGGCTGGCGGTGCCGGTCGCCCCGTATTTGATCGCTGAGGCGCTAGCGTCGAATATCGGCGGCGCCGCGACCTTGGTCGGCGACCCGCCGAACATCATCATCGCCAGCCGAGCGGGCCTGTCCTACAACGACTTCCTGATCCACATGGCACCGATCGTGACGCTGCTTCTGGTCGTGTTCATGGTGTTGTGCCGGTGGCTGTTTCGCCGCGCGTTCGTCTACGACTCGCACCGTGCCGAGGCGGTCATGCGGTTGCGGGAACGCGACGCGCTGCGCGATGGCCGGCTGCTGACCATCAGCCTGGTCGTGCTGGCCGCGGTCACGCTTGGTTTCGCGTTGCACTCGGTGCTGCATCTGCAGCCGTCGGTGGTCGCGATCTCCGGGGCGCTGATCTTGCTGGCGGCGTCCCGGCTGGACGCCGACGAGGTCGCCCGCGACGTCGAGTGGCCGACGTTGATCTTCTTCGCAGGATTGTTCGTGATGGTCGGCGCACTGGTCGCCACCGGGGTGATCGACACGGTGTCCCAGGCGGCCGCCGACGCGGTCGACGGCCGGATGTGGCTGGCGACCATGCTGCTGTTGTGGGGATCGGCGCTGCTGTCGGCGATCGTCGACAACATCCCCTACGTGGCGACCATGAGCCCGGTCGTGGCCGACCTGGTCGACGCCACCGGGGGCGGGTCGCAGTCGCAGGTGCTGTGGTGGTCGCTCGCGCTGGGAGCAGACCTCGGCGGCAATGCCACAGCCGTGGGCGCGTCGGCGAACGTGGTCATCCTCGGGCTGGCCGAACGAGCGGGCAAGCGGATCTCGTTCTGGGAGTTCACCAAGTACGGCCTGGTGGTAGCGGTGGTGACCATCGCGTTGTGTGTGCCGTATCTGTGGCTGCGCTACTTCGCGTTCGCCTGAACCTCATGATCGCCAGCCAGGTCGGGCCGCATATGCTGGGACGGGTGCGGCGGGAAGTCTGGTCGGCAGACGTGTGATTCACCGATAGTCATGGGAGGCTCATCATGCGCGCAGCCGATCTCGCCGTCCCCTATCCGACGGTGACCCTTGCGACGCCGGCCATCGAGGCGGCCCGGATCCTGGCCGACGCCGACCTGCCGGGGCTGATCGTCATCGACGACCTTGGCCGGCCGTTTGCGGTGCTGCCCGGAACGCAGGTGCTGCGGCTGGCGGTGCCGTCCTATTGCCAGGACGATCCCGCGTTGACGCACATGATCGATGAGGCGGCGGCGGATGTGTTCGTCCGGGAACTCGGCGACCGCACCGTGCGGGAGTTGCTGCCGCCGCAGCCGCATGAGCTACCGGTCGTCTCACCGGACGCGACCGCCCTGGAGATAGCCGCGTTGATGGCCCGGACTCGCAGCCCGCTGGTGGCGGTCGTGGACGGTCAGCTGCTCGGTGCGGTGACGCTGCACGCGCTGCTGGACCGGGTCCTGCCTGTATGAGTGTTCAGGCCTGGCTGGCGGTGACGGTCTTCGCCGCCGCGTACGTGTTGATCGCCACCGAATGGGTCCACCGGGTCGCCGCCGCCCTCGGTGGCGCGATCGCCATGGTGCTCATCGGCGCGACGAACGCCGAAGAGGCGTTCTTCTCCCCCGAGTCCGGCATCGACTGGAACGTCATCTTCCTGCTGATCGGCATGATGTTGATCGTGGCGGTGCTGCGGCGCACCGGGCTGTTCGAGTATCTGGCGATCTGGGCCGTCAAACGGGCCCGCGGCCGCCCGTTTCCGGTCATGGTGATCCTGGTGCTGATCACCGGTGTCGCGTCGGCCGGATTGGACAACGTCACCACCGTGCTGCTCGTGGCACCGGTGACCTTGTTCGTGTGCGACCGCCTGGGTCTGCCGGCGGCGCCGTTTCTGATCGCCGAAGTGATGGCGTCCAACATCGGCGGCACCGCAACGCTGATCGGCGACCCGCCGAACATCATCATCGCCAGCCGGTCGGGGCTGACGTTCAACGACTTCCTGTCCGTCCTGGCGCCGATCGTGGCGATCCTGCTGGTAGTGTTCCTGGGATTGTGCCGCTTGTTGTTCCGGCATGCGTTACGCGCCGACAGCTCCCGGGTCGCCTCGGTGATGGCCATGCGGGAACGGGAGGCGATCCGCGACCGGCGGCTGCTGGTCGTCAGCCTGGTCGTGCTGGCCTTCGTGCTGGCGGCGTTCGTCCTCCACTCGGTGCTGCATTTCGAGCCGTCGATCGTCGCGATCGTGGGCGGGTTGATCCTGCTCGCGGCATCGCGGCTGGACCCGGACGAGGTCGCCCGTGACGTCGAGTGGCACACGCTGATCTTCTTCGCCGGGCTGTTCGTCATGGTGGGCGCGCTGGTCAACACCGGCGTGATCGACACCGTGTCGCAGGCGGCGACCGACGCGGTCGACGGTCGCCTGTGGGGGGCGACGATGCTGCTGCTATGGGCGTCGGCGGCCCTGTCGGCGATCATCGACAACATTCCCTATGTGGCGACGATGAGCCCGATCGTGGCCGACCTGGTGCACGCCGACGGCACCCCGAATGGCAACGTCTTGTGGTGGGCGCTGGCGCTCGGGGCGGACCTGGGCGGGAACGCCACCGCCATCGGCGCGTCGGCCAACGTGGTCATGCTCGGCATCGCCGAACGCTCCGGCAAGCCGATCTCGTTCTGGCAGTTCACCAAATACGGGCTGATCGTCACCGTCATCACCGTCGCGGTGTGTGTGCCGTACCTGTACCTGCGGTTCTTCTGATTAGTCGTAACCGCCGAGCCGCTCGGCCACGATCCGGTCGAGCAGCTGCTCCGGGTCGACATCAAGCATTCCGGCGGCGGCGCTCAGAATGACCGCACCGAGGTCGAGATGGTCGCCGAGGATGTCGCTGTACCGGGCGACGACCTCCTCGATCGCGTCGGGATCGGTCGGGTAGATCGGTGGCTCGTTGAGCCGGTCGGCGTAGACGAGGCTAGCCACCATCGACATCTGAGCACGATGGTCCGGGGCACCGAAACCGATCAGATGTGACCGCAATACCTGCGCGGCTTGCCGTAGCCCGTCGCCCGTCATCGGCGTGTTCCCGCGTGAGACACAGCAGTCTCCTGGTCATGCTTTGCGGGTGCGATCGCTCCCATTGTCGCCCGGCTCAGCGGCTGGTCCGGCGCGACACCAGCCTTGCCGCCGGTCATCACTCGGTCGGTGCGGGCACGGTGACGTCTGCGGCATCCGATCGGTGCGCGGTGACGGTCGAGTTGAGCACCCGTACGCCGGGAGCCCAGACGACGAAGATGTCACCGTCGACGTGGCCGTGGACGGTGTTGCCGTCGGCGAGGTTGGCGTCGACGCCGGTGACCCCGGCCGGAGCGTGGCCGAGCAGGAGGTGGCCTTTGGCGACCGCATCGAACCCGCCGTAGAAACGCACCTGGTCGGCGGGTCCGTCGTCCATGATGGTGGCGAAGCTGCCCATCAGCGCCTGGGGGCCGCCTTGGCAGGTGCCGATCCACTTGTTCGGGGCCGACACGTAGATGCGAAGCCAGTTGGGTCCGTCCCGTAGCAGCAGCCGCTGTTCGGGTTCGTCTCGCGTGGGCAGCTCGAGGTCGGAGTACTGGTCGAGGCAGGACGCGACCTGGTGTTGTTCGTCGGTCATGCCGTCGCCGACGGCGGTGTGGCGGGTCATGGCCCAGCCGACGATCGTGGCGGCCACCACGGCGGTCAGGCCGAGGCCGGCCAGGATGCGGCGGCGTGGGCGGGCGGGGTTATCCATGGCGCATCTCCTTGATCGGGCAGACGGTGGCGGGGCTTTGCCGCACCGCCATCGCGAGGGGGGTGTGGCCGTTGTAGGTGTAGGTCGTGATGGTGGCTGCGGGGATCAGTTGCTGCCATGCGGTGGCCCAGCTCGTGGGTGTGACGGGGTCGGTGGTGTTGGTGAACACGCACACCGCACCGGTGCGGGCTGGCATCGGTGTCGTCTGCCAGCCAGGCGCCGTAACGGGGGCGCATTCGCGGCCGGTTTGTGCCAGCAGCGACTCGGGGAGACCAGCCGGCCCCGGCAGAGGTTGCCCCCACCGGTAGCTGGCGCAGATACCGGCGACGAACCCGGTCAGGTTGATCGACACGCTGTCGTCGCCGTACCGCATGAGCAGCTGGTCAGCCATGCGTCCGAGTTGGACGGCTGCGTCGTCGCTGACTTTCGGCATCCTGGCCAAGGTGGTCCACAGCCATTGCTGATTGGATTGCATCCCGTAGGCGGCCGCGACCGCGGCCAGACCGATGTCGGCTGAGGTGAGCGGGCGGGTCCGGCCGGCCACAGTGAGCGTGGTCGTGCGGGTGATGGCGGCTTGCAGCACGGCCTGGCCGGTGCGGTGACAGTCCAGGCCTGCGGGCGCGCAGACGCTGGCGTAGCTGCGGTCGAACGCGGCGTACACGGTAGTGATGCGCTCGTCGATGACCTGCCGTCCTGGCACGGTGGCAGGGGCGATCGGGGCGCTGAGTACCAGCCACGCGGTGTCGAACGCGCGGGCGGCGGCGGTGGCGGGCAGGGCTCCGAACGAGTGCCCGATGATGCCGGTCAAGGTCCGGTGTTCGCGGGTCAGGATCGTGGTGATCGCGGCCGTGTAGCGGTCTTCGGTCCACGCTGCCAGCTGGCAGGCGGGTAGCAACCCCGTCGCGGTAGCCGGACCGGTGGTGACGGCCGCGGCGAAGCGACGACGGGCATCCGAGCACTGCGATGTGGCGGTCTGCTGCGTCCAGGGTTCGTCGACCAGCAGCACGTCGTAGCCATCGAGACTGGTGGGCAGGCCCAGGGAGTCGCGGCCGTCGCGGGCTAGCGCGTCCGAGCCGGGCCCGCCGACCTCGACCAGCACCAGTCCTTGGTGGCTGGTGCCGGGCACGATCGCGTACCCGATGGTCGTGCCGGCGCTGTCGACGGTGGCGCACCGTACCGCTTTGTCTTGGCACAGCCGCGACGATGCCAACAGCGCCGGTGATGCCGGCGAGGACGCCGGTTGGGCGGCGACCGGCCGGTCGCGGACCTGGCCGACCGCCACGAGGATGACGGCCATGGCGAGCACGGCCAAGACGATGAGGAGCAGGCCCGGTTTCCCGGGGCCGATGCCCCGGGAAACCGTCCGCTTGCGCGTGCCGGCCATTTAGCAGGTGGCGCTGGAGTTGGTCGAACCGCAGCCGGCGGTGGTCGGCGGCCACAGCGGCCACGGCTCGTACACCAGGTCGTCGGCCATGAAGTTGACGTACTGGTAATCGTTGTAGACCGGCACCGAGCCTTGGGTGGACTTGACCACGACGACGTCGGCCATCTCGACCGCGCCGTCGGTGGAGCCCATGTTGGAGTTGGTCCAGTTCACCGAGAAGTCCCCGGCGTCGGCCGAGTTGCTGTTCCAGTCGACCTGGTACGTCTCGCACGGGGTGTAGCTGATGCCGGTGCCGTACGCCGACAGGCTGACCGACGTCGAGCCGCAGCCACCGGTGAACGAGCCGATGCCGGGCGCCCAGTCGACCCACCCGCGCAGAATGTTGCGGGTCGACGACGTCGGATAGGACCGCTGGCCCATCGTCTTGACGTCGTCGTCGAAGCCGGTGATGTCCGACGGGGTCGCCACACCCTTACGCTTGTACGCCCACCAGTCGTAGGTGCCGTTGGACTCGCCGGTGTCTTTGAGCTTGTACCAGAACGCGTCCAGCTTGCCGCGCGAGGTCGTCAGCCGGTAGCTGCCGGAACTCCACGAGCTGAACGTGTCGAACCCCGGCCCGTTCGGGTAGGTCAGCGCGTCGGTCGCGCCGAGGGCCTCCACGCCATGGGAGGCGGCACGCACCTCGTAATGCGCTGTGCCGTGTTCGTCGACCACGACACCCGCACCGAGCTCCACATCTGTGATCTTGAAGTTGCGGGGGACGACGACGTCGACCCGTTCGCCGTCGGCCCGGTCGAACCGCAGATAGTCCACGAACGCCGGGTCGTAGAACTGCCCGTTGCGAGCGGCGGCGGCGATGAAGTCGTCCTTCCAGACCTTGCCGCGGCCCTGGTCGGCCCGCGACGCCGCGTACTGCTCGGCGACGGTCGTGGTCGCGCCGTTGCCCTTCGCCGCGCCGAACGTGGCCGACGAGAACGACGGCGCGTGCCCGGCCGCCGGACCCGCGTACGCTGCCGCGGGCGCCAGCGCCAGCCCGGCCGACACGGCCACAGCCAGGCACAACCGCCCAGTTACCATGGTTGCTGTTCTCACAGATCCCCCTAGATCTGGTAGTGGGAACGCTGCGGCTGCGGTGCCTGCCAGCACCGCAGCCGCTCACCTACCGCGTGATCGCGGTCAGCGGAGCCTAGGAACCGCCTTAACAGTTGCGCAATACATCACCGTCGACGCATCGACAATCGGGTTGCGATGGACCCCGGCCCAATACCAACGGCAACCATGTTGACAATCTGCCCGAGGTTGTTTGACCGCTTGTGAAGGCCGACTGTCCGAATCTCGCTCACCTACCGTGATGGTCACGATTAGATAACGCGGCGGTCTGAGTGGTTCCGCCTCGGGCAGGCCACTACGAGTCATGATCCAATCCCGAAACAGGGCTCCGATATAGTGCGGTCGGCGCGCCGGGAAGTCTGGTCGGCATCGTTTTACCCTGTCCTGGAAGGAATGCCGTCATGGGCGCTGTCGAAATCGTGCTGCTCCTAGTGGGACTCGCCACGGTGGTGGCAGTCATCGCCCGTAAGGCCGACGTGCCCGCGCCGTCGCTGCTGGTGGTGGCCGGTGTCGTTGTCGGGCTGCTGCCGGGCGCGCCGGCCGTGCATCTGAATCCGGAGATCGTCGGCCTGGTCGTCCTGCCACCGCTCGTGTACGCCGCCGGGGAAGAACTGTCGTTCCGGGACCTGGCACGGGTGTGGAAACCGGTCAGCATCCTGGCCGTCGGCCTCGTTGCCGCGTCAGCCGGCGCGGTCGCGCTCGTCATCGTGGCGGCCACTTCGATGTCCTGGCCGGCCGGTCTACTGCTCGGTGCGATCCTGGCCTCCACCGACCCGGTCGCCGTCAGCGCCTTGGGCCGCCGCCTGGCGCTGCCGGCGAAACTACGCGCACTGGTGCAGGCCGAGAGCCTCTTCAACGACGCCACGAGCCTCATCTTGTTCCGCATCGCCGTCACCATCGCCGTCGGCACCGCCGCGTTCAGCCCCACCGCCGCGCTCGGCCAATTCCTCGTGCTAGCCGTCGGCGGCGCGGTCGTCGGAGCCGCCGTCGGGCTGCTCGTCGCCGGACTACGGAAGATCACCGAAGACCCGATGGTCGAAACCGTCATCTTCCTCGTCACCCCCTACCTGGCGTTCGTCGCGGCCGAACACGTACATGGCTCCGGGGTCACGGCAGTCGTCGTCGCCGCGGTCATCCTCGGCGCGCTCGGCCCTCGCCTGACCACTCCGAGTGGACGCCTGCAGCTACACGCCGTGCACGCCACCGCCGTGTTCATTCTCGAAAGCGTCGTGTTCAGCCTCATCGGACTGCAACTGCCCACGCTCATCCGTGAGGAACGTGGCGGCTGGGTCATCCCGGCCGTGGCCGTCACCGTCGTGCTGCTGCTGCTCCGGGTGCTGTGGGTGTTCCCGCTATCGGCTACCCGAGCGTTGCGGGTGGCCGACACCGGCCGGCCCTCGTGGCGAGCGGCCGCCGTCGTCTCCTGGGCCGGCGCCCGCGGCGTCGTGCCGCTGGCCGCCGCGTTGTCGATCCCGCTGCTGACCGACGACGGAAAGCCGTTCGCCGAACGCACCCTCATCCTGGTCATCGCGATCGCAGTCATCGTGGTATCACTGGTCATGCAGGGCTTCACCCTGGTGCCGCTGGTCCGCTGGGCCGGCATCGCCGTGCCCAAGGCCGACAAACACCAAGAACTCCAAGACGCCTGGCAACGCCTGACCCGCGCCGGGCACGACCACATCGGATCCATCGCCGACGGCAGCCAGTACGAACCAGAGGTAGTTGACCGTGCCCGTCAGGCGGTCGACGCCACCGCCCAGCTCGCCAGCGACATCCACCCCGACAGCATTACCGAACAATATCGGCAGCTTCGCCGCGACATCCTCGAACGGCAAACCCACGAGCTGGCCGACATGACCCGGCTCGGCGTCATCAGCGACGGCTTGCGCCGCCACATCCAGCACCATCTCGACCTGGAAAACGAACGCCTGCACAACAACCACTGACACCACTGGCACGCCGCTGTTTTGCCGGTCCCCGGCAACCCGGCGCGCTGAATGTCGGCCGGGCGCCGACCTGGAGCGAACACCCGAAAAGTCGCCAGGATGTGGAGTATGACTAGCGACATTGCCGTGGTCACCGAGAACCTCACCAAGTTCTACGGTGACCGCCGCGGCGTCGAGGGCCTGGACCTCGACGTCCGCACCGGGGAGGTGATGGGGTTCCTCGGCCCGAACGGCGCCGGGAAGACCACCACCATCCGGCTGCTCCTCGACTTTCTGCGGCCCACTCGCGGCCGGGCCACCGTGCTCGGCCTCGATCCGCGTACCGACAAGGCCGCCTTGCACCGCCAGATCGGGTATCTGCCGGGCGAACTGGCCTTCCCCGGTCGCGATCGGCCGCCGACCTGCTGCGGTTCTTCGCCGACGCCCGCGGCGGCGTGGCCTGGTCGAAGGTCACCGATCTCGCCGAACGCCTCGACCTCGACCTGACCCGCCCGGTACGCGCGATGTCCAAGGGCAACAAGCAGAAGGTCGGTCTGGTGCAGGCGTTCATGCACGAGCCCGCCCTGCTGATCCTGGACGAGCCGACCAGTGGCCTCGATCCGTTGATGCAGCAGGAGTTCCTGGCGATGGTCCGCGACGCGCGTACCGCCGGGCAGACCGTCTTCATGTCCTCGCACGTGCTGGCCGAGGTGCAGCAGACCGCCGACCGGGTGGCGATCGTCCGGGACGGGCGGCTGGCCGCCGTCGAACGGGTCGAGTCGCTCGGCAAGCGCGCGATCCGCAGCGTCGAGATCCACTTCGCGGACCCGGTCACCGCCGGCGAGTTCAGCGGGCTCCCCGGTGTGAGCGACGTCGTTGTGTCCGGCCCGGTGCTGCGCTGCACGGTCGACGGCCGGCTGGACCCGCTCGTCAAGGCGGCGGCCCGGCACGAGGTGGTCGATCTGCTGTCGGCGGAGCCGGACCTGGAAGAGACCTTCCTGTCGTTCTACTACCACTCGGAAGGAGCCGGCGATGCTGCCCGCCCTCGTGCGTAAGACCTGGCGCGACGACCGGCGGGCGCTGATCGGCTGGGCCGTCGGCGTCGCCGCGTTCACCGCGATCTACACGTCGTTCTACACCCAGTTCCAGGACGCGGCCAAGCTCAAGCAGGACGCGCTGCCCAAGGGGATGCTCGACTTCCTGGGCATCGCCGACATGCTCTCCCCCGCCGGATATCTGCAGGCGACCGTGTTCAGTCTCATCGGGCCGTTGCTGGTGCTCATGTGCGCCGTCACGCTGACCGCGCGCACGATCGCCCGGCCCGAAGAGGACGGCGGGATGGAACTGCTGCTGGTGAATCCGGTGTCTCGCAACACGTTCGCCGTTCAGCGGCTGGCCGCGACCACCGCGTCGGTCACGCTGGTCGCAGCGATCCCGTGGATCCTGCTCAGCGTCATCGTTCCCGGCATCGGCATGGACATCTCACTGTCCAACGTCGCCGCCGCCTGTGTCGGCCTGATCGCGCTGGTCTGGTGTTTCACCGGCATCGCATTTCTGGTCGGCGCAGCCACCGGCAAACGCGCCTCCGTCCTGGCGGTCACCGGCACGATCGGCGTCGCCACCTACATGGCCAACGCCATGGCCGGGATGTTCGCCAGCGTGAGCTGGCTACGCTGGCTGTCTCCCTTCCACTACTTCATCGGCACCGATCCGTTGCACACCGGCTGGCATCCGGCCGAACTGGCGACCTTGCTCATCGCCGGGCTCGCGACCGCCGCCGCCGGAGTGATCCTGTTCGATCAGCGTGATGTCGGCGTCTGACTGGCTGGCCGCCGCCTGCGCCGAGGCCCTGAAAGCCGGGGCGTCGGGCGCCGAGCCGGTTGACGTTCGCGTCGCCGAACAGCTCGGCGCCCGCGCCGCCGACTCAGGGGTCACGCTACGTGATCTCGTCGCGGCGGTGCTGGCGGCCGCGACAGCCACCTGGGCCGACGAGCAGGACGATCGCGACACCCACGCGCACGCCGCCGCTCTGCTGGCCACCGTACGCACCACGCTCGACGCCGCGATCGCCGGTCACGAGCGCAGCACCCACGCCGAACTGGCCCGCAACGACATCGACCGGGCGGCGTTCGTCAACGACCTGCTCACCGGCCGGGCCGACCCCGGCGTACTGGCGCAGCGGGCGCACCGCTACGGCATCCGGCTCGCCGCGACTCACACCGTTCTCGTCGTACGCGCACCCGACCTCACGCCGGAGATCGCCCATCGGGTGGACGCAGCCCTCGCCGGCCGATTCGGCGACGGCAATACGCTGACCACGCTGCGGCAATCGGATCTGGTCTGCATCAGCGCGGGCGGGCTGCGCGGCGTGCCGGCCGAACTGGCCCACCTGCTCCTGCAGGCGCTGGGAGCCGGCCGTTGGCAGATCGGCGTAGGGCGTACGCATCCCGGTGTCCAAGGATTGGCAGCCTCCCTCGACGAGGCCCGCAACGCCCTGGACCTGGCTGCCAAGCTCGGCTTCACCGCACCCGTGCTGAACGCCGCCGACCTGCTCGTCTTCCCGGTGCTTCTGCGCGACCGCGACGCCATCACCGACCTGGTGACCACCGTCCTCGGACCGCTGCGGGAGGCACGCGGCGGCCCGCAGCCCTACCTCGACACGCTCACCGTCCTCTTCGACAACCAGGGCAACTACACCGCGACCGCCCGGCACATGCATCTGTCGGTCCGGGCCGTCACCTACCGGCTCGACCGCATCCAGTCGCTGACCGGGTATCACCCGGGCGAGCCGACCCAACGCTTCACTTTACAAGCGGCCGTCCTCGGCGCGCGGCTGCTCGGCTGGCCCGCCGGCTGACTCGTCGTCATCGCGCCTGGTCGGCCGCGCGCCACCACCACAGCGTCGCGCCGATCCCGGCACACCCCACAACCCCCACCAGAGCGAAGCCGACGAACCCTACCGATGGTTTGTCCGCACCGGCCAGACCGCTGTAGATGCCCGGAACCGACCAGGGAAACAGGTGACCGTAGCCGAGCGCGGCCACGATCTGCGCACAGAAGACGATCACGAACATGACGCCGACCGCGGCCAGGTACCCGCGTCCGGCACTCGCCGCGAAGCCCAGCACGCACACCAGCAGCCAGGTCATCCCCGCCGTCACCAGCAGCCGGCCCAGCGCCAGCCACGCAGTCCCCGCCGACCAACGCGGCAATCCGAGCAACGCGCCGAAAACCAAGCCCAGGGTATACAGCTCCAGCGCCAGCACCAACGACCACACGGCACTGACCACGAACTTGGCCGCCACGATCGTGCCGCGCGGTGTCGGCAGCGCGAGCAGGTCCTTCGCGGTGTGATCGGCGAACTCACGGCCGAAGATCCAGATCTGGACCACGCCGAAGATCATCACACCGGCGACCGCGGAGATCTGCGCTAACAACGCGAAGTATCCCGGCCAATCGGCCGTTCCTCCGGCGAGTTGCGCCTTGGCGCCCAGCAGGCCCAGCTCCCGGGCCCGCTGCGGGTCGGCCAGGATGAACATGAACAGCGCGCCCACGGCCGCGACGACCGCGAACGCCACGGCGGTCACCACCGGCAGCCGCGAGCGGCGCGCTTTGCGGGCCTCTACCGCCACCGCGTCACGCATGGTCCACCTCAACGGTACGCAGAAAGTACGTCTCCAAATCCTCACGCTCGACGACGAGCCGTGTCGGCGGGCAACCCGCTGCCACCAGGGCGACCGCGACTTCGTCCGGATGCTCGACCGCCCGCTGATCCTCAGTCACCACGTCGTCTGCGTCCAGGTGGACGGCGTACCCGGCGTCGGTGAGCGTTCTGGCGACGGCGAGCGGATCCCGGGCGCCGATCGACAACCGGCGGCGTACGCGATGCGCCAACTCGCTCGCGTCGAACTCCTCCCGCAACCGTCCCGTGTGGATGATCCCGATGCGCGTGGCCAACCGGGCCACCTCGGCCAGCACGTGGCTGGACAGGAACACCGTGGTCCCAGCTGCCGCCAGGCCGAGCAGCAGCTGCCGGATCTCAACCACGCCGGCCGGATCCAGCCCGTTGGCCGGCTCGTCCAGGATCAGCAGCCGTGGCGAATGCAGCAATGCCTTGGCCAATCCGAGCCGCTGCGCGTTGCCCAATGACAACGTCCGCGCCCGCCGATCGGCGTACTCGGTCAGACCCAGCCGCTCGATCGCAGCGTCGACCACGTCACAGTCGCCGATGCGCCGCAGTCGGCGTACCGCTTCGAGATTCTCGCGGACCGTGAGCTCCGGATAAGCCGCCGGCGTCTCGACCAGATAGCCTACCTGCGACCAGATCCCGTGCGAACGATCCGAGACCGGCGTGCCGAACACGCGGACCGTGCCACCGGTCGGCCGGATCAGACCCAGCAGCATCCGGATGAGCGTGGTCTTGCCCTCGCCGTTGAGCCCGAGCAGCGCATAGATCTCGCCCGGAGCGACGGTCAGGCTGACCCGATCGACAGCGAGCACATCGCGATAGCGCTTGCTGACCTGCTCGACCGCGACCACTGAATCCACGACCGTCAGTGTAGGACGCCGCGAAAGCCTTCCACACCATCAACCACAACATCGACCGTCGGCTCGAACGAGGTGAGCTGACGGCCGTTGAGGGATGCGACGATCTTGTACGCTGCGCGGCATGCAGGACCGGCACACGCTGTGGCGCATCGACTCGGTAACCAGGCTGTTCTTCGTCGTGTGGCCGGTCCTCGCCGTCGGCGGGCTGATCCTGTTCCGCAACAACCCAGCCGCCTTGTCGATCCTGCCGCCAGGTCTCGGGCTGATCGCCGCCGTCGCGTATCTGAACGGGCCTAGCGCCCGGGTCATGATCGGTCCCGGCGAGGTCGTGATCGTCAACCCCTTCGAGCGGTTCATCGTGCCGGTCGGCAAGATCCGTGGCTGGGATCGCAACAGTGGCTGGCAACGACCTCACCTGCACGTTGACGGCCTGCCCCGGCCGTTGCCGGTATTGGCGTTCCAGCCCAACAAGACGATCATGGACGCCGACACCCACGAATTGTGGGTAACCCAGCGGATGCGGTGCATCGACCGGGCCGCCGCCGAGCAGCTTTCCGCCGACGCAAGCGCCGAGGTCGTGCGCCGGCTGCGCTGGTCGTCCATCCTCGTCGTTGTTGCCGCCCCGCTGTTGTATGCCGCGATGCTTCTGATCGGCAAGCCGTGACCGGCACGGCCAGGCGGCGACTTCACAGCTGGTGGCACAACTTCTGGACTTTCATCGCGATGCTGCTCGGCATCGTTGACGGGCTGTGCTTCAGCGCCGTACTCACCGAAGGCATAGCCAACGAGTCGTGGCGTCTGGTATCGGCCGGCGCTGGGGCGGCGGTGTCCGGGGGCGGCTTCGGGCTCCTGGCCGTCCGGGCGCTGCGCATCGGCCTTTACACCGACACCCCGGGAGTCCTGACAGCCCGCAGCCTGACCATCACCTACACCGTTGCGCTCGACGAAGTTTCGAGAATCGAGCTCTATCATGGACACAGTTCGCATGGCGGCCGGTTCTGGGCACCCGCCATCCATCTGCACGCCGCAGACGGCCGCGAACGTGTCATTCGGCTGTGGTGGCTCGCCAGCGCCGGAGAGGACACCGGCAGACGATGGACGGCGAAGGTCAACCACTTCATTCGCGATGCCCAGCAGCTCTTAGCCCACGGACCTTGACCTGCCACCACGTTCAAGACTTGACGCGTTCTCGGCGATCCGGTTTGAGCTGCACCGCTAGTCTCTGGCCATGGTGGCGGGACTGGCGTGCATGGCGATCCTCGTTCTGTGTTGCCTGCTCTAAGTCGATATGCGGGCAGCGGCGGCGCATCGGTGCGCATGCCTACGGGCGATGAGCCACCCGATGCAATGAGATCGTGACGATCCCGAAGTTGCCCGGCGTTCTCGCTTTCACGACAGCAACGCCACTAGCCCGCCAACGATGGCCAACGTCACGACTACCGCAGCGATAATCAGGGCGCGGTTGCCCCACCGGCGCCGGACCTGCCGACCAGTCTGGACCATCATCCCGTCGCCTCCTCGCTGATCTCGTTCGATCCTATCGGTCGGCCAGGACCACGACACGATCTTCGGGGGCCAGCGACAGCAGGACCGTCGGGTCGGGGTTGAGCACCACTCCGTACTCCGGTGGCCGGTGGGCTTGCCCGGAGCGACGGTAACCGATGGCAGTCTGTCCACGGCGGCTCGCGGCTTCGATCACGGTGGCGAACGTCGCCGCGGTATGCGGCAGGATGTAGTCACCGGCCAGTTTGAGATAGATGTCGGAGCCTTGCGGGTCGAACAGCTCGGCGAAGATCGCGGCCAGGTGGTGGTTTCGGGCCAGCTGCGCCAGCAGCAAGCTGATCATCTTCGTGCTGACGACGAAGTCGTCGGCCCGGGTCACCTGAGCCAAGCCGCGGTTGGCGTCGTCGCTGATCTCCCCGACGATCGCGAACGTGTGACCGTGCTGCTGTTTGAGGTCACGCAGGTGCAGCAGGGTGGTCAACGTGCGGGCGTCGGCGTCCTCGGCGCTGACCTCGTCGTCGGCCAGCACGACGACGTGCTGGAACTGGCCGGGTTCCAGCGCTTCGAGGTCCAGTCGACGGGCCGGGTTGCAACCGACCGTGGTGACCATGATGTTCGACCACTCCCCCAATGCCTGGACGCTGTCGCCGTCGAGACGGGTCGCGGCGACGGTGATCGAGCAGCCGGCGGGCAGGTATTGGTCCAGCAGCCGCAGAATCGTCGGCCCGTGGGCGTTCCAGCCAACAATCAGCGTGGCGTCGACCGGTTCGGGGGTCTCGCGTGGTTCGGCCAGCGCCTCGGCGGTGATCGGTGGTGGCATCGTCGTGCAGCGGATCGAGTCCCAGCTGATGGCCAGCACGATCAGCTCGTCGCCGTCTCGTAGGACAGTGTCTGGTGGCGGGTTGACCGCGACGATGCCGAGGGCGTCTCGTATGCCGAACACCGTAGCTGTCGCATATGCCGAAAGCACCTGGCTGTAGGTGCGCCCAATCAGGTCCGGTTCGACCCGGGTGTGGATCTCCTCACCGGTGAACCCGAGCAGGTCCGTGCACACCGCCGATAGTCCCGGATGCCGGCGCGACTGCACGATCAGCCGAGCCGTCACGTCTTCGGCGTCCACGAAGGTCGCCGCGGGCCCAGCTAACTTGGCCGCGGCAAGGTTGGTGGAGTCGGCGATCGCCGCCACGATCGGCGGCAGACCATCGGTCCAATCTCGATGATGCAATGCCAGCAGCATCTTCATCACCAGCACGTCCGGGTCGGCCGCCTCGGGAGACGGCACGATGATGACCCCGGCCGTATCCGGGCGCACGATCTCCAGATCCAGCGGTGAGGCCGGGTTGCCGGTGCGGCACACCACCCGCAGACGGCGAGCACGGCCCAGCCGCAGACGAATATGATCTTCCATGTCGGCCTTGTCCCGGTCGGCGAGCACGACCACGCAAACCTCCCGGCCACCGCTTGCCTGCTCGAGTTCGGCGAGCACCGTGAACAGATTCTCCGACCAGCCCAGGATGATCGTGTGCCCGTCCTCCACGACCAGCGACTTGCCTTTACGCAGCTGTGCAAGCCGGCCGTCGAGCCCCGAGGACAGCACACCCACCAGAGAACTGACGATGAAGATCCCTCCGACGGTGACCAGCAACATCAGAGCCAGAAACGGCGCGCTCCCCTGGTCACCACCCATCGTGCCGGGATCCAGCGTGCGCAGCAGGCTTCGCCAGAACGCATCAGAGCCACCTGCCACATCGTTGGGAGCTACCGCCATGACGACAACACTCACCGTCGACACCAGCAACAATGACGCCACAGCGAGCAGGCCGATCAAAGCCGGTGTGCCCCGCGCCATGATGTTGTCGAACCGGTAGCGCCACCGCTGCCGTGCCGTCACCCGCACCGCTACCTCCGCCGCATACCGAATTCACGAATGTGCCTTGAATCATGTCAGACCCCCGCATGTGCGCCGCGGCGGTCGATGAGGATCGACGGCAGGCCCAGCCGGGACATCCACATGATCAAGGAGCCGCGTTATCGCTGGGACATTCGACACCACCGACGAAAGCGACCTTCGGCCGCAGCGATAATTGCTGCAATCGCCCAACCCCGAGCACCGTATAACGGATAGCTATCGCATCGAAGACATCACGGGCGCACGGCGCCGAGGCCGGATCATCGGAACCAACCGTCAGATAGAAGTCCAGACTCTGATGTGGATTCACGGTGACAGCTTCGATTTCCGCCCACGCCGTGACGGTGTCGACAGTCTGGCCGGACGCCTCGGACCACGTCCACCTCGATCCGCAAAATCGGACAGAGCGACTGCGGCCACTCGTGCACGCCGCTACCGAATCCAGTCACCCGCACGGGCAAGCGGCCCCGGATTGCGCACCGGCACCACGAACCGGTACGCCGCGCCCGCAGCCATCGGAAAACGAAACTCGGCCACGCCATTGACGTCGCCCGCACGCCCGCCATCAGGTGGTGCGCCAACGGCGTCCGACTCCACCACCTACAGCCGCCCCACGACCTCGCGGCCGAGGGTGACGAAGGCCGCCAACGCCAGCGTCACCACAGCAGCAGGGGCACCATCTTGAGCCGCCGCTGGTGAGCTTTCGACACCGGTGCACCAGCGCTGCGCAGCCTCCTCCCGATCATGCGCGCAGCGTAATGGCCGCCCGCCGCGCGTGTCGTCCCTCGAGCGGCACAGACGCCCGGCTGGCGGCCCAGGCCCAGACGGTGGACCTAACCGAACAAGCCCCGCACGATCAGCATCCACAACGACCATGCCAGCAGCACGGTCATGAAAAGGATCTCGCGCCAGGCCAGGCCCGGCTTGGCCTGGACGGCGAAGGAGTTCAGCTGGTTGGGCGCCGCCGGTGGAGTCGGCGCCTTGTCAGGCGGCAGTACTTGGTTGAACCGGTGGTAGAACACCTGGATGAGCAGCATTCCCACGATCAGCCCGGCGATGAAGCTCAAGTACTGCACGCCGGAGACGAACAACACGACAACGATCGCCGCCACCATGATCAGCATGACCGTGTCATACGTGCTGATGACCTTGGAGTCCTTCTCGTAGTACGACGAGATCTGCTTGATCCGCCGCTCGTACGGGACCAGGAAGCCGACTGCGAACTTGAACAAGGCATGTACACAGAACAGCGTAAGGATGATCTTCAGAGCGAGCGTCATCGGCGCGATCCTTTCGATGAGGGCTGGAACCACGGCCGCAGCTTCGCCGGATCGACAAGCGTGATACTGCCTGGGGGTGCGGCAAGCATCCGCTCCAACGCCTGCGTGTAGGCGACGACCGCATGCTCCGCCTGGGCGAACTCGCCGACACCGGTACGCTGTGCCGCCAGCATCAGCTCGGCCAAGCGGTCGTTGAGATCTTGAATGAGCGACACCACCACCCGGCCGAACTGCTCCGGGTGGGCGGCGGTGAAGACGTGTTGTTGCACGCCCTCCTCGATGATGCGGGCCACAAGGGGTGCGATCCGCTCGGCGATGCCGGCCCGCAGTTTCTGGCGCAGTAGCGCGTTGTCGTCGGAGTACCAGGCGTTCAGCAGAGCGGCCAGCAGGTCCCGACGCTGGAGCTTCCAGCCCGCCAGAGCGGCAAAGAACCCAGCGAGTTTGTCCAACGCCGCAACCTCTTGCCGGCCGACTACGGGCTCAAGCACCACCGCAGTTCGGTCGGCCAGCCTCTCCACAACCGCCTCCAGCAGTGACTGTTTCGAGTCGAAGTAGTGGTAGAACGCGCCCTTGGATGCGCCCACCGCAGCGAGCACGTCTTGAACGCTCATCTGCTCGTAGCCCTTGGACTCCAGCAACCGTTGCGCCGCATCGAGAAACTCGTCGCGCCGCAACGCCTTCGCCGACTCGTCGACCGTGCGCGCCATGACACCTCAATAATAAACCGACCGTCGGTCTATTATTATCTACGACAAGGCAACCTGTCCAGGGCTACGGGCACCGGACAGTCATCGGCGCGGTTGACGTCGGCCCTACACGAGGCCCGAGCAAAGGCGCTGCCGACGATCATCACCGAATCAACTCCGACCTGTTCAGCCAGTCCGCTGCCCAGAAGGCACGTCGCTCGACCAAGGGACCACCATCCGTGGGATCGCGATCGACAAGACAACGCGCGACGATTAGCACAGCAGCCACTCGCCCCTCAGTGGAGGTGTGCGATGACTGGTACGGCCATCCAGGTGGAGCAGCCTGACCTGTTGGGCTGGTGGATCGGCGCGAACGGTCCGGGCCGGCGTACGCGGATACCCCGGCAGCGAACCACCGCCAGCGGACTGCTGGGGTTCGCGTTCTACGGCCGCGACTCGACCGAGGATTTCCAGGATCGGCTGTCGTCGAGCCGGTGGCAGCGAGACTTCGCCCAGGAGTTGATCGACGGACGTGGCGCGATCACGGCGGAGTTCTTCGACGTCGGCGTTTCCCGGCGCACGCCGTGGCACCTTCGCCCGCAGGCCGGTCTCCTCCTCGCAGTACTCGCGCAGCCTGATCGCGGGTTCGATGCGATCGTGGTGGGCGAGTTCGAGCGGGCGTTCTACGCCGGCCAGTACGAGCAACTAGCGCCTTTGTTCGCCGCTCACAGGGTGCAGTTGTGGTTGCCGGAGCTCGACGGGCCGGTCCAACCGGCCAATGAGCTGCACATGTCATTGTTGGCGCTGCTAGGGGTGCATTCGCGGCGTGAGGTGCAGCGGGCGCAGTTTCGCGCGAAGGCGGCCATGCGTGCGCAGGTCGAGGCCCAGGGGCGGCATCTGGGTGGGCGGCCGCCGTACGGGTACGCGTTGGTCGAGGCGGGTCCGCATCCGAACACGGCCCACGCCCGCTGGGGCCGGCAGCTGCTGCGCCTGGAACCGGATCCAGTCACGGCCCCGGTCGTACGGTGGATCTTCGACCAGCGACTGGCTGGATACAGCATCAGCTCGATCACCCGCGAGCTCAACGAACATGGTGTGCCGTGCCCATCGGCGGTCGACCCGGAGCGCAATCCACACCGCGTGGGCACCGCCTGGCGCCCGACCACCGTCGCGGCGATCTTGGCCAACCCCCGGTACACCGGCCGGCAGGTGTGGAACCGGCAGCATCACGAATACACCGACCCGGTCGCCGACGACATTCTCGGCCAGAGCCAAATCCGGCGCTGGAACGCCCTACAAGACTGTGTGGTCTCGGCCGACAGCGCCCATCCGGCGATCGTGTCGGAGGAAGAGTTCATCGCGGCGCAGGGCGTCTACGCCAAACCCGATCAGTCGCGTCCCGAGCGCGTGTATCTGCTGACCGGGCTGATCTTCTGCCAGGACTGCGGACGCAGGCTGGAGGCGCACTGGACACATGGCCGGGCCGGCTACCGGTGCCGTCACGGGCACACTGCCACCCGACAACGTGGTGATGCTGGCCCACGGACCGTCTACGCCCGGGAGGAGCAGCTGCTGCTGTTGCTCGCCGAGCAGGTGCCCGAGCTTCGCCCGCCCGCCGGGCAGGGCGACCGTGTCCGGGAGCTGATACCGGAATACCTGGCCGGCCATGAGGTCGCCGTGCGGTGCGGGTTCTACACCTGGCGACTGGAGGTCGACGGCGACCTGATCTTTGACGGCTGGCCGCCACGCCTGGCCCGGGTCGACAACGGACGTCGGCGACGTCCCCGGAAAGCACAAGACGCCGCCCGATAGGACGGCGTCGATGCATTTCGGTGGGGGTTTAACGTGTCCGAGCAGTCTACCGGCTGACCTGCAACAACTTCAAGCAATCGTCGAGAGTGGACTTAGTCGCACCGGCCCGGGTGCCGCTTCGTGGCTCTCAGGCACGTTGATGTGGCTGCGGCTTGATCACCGAGGAATCGTCAGGTTCATCCGGCCGCATTGGCCTAGCGCCTCGGGCCCGGTGCAGCCAAGGGAATGTGCAGTGGGTCAGCGTTCTGTGATGAGTTCGACGCTTATGACGTCGTGCGCGGCGACAGGTTCGGCGCGGCAGTCGTACCCGTCGACGCTAGACATTCCGATCTTCTCGCCGCGTGCCTTGGCGTACGCGTAGTTGACTGCGGAATCAACGGCGCTGGGTGACAGTTGTGTGGAACGGAACGCGACGATGCACATCGTGGCGGCAGTGTCGAAGCGGTGCTGTAGATCGAAGCCGCTGCAGCGGGCGATGTCTTCGATGATCTCCGGTGAGGCGAGGTAATCGTGTTGACCGACGATCGGATACAGCACGTGTTCGCGGACGAGCGAGGCGTACGGGCCGTGAAGGGCCGGGTTTTGTGTCTTGAGTCGATACAGCTCCGCCGAGTGGCTGGGATCGGTGGTTTGTGTTCTGGCGCGAAGTGCCGCCCATTCCGCATCGGAGACGTCCGGACAAAGGCCGAGCAGCGCTTCCCAGAGACGGTCGATCACCAACCCGAGCGGAAGGATCCCTTCCCGCAGGAATGAGTCGGAGTCCAGGGTCCGGGTGCCATGGAAGTAGACGCAGTCATCGAACGCGACCTTCGCGATGTCGATGCCAACCGTGGCGAGGACATCGCGCGGGAACGCCTCCCAGGGATCCTGGTCGGCGGGAACCGAATCGGGTTCGTGATCGCGCATCGCGTGGAGCAGCACGGCTGGAGCAACGTCGGTGGCTGATGCGAGAGACGCGAGGCAGTCGTCGAACGTTCGACAGTTGAGGGTAATCACCAGGACTTCCGTTCGGTTCGCGGTAGCGGTTTGGTCGAATCTACGCCTAAGGCTCGCGCCTCCAGGTAGGTCCATCACTCCCCGTGGTTTCGTTGGGCATGAGCATCTCGCCAATCAGCCCCATCGTGCCTTACTACGCGTTCAACCAACCTGGTGAACCCATTGAGCTCTTTGCCGGCGCAGCCACCATCCGGAACCAGCCCATCACGGCGAGAATCACCTGGGAGTGCGCGCACGAACTGGACCTCAATTGGACGATCACCCATAGCACCGACCAGTGGCCTGGCCACGGGGCGATTGAGCTGCAGGTCAACCGTCCCCACGGCAGCTATCGCGTCGCTGGTAGTCACCGCGGAGGCGATCACGGCTGGCTCGACCCGATATCGATGTCTCGTCCCGGGGCACAGCTTCGATCGGTCACCGCTCATTGGCTAAATCTGCCCGACTTGCCCGACGATCCGTGGTCGCAGGTCGCCAACGGCTGGAGAATCACCGTCGCAGCGCGCCCCGACCTTGCCAACATTCTGGAGTCCATCGATCGCGCCCACACTATTGCGCTGACTCATTCCATGAACCTCGAACGGCACGATGGTTGCCTGTTCTCCGTGGAGGACGTCGAACCGGTGCTGGCCGCTCTCCAATTCGGCCTGTCCTTTGGCGCCGGCCGGTGGGTCTCCCCCACTCTACCCGTCGGGTTCGACGCAATCGGCGAGGTGGTGTGGGAGCGGTGGTCCGAGGATTTCTGCACGCCAGGGAGCCGGTCGTTCGTCGGCGAGTGGCTTAACTTCACTCGCGAGGACGACGTGCGGCATCTTGTTGATGCGTGTGTCCGCGAGTTCGCCGACGAGTGGCAGCGGACCAAAGTATGGATCCCAGCGATGGCCACCGCCATTCAGGCGAATGCTCGCGATCTGCGTGTCGAGCAGCGCATCATGACGTTACTGCCAGGGCTTGAGATGGTTGTACACGTCATGCTTCGCCACGACCTCGGACTGGGCAGTAGCGCTTACGGGTCGCTGGGCGCGGCCGAGAAGCTCAGGCAGGCACTCGACAGCGGGACAATCCCGACATCGATAGACGCGTCGCACTATCCGCGTCTTGACGCGTACCGGCTGGACGAACTCGTGGCAACGGCGGCGAGCTCCACGCCCTTCGTCGACGGCCCCACGCTGACCACAAGGCTCCGCAACCACATCATTCACCCAACGCCGAATCCAGGTGGGACGCCAGCCCAGCAGCTCCGCGCGCGAGTTCGCTCAGCAGCCACATTCGAAGCCGCGCTGCTCTCACACGAATACCTGCTTCTATTGATCCTCAAGAGGCTCCGCTATGTGGGCCAGTACCGTCCGACTGCTCCGTCGAGACCTCTAGCGGATGTGCCATGGATTTGAGTCCTGTTGCAGATCCCCGCGAAGCGCACTCACGTACGCGGGCCCTCGGGGAACTCGCGGTGTTAGAAGCGCTAGTTCGCTGGATCTGAAACCTAGCGTCTTAGGCGATCGGGAGTATGCGGCGGCAATCCCCAAAGGACATCATCACGCCAAATCGATCGCAGTTCCGAGGCCGCCTCGCACACAACCCTCTGTCCTCCGGCGGGCAGCGCCGTGTCTGGCCCCATTTCGTCGTGTCGGTCGGGCAGAATTTCGTAGGCTGGGACGGCCGCGAGGTACCCAGTCACGACAGACGGTCGCAGGAGTCCTCAGTCAGCAGGTCGACCCTCGGCTGTGGTCGTGTGTGGTCATTCCGACGGGAGACAGGGTGGGCGATGGTCAAGCGTGTCAGCCTCGAGAACGAGTGGATCATCGGAGAACGCCTGGGGGGCGGAGGCTTCGGACAGATCTACGTAGCAACGTCCGACGACGGCCAGGACGCCGTGGCGAAGTTCGTGCCGAAGGAGCCCGGCGCTCAGCGAGAGCTTCTCTTCGCCGATCTCACCGACGTACGAAATGTCGTTCCCATTCTCGATAGCGGCGAGACGGCGGACTCGTGGGTACTCGTCATGCCGCGTGCCGAACGCTCTCTGCGTGAACACCTCGATGCCGAAGGTGGGCCAATGGCCCTAGCTGATGTGCTTCCGATCCTCACCGATCTCGCCGAAGCGTTGGTCTCAATGGAGGAGAAGGTCGTTCACCGCGACGTCAAGCCCGAGAACGTGTTGCTACTGGAAGGCAGATGGTGTCTGGCAGACTTCGGAATCTCACGGTATGCAGAGTCTGCGACCGCGCCCGATACCCGAAAGTACGCGCTCACCCCCGCTTATGCAGCACCAGAACGGTGGAAAGCGGAGCGATCCACCAGCGCGGCGGATGTGTATGCCTTCGGGGTGATCGCCTACGAGCTCTTCGCCGGCGAGCCGCCCTTCCGGGGTCCGTACCAGCACGACTTCCGCCAGCAGCACCTCCACGACGATCCCGGTCACCTCGCCGCTGCGCCGGCCCTGTTCGCCGCTCTTGTGGAAGAGTGCCTATACAAGTCCCCAGGCTCCCGGCCATCGCCGAGTAACCTCCTCGCTCGCCTCTCGAAGCTGGAGCGGCCCGCCCCGACTGGCGGGCTCGCGAAGCTCAACGAGGCCAACCGAACGCAGGTGAAGCGGCGATCCGACCTGGACCGCCAGAAGGCGGCATCGCGATCCGAAGACGAACGGCGCGAAGATCTCGCCCAGGACGCAGTCAAGGCTCTCCTGCGGATCTCCGAGACCCTTCGCACCGAGATCACCGAGGCCGCCGGTACCGCATCCGTACAACTTGGAAAGAACGGCGGGTGGAGTATTCGCCTGGGCTCGGCCCAGATTGAGTTCGATCCGTGGTCGGTCACCAGCCGCGCACCGTGGGGGTCGTGGACGCCGCCAGCGTTCGAGGTCATCGCTCACTCGGCGCTGGGTATCCGGATCCCACCAAACCGTTCCGAGTACGAGGGTCGCGTGCACTCGCTCTGGTTCTGCGACGCGCAACAGGCCGGCCGCTATCAATGGTTCGAGACCGCGTTCATGGTCTCGCCCATGATCCCGCGCCGGCGGCGACAGAACCCCTTCGGATTTGACCCGTGCGAGGAAGCGGCCAAGGCGCTGTGGACCGGCATCGCCGAATGGCAGGTAGCGTGGCCGTTCACTCCCTTGGCGGTAGGCGATCTCGACGACTTCGTCAGCCGGTGGGCGGGCTGGTTCGCCGACGCGGCAAACGGGAGCATGGGACACCCTGGCCGGATGCCAGAGGGATCCCCCCCGGGCACCTGGCGGCGAAGTTAGCTCCTGTCGAAGCGACCGGCCATGCGGGCCCCGACACGCCTCGCCAGTCGCACCCGGAAGCGTTCGGTCGAGATTGAGCACGCGGACCCGGCTACCCTGTCATCGCCGACAACTTCGTTGCGATGCAGCACATCTCGGCGATGACGTACATAAAGCTTGCCGGGTCGGAAGGGCCGCTGTCCACGTAGCTGCGGCAGCGCATAGCCGAAGTGCCAATCAGCACTCGGCGATAGTTCGGGAAGCCGTTGACCTCGATTCCTCATGGGACCCCAGAGACATCATGGTCTTCGTCAGCCAACTCGCCACATCCTGGGCCGCCGCCCAACCGTCCTCGCACCAGCCGACAGTGAGGACGCCGTCCTCACCGCACGCCGCGCCGCAATCGTCGCCGCCGTCGAACGACTCGTTCCCGCCGCCACAAACCCCGCAGCCACGGACACTCAATGACGACCGCCGGCGTCCCAGGGCTATCTTGGCGCGGCCCGGCCCGTTCGCTGGCGTTCTGCTTGCGCACCGACCGGGATGTCCCGTCCACGGGCCCGCAGGCCCGAGACGATGACTGCGAAGGCTTGGCGTGGCGGGCGGAAGTTGATCTACAGCGCCGCCATGTCTGGGGTGCGAGGTACGCGGCAAGCAGGGCTTGTAGGACAGCGGGTCGAGCTGCCGCGTTGGTCAGGGGGTCATCGCGACGAGCCGGCTGGCCTACCAGCCGGAGACGGTGGTCGCGCAGTCGAACAGCTCGGCGATGCCGCCCAAGAGACGAAGCGTGATGTGCCTGGCGGGTTCTGCGGTCGGCGGCACAGCGTCGAATGGCTAAGGCCGCGGCGTACGCCGGGCTGTTGGTGAGGTGGTTTCGCTCGAGGGTTGGCGTGGGTCCGGCAGGTGTCCGGCACGCATGAGCGCCCGGCCCGCTGACATCCAGCTATGGATCGCGGCCGGCGTGACCGGTATCGAGTCCTCGCCTCGGCGGCGCACGATCGAGATGAACGCTCCTTCGACCTTGCCCGCAGCGATGGCTCCGTGCACGAGGAAGGGCTTAAGTTCCTCCGGCTGTGCGGGTATCCGCAACAAGATCAGACATCCGGCCTCGGGGAGCGGCACGGCGGCGATCTCGACGCCGACCACCGGCGGGAAGATCTTGCGGTCGACGATCGACCTGTACCGGGCCACCAGGCGCTGAGGACTGGGGTCGTTGACCGGCGTCACCTTCTCGATGACATCGTGCATGCCGCGGTGCCGCGTCCGGAAGCCCAGACAGAGCAGTCCGCCGTGCTCGGCGTTGGCGAAGCGAGCCACGTCCTGGGCGAGTTCGATCTGGTCGGCTTCAACCGCAGGATCGTAGGCGCGGCTCTTGGCTTCCAGCGTCGCTGATTCGGGCTGGCCCACCAGTGCGGTGGCGTGTCCACCCACGAGCAAGTCCCACCACGTGGCCGGATAGGTGGTGCCGTCGACGAGGGCTTGAACGAGGCGGTCGAGTTGTTCGGCCAACGCATACGCGTCGCCGACCGTCCGGCCGCGAGCCTCCGAGCGCACGGCGAGGGTGAGCAGGATCGAGCCGGGGACACCTTCCTGTTCCATGCCGACCAGGCTGAGCCGGTTGCCAACCAAGAACACTGCCAGGCGCGTGGCCAGGAAATCCTCGTCGGCTTCGATTGTGGTCGGAACGGAAATGTGGAGGCGGAGCTCTCCGGCGGCGATCAAGCCGAAGCTGTAGGCTGACCGGGGCGAATAGCCGTCGTCGAACTGATCGACCGCGCTTTCGGTCAGGTACAGCTCCTCCACGACGTGTTCATCGGCCCAGGTCACGTCAAACTGCGCCGCTGCAGCGGCCAGGCACCGGCGCAGTGATGCCAGGCTCAGGTCCCTCACGGTGTCAAGCGGGGCGAAGAACACCGCGGAGCCGTCCCGGTCGACGAAGCAGCCGTTCGACAGCTTGATCCGATCCTGCGAGAGCAGCTGCGGCTGGTAGCGCGCGGTAATCAACGGCACAGGCCTGATGCTGGCACAGTCTCGGCATCAATTCACGCAGGTTATGTAGCCGACATCCAACCAACGCGAGGATCGCGCGGACACGAACTCGCACGCGCGCGGGTTGAGCGCGATTGTGGTGGGCGAGTTCGAGCGGGCCTTCGGCGGCGAGACTACACAAAGCTCGCGCCGACCCTGGCTTGCGACGAATTGCCCAATAGTCGGCGTCGAGACGATGCCCGTCGGAGATCATGAGACATCACCCAGCGATCAACGGCCTACGTCTCGCGCACCGGCCCTACAGTGGGAGTGTGGACCACACGCTCGCCGCCTCTACCGCGAGTGACATCGGCAGCTGGCTCACTGCGCACCAGGTAGAGATAACTGCCTTGGGCGTCGCGGTGGCTGCCGTCGCGCTGTTCGCCGCCAGCCTGCAAGCAATGGCTGCACGCGCTGCCAACAAGATCGCTTTACAAGCTGCCGACCATGCGAAGGCTGCCAACGAGATAGCTGCGTCGGCGTTGGACCAGGCACACCGGGCGAATTCTCTCGTAGAGAAGCAGGTACACCTACAGCGGCGGCAGTTGCTCGATGCAGTAACCCCTCGGGTGGACATCATCGTTGACGACGTCATCCATGGCCCATTACTTCAAGGGTCGGCCACGTACGGAGACGTCACTGTGGCGCACAGCCCGTTCAGGCTCCTAGACATCTACGAGCTTCAAATTGACTATATTGTCACCGGGACCCTGATTAATCGAGGCTCCGTTCCGGCCGTGTTTCTTCGGCATGACCTGGATTTCGTGGATGACCGGGCAGAGAGCCAGGGCTTTCCTGTGCACTATCCGGGGACACGCTCCACTGGGCTGACTTGCTACCTGGCTGCGGGCAAGGCCGCGCGCTTCAGATGGCGGGTGGGCCTGACGCTCGAAGACTGGGCACACGAGTACGCAGACCCTGAGCGACGCAACAGATGGCTAGAGCTTCGACTGCACTTTGAAACGGGAGACCGGTTGCATCCAACACTTGATAGCGGTCTCCGGCTCGACGTGGAACCCGTACGCCCCGACCGGTCCGCTGAATCGAATCAACCCAAGGTCGCACGCGAGGAGGTGGCGGAGAAGTTCGGCACCTTCGGCATCCTCGAACTCTATTGGGGACTGACCGCCGACAAGCCACACGTGCACCAGTTGGATCCGAACGTGCACGTGCCGTACGACGAGCATCTCAAAACATGATGATCATCAGCATGCGGGCTCGCTAGCCTACTCGCCGGCCCTACCGTCTCGCTGCAGCAGACCTTGGATGGCAAATCTGCAGGACAATGACGGCACGGGCAGTTCAGCGGCCGACACACCAGAAGGCGGCGGGCTAGACAACTGCTGCCGCCAGCGCGAAGCGTCACAATCAGATCATGGTGGGGATGACGAACGATGAGACCCTGAGACGGTTCGTTTTGCGTGCGCGGCGGGTGAGAGCCCACTCGCTCGTCCAGAACTGGGACGAACTGATTCGCTACGCCAGAGGCGAGTTCCGGGGATTACTTAATCTGAGCGGTCGGATGACCATGACCCGAAGTCTTCCGCAGGACGAGGAGATCTTCGAGTCGCTGGTGTCGAGAATCAGGCCGTTGACTGTCCAGTCCGAGCCGGTGTATTACGTCAAGGTCTTCGACGCGATCGACCAAGCACTCGGTGCTAGAGACGCAGCCGAAGCGCGGAGCAAGTTGTCCGACCTTCGAGCGGCCTGGACGGCTGCCGAGATCCAAGGAGTCCAAACCCAGGCGTACGCCCTGCAGACAGCCAGCGTGGATGGCACCAACGCCACGAACCTCGTATCGGATACACAGCTCGCTGCCGCATGGCTGTACGCAGATCTCGTTCACGCAGACGCTAAGGGACCGAAGCGGGAGGCGCTGGCCTTCCCGCTTGCCGAGCGATACGCCGCGGCAGTCAGGGTGTTCTCGCATATGGCAGCGCTCACCGTCGCCACATTGGGACTCGTCGACTCGCTCCGCGACACTGGCCTGATCGACATTGACGCGTCGGCGTGGGAGGACCACGTGGTGGTGGGCATGTCGGAACTGGTTCATCAGGGCAAGGTCTATGTCGCGCCAGTGGGGAGCGAGACGCCGGACATGCGCGACGGTCTTGCGATGGGCCAGCACTGGAGTGCCTTCACCGTCACCGATCTCCTCAGACAGAACCCAGCGAATCACGTTCGCGTCGACTGCCGCGACCAGGCAGGCATGACGATCGCCTCGCACGAGGCCGCCGTGTCGCGCCGGGCGACGACAGAAACATCGATTGAGTGGGACGTGCTAGTCGCGGGAAGCTTCATGTTCACCTTCTCCTTCGATCGACAAGATGAGCAGATCACCGGTGCACAGCTGCTCAGATCGAGCGCGCTGAACTCGACGAACGAGCTCCTACTGGCCTCCACATCCTTCCAGCTCCAACTACACCACGCCGCAGTGATCGCATTCGAAGTCGGCGGCGAGCAGCTCCTCACGCTGGAGCCATCGACATTTCCCGACGACGTGCGACATGACATAGAGGTCACAGTGCAGACCGTCGAGGACGTCGTGGCGATCGAGCACCTGAGCGGGCAATCGCTCGGCCTGTGCGGCGGCCAGATCGACGACCGCCTCCGTGTACGGCTACGCCGGGCGCGCCTGATCTGGGAAGGCCAGATCGTTCACGCCATGCGGCACCCTGTCACCGTCACAACGACTGATGGCAACCCTCCAGCACTGATCATTGTTGCTCCGGGGACGCTTAACATCGGCGACGCGGAGGTCCCCATACCGCAGACTCTTATGCGGCACCCCGGCATGACCGCCACCGAAATCCGCGCAGCTCCCACGGCTGGTCCGGACGCCAAGACTTTCCTTATGGCGCCGCCCACCGGCGAGCAGTTCCTGGCCTGGTCACCACAACACGTGCACGTGGCCAACGATGACGATCTTGTCGCTACCGCTCCGTGGAACCTCATCGGCATCGACGAGGAAACGTTCGGCTACTAACCTCGCCACCTGCCCGCTGAGCCTGGAGGGTGGCACGCTCTTCGGTTCGCGTGGCAGTCTGCTGTCGCGGTACTTCGTGGCCGGTCACGCGCCGTTCAGTCGGGCCAGCTGTGCGGCGCTGGCGAGCGGATGCGGCTGTCCAGTCATCGCCGCGAGCGCGGCGGCGACTTCGTGGATTTGGCCTTTGATGTAGGTGGTCGTGGCGGGGCCGGTGGAGTCGGTGTGGCCGGCATACGCGCGGGCGACGCCGTAGCCGACATTGCGTTCGACCCAGGTCAGGGTGGTGTGGCGCAACCAGTGCGTGGACACGCCGAGCATCGCCACCCACGGCAGCTGCTCCCCCAGGCGTTTCCACAGATGGTCGTAGCGGCGGCTGGTCAGCGGACGGCCGTCGCGATAGCGCAGCAGCCTGTCGGTCGGCTGCACCGCTCCCCTAGCCTTGGCCAGGGCCAGCAGGTGCTGAGCGAGGCCGGTGGTGATCGGCTGCCAGCGTTGCGTGCCGCCCTTCTCCGTCAGATGCACCTGCCCGTTGCGCACGTCGAGGTCGGCCAGGCGTAGTCCGAGGGCGCCGCCGCGGCGGCAGGCGGTTTCGGTGTGCAGGCGCAGCAGCAGTGCGTCGAGGACCACGTCGTCACCGCTGGCGCGGGCGGCCTCGTTGATCTGGACGAGTTCGCCCGCGGTTAGGGCGCGGCGGGTGTTCGGCAGCCGTCGGGGTTTGGCCACCTGATGGGCCGGACTGGCGCCAGGGTCGATGAGCCCGTCGGCGATGGCCCGGTTGAACAGGGCACGGGCGGCGGCGATCACGTGTTCGCCGGCGTGCCGGCCGCTGCGGCTGTTGCGCCGTGATCGCGCGGATCCGGCGGCTTCATACCGGAGGGCTTCGATGTCGGTGGCGGCGATCTCGTCGAGGCACCGGTGGCCCCACAGCGTTCGCATGCGCGCCCAGTAACTGCCGTAGGTGCGCCGGGCGCCTGGACCGGCCGCGGCAGCGACTTGCGGCAGGTAGTCGGCGACGGTCGGGATCGGCCTGCGCGAGCGCAGGTCGTCGCGCAGGTCGGTGATGGTGACGCCGAGTTCGGCGAGCATGCGCCAGGCGGCGGCGATGCGGTCAGCGGGTGCGGTCATGACGGTCTTTCCAGGATCTGGGTGTGCCGGCGGGCCAGGAGCCGGGCGAGAGTGGCGATCGGGTGAATGATCAGCAGGTCGGCGTCGGGCAGCGCGGCGAGCAGCACTGCGGACGGGGCACCGATGGCGCACATCCGGCGGGCCGCGGCGGGCAGGACGAGCGCGCTGTCGGCGCCGATAGCGCGCCGCCCGTGGCCGGTCGGGCGCACGAGGATGGCGCCGTGGCGGACGGTGACGGTGATCAGGTCGCCCGCAGCCCAGCCGAGCGCGGACATGACGCCGGCGGCGCTGATTTGGCCGGATCGGTTGAGCCGGGCGATCGCGTATATCGCCGGGCCGGTTCCGGGCGAGCCGGGCGGCGCCGCGGTGGATGGTGCGGGTGGCCCTGGTGGGAGGTCGCCGACCGGCGCGGGCACGGGGCGCGGGCGGGGCAGGGCGGCCGGGATGAGCGCGGCGATGGGCCCGCCGGGCGGGCAGTCGGGTGGTGGCACGCGGCTCATGGTCGCCACCAGCCGGACAGGGCGGCGAGGGAGTTACCGGGAGGGTGACCCTCGTCCGGTGGACGTGGCCGAGTTAACCGACCACAGAGCAGAAGAATCCCGCGACCGGCGAAGATTCGCTTCGGCCGATGACGGGAATCCGCAGGTGGTGGTGTCCGAGGGGGGACTTGAACCCCCACGCCCTATACGGGCACTAGCACCTCAAGCTAGCGCGTCTGCCATTCCGCCACCCGGACAGGTGGTCCGACTTCGCCCGCACCGTAGGCACCAGGCCCTTGGTGTCCGGCTCAGCCGCACGAGCCATAACTGTACACGGCCCGCCATGATCACGCACACGGGGTATCCGGTGTCGCGTCGAGCGGGCCGCGAAGGCGGGCCGCGGCCGGCCCGACGCGACGTTGATCATGGAGTTTGCACCCCCGACACGCCGTCGATACCACAGTTAACTCCATGATCAACGGTGGTCGGGGAAGACGGGAAAGGACAGGTGTTCGAGGGAAGTGAGGGATGCCACATACGGAAATGTGCCACGTTACAAGGGCTGACAAGGACCGCAGGTCACGGCGCGGGCGTGGAGTGACGGCCAGGTAGCGGACAGTGGTGAATGTCAGTGGGCACGTTTAGAATGTGTGTACGAAACAGGGTCGTTGACCTGCTGCGCTGACACGCGCCGACACGAGGGAGCCGACATGTCCACCCCTTCCGCCACCCGTTCGCTGCCCTACGCCACGTTGCTCGCGTTCACCCGCTATGTCGATCAGACCGGCCCGACGAAGGCGGCGTACGTCGGTGGACTTCGCCGGCGGCGCGAGACGGGCGGCGGGTTCAATCCGCACGGCCAGTTTCTGAAGGCGCTCAAGGCCGACATCCAGTTCCGCACCGGCGGGCTGCACCTGGCCGACATTGCCCAGTCGGTCGCGCCGCGCTGGCGGCGACTCTATGCGGCGCTGACGACCGGGGCGGCGCAGTACTTGGAGACGCTCGGCGAGCCAGGTGAGTTCGGGCTGACGCCGACCCGGGAGGCGCTGGGGATGCTCGGCGATCTGCCGGTGAAGGTCAGCGCGCACTTCGGGCTGCGGTATGACGACGGCCGCAAGGAGGCGGTCCGGTTGCACTTCGACGAGCAGCCGCCGACGGCGGAGACGATCACGGCGTCGCTGCACCTCATGCGGCGCTATATGGATCAGATCCTGCCGAACGGCGTACCGGTGCTGGTGGATGTCCGGCGTGGGGTGCCGCACCGGCTGGATGAGGTGAAGGGCGCGTTCGAGGATGTCGACAGCTGGCTGACCGGTGAGGCCGCCGGATTCACCGCGATGTGGGGGCGACTCCCCCAGGCCGCGTAGCCGACGATCAGGGTCCTCGGGAATCGCTCAGGTCCCTGGGGACACGCCACGACCATAGGTTCATGATCGCGCGGAAGCCGCGCAGCAAGCTGCGGAACCCGCGCGCGGCGGCAGAAGGAACGCGCAAAGTCGCGGAAGGCGCGCACGCAAAGCCCGGAAGACACGCGCAGAGCCGCGGGAAGGCATGCGGAAGGAACGCGTGAAGCCGCGGGAAGCGCGGAAAGGCGCGCGGAAAGACAGCAAAAGAGGGAGCCGGGCTTGCCCTGACCTGCAAGCCCGGCTCCCGTGGGTCGTCGTCATGAAACGGTGACGACGACCTCCTGGGTGACGCCGTTGACGGTGACCGCGAGGGTCGCCGTGCCCGCGCGCAGGCCGGTCAGCTGCCCGGTCGGGGGGTCGAAGGCCGCGATGTCACCGGAGTCCGCGGTGCGTCGCGGTCCGATGTGGAGTCCGGCCCCGCCCGTCCAGGCGAAGCTCACCGGGTACGCGACGGGCACGACCCGCCCACCCGGCTGGGTGAGCGAAGCGGACACGTCGACGGATGCGCCGACGGTGACCGCCGGCACGGTGACGGAGAGCCCGTCGACGTGCGGGTTGACCTGGGCGGTCAGCCACTGGCCGGGGCCGCACGGGACGAGCGGCAGGCCGGTGTAGGGGCGCGGGTGGGTGACCTTGTCGACGCCCCACAGGGTCCAGCCGGTGAAGCCGCCGTCGTCGGCCGGCGTGGCGGGGTTCTTGCCGGAGTTGCCGTTGATGAAGTAGGGCACTCCGTCCACTCGGGACGCGTGGAACGTTCCGACGTGGCCGCCGAGGAAGGCGGCGCCCTTGCCGGTCGTGGTCTGGAAGTCGGCCAGCCACTTCTCGATCAGGCCGGCTTCCTTGCGGTCGTTGAGCTGGCTGCCCTTGCCCGGGGTCGGGTCCTGCGGCGGGACGTGCTCGACGAGGACGACCGAGCCGATGGCCGGGTCGGCGGCCGCGCTGTCCAGGGCGGAGCGCAGCAGGGCGTACTGGTCGTAGCCGGAGCTGCGGATCGACAGGGCGGAGGTGTCGAGGGTGACGAACCGGGTGCCGTTGTGGTCGAAGACCCGGTGGGTGTCGCCGAAGACCGCCTGGAAGTTGCCGATCGGACCGCCCATGACCTCGTGGTTGCCCGGGACGTAGTAGTACGGCAGCTCGCCGCCGAGTTCCTCGTCCAGGATCTGCTTGGCGAAGGCGATGTCGGCCGGGGAGGCCTCGTCGACGAAGTCGCCGTCGATGATCAGGAAGTCCGGCTTGGCCGCCTTGATCTCCCGCAGCGTACGCCGAGCGTTGCGCACGATGTCGCTGTCGGGCGACCGGGCGACGAACTGGGAGTCGGACATGACGGCGAAGCGCCAGTCCTTCGAGTTCACCGCGCCGAACCTACCGACGATGGGGTCGACGACCTTGGGGACGGCCGGGGAGACGACGGTCGGCGGCACCTTCGCCACCAGGTCGTCGATGATGACCTCGCCCTTGTACTGGGCGGCCGCCTTGGTTTCCACGACGTAGAAGCGCCGCAGTTTCAGCGGGTACGCGACCCCGACGGGCACCTTGAACTCGACGTACTTCCAGCCGGTCCAGGTGATGTAGTCGCTGCGCAGGATCTGCGCCTGGCCGAGGCCGTCGTAGAACTCCAGGGCCGGCCACTCCCCCTTGCCGTTGCCGTAGATCCACAGCCCGAAGCCCTGGGGCTGGCCATCGATCGTGAACTGGGTCGGCGGGTTGGCGTACGCGGCCCGGGTGGCGGTCGACTGGGTGAAGTCGTAGCTGAGCTTGATCCCCTGCCCGGTGTGACCGTCCGGCGTCGGCGCGATGGTGGCGCTGGCCCGGGCCGTGGTGACCGTCCACTTCGCCGCGTCGTCGAAGGTGGCGGCCGAGACGTCGGTGAGGCCGACCGTGACGGCGACGCTGGCCGAGTGGCCCTGCACCGTGGCGGTGATCAGCCCGGCGCCGGTGGCCACCAGCGGCTTGACAGTGAGGGTGCCGTTCGGGGTGGCGGTCACCTCGAACAGGTCGTGGTCGTAGTCGAGCTTGGCGTCGCCGGGCTCGATCGGTGCGGTGGCTCCGGCATCGTCGTAGCCGACCAGGCCGAACGCTCCGGTGGACCCGGACGACAGGCCGAGCCGTTCGACGGTGGGCCGGATGCGGTCGAGCGCGCCCAGCACGGTCAGCTTCGTCGAGCCGGTGGCGGTGGCCCGGAACGCGGTCACTGTCGTCTGCCCGGGGAATCCGGCGTGGAAGACATTGTCGGAGGTGACCCAGCCGACCGGCACCATGCTGGAGCGCCAGAGCGGCGTGCCCGCGGCGGGGCCGTAGGTCTCGTCGTAACCGTTGGCGGTGAGCTTGCGGGTCAGACCGGGGAACACCCGATCCGGCCGGGCCAGGGTGACCTGGTCGGAGCCGGGCGCGGCGGCCGGGTCGGCGGTCGGCGCGACCCAGTAGCCGGTCAGCTTGCCGCTGCCGACCGGGGCGTACAGGCCGAGGCCGTTGGCCACTGCCCGCTCGCTGCCGTCGGACGGGCTGTTCTCCAGCGTGAGGTCGGCCTCGCCGGGCTTACGGGCCAGCAGCGTAGAAGAGCCGCCGCCGTCGATGTTGAGCGCGTTGTACGCCCCGAAGTCGGCGACGATCTGCGCCCACTTGCCCAGGGTGACACCGGCGCTGTTGGCCTGCTTGCCGTCGATGGTGAGCAGGTACATCTTGGTGCCTTCGCGGTTGAAGCCGACCGCGCTGCGGGCCGCCAGGGCGACGTCGTCGAAGTCCTGCGGTACGCCGTCCTTGACGAGCAGGTAGTTTCCGCCGACCGCGGCGTACAGGGGGCCGCCGTCGGAGGTCTTCGGCTGGTACGCCACGGTGACGTGGGTGCCGACGGCGAGGTTGCGCAGGGCGACCGCCCCGGCCTCGCGGCCGAGCAGGATCGTCGTCCCGGCCGGGATCGTCCCGGAGCCCGCCGCCGAGCCGATGGCGGTGACGACGTTGTCGACCAGAGTCACCTCGGTGACGTCGGACGCGCCGTCGACGGCGCGCTGGCGGGTGTAGTCGCCCCACAGTGGAGTGATCAGGCCGATGCCGCCGCTCTGCACCCGGTTGTTGAACTGGGTCAGCGCGACTGAGCCACCGTCCCAGGTCGCCGTGCCGTCGAAGCCGACCTGCAGGAGGCGGCCGATGCCTTCGGCGCTGAACCCGACGGCGTTGGACCAGCCGGCGGTCGGCGACTGCACGAGCTGTCCGCTGTGGACGCCGATGCCCAGCGCCGCGCCGGAGTTGTTGATGTCGAAGAAGTCACCGTTGACCGCGGCGACCGCGCGGGTCGCCTTGCCGTCGTGGGTGGTCATCTGGCGTACGGTCTCGTCTGCGGCGACCTTCCCGGGGCTCAGGTAGTCGACCGTGATGCCGCCGCCCAGGTCGGTCGTCAGCGCGTCGGCCCGCAGCCAGCCGCCGGCGTCGACGGTGTCGAAGGAGGTCAGGGTCACACCGGGCGCGACGGGCCGGGTCGTCCGGGCGGTCTCGATCGCGGGCGCGGCCTGCGTCTCGGCCGCCTGGGCAACCGCGACACCGCCGAACGCGAACGCGGTCGTCACCGCGAGCGAGAGCGCGAGAAGCCGTCTCGGGGGGAAACGTCGAGGGGGGAACATGCCAAGCAGTAGACCCCCGGACGGCAAATCTTTTCAAGACTTAACGTGTACTCGTTAAGAATTTTCTGGTCGGCGGTCGCCGGTATCCTGGTGGGCGTCATGAGCGAAACGATCAGCACACCCCACCGCATCCGCAGCTTCCATCCGCGACGAGGCCGGGTCAGCCCCCAGCGCGAGGCCGACTTTCAGCAGCTGTGGCCGGCTCTCGGCGTACAAGTCGAAGAACGGCGAACGGACCCCGCGGCGATCTTCGGCCGCCGCGCTCCCCTGGTCGTGGAGATCGGGTCCGGGATGGGCGAGGCGACCGCGATCATGGCCGCCGCGGACCCGGCGCGCGACTATCTCGCGGTCGAGGTGCATTACGCGGGCATCGCGCACCTGTTCGGCCTGGTCGACGCGGCCGGGCTCACGAACGTGCGCGTCGCCCGCGGCGACGCGATCACCCTGCTCACGCGCATGCTCGAACCGGGCAGCGTCGACGCGATCCACATCTTCTTCCCCGACCCGTGGCCCAAGGCCCGGCACCACAAACGCCGCCTGGTCCGCCCGGAGAACGTCGCGGTCCTGCGCGACGCGCTGCGCGTCGGCGGCACGCTGCACTGCGCCACCGACTGGCCCGAATACGCCGAGGTCATGCTCGAGGTCCTGGCCGCGGATCCCGGCCTGGCCAACACGACCGAGGGATACGCACAACGCCCCGACCGGCGTCCGGTGACCAAGTTCGAGCAACGCGGGATCGACGCCGGGCGGCCCATCGCGGACCTGATCTTCCGCCGCGTGTCTGTTTGACCGACGACTCCTTCTGGGTACGCCGCCCGCAGAGGTGAAAGGAGTCGCCACGATGATGAGCAGCCAGCCGATTCCGCCCATCGTCCCGGCCGCGGCCGTCGACGCGGACCTCACCGACGAGGAGCGCGCTGACGACCGGCGGCCCGACGCGGACGACGAAACGATCGCCGACGATGGGACGCCGGTGGGCCGCAGCGATCGCGACGCGGACGTTCGCCGGACCGGCGCAGATCCCGACGCCGCCTGACGCACCACCCGACGAAGCCCGGGCCCAGTCGCGGGGGTGTGAAACTGCTTACGGTTGAGTGTCCGTGAGTGATTACGAGTGTCTGCAAGGTGTTTCAGCCTTATGGACGACGGTGATGATCTTCTCCGGATGTGATGCGGGGTTTCTGATGTCATTGTTCGTACGCGTGTATGGTCGTCGGGGAAGCGATGGTGTGCCTGGGGTGTGGAGAGCCGCTGACGATGGACGGGCAGAACAGGCTGTTGCGCGATGTTGCGCGGCCGTTCGTTGTGGACGGTCCGTCGGGTGTGTCGATCCGGGACCGGCTCAAACGGTTGACCGCTGAGGACGAGAAGGTGTTGCGTCTGGTCGGCGCGCATCTGGGCTCGTTGGCATCGGCCGATCTGGCCCGCCGCTGCCGCGACGGTCTCGGGCATTCGAACCAGGCGTGGGCGCACCGCAAGCGGGAGCTGACCGGTGCGTCGTCGTCGCGGTGGGCGGGCAGCATCACCAAGGCCACGCACGACCAGTGGGGTTTGTCGCGGCGGGCACAGCACGACCATCTGCGCTCGCTCGAGACGGGCATTGCGATGATCCGGCACCGGTTGTCGCTGCCAGTCGGCAGCAAAGGCGGCCGGAGTGCGCCGGGCGGCTACCGGTCCACCCACGAGTGGTTCGTCAAATCCAGGCGGCTGGCGATCCTGGAAAAACGGTTGGAGCGGGTGCGGGCCGAACGGGACGCGGGCCGGGTGTCGATTGTGCGCGGCGGCCGGCGGCTGCTGCACCAGCGGCACAATCTCGCCGCCGCCGACAAGACCGAGGAGCAGTGGCGCCAGCAGTGGCAGACGGCGCGCTGGTTCCTGACCGCGAACGGGGAGTCGGGCAAGCGGTTCGGCAACGAGACGATCCGGGTTACCCCTGATGGGCAGATCAGCCTCCGGTTGCCCGTGCCGCTGGCCGAGTACGCCAACAGCCCGCACGGCCGGTATACCCTGGCGGCGCGGGTGTCGTTCCCGCACCGGGGCGAGGAGTGGGCCGACCGGATCCAGGACAACCGGGCGGTGGCCTACCGCATCCACTACGACGTCAACTCCGGCCGCTGGTATGTAGACGCGTCGTGGCAGCGCAAAGACCTTCCAGTCGTGCCTTTAGAGACGCTGCAGGCGCGTGGTGTCATCGGCGTGGACACCAACGCCGACCACCTCGCCGCCTGGCGCCTGGACCCGCACGGCAACCCGGTCGGGCAGCCGCGCCGGTTCGGCTACGACCTGACCGGCACCACGCAGCATCGTGACGCGCAACTGCGCCACGCCCTGACCCAGCTCTTGCACTGGGCCAAACAGGCCGGTGTGCAGGCGATCGCGATCGAGGACCTCGACTTCACCGACTCCACGACCCGGGAGAAGCACGGCCGGAACAAACGCTTCCGGAACCTCATCGCCGGCATCCCCACCAGCCGGCTTCGTGCCCGACTGGTCAGCATGTGCGCCGAACACGACCTCGCCGTGATCGCCGTCGACCCGGCGTACACCAGCAAGTGGGGCGCACAGCATTGGGCCACGCCCATGACGACCCCTACCCGCAAGACCAGCCGACACGAAGCCGCGAGCATCGCGATCGGCAGGCGCGCCCTCGGACACCCGATCCGGCGACGGACACCACCGCCCCGCCAGCACCAGAGCGATGCCGGCGGGCATCGGAGCGCCCAGGCTGGACCAGGCGAACAAGGACGCGAGGGAAACCGCCCGACTCGCACCGGAACACGGACACGATCCGCGCCCCCGACGAGACCGAGAACGCGGCAACCCAGCCCCTCCAACACCGTTCGGGACGGGCGCAGTGACAGAACCGATCACCACGATCACTTCTGATCACTGTTCAGGAACGGTCCGGGCCTCGCGCTGGGCGGATCAGACGGGGTCGGCGACCGCGACGACGTTGTCGCGATAGTGCCCCGTGGCCTGGTCGAACGGGCCACCGCAGGTGACCAGCGCCAGCCGCCGGGGGCCTTGCGTCGTGAACAGCGATCTCGGCAGCGACTGCTTCGGGTAACGGCTGACGGCCGACACCACATAGGTCGTCGCACCGTGCGCCGTGACGACCTCGATCCGTTCGCCGTGCCGCAGCATCCCCACCGCACGCAGGACGCCAGGGCCGAGGCGGCTGTCGACGTGACCGGCCAGGACCACCGTCCCGTGTGGATCCAGCGGGCCAGACCCGCCGATCCACCAGCCGACCCGGGACGCGGCCGGAAGGTTCAAGCTCCCTCGCTCGCCGGTGCCCACCGGTTCGACCGGCGCGGTCACGTGCCGGCTGGGAATCTTCAGCGTGATCGGCACGTTGTCGCCGGCCACCGCGACCGGATCGGCGGGCGGCGGAATGGGATAGTTGCTGAGCCAGCCGACGATCGCGCCGATCGTCAACCAGATCCCGGCCCCGATCAGCAGGTTCGCGGTCTTCATCGCGCGGTCCGCCGGCGCAGCCAGACCCCGCCCAGCAGCACCAGTACGCCCACCCCGGCGAGCACGACCACCTCAGTAGGCGGCCCGGCCGCGCCACCCAGTCCGCTGTCGACCGTGACGGGCGGGCTGACCTGGTGGGCCGCTTTTCGCAGGGAGTCGCGATGCGAGGCGACGATCGGCTCGGCGGTCGCGGCGAGCTGCCGGGCCTGCTGGTCGCCGCCGCTGCCGAGGTCAGCCTGAATGCGGTCCATCAGCTCGTCGTGCAACCGGCGTTGGACGTCGATCCACCGGCGGTCGAACGCCGTCCCCGACAATGCGGCCAGTTCGGCGGCAGTCGTCCGCAGCGTGGCGTCCGGCTCGTTCGGCAGCGAAACACCCAGGGCGTCGGCTGTCTTGCCGACGTCCGGGTCCAGCTCCACATGCGATGCGGTGATCGACCGAGCCGTCTGCCGCACGACCTGGGTCGTCGCCTTCTGCTCGGCCAGCCGGCCCAGTTCGATCTGCGCGAACGTCGCCTGGTGCAGGGCGATGAGCAGGCGCCGATCCTGGTCGTTCGGCTGGACGGCGTACGCGGCGGTGGCCGGGCCGAGCGTCGACGCCAGGGCTGTCAGCAGGGTGAACACCCACGCCCGTGTCATCTCGCGGCTCCCTTGGGGGTTCTGCCAGGAAGTCCACCGGATACCCCGCGCGCGTCCCCGGAAACCGACGGGACCTCACTGGAAGTCGTGTTCGCGTATCGTGCCGGTCCGCCTGACCGGATCGTCGAGCTCGTCGACTGTCCACACTGCACGCCGCCGCTACCGTGGTCGAGTGTTCGGGGAAGCGGCACGGGAGCACCGACGGCGCAGTGCACTTACGCAGGAGGATGTGGCCGCGACGACGGGGCTCGTATTCCGGCTGAGGCATCGCGCGCCGATGAGCCGGAATCCTCCGTCTCAACGCAGGGCATGCCCCACAGAGAAGCCATTTGGCGTTTCAACGGCAATTCATTCTCAACTACGGCGAGTGTCTTCGCGTGGCTGGCGAGCGAGTGTCAACGGCTCGCCATTCGCGACGCCGCGGGGGCAGGTCCTGCGCTACAGTCGGCCAGCTTCGCTGCGGGCAAGGTCGGCGACCTTCTGGTAGCTCGCCTCGTTCCATCCGATCTCATCGAACTCTAGCCAGATCAGCTTGTTGTCGACGATCTCCATACGCCCAGCGATCATCAGGTCATCCACGTTTTGACTCTTCACCAGCGTTCGATACACGTCAGGCGCGCCTGTCGAAGGACTCCCGCATTTGCGCACGGCGTCGGTGACGGCATTGTCGATCGCTCGTTCGTGGTTGCTGAAGATGAGGACGAGCTCGCGGACCTCACGGGGATTGATGACCTGCCCGGCTGCGACGGGGTCGTGCCCGCGGACCACCGCGGTCAGAGCCTGGTCGGCTCGGCTCTGGCCAAAGATGACGTTGGTCTGGTCCGGTGACATGCCATAGAACGGAAAAGGCCGATCGCACGCGGGTGCGGGCAGACTTCTCCCGCCGAAAGCGGTAGCGCATGCTTGTCTGTCGAGATTGGTTGCTTCGTATCCGAAGAAGACGCTGGTCGTCTGCGGCCAGATCTGCTTGACCTGCAACAGGCCAGCAGAGGGCTTGGGACCCCGGGAGGCGCACGGTGCCGTCGCCTCCAACACGGTAGGCGAAGTGCCGGTCGCATGAGTGGGTGCTGAGCTCGTAGTAGATGTCGGGGTGCACGCCGCGAGGCTGACGCCCGCGAGGAGGCCCGCCAGGAGCCGGAGTGGTCTTCTAGTCATTGTCTTTGCCCTTCCGTTCGCCGCCAGCCCGTGAACGACTGGCGGCGAACGACGACGTCAACAGGCGTACGCAACGGCCTTGTATTCCCAGCTGCTGGAGGAGTAGCTGCCCGAGCAGCTGCTCACACCTTCGCCCGCGACGCCCCACGAGACCGCGCTGCCAGATACGTATGTTTCGGCCGTCCCGCCGGTGTTGCACTTGTACCCCGACCAGTTTCCGGAGAACTTCTTGAAGCCATGCCAGGCGGCGTACTGGCCCGGTCCCGCGTGATAGGTCACCGACTCGGTCGTTTGCGAGGTGTAGGTGCCAGACGCGGCCAGCGTGACGCCGACCGTGCCCGACAGTTCGCCGATGACAACGCTCGCCGAGACCGTTGCCGAGGTGCTATAGCTGACCGAGGCCGTGATCGTGGCGATCTTCGTGATGCTGTTGAATATACCGATCGATCCGCCGGCCGGCACGGAGTAGTACTTGTCATGGGTGAGGGTGCGTACCGAGCTGGTGGTGTTGAACTGCATGTCGGTCGTGCCAGGGTCGCAGACGATCACGGCGTCCGGCGTGACGTCGGCGGCGTGCGCGATCGATGGCATCCCAGCCACGCCGAGCAGGCCCGTAGCCAGCACTGCGAGTAGTCTTGTGCCTGTTCGCATGGACTCTCCTTAATCCGGGAGTGCGGACAAAGGCCGCACGGTGATGACGCACCGTGCGGCTTCCGCTTCTCGCCCGGCGAGTTCCGGGCGAGCTTGCCCGGGAACTGTAAAGGGAGCTGCGCGTTCTTAGGTGTCCCGCAGTTGTCTAATTTGATCAAGACGTCCTGCGCGACCAGGGCCCGATCACGCAGAGTCAACCAATCTCGCGATGCTCTGACAGGGTCTTGGCTGCCTGACCGTTCTGTCCAGCCACGCAGTCACGCAGAGTCTCAGATCACGATTCGATAACGGCAATCGCGTCGCTGCGTAGCGTCCAGTCAGCCCTGGGCATCTCCGTCGACGGCGAGTACGCCCGCAGAGCCGCGATCACATCTGCTGGCGGCGGACCGGCAGCGACGACCCCTGCATCTGGCTGAACAACAACCACTGACATCGGGGGCGTCCGGCTCGGCTGCGGCCGGGCCGGACGTTGCGGTCCGCGCGGGCTTCGCGTGCGACTTCTGCGTTCGCCTCATCCGGATCGTTCGCGTTATCCGGGAAATCGTCCCCATTGAGTGGCCGCAAGGCCGCGTTATCCCGGATAACGCGACGCCCCCGCCGAACGCGGCGACCCCGCCGAACGGGGCGAGCGGGGCGAACGCGACGAACGGGCGGCGTGCCCGAGCGCGAAACCCACCAGCCACATCACGCAGGCGACCAGGCCGAGCCGCTCCAGCACACCGGTCACCGACCCGCGCCCGACGGCGACGATCCCGATGGCGGTCCCGGCGAGCAACGGCCACGTCACGAAGATGGCGATCTTGGAAAAGCGGCTGCCCCGCCAGGCCCCGGCCAGCATCGCCAGCGCGCACAGGCCGACGCCGAGGACGCTGGTGGTCGCGTGCACGAGATCTTGCGCGGTGGTCTGCTCGTAGGGCGGCAGTGGGCAGCCCGGCGTACAGGTGACCGCGCCGGACAGCGCGATCATGGGCACCGCGACGGCCAGCGGCAGCGCCACGATCGACCTGGTCACCACAGCGAGCAGCGCTGCGGTCGCCGCCAAGCCGAAGATGCCCAGCCGGTACGCCAGCGTGTGCGGCTGCCCGGGAACCGCCGAAGCGCTCACGTAGTCGGCCAGCGACGCGGGTGCGACCGCCCGGACGAGCAGCAGGCCGCTGATCGTCCCGAGCACGGCGGCCGTGGCGGCCACGGCACGCGATGCCATGATCTGAAGATATCCCCAGCGGCCGACACCCACGGTCCGCACGGCAACAGTACACGTTCTGATGTACTGTTGATCTCGTGACGAACCGGCACGACCACGAAGCGGACGGGCATACTCACGGCGTCTCCGTCGACGCCGACCGCCGCTGGCTGACCATCGCGCTCGCCCTCATCGGCGGCTTCATGGCCGTCGAGGTCGTCATCGGTGTCATCGCCCAGTCCCTCGCGTTGATCTCCGACGCCGCGCACATGCTGACCGACGCGGTGTCGATCGTCCTGGCGCTGATCGCGATCCGGCTCGCCGCCCGCCCGGCCCGGGGCCACTACACGTACGGGCTCAAACGCGCCGAGATCCTGTCCGCGCAGGCCAACGGCCTCACCCTGCTCCTGCTGGCCGCGTGGCTGGCGTACGAGGCGGTCCGGCGGCTGATCAGCCCACCCGAGGTGCACGGCTGGCTCGTCGTGATCACCGCGCTGGCCGGGGTCGCGGTCAACGTCGCGGCCTCGTGGGCCATCAGCCGGGCGAACCGCGCCAGCCTCAACGTCGAGGGCGCCTTCCAGCACATCCTCAACGACTTGTACGCCTTCATCGCGACCGCCGTCGCCGGTCTGATCATGGTGTTCACGGGGTTCGACCAGGCGGACGCCATCGCCTCCCTGATCGTGGTCGCCCTGATGCTGAAGGCGGGCATCGGGCTGCTCCGCGACTCGGGGCGCATCCTGCTCGAAGCGGCGCCCGCCGGCCTGCACCCCGACCAGATCGGCGACCTGCTCGCGAACCAGAAAGGCGTCGCCGAAGTCCACGACCTGCACGTCTGGACGATCACCTCCGGCCAGCCGGCGCTGTCGGCGCACGTGCTCGTCGACCGCGAGCTCGACTGCCACCAGGTACGCCTGGACCTCGAAGCGCTCCTCCACGACGACTACGACCTGACGCACACGACCTTGCAGGTCGACCACGTGACCGACCAGCTGCTGCAGATCGAACCGCGCGCTGACCGCACTTCTGGCGGCTCGGCCGAGAGCCTCCCCGGCGACCACTGCGAGGACGCGCACGGCCCGGCACACACCCGCACCGAGCACCCCCACTGATCGCGCCCGAGCCGCTAGTCTCTGCGATCGTGTCGAAGAAGACTCGTGACCGCCTCATCATCGCCGGCGTGGCCGTCGTTTGGGCCGCCCTCGCCGTCCTCGCCTATTCGGCGGGCGAGTGGCGCGCCCTGTTCTGGGTGGCCGTCTCCACCGTTGTAGGCCTCGTCGTGGGCCTGGGCATCTGGCGGCGGCAGCGCCGGTTCGACCGGCAGGGCGTCGCGGGCTTCGCCGTCGTGGAGGACAGCGCCGTCTACGAGACCGACAACCCCTACCGCCGAGTGGCGCAGGTCGCGATGAGCTTGCGCTTCGACGGCGTAGGTGTCGGCGTCGACGGTGACCGGATCTACCGCATCTTCAACCTTCCCTATGACGAGCACGAGCGGTACGCCGCGGGCGCCCGCCTGCCGATCCGGCTCCTACCGAACGACTTGTCGGTGATTCAGATCGAGCACGGACCGGTCGAGCCGTCGGCGAAGAGGCGGTACGTGGAGGCGCGAGTGTCGCAGACCCCGATCGAGGACTTCGCCTGACGCCGTCGGCGCCGGCCAGCTTGCGAGGAGTCGGGGTCAGGCGCGGGCGGTGGCGATCGCCCGGCTCAGCGCCTCGACGATGCGCGGCCCGCGCCGGGTGAAGCCCAGCCGCAGCATGGCCTCGTTGAGCACGTCGTCCTCGGTACGCAGCCGCCCGTCGCTCTCGATCCACCGGACGAGATCCACCAGGCTGGAGTGCGGATAGTCGCCGATCGGAAGCCCTGGCGTGAGCGACGGCGGCTCCCCCACCCGGGCCGGGGCGGCCGTGGGCTGCACGAGCGGGGCCAGCGACGGGTCCTCGATGCCGGCCAGCGTGTCCCGGTACGCCTCGACGGCGCGGGCGATCTCGGCGTCGCGACGGTGGAACCAGTCGGTCGACCAGATCCGGTGGAACCGCCAGCCGAGCCGTTCGAGGTGATCCGAGCGCAGCCGGTCGCGGTCGCGGGCGGTCGGCGACGAGTGGTAGGTCGCCCCGTCGGCCTCGATCGCGAGCACCATGCGGTTCGGGTCGTCGGGATGGGTGGCGGCGAAGTCGATGCGGTGGCCGCCGACGCCGTACTGCGGGACCAGGGGGATGCCGGCCTCGGTCAGCCGGGCCAGGACGTCGGCTTCGAACCCGTTCGCCGGTACGCCCCCGGTCACGCCGGGCGCGGCGCCGATGCCTTCGGCGTACTGGAGGTAGGCGCGCAGCAGGCGGGCGCCGTCGGCGCGCAGGCGCTGCGGGTCGAGGTCGTGCGCGGAGAACGAGGAGACCACTGTCATGCGGCGCTTCGCCCGGGTGATGGCGACGTTGAGCCGCCGCTGCCCGCCCTGCATGTTCAGCGGCCCGAACCGGTAGAGCATCCGCCCGTCGGAGCCGGGGCCGTAGCCGACGGACAGGATGACCGCGTCGCGTTCGTCGCCCTGCACTCGTTCGATGTTTTTGATGAAGAAGGGCTCGGCGCCCTTCTCGGTGAAGAACCGGTGCAGGTGCGATCGGGTGGCCAGCGCCCGTCGCAGCGCCGCGTCGATGCGGTCGGCGTGCTTGATGCCCATCGTGATGACGCCGAGCGACTCGTCGGGCCGGGTCTCGAAGTGTTCGAGGATCAGCTCGACGACCCGGTCCACCTCGGCCGACGCGCTCTCCAGCGCGACCTCGGAGGTGCGGCTGGTGTGCACGGGCGGCACGAGGACGTGGCGCAGCGTCGGCCCGGCCACCCCGCCGGGGAAGGTCACCAGTTCGTTGCCGTGCGGGGCGTAGATCTGGGCGTTGGAGAAGGCGATCAGGCGCTCGTCGCGGCTGCGGTAGTGCCAGGCCAGGTGGGTGACCTGCGGCAGGGGCAGCACGGTGGAGAACGCCTGCAGCAACGACTCGACGTCGTCGGTGTACGCCTCTTCGTCCTGATCGGACAGTTCGGTCTCGCTGTCGACCTTGTCGAAGAACGCGGTCGGCGGCAGTTGGTGTTCGTCACCGGCGACGACGAGCTGGCGGCCGCGCATGACGGCGGTGATGCCGTCGACGGGCAGCACCTGGCTCGCCTCGTCGAAGATCACCACGTCGAACAGCCGCTGCGCGGGCAGCACCTGGCTGACCAGCAGCGGGCTCATCGCCCAGCACGGCTTGATGGCGAGCAACGCGTGCGGCGCCTTCTCGAACAGGTGCCGGATCGGCAGATGCCGCGCCTTCTTGACCGCTTCGCGGCGGACCAGGTCCTGCTCGTCCTTATGCCCGTCCAGGACGGCCACCAGGTGCGCGGCGGCGGCGCGGCGTACGCGGGCCGGAGTCGTGGTGATGTGCTCGGCGTCGGCTGCCTGGAACTGCTCGGCCGCGGCGTGGAGCTGATCGCCGTCGAACCCGCGCAGCCGGGGGTCGTTGGCGCGGATGTGGTCGAGCACGCTGGTCAGCCAGGCGTGGTCGAAGGCGCGTACCGCCAGCTCCGGCCCGGCTTGGCGGGCGGTGAGCTCGTCGAGCAGCCGGTCGGCCCGCCACTGCCGCAGCTCTGCGGCCAGCGCGTTGCGGCGGACCGCACGGTCGAGGCCGTGGGAGTCGGCGGCCAGCGCGTCGGCTTGCCAGTGCAGCTGATCGAGGGCGGTGTCCGGCCGCATCACGGGCACGGCGGCCACGTCGCGCGCCGTGTCCTCCAGAGCGGAGGACGCCGCCTGCGTCACGGTGGATCCGCGCGGCGCGCGTCCGTCCACACTCGCCTCGCGCCACCGCCGGCTCACCTCGATGACGTCGGCCATCGCCTGGTGCAGCTCACGCTTCGAGGGTTTGCCCCGCAGCCATAGAGCGCTCGCGGCCTTGCGGGCGGCCCGCCGCTGCGACCAGCTCAAGCTCACCTGATGCGTACGCCGGAAGGCGCGGTCGCCGCTCGCCGCCCACCAGGTGTCGACCGGGCCGGAGAATACTTCGGGGCGCAGCCGGGCGAGCACCGATTCGGCGGCGGCGACGGTGGCGAGCATCGTGCGCGATTCGTCCAGGTTGGACGGTGGACGCAGGCCGCATTCGGCGGCGGCCTGGGCGACCAGCCGGCGCAGCTCGGGCAGGCGCCGCTGGGCCAATTCGGTCACCGTGTGCATCGCCGCCCGGGCCTGCGTCGGATCCGTCGTGGTGATGGCGTCCCAGGCTCCGGTCCGCAACGCCGGGTCGAACAACCCCAACCGGGCCGCCTCGGCGACGCCGTCGCGCAACCGGTCGGCTTGGTGCCGGTCCAAGGCCAGCAACCCTTCGGCGTACCATCTGGCTGGCGTGACCGCCTCCGGGCCGAGGCCGAGCAGACGAGCCTGCGCGTCGAAGACCGAGACGTCCCACGGCGCGTGCCGCCGGTGCATCGCGGTGTTGTGCGCGACCATCTGCTCGCGGCGCGCGACGAGCGTGGCGCCGAGGTCGGCGAGCTGCGGCTGGTGTTCCTCGGTGAGCCGCAGCAGCCGCGCGTGCAGCGATTCGGCCAGGTCACGGCGGCTGGTCGTGCCGCCGTGCAGGTTCTGCACCAGATCGTCGAGGCCGACCGCGCGCAGCCGGTCGACCACGGCGTCGATCGCGGCCCGTTTCTCGGCCACGAACAGTGCGGTCTGACCCCGTGCCGCGAGCGTGGCGATGAGGTTGGCGATGGTCTGCGACTTGCCCGTGCCCGGCGGCCCCTTGACCACCAGGTGCTGCCCGGCCACGACGGCGTTGATGGCGCGGCTCTGCGACGAGTCGGCGTCGAGCACGAGGTACTCGTCGCGCAACGGCATGGTGTCCGGCGCGGAGACCTCGACGCGCTCACCGCCGGCCAGTTCCCGGGCGGCCGAGGTGTCCCCGGCCAGCGCGGCGACCACGTCGCTGAGGGCGAGCAGGCCCGCCGACTGCTGGATGTCCTGCACCATCGGCAGTTTCTCGTAGACGAAGGTGCCCACGACGCGATCGGAGCCGACCGCGAACCCCGGTACGCGCAGCGCCAGCTTCGCCAGCGCTTCGAGGGCCTGCTCGGCCTCTTCCTCGGGCGACGCGCCTTCCGCGCCGATCAGCACCTCCTCCGCGGACACCTGTACGCCGAAGTCGTGCGCCAGCCGGTGCAGCAGCACCGGGTTGACCTCGGCGTCGCCGATCACGCGGAGGGTGAAGTCGGCCTCGATCGCCGAGGTCGCGGTGATCCGCAGCGGGTGCAGCAGCACTGGCGAGCGGGGCGAGCGATCGGCCTCGCGCCAGGTCGCCATGCCGACGGCGAGGTATCCGGCGTCCAGACCCCGCTCTTCCGACAGTTCCCGCATCTTCGTGCGGATCGTGCGGACGCGACGCATCGCGTCGGCGCGCGTGTCCGGCTCGCGGAACAGCTCCCCCACGGTCCGGGGCTGGCCGCCGAGCAGCGCGGTCACCGCCACCGGGTCGGCCTGGCCCAGATTGAGCGTGCCGGACTTGAGATCGCGGTAGTAGATCAGCCGGTTCGCGCCGGACATGTCGATCAGCGAATCCGCCCATCGGCGGGCGGTCAGCCGGATCCGCCGGGCACGAGGCGTCTCCCCCGGCTGATCTGGCGAGGTCAGCGGGTCGATCGGATCGAGCGGCGCGTCCGGCGGCACCTGTCGATTCTGCCACGGCCCGTCCAGCACACCTGCGCTCTTACCCGGAGTGCGGCGGTCGTGAATCACGCCTCCGCGACGATGGCACTTTCCGTCTCGTCGGCCGGCGTCGTCCGGGGCCGGGGCGGAGTCGGCTCGAAGTCGATGCCCTCGACGCGTACGCGCAGGCGGCGGTAGGGCGTGCCGGCGGCGGCCTCCTCCGTGCGGCAGGCCGAGCACACCTTCGGCGCGGGCGGCTTCTCCTCGGTCCGCCGCCGATGCGCCACCTTCCCCCGAACCTTCTTGTACGCCTTCCGGGCGATCTCCACCATGTGCTCCGGCCCGGTCAGCTGATGCCGCTGGATCTGCAGGTCGAGTCTGCTCAACGTGGAGTCCCGGGAGATCAGGATCTTCTCCAGCCAGGCCGCGTTCTCGCGCGCGTGCTGCAGCAGATGGTTCTGCCGCCACAAGACGTCGACCAGCGCCCGATAACCCGCCACGTCCGGCATCGGCCGCAGGTGCGCGCCCAGCTCCTTGCGGGTGCGTACGGGGTCGGGGTCGCCTTGGACGGTCCGGACGGCGATCTCCAGATCGAGGGCGGCGTCGAGGTCGCCCGGCCCGGGGACTGCGTCCACGACCGCGCCCAGGACGGCGGTCAACTCGGTGGCGTCGAAGGTGAGCGGGTACGGGTGCGGCCGGTTGCGCGTGATCAGCGTGGACGCGAAGTCCCACAGCGACCGATGCAGCGCCACCCTCACCGGGACGGGTGCGACCGGCTCCCAGCGGACGAGATCGGGGTGCAGCTCGTCGCCGTCGTCGCAGACAGTGCCGAAGGTGGCCAGCCCCACCGGGCCGGTCAGCCGACCGTCCACGGCGCAGCCGTCGAGCCAGGCCGCGTACCGGCGCAACTCCGCGCGCAGGCCCGGCAGGTCGGCGGCGGCGCACAGCCGGAGCAGCCGCTCGGCCACCGTCGGCCCGGACGGCAGCCGCCACTCGACCGTCTCTCGCAGTCCGCCGGCCTCCCGGGGTTCTCCGCGTACTTCGTCGATTGTGGACACGAGCTGGCCGCCTTCGCCGGAGAACACCAGCTCGTGCTGCTTCACCGCACCGGCGCTCCGGCTCACGATCACGAGCCACCCGGCGGCCAGCGTCTCCTCCGCGGCGGCGTACGCCATCTTCGTGACCAGCTCGCGTGGATCGTCCAGCACCTCCCGGCCCCGATACGCCTCCGTGAACGCCTGCGTCAGCAGCGGGCGCAAGCCGTCCCGCACCCCGGACGCAGGGTCGGCCAGCACCGGCCGCCCGACCAGCACGTGCGGCCGCTGGGGGGTCGGGAAGACGGCGTACCCGGCGTGGGTCGACAACCCATGACCGTCGAACGCGGTGGTGAGCGCGCTCATCGAGGCGGGCAGCCGCGGCTCGTACGCCTCCGGCAGGTACCACGCCTCGTCGGCGGTGTACTCACGTCCCGGCACGAGGTCGACCGCGCGATGCGCCCCGAGCGGATTCTCGTGCAGCACCACCAGTACGCCCTCGTCCGCGACCAGCGACGCCAGCAGCGCCACGAGGTCCCGGCGGGGTTCGTCGTCTTCCGCCGAGGTCAGCCGCCCGAATCCGTCCAGCGCCAGGACCAGGTCGAATCGATCGCCGAGAACCTCCAGCGATCCACACACGACGTCGACCCCCGGCAGGTCGTGCGTGAGCCGCCCCGCGTCCTCGACCGAACGGATCAGCCAGGTGACGACGGCCCCGGCCGCCTGCACCGACCGGACCAGGCCGACATCGTGCGGCCCGGCCACCAGTACGCGACTCCCCGCCACGACGAGATCGGCGACGACCGCCGACACCGAAGGGCTCGCCACGATCGACGCCGGATCCCGCCAGTCCGTCCACGACCACATGCCGGTCCCCTTGCCGCTGTTCCTCGCCGCGCTCGTTCCGGCGTTCCTGATGGCGCTCGTTCCGGCGTTCCTGACGGCGCTCGTTCCGGCGTTCTTGCGGGTGGTTTCGCCGATCCGTGCGGCAGCCAGCTCAGACATGCACGGCTCCTCTCGCGTCCTCGATGACGGCCTGCTCGGCGGCGATCCGCGCGCCCGCGCCCTCCCCGTTGGCGCGGCCCAGCCCAGCCCGACCGGCGGCGGCGTGCGCCTCGGCCCAGGTCTCCTGCCAGCCGAACAGAACCCGCAACTCGGCCGGTCCGGCGAGCAGATCCGCCCCCAGCTCCTGACGGGCAAGCGCCCGGCACTCGGCCAGATCGGTCTGGCGGCCGTGCAGCGCCGACCACTGCGAACTGATCCGGGGATAGCCGCCGAAGGTCGGGTCCGCGTTCTCCAGCACCATCGGATCGCCGTAGACGGCCGCCTCGCACCCGGCGAGCAGCCCGTACCAGATCGCACTGGTCAGCCGGTTCGACGCGACCCGGCGATGCCGCCGCAGCTCGGCGAGCTGGCGTACGAGGAACTCCCGGTCCTGGCCGCGCCACCAGAAACCACGCCGGCCATGGCAGATGACCCGGAACCCGGCGTCGGCGTAGACCGCCCGGATCGCCGGCTGCTGGTGCTCGTTCCAATAGAGGCAGACGGTGACCAGACCCTGCTCGGTCTCGGCGATCTCCCGGGCGAGCCGCCGGTGATCGCCGAGGATCTGCTGGCCCTCCCAGCCGTGGAACGGGTAGAAGATCGTCCCGGCCCGCTCCGGCTCCGCCTGGAGGTGCGACTCCATCTGCAGCAGGTACGCGAACGGCGCGCCGATCGCCACGACATCGCGACGGCCCTGCGACCAGGCACGGCGGCGCGTCCGCTCCGACCACACGAACAGCGAGCTGCCGTGGACGAACGGTACGCCGGGCGCCAGCCCGTCGCCGATGTTCCAGCCGTGTTGGAGGTAGCCGTCGATGCGCTGCGGATGGTCCGGGTCCGGCATGTCGCAGTAGCGAGCCAGCACGAACGTATGGCCATAGAACTGGTTGGCGTGGTGCATGTCGTCTTGCGGTTCCCTACGCGCTGGTCAGATTCGTCCCGCCGGGCACAGTCGAAAGCCGCCGACAGCGGCGCACTCCCCCGACTCTAAAACCGACAGAACACTCTTTTGCGGTGAAACGCCGAAAGCGCCGCGTAGGTAGTGAAGCCATGCCTCTGTCGTAGTACGCCCCGCTCCGAATCCCGCCAAGATCGCCTGTGCCACCGCTGTACCCGGCGTACGTCCCGCTCTTCAGCGCGTCAAGGCAGGGCGACGATGGCCTCCACCTCGACCAGGAACTCGGGCCGGAACAAGCCCGCGACCTGCACCAACGAGCTGGCCGGGTTGGGCCGGTCCCCGAGCGACGGCCGGATCATCCGATCCCGGACGTCCCGGATGATCTGCACCTGCGACGCGTCGACAAGGAACCAGGTGAGTTTGACGACGTCGGGCCAGTCGGCGCCCAGCGACACCAGGATCCGCTGGAGATTGGCCAGCGACTGCTCGGTCTGCGCCGCGAGATCGCCCGGCCCGACGAGCTGACCGGCGGCGTCGAGGGCGACCTGGCCGGACACGAACGCCAGCTGACCGGTCGTGGTGACGGCGTGCGCGAAGCCGAAGCCGGGCGAGTTGCCGGGCACCTCGGTGAGACGATCCACGATAGGCATGATCCCCAGCCTAGCGATCTTCGCGCTGGGTGAGATGCTGGGATCATGGCCGGTACGCTGATCGTCCAGCCCGGCGTCGAAATCCCCGAGGCCGAGCTGAGCTGGCGCTTCTCCCGTTCGAGTGGGCCGGGCGGGCAGGGCGTGAACACCGCCGACTCCCGGGTCGAGCTGTCCTGGGACCTGGCCGCCTCCGAGGCGCTGCCCGACGCGCTGAAAGCGCGGGCGCTGAACCGCCTCGCCGGCCGGCTGGTCGACGGCATCCTGACCGTCGCGGCCTCCGAACACCGGGCGCAACTGCGTAACCGCATGGCCGCGCAGACTCGACTCGCCGCCCTCGTTCGCGAGGCGATCGCTCCCCCGCCCAAGGCTCGCCGGGCCACCCGGCCGACGAAGGGATCAGTGGAACGCCGCATCGCCGCGAAGAAGCGCCGCTCGGACGTCAAGCAGAACCGCCGCCGCGACCTCGACTGACCCTCACCACTCCGATGCTTGACCAGGCGGCGGTAGGTTGTTCGTTGCGACCGTCCCGGCCAGCACGCCGATGATCGGCTTGGAATCGCTCTTTATGAAGCGCCATAGAGATGGCGAATTGCAGCTCGCATCGCCACAGTGCTGATCTCGCCGCGCGCCCAGCGCTCTGTGACAGCCTGGACGGCGGCGCTCACAGTCTGACCGTCGGTATGCACCGAGCTGGCAGCTTGCGCCAGCGATCGGAAGCGCTCCATGGTCAATTCGTCAAAGACCTCAATCGGCACCAACACTGCTTCGGTCTTGCGGTGCGTGCCGATTCCGACCGGTGCGCGGTCGCCGCGGCGAAAGCGTGCGAGCACCGACGGCAGTAGCTCACGCGCTTCCTGTACGGAAAGAGTCTCGATCAGCACGGAGCAAGTGTGCCCGGATGTGCACGCGTTTGCTCGGGCTACGCTGTCTCCGATGGATCTTGCCAACACCGGAACTCACCTGAAACGGGTTGCTTGATGATCGAGGTGCTGCTGTTCGACCTGTTCGGGGTGATCGCCCGGCCGCAGTCGGAGGCGGGCCGGCGGCGGCTTGAGGCGCTGGCCGGGGTGCCCGCCGACGCGTTCTGGGCGGCGTACTGGGGTTTGCGTGAGCCGTATGACCGGGGCGAGGTCGATGGGCGGGCGTACTGGGATCAGGTGGGCGTGACGCTGGGCCGGTCGCTCGACGCCGAGGCGCTCATCGCCGCCGACGTCGCCAGCTGGGCGGCGCTCGACGACGAGGTGGTCCGGTTCGTCGGGCGGATCGACGGGCCACGGCTGGCCCTGCTGTCCAACATTCCCGAGGAACACGCCGTCCACCACGAGGTTCGCCTGCCACGCCTGGATCTGGTCGCGTTCTCCTGCCGTATCGGCCACGCCAAGCCGGAGCCGGCCGCGTTCGGCTGGTGCCTCGATCAGCTCCAGGTCGACGCGGCCAAGGTGCTGTTCGTCGACGACACGCCCGCCAACATCGACGTCGCGGCGGCGCTGGGCTTCCAGACCCATCGGTTCACCGGATTGGCCGCGCTACGCGAGACGCTCCAGCCACTCGTGTCCATCATGGACGAGGCGTAGCCAGCCGATCAGCCGGGCGCGGGCCACGTCGTCCAATCTGGGCGCGGCCGCCGCGAAGTCCGCCTCGTCTTTCGGCCGTCGATGCTTGGCCTTGTAAAACAAGGCCAGCTCCGGACGCAGGAACGGAATGCCTTCCGGCGTCCGCGCGTACACCTGCTCGACCGGCAAAGCCACGCGCGGATCACGGTGGCTGCGCCACAGCGGGCCGTCCACATCCTCCAGGAAGATGTCGGTACGCCAAGAGCAGAGCCCGGGCTCGTAGCCCCAGATCTGCCGGAACCGGTCAGCCGGCGGTGACCCTGGTGGCAGTGGATACACCGCGCCGTCGTCTGCTCCGCAAAAGGACAGACCGTCGAGCAGCGACCGGATCGCTGCGAACTGCTCCCGGGCGACGCCGAACTCGATGTCGGCGTGCTCGCGGGTCTGCTCGCCGAGGAACAGGTCGATCGCCCAGCCGCCCGCGATCCACCAGGGCTGCCGGAAGGGTCGCAGCCGTTGGGCGAGTTCGCCGGGCTGCCACGGCGCCCAGTCGTCGAGCGCGGGCGGTTCGGTCATCGGCAGACTCTAGCGATGCCCTGGACACCGTGTGCTTGTGACGTGACGCGCGACGCGACGATTTTGTGGGTCCCGAGGGGATAGCGGTATCGACACACGTCGTGATAAGAATTCGATCACGTGGCCACGTGTGAAATTTTCACAATCTCGACTCGTATCGTGAAGGAGTCACCATGCTCCGGGTCCTCCGCCGGGCGGTCACCCTGCTCGGCGCCCTCGCCACGGCCACGGTCCTCTCGCTCGCGCTCGCTCAGCCGGCGCACGCGGCCACCTTCCTCACCCACTCCCAGGCCACGTCGCAGCTGCGTGCGGCCGGGATCACCTGGTCCTCCAGCGGCAACTGCTCGGACCGCTACACCTCCACGTGCACCTCGTTCGAACAGATCAGACAGTCGACGATCAGCGGCGTGGTGACCCTGCGCAACTACACCGGATGCGCGATCAACATCACCGCGGGCACCGAGGTGGGCCACGCGTCCGGCACCTACAGCCACTGGAACGGCTACAAGGTCGACATCAGCAAGTACAGCTGCATCAGCAACTACATCACGTCGACCTACACGTACGTCGGCTACATCTCCGGCTGGGGCTACCAGTACCGCGCCCCGTCCGGGAACCTCTACACCGACGAGGGCAACCACTGGGACATCCTCTACTACACCTGCGGTTGCTGACAGCCGTGCGGGCGCGCCGGAATCCCCCCTCCGGCGCGCCCGCGCTCTGCTTGCCGCGTACCAGCTGATAGAAGCGCGGGACCCGGCTGCCCGGCGGAAGCATCGCGCCGGGCCCCGCGCGTCTACATCCCGGCCGTCACCAGCCGGGAAGCCTTGTCCGCACCGCGGTCCTCCAGCGCCTGGCGCAGTTTACGCAGCGCGTGGTGGGCGCGTGACTTCACCGTCCCGAGCGGGATACCCAGGGCGCGAGCGGTTTCCACCGCGGTGAACCCGCGAAGGTAGAGGTGGACGATGACCGCCCGATGATCGCGGCTCAGGTCCTGGACGGCCGCGCGGACGGCCATCGCGGTGACCATCTCCTCGGTGGTGTCGACGCCTTCGGACGCGAGCCCGGCCGCGCCGACCTCGGTCGGGCGGGCCGATTGCGCCCGCCGCGCGTCGATGACGAGGTTGCGCGCCACCCGGAACAGCCAGCCCCGGGCGAGTCCGCGTTCCAGGTCCAGCCGACCGGCGTGCCGCCAGGCCCGCAGCAGCGTCTCCTGCGCGATGTCCTCGGCCTTGCCGCGATCGCCGCCGAGCTGGCCGACGAGGTAGCCGATCAGGACGGCGCCATGGGCGTCATACAGGTGGTCGAGGATCGTGGCAGCCCGTGTCTCCTCCATGCGGCCAATCCTGCGCCAGCGGTGATGAGGATTTCATGAAGCGACACACATCACTGTCTACTCTTCGTCCTGCACCATCTGATCAGGGATGATGTGCCCGTCGACCACCCGGTAGGCCCAGATCGCGATCGGCGACGAGGAGACCTCACCCCGGTTGTCGAACTTGAACGACTTGGTGATGCCCGTGCCGACATAGGAGTCCACGTAGGCCAGCAGCGAGGGCCGCGTGTGGTTGCCCGCATTGATGCCCGCCAGCAGGATGTTCGCCGCGTCGTACGCCTCGGCGGCGTAGGTGCCGGGTTCCCGGTGGAACGTCGCCCGGAAGTCCGTCAGGAAGCTGCCCTTGATCCGGTCCGGCGGCACACAGGGGCAGGTGAGGATGGCGCCCTCGGCGGCGGACACCCCGGCGCCCTCCACCAGTCCCGGGTCCTTGACGCCGTCGGCGGCCACGAACGCCGCGCGTACGCCCGCCTGGCGCAGCTGCTTCAGCAGCGGGGCGGCCTCGGCGTAGTAGCCGCCATAGAAGACCGCGTCGGCCTGGTTGGCGGCGATGTCGGCCACCTCCCGGCTGAAGTCGGTCTGCTTCACGCGTACCGACAGGCTTTTCACGATCACCCCGGCGAGCACCCGGCGCACCTCGTCGGCCAGCCCCTTCCCGTACGCCGACGAGTCGTCGATGACGATCACGCGCTTGGAGTTGAGCACGCGTTTGATGTATCGCCCGGCGGCCGGACCCTGTTCGGCGTCGCTGCCCACCGCCCGGTGGAACACCTTCCACCCCTGTTCGGCCAGGGCCGGTCGGGTCGCGGTCGCGGTGATCGCCGTGATGCCGTACTGGTCGAGGATCGGCACCGCCGCCTCCGACTCCCCGGAGAACTGCGGCCCGACGACGCCCAGGATGCGGGGATCGTCGGCGACCCGTTGAGCCACCTCGGGCGCGAGCTTCTCGTCGCCTTGCGAGTCGAATTCGGACAGCTCCACCGGGCAGGCCGAGTTGGCCGCGTTGTACTGATCCACCGCGAGGCGTACGCCGTCGTAGGGGTGGCGGCCCAGGTTGGCGTTGTCGCCGGACAGCGCGCCGAAGAAGGCGATCTTGTAACCGCAGCCACCGGCATCCTCGACCAGGCGCGACGGGGCCGACGTGCACCCACCGGAGCCCAGCAACCCCATCGCCAGCAATGCCGCCACGGCCGTCCGCCGTGCTGCGCCCATCGATCCTCCCGGGCCGGTTACGAATGCGCCAAAGTGGATTACGTATCTGGCACACGTCGGGTTCTGTCGGAATACTTCAGCCTCATGCGCGTACTCGTCGTCGAGGATGACCGGGACCTGCGCGAGGCGGCCGTCGCCGCCCTGCGGGCCGGCGGCCTCGCCGTGGACCACGCCGGTGACTGGCCCCAGGCGGACCTGGCGCTCAGCGTCAACGCGTACGACTGCGTGGTGCTGGACAGAATGCTGCCAGACGGCGACTCCGCCCGGCACCTGCACCGGCTGCGCGAACGGGGCATCCGCGTCCCGGCGCTCATGCTGACCGCGCTGAGCGAGATCGACGAACGAGTACGCGGCTTCGAGGCGGGCGCCGACGACTACCTGGCCAAACCGTTCGCCGCCGCCGAACTCGTGATGCGGGTGCGGGCACTGTGCCGGCGCAGCACCGCCATGCTGCCGCCGGTGCTCAAAGTGTCCGATCTGGAACTGGACTGCGCCCGCCACGAAGTACGCCGAGCCGGGGTGCTGCAGCTGCTCACACCGAAGGAGTTCGCGGTCCTGGAACAGCTGATGAGCCGGGCGCCCGCCACCGTCACCCGGGCGGACCTGCGCGAGCACTGCTGGGACGAACTCGCCGATCCGCTGTCCAATGTGGTGGACGTCGTCATCACGCAGCTCCGCCGCAAACTCGGCCCGCCCGCGCTCATCCACACCGTCCGCGGCGCCGGCTACCGGATCGGCGATGAATAGCGGCCGTCGCCGGCTGACCACGGCCGACCGGCTGCGCTCGCTGCGCGTACGCCTGATCGCCGTGTTCACCGCGATCACGCTCACCGGCGTCACCGGCATGGCCTTCGCCGGCATCCAGGTCGACGGCCACCAACGGGAGCAGGCGTTGCTGGCCGACCTGCGCATCACCAGCAGCGCGGTGCTCTCCCTCATCTACCGGGAGGCCGGGACGCTGCGGCTCACCGGCGTCGCCGACGCCATCGGCGATCGGGCGACCGGCGTCTACGTCTTCGAACGCCGCGGGGACGCGCTCGGCCCGGCACTGGCCCGGCCGGGGCGTACGCAGCTCGTGCCGTTGCGCCGCCTCGAACCGGCCGCCTGGGCGAGCATCTCCGGCAACCAGAGCGTGGTCGCCAAGGCGACCGCCACCGACGGCACCACACAACAGCTGCTCGCGGTGGCGTTCGCCGTCGAGAGCGCGGGCCGGCCCACCGGATCGGTCGTCGTCACCATCGACGCCCAGGACTCCGAAGCCGCGCACACCCGGCTCGCGTTGACCCTCATCGGCGGCGGCATCGGCTTCGTGCTGCTGGCCAGCGCCGGGGCGTACCTGCTGGCGCGGCGCAGCACCCGCATGGCGGGAGCCGCCCTCGACCAGCAGGAACGCTTCCTCGCCGACGCCGCCCACGAGCTGCGTACGCCGCTGACGACCATCCGGGTCACCGCCGAGGCGGCGCTCGTCGACGCGGACCATCAACCCGGGGCGCTCCGCAAGGTGATCCGCTCGGCCGACCGCATGACGAACTCGGTCGAGACCCTGCTCACCCGCGCCCGGATGATCGCGGGCACCCGCGAGCTGCGCCTGGAGAAGTTCCGCCTCGACCAGCTCGTCGCCGAGGTCGTCGAGGACACCGCAGCGGGGGCACGCTCCGTCGACCTCGACCTGGACGCCGTGGTCACCCTCGGCGACCCGGCCATCCTGCGCATGGCGGTGCGCAATCTCGTCGAGAACGCGGTACGCCACGGCGCCGTCGACGGGCACGGCGCGGACGTGCTGGTACGCGTACGCGCCGGTGCGGTCGTCATCCGCGATCACGGGCCGGGCCTGGACTCCGAGGCGCCCGCGTTCGACCGGTTCAGCAGCACGGCCCCGGGCAGCTCCGGGCTCGGGTTGAGCATCGCCGACTGGGCCGTACGCCTGCACCGGGGCCGGCTGAGCGTGGCCACCGACCCGGACGGTGGCGCGATCGCCCGCATCGACCTGCCGGAGTGACCCGGCGGAAACCGGCAGTGATCCGAGCGAGTCGCCGGTACGTATTCCCGCATGAGTCCACTGCCGTCCATCCCGACCGGAGGCTTGATCGGCCATGCATCCCACGACTGTGGCGCCCCGCGTCCTGATCGCCGAACGCAATCGGCGGCTGCTGGTGACCCTGCGCCGGATCCTGCGCAACGCCGGCTACGAGACGATCTCGACGACCAACCCCGCGAAACTCCGGAGCATGCTGTCCACCCAGCCGGACGTGCTGGTCGCCGAGGCCGACCTGATCCCCGGCCAGGAGGCGGCGATCCGCCGGCTGCTGCCCAAGTCCTCGATGACCATCGTCATCGCCCCGGTGCCCGACGCCGCGGACGCCGTCGCCGAGCAGCTGTCCGGCGCGGTCACCATGGTGCGGCCGGTGAGCCTGGCCGGCCTGATGGCGACCATCGAGGAGCACGTCCAGCATCAGCGCGAAGAAGCCGCAGTCAGCTGACTCGGGCCACTGTTAATGCCGGTGTAGGTCGGCGCTGACCTGCGCGTCGGTCCGGTTGAGTTCGTCGGCGGACACCGGGCCGGCCTCGGCCAGCAGGTGGCTGGCGTCGAAGATCTTCTCGATCTGCTCGTCGGCCTCGCCCGCCGCGGCCACGAGGTCGACCACCGGCGGATCCGCGTCACCGATCTGCGCGGCCGCCCCGGCCGCCCGGTCGATGAGCGCCCCAGCGTGGGCGCCCAGTCCGGCGACCTGCGCCGTGAAGGCGGCGACGGCGGCGTCCGCGCCCGGAAGTTTGACGGTGGTCGGATCGGTCATCGGTCACTCCCTCACTCGGCCAGGAACGGCATCCGCTGCCGGAAGCGCCGCATCGCGGCGTCGAAGTCGCCTGACGCGTAGTCGTCGAGCGTCTCGGCGTCCACATAGGGCGCGCAGATCTCCTTGACCCGCTCGCGCGCCTCCCGCGCCGCCACGTCGGTGGTCTCCACGATCGTCCGGGCCAGCCGGGCCGAGTCCGCGGTGTGATAGATCCGCGCGTCCAGCACGAGATCGCGCAGGCGGCCGTCGCTGCCCACGGTGGCCCGGACCAGGCCGTCCCGGGACTCCGCCGTCACCTCGACCGCCTGAACCCGCTCCTGGAGATCGCCGAGCGCGCCCGACATCTGCGAGAGCCGGTCGTCGAGCTGCCGGGCCTGTGCCCGCATCGACTCCAGCATCTCCTCGCTGACGCGCATAGCTGTGTATTCTACAGTGGATGACGACGGCTCAGGCGATGCTGCTGCTGCCGATCGGGCAATTCTGTGGCGTCTCCGGACCGCCGGACGACCCTGCCACCCGCTACCCGATCCGGGTCGCCGATCTGATGATCGAAGTGGACGCCGGCCTGTTCACCGTGTGGGCTCAGGCGCACGGCGTACCCGCTGAGGAGACCTGGACCAGCGCGGAGCTGACCCGCCTGCTGGCCGACGGCCTGCTGGCGCGGGTCGAGCCGGACGACGCGATCGGCTTCGCCCACCGGCACCGCTTGGAACCGCTGGTCATGGGCCTCGGCGCGGACGGCGACCGGTTCGTGCTCGGCCTGCCGGGTACGCCGCTGGTGTCGGTGTCCGGGCCGATGTTCGCGGTGTGGGCCGCGGCTCCCACCGAGCCCGACCTCTGGTCGGTCTGCCTGCGGCTGGCGGCCGAGACGTCGGCCGAACCCGCGACACTCCTGCCGGGCCTGCTCGACGGGCTGCGCCCGTTGCTGACCGCCGGAGCGGCCTACCTCGACCGGGTGAGCCGATGACGACGACGGTCTGGCCGATCGGCCACTACCTGGGCGAATACCCGGCGACCGAGACGATGGACGGCGGCCATCACGTACGCGTCGGCGCGCAGACGATCGTGCTGACCGCTCCCGAGATCGCCGCCTGGGCCGCCGCCACCGGCACCGAACACGACCCGGCCGAGCCGTTGCTCAAAGCACGCGGACTCATCGCCGTCGTCGGCATCGAGTCCAGTGTGGCCTTCGCCGACCGGCATCGGCTCCGCCCACAACTGAGCGCCATCGGACGCCCGCTCGGCGACGCCGAACCCCGTTTCGCCATCGGCGTCGGCGGGACAGCGGCAGCGCTGGTCGACCCGATGCTGGCCGACCTCTGGCGCTGGTCGGGCGCGACGAGGACACTGTGGACGCTGTGCCGCCGGGTGTGCCCTGACGCTCCGGAGCGCGTGCTGGCGCACTTCCTGGTGCACGGCCGCGAACTGCTCCAAGCCGGTGCCGCCTACGTGGACGTGGCCTGAGGCGGGTCAGTCGCCGACGATGAACGCGCGCGGGCCGAGCGCGTTGTCGTCGATGAACCGCCGGACGCGGGCGATCTGCTCCGGTGAGAACTGTGCGACGTCGACCGGCACAAGTTCCGCCTTCTCCAGATGGTCGCGTATCCGGGTCTGCAGGTTGGGCCACTGCTGCTCGAAGTACCGCCCGGGAAAGTTGCCGACGGCGTCGACGGTCCGGCCGGTCGCGTCGATCCAGTCCACATTCGGATCGGGCGACCGCCGGAGCTGGACGCCCAGCGAATCCTGCACCCGCCAAGCCGTCTCCGCCTCACTCCGGCGAAACCGGCCGGTGGCCGGGTCGAGGCCCAGCGCGTTGCGCCGCCACGTCTCGACGAAGGCGTCCTCGGCACCGTACGCCTCGTCCTCCAGCGGCTGCGTCTGGCTCGTCACCCGGCCCTCGCGGAACTGCCGGCCGTGCACGCTCTCGTGGCCGAGAGCGCGCACGAGCGTCTCCGCGTCCTGGAACGCGGCCGGGCCCAACTGAGTGCCCAGCGTGTCGGTACGCGCCACCGCACCGTGCCGGTCCAGGTACGCGACGTCGCCCGGGGCGTCGATGATCTCGACCGGCAGTCCACCGAGATCCACGCCCGCCAGCTCGGCATAGAGCCGGATGGTCGCCTGACTACGCGGCAACCCGACACCGAGCGCAAGCGTGTCCGCATTGGACAACGCGCCTCGACGGGACCACAGATTCGGCCGGAACCGGAGCCGTTCCAGGGCCATCAGCTCGGCCGCCTCGGCAACGGTGCGCTGGGGCTGCGCCGTCAGCTGCCGATGACGAGCCGCGAGCGCGTCCCGGACGGCCTTCGGCAGGTGGACCGCCGGACGGTACGCCGGGTTCTCCGGGCTCAGCATGGGTGCCACGCCGGGCAGGTCGAGGTGGTCGGCGACGCTCTCCGCGGTCAACCAGCTCGTGACCGCGGTCGACCGAAGCCGCCGCCCGTCCGCCCCCTTCCGGTGGGTCAGCAGGCGACGCAGGAACTTGAGGCTGAACGCGCCCACTGAGATCGACGCGTTGGGGTTCGTCTGCAGGCCGACGTGGTCATTGGACTGCGTGAACGGGCTGTGCAGCCCCACGTCCCAGCCGACGGGGTCCGGCGCGTTGAAGGCCGGGATATAGCGGTGCGAATAGCCGACCTCGAACATGATCGGCTGGAACTCCCAGTCGGCGGAGTCCTTGAAACCTTCCAGGTATGCCTTGACCGCTTGGCGGAGGTGGCGCACCGCCTGCGCCGGTTCGCCCCTCGCCACGCGTTCGCGCGCTTGTGCGGCGATCTCCTCCAGCCGGGCGACCAGCGCCTGATGGTCCTGGTTCACCGACAACGGCGAGCCCTGGCCGCCGATCCAGATGTAGAAGCCGGTGACCGGTCCGATCTGCAGATCGATGAACGTCCCGGTGAACGTGTAGAAGGTAGCGGTGTTCTTCCTCGCCGCCGCGTACGCCGGATCGGTCTGCCCGACCAGCACACCGTCCCGGAAGGTGAAAGCGCGGACGGTCGCCCGCCCGGTCTCGGTGTCGGTGTTGCCGAACGGCATCGGCGTTCCGATACCGCTGCCGTCCTTCACGGACAGTCGTATCAACGGAATGTGGGCGAGGAACGCGGCGACCGCCTGCAAGGCGTCGAGCCCGGTGTTGCCGCTGAGCGGGAACAACCACAACGGCGGCGCACCCTGCGGGCCGTACGCCGTCGTGTTGTGCTCCTTCCAGCTCGTGAAGGTCGAGAAGCGGACCGCCCCGAGCCGGTTCACCGACCGTTTCGTCGACCGCAGCACATACGGCAGGAACCGGTGACTGCCGTCCGGCAGGCGGACCAGGCTGACCCCGGGCTTGACCGACATCGCGCCGACCCGCCACATGCGCTGATACCGCAGCTTGCCCGTGAGCAGCGCCAGCGGACGCTTCGCCACGAACTTCGGCGTCCACAACAGCGTACGCAGGGCTGACGCCAGCGCCCGGCTCCGCGTACGCCCGGCGACGTCGGTGCCGAACCGATCGATCCGGAACCGCGTCGAGGCGATCTTCCGCTCCAGCCAGACCGCCCGGCGGCCCGCCAACCGGCGTACGCCCGGATGCAGCGGCTGATGCGGCGGGGCGGTCAGCGACCCGGCCGACTCCAGCCCGATCGGCAGCTGAACGGTGAACCGCCGTCGCCCCCGCGCGACCGTACGCGGTGGCCCCTCCGCGGCGACGGTCCCCACCGCCGCTTCGATGAGCTGAGCGAATCGCAGCACGTCGTCGAGCCGCCGGGGCAGCAATTTCCCGAGAACCTGCCGGCGCAGGTCGGCCTGGGACCGGCTGCCCCAGGCGCCTGCCCGGTCCAGCAGGATCTGCAGGTTGGTCAGCGACCGTCGCGAGGTCCGGGCGCCCAAGTGGTCCGCCTGCCATTGGATCTGCGCGGCGAGCCCGACGTCGGCCGGGCTCGGCCCGTCGATCTCGGGCCGCAGTCGCCGGGTCAGCACATGCCGGCCCAGTAGGTCCGCCGGACGCGTCGGACGACCCCGATCCGCGCGGCCGACCGTCTCGAGGCTTTGGGCGACCGCTCCCGACACCGCCAGGCCCACCTGAGCCGACGTGACAGACCTCGGCACCGTGAGGGAAACGACCCGGGCCGCCAGGTCGATCCGCAGATGCGCCGCGGTTCCCACCGGCAGCGTCCCGGCCTGGACCTCGATGGTCACCGGCTTCGCCAGTCCCCGGTGGGCCGCCAGCGCCGTCACACCCGCGGCGGACTGCGTCACGGCGGTCGCAGTGGCACCCCGGGCCGCGAGGGTGTCGGCCAGCACCCGCATGATCTGCCCGGGCACGCTCGATTCGGCCAGCACCGGGCCGACCGGCCGCAGCTCGGAGATCACCGGAAGGTCGGCGACCAGTCCCGGGAGATGCTGACCGAGCAGAATGTCCGTGGCGGCATCCGTCAACCCTCGCGCGGCCTCGGCCCGCCGGGCATGTTCCGCCTCCTGACGCTGATAGTGCTCGGTGAACTCCGCGATCGGAGTGCCGAGCCGTGCGGTCACCGCCTCCGCGGCCGCCTCGGCCACCGGGCCCATCGTCTGACCGAGCAAGCGGCGAAGGTCGGCCAGACGCTGCTCGGACGCGGGCAGATCCCGCCGCAGTCCAAGCTCCTCAATGAGGGCATGGGCCTCGGTGGTCAACCGGGGCGGCAGCGGATGCCCACCGCCGAACCCGGCCAGGTCCGCGCCGAGGATCGCCAGCCGAGCCGCCCGCGCCAACCGGTCGACGCCCACCCCAGTAAGCCCGGCGTCCTGCGCGAGGACGACCGCCCGCACGGCCCCCAACGCCTCGGCCAGATCCGGCCGCAAGTCCTGCCGATCCAACCGCCGCGGATCGAGGCGGACCTCCCACACCGCCGTGCCCGGCCGAGGCGGGCGAACCTCGGCAGGTGCGCCGCCCCTGGTGCGTACGGCTCGAACCCGCACCTCGAACGACCCCGAGCCGATCGGCCACGCCACCACGACCGTGCCGTTCGGTGTCATCGTCGGCGTAGCCCCCAAGCCGATCGCGGCCTGCCGCAGCCCGGCCCGGATCACCGCCGTTCGCTGCCGCGCCTCGATCGGATGCCGCCCACCCGGGAGCAGGTTCTTGGCTCCGACGCGGAACCCGGTCACCGAGATGCGACGCGGTGCCGCACCGGCCATCGGGCGGCCGAACCCGGTCTGCGGACCCGGCTGGATCGACACGTCGGCCACGTACGCCAAGCGCCGATCGCCGTACCGGAACACGTGCACGACCGCTGCCATGACCCGGTCGACACCGGCGGCGTCGGTGAAGCGGCGTTGGAACAACACACGCGCGTCGCCACCGCTGTGATCACGCAGCTGAGCCGAGTCCGGCGCGGCGATCGTCCGGCGGATCATGTCCCGGACGGCGTCGAGCTGATCGGCGACCGTCACACCGGGCCTCCGGCTGGACGGCAGCAGATCACCGCCCCACCGCGCCACCACGGCCGCCTCCCGCGTCGCGGTCTGCAATCGAAGATCCGCCGCCGCGGCCTGCAAGGCCGACCGCAGTGAGGCGTCCAGCTGCGCGGCCGCTCCGCTGAGCGGAGGCAGGACCCGCTCCCTCGTCTTCGGCGGGTCCGGATCACGCTCGCTTGTGGACTCATCCGCGTCAGGCGGAGTGTCCCGCTCCGAGATCAGCTCCTCTACCCGGGCCCGCCGTTGATCGGCTCCCGCCACGAACTCCGGCCTGAACCGATGCGTACGGGAGTCGATGATGGACTGTCTTGACGCGAGCGACGCCCGCTCGGCCTCCGCCGCGAGCACCCGCGCGCGGTCCACCACGTCGAGCAGCAGTGACGGCAGCTCCGCCGACCCGGCCGACGCCAGCCGCCCGGTCAGGTCGCGGTCCGCTTCAGCCAACGCCGCCGCCACGACCGCGGTCGAAACGCCGGACACCAGCCCGGCAAGCCGCTCCCCCGGCTGATACCCGGCCGCCGCCTCAGCCGCGTACAGGCGGGCCAGGGCATTCACCGCGCCGGGAACAGCGGAAACCGCCGCCGCCAGCTCACTGCGCACCCCCGCAGCCTCCGCCCGATCCCGCTCCGCCAGCCGCGCCGCCGCGTCACGGTCGCTGCGGAACCCGGTCGCGCCCGGCACGCGGTTCGCCCGCAAGGTCCGCGCCACATCCGAAACGCCGAAGCTGCTGTACGCCTGCAGCAGCGCCAGGTAGCTGTCCTGCGTACCGGGGTTGTCGGGCCGGAAGTCCTCGCCGCCCAGCCGCACCCGGGCCAACTCCCGGGCCAGGGCGGCAGTCGTCACCGGGTCACGGAGATCGGCGTCGTGCGCGACCGCGATCCGGAACTCGCTCGCGTTCTGTTCCAAGTGGACGAGACTGCCGCTCGGCAGAACGGCGTACTCGACGACGACCGACCGGAAGGTGTCCGCGTCGAACTTTATCAGCAGATCGGTCGTGCGTTCGCGGACCGTCGCCCCGAGGACGGTGCTCGCCAACTCCTTCACGCCTTGAACGGCGGCGGCGGGCGACTTCGGATGACGAGGTGCCGGATCATCGGCGAACAACGACGCCAGTGCGATCGTCCGCGCGGCCGACGCTGGTTCGCCCAGGAGGTCCGTCGCGACTTGATCAGGCGTCGCGACCGCCCGCTGGTACGCCGACCGCCACTCCGGCCGTCGCAGCAACCGGACGAACGCGTCCACCTCAGCCGATCCGCTCGACGACCGGAGCAGGCGAGCCCAGCGCACCGGGGTCTCCCCCGGCCGCAGGCCCAGCTCGGTCAGCGTCGTCGCGACGTCGTCGAGCAGATCCGCCGGCACCGGCCCACTCACCCGAACGACCCGCTCGATCCGCGTACGCAACTCGCCGACGCGCGACGCCCGGCCCGCCGCCAGCACCTCGTCGAGGTCGCTACGCACCGGTTGCGCGACGGACCTCCCCTCGTGGTCGAAGACGATCGCGTGCACCTCGGCGTCCGACGCGATCTGCGGCCGCTCCGCCGTCCCGGTCGCCGCGTTCTGATGGTCGGCGTAGTACGGGCGGCCCTCGTGCAGGTAGACGTTGTAGCGGTGAGCCACCGCACTGCCCGTAGGACGCACCAGGACGGCGGCCGCCGGTCCCGTGACGACCCCGTGCTCGTCGGCGACCGCGGCGAGGTGCGCTTCGACCTCGGCCAGTCCCGCCATCGGCGCGTACGCCGTCCCCGCCCACGCCTCGGTCCGCCCGACCGGGACACCGGACCGGCCGCTCCTCACAGCGGCGACGACCGGTCGCCCGTACCAGGTGGACAGTCCGGAGTTGCCCGCGTCATCGCAGTTCAACGCGCGGCCGGTAACGGTCGGACCGCCGTCGTTGACGTAGCCGACCCAGACCCCCAGCGGATCCGGATACCGTTGCGGCCGCCCAGCGTCGTCCCGAGGCAGCGCCTGCCGCAGATACTGCTCGTCGGCCGGGCTCGCCGGAGCCTCGTCGGCCGTGCGAACCTCCTGCACCGGTACGCCGTCCCCCAGCCGGAACGCACCCGCCCTTTCCTGCGTGGACGTCGGGCTCGGCATCGCGCTCGCCCCTGGGCCTTCCGCGTTATCCGGGATAACGCGGTGTTCCTGCCCTCGGAAGGGGACGTCTTCCCGGATAACGCGATCGGTGGCGGGCTCCTCCTCACGGAGCCCGCGTACCACCGCGCTCGGCGCGACGTCCGCCGCTCGCGTACGCGCACCCGGCGTGCTCGGCGTGGTCGAAGTGCTCGGCGTGGTCGAAGTGCTCGGCCCGCCGGTGCTCGGCGACATCACAGACCTCGCAGAACTCGTCGTCGCCGGGCCTCCAGTCCTGCCTGCGGTCGACGTCTGCGGCGCGGTCGACGGAGCCAACCCGCTCGCATTCGGCCCACTCGCGCTCGGCGAGACCATCTGGCCTCCGGAGCCCGGCGTCACACCGCCCGACGTCGCACCGCCCGACGTCGCCCCGCCCGACGTCATCCCAGACGACGTCGTGCCGCCCGGCGGAGTCGAGGCACCAGAGGCCGGCGAGCCGGACGTCACCGGGCTGGACGTCACCGCTCCGGGCGGCGAAGTCACCGCAGCGCTCGAGTTCGTCGCGGTACCGGGTCCAGTCACGGTCGGCCCGGCGGTAGGCGATCCGGTCGCCACCGGCACCGTTCCGGCGCTGGGCACCGTCCCGACGCTGGGCACCGTCCCAACGCTCGGCACCGTTCCGGCGCTGGGCATCGTCCCTGCACTCGGCGCCGTCCCAACGCTCGGCACCGTCCCGACGTTAGGCAGCGAGCCGGAAGTGGGCAGCGAGCCGGAACCAGTCGAGGTGACGGAAGTACTCACCCCCGTGGGCGTTCCAGACGACCCCACCTGCGGTGAATCGACCGGACCAGAAGCGACCGGACCAGAAGTCACCGGGGCGGATTCGGCGATCCGCCCGTACACTCCGTGCGCGGCGTTGCCGATGAGCATGCGCGGCCCACCGGTCACCGCCCCGATGCCGAACCGGGTCAGCCCGGACAGTGAGAGGTCCACCGACCAGTCGCCGTTGACCGCACCGTTGACGGCGTAGTTCGTGAGCTGGTTGACGGTCTGGAAGTGCAGGCCGCGTACGCCGCTTTCGGCGACCCAGCGGGAGACGCTCCAGTCGCTCATCCGGTCGGCGACCGGGCCTCGTGTCGCCGCCCAGCTGAACAGTGGGCTGAACGGCCGGGCCAGGCCGCGGCCGACGAGTCCGCCCATGCCGCCGCCGAGGGCCGAGGCGCCGAGGCTGCGCCAGTCGAAGCCTTGCCGGGTGCCATTGAGGTTCTGGATGCCTTGGGCGAGGAAGTCTGGGATGACCTCTTGGACGGCCTCCTCCAGGATTTCTTTGACGACGCCCCGGATGCCGGCGAGGTCGCGCATCAGGGTCTCGAACAGGCGGGCTCCGATGGCGCGGGCTACGGCGACCGGGCCGGCTCCGGCGAGCGAGCTGACACCGCCGGTGAAGATCGCCGAGATCAGGATGATCATCAGTTCTACGGCGCACCAGAGAACGCAGAGCAGGATCGAGAGCTTCTCCGCCCCGACCGCCAACGCGGCCTGGTCGACCTGCTGGGCCACTGATCGGTGGCGCTGCACGATGTCCGGGACCACCACGTCGAGCTTGTACCGCCACCGGCGGGCGAATTCCTCACCGGAGGCGCCGCGCCACAGCGCCTCGATCTCGCTGACCGAGGCGGAGAACTGGTGGCCGGACTGCTCCAGGAGGTCGGCGAGGTCCCGCCGAGCCTGCCCGTACGCCCGCAACGCGTCCTCATTGGTCCGGGGCCAGGTCGTTCCGCCGCCGACCAGGCAGACCAGGTCCCAGACCCAGCGCAGGAATCCGTCCGACGGCGGCTCAACAGCCACGATGGAGCCCTCCCCGGCGGTCGCGGATGTCTATTGTAGATATATGTGGTTGCGGCGTCTGACGGTTCCGGCTGTGCTGCTGGCGATCCCCGTGGTCGCCGCCGATCCGGCGAGCGCGGCGGGGCCGTGCGGTTATCAAGCGCCGCCCAGCCCCGGCCCCGTCGTCAGCGCGAGCACCTGGGAGCAACGCTGGCTCGATCTCCGCCGCGCGCACGCCTTCTCCACCGGCGCGGTGCGCGTCGCGATCGTCGGCACCGGCGTCGACGCCGGTCATCCGCAGCTCGGCAACGCGGTCGCGAGCGGCTGGGACGTCACGGCGAACAAGCCCGGCGCGCGCTTCGACTGCAACGGTCATGGCACGGCGATCGCGAGCATCGTGGCGGCCCGGCCGCGGGGCGGCTCCAGCCTCGTCGGCGTCGCTCCCGCCGCGACGCTCGTCCCGATCCGGGTCACCGACGCGCCACCCGGCTCCGATCGTCCCGTCACCGCCGCCCGGCTCGCCGCCGGAATCCGGCAGGCCGTGGCCCTCAAGGCCCGCGTCGTCCTCGTCGCGTACGCCTTGAGCAGCGACGACGCCGGGCTGCGAGCCGCCGTGGCCGACGCCGTCCGCAAGGACGTCCTGGTCGTGGCGGCCGTCGGGGACAACCTGCCCGGGCTGACGTTTCCGGCGGCGTACGACGGGGTGCTCGGGGTGGGCGGCATCGGCACGGGCGGGCTGCTCCTGTCCGGTTCGGCGCTGAAATCCAAGGTCGATCTCGTGGCTCCGGCCGAGAACGTCGTCGCGGCGGCGCGCCGATCGGGTCACCTCACCCTGTCCGGTACGCCGGTCGCCGCGGCCGTGGTGGCCGGCGCGGCGGCGCTGCTGCGGGCGTACCGTCCGAACTGGACGGCCCCGCAGGTCGCCCAGCGGTTGACGGCGACGGCCGACGGCGGTTTCGGCGGCGGCCACAGCGACGCGTACGGGTTCGGCACGGTCAATCCGTATCGTGCGCTCACCGAGGAGGCCGCGACCGCCGGAGCGAGCCCGTATCGGACGCCCGCCCCGGCCGCTCTCGGGCACGCCCCGCCCCAGCCGGAGTGGCCGGAGACCTGGCGCCGGTCGATCGCCTGGGCGGGCGGGGTCGGCGTGGTCGTCGTCGTGGTCGCGATGCTCAGCGCGGCGGCGCCGGTGGTTCGCCGACGCCGCCCCTGATCGGCTCAGCTGAAGGAGCTGCGCGTACGCGCGATGGCCTCCAGGTTGCGCTCCTCGGCCTGGGTGAACTTCTGCCCGGACTGCAGGATCGCGTTGGCGAAGTCCTCGCCAACCCCGTTGAGTTGCTGCGCACCGGTCTGCCATTCGCCCTGAAGCTGGGCGTACGCCGCCTTCGACGCACCGTCCCAGGTCTTGATCCGGTCGGCCATGAAGTTCTCCAGGCCGGTGAGACGGCCACGCATGTCCTGCAGCATCGCCTGGAACTCGTTCGACGCCGCGATCAGCTCCGCGATGGGCACGTTGAGCACGTTGTTCGCCATGGTCGTCTCCTTACTGGTTGTTGAGTCCGGCGCTGACGTAGCTGAACGACGAGCTGGCCATGCCCGAGGGCACCGAGGCCACGCCGTCGAGGACGCCGACGGTGCTGCCGTCGGTGCCGTGGAGGTCACTGGCGATCTGGTTGTTGATCAGGTCGGCCAGGCCGCCGAGCGCCGCGTCGATGTGGTGCATGGCGTTGATGAACTTGGTGCGCTCGTTGGCGAAGGTGTCACCGGACAGGCCCTGCCAGTCGATGGTCAGCCGCTTGAGGATCTGCGCCGCCAGTTCGTCGAGTTCCTGCTTGGTCTTGGCCGCGAACTGCGCGGCGTCCTGCATGTCGTTGAAATGGACTTTGACGATGTCACCAGACATCTGCCGCTGCCTTTCTCTCGGAGGTGCTTGTCGGACGGATGGGTTTGCTTACCTCGTGCCGCGTCAACCGGCGGCGAGTCGTTGGGCCAGCGTCGGCGGCGTCCGGCCGCGTACCGGCTCGGTTTCCGGGGTGGCGGCCAGCGCCGTCGACCGGGGTGCGGGTGGCTCTTCGGCCCGCGGTACGCCCGCTGCGCGGCGGCGTACGCCGAGCGCGATCGGGCCGGACGCGACCGTCGAGCCGGCCACGGGCGGCAGCGCCGACGAGCCGCGCCCGCTGAGTGCCTGCTGTGCCGTCATCGCCGCCTGTGGCGTCATCGACAGGCCCGCGGCGGTCACCGCCGCCGGTGGTTCGGCGGCGAGCACCTGCTCCAGCCCGCTGCCGCGGGCCGACAACGCGGAGACGTCCACCGCCGCCGGAGGCGTCAGGGCGGACGGCGTCTGGGCCGGCCCGAACCGGCCGTCCAACGCGGCCAGCCTGCGTTCCAGTGCTGCGGCGGCCCGCCGGGCGATCACCGGGCCGGTCGGCGGGTGCGTACGCCGGCTGCTGAGCGCGGGCAGTTGCGGCGGGGCGGCCAGGATCGGCCCGGCCGGCAGCCGTCCGAGCAACGTCTGTTGTGGACCGAACGCGCCCGGCAGCCCGGTCAGCGTGGGCTGGTTCGCGGTCGGCAGCAGGCTCACCTGGTCTGCCGGAGTGCTCCCGGGCGGCAGCCGGTTCAGTCCACGGAAGTCCGCCGGGGACAACAGATCGGGACGCGCTTCGACGATCGGGCCTTGGGGCAGGTCGGCGAGCGGCTCGATCACGCCCGGCGGTTGTGAGTCGGTCGGCGCCCGGTCGGCCAGCTGCTCCGGGGAGTAGGGCCGCCACGGCTTGGCGGCGTCGGCTCCCCGGTAGCGGGGCGGCACCGTGCCGGGATCGCCCAGCCACCGTGATCCGGTGATCAGGTCCGCCGACAGCTTCTTGCCGACCGGCCGGATCTTCTTCGCGTACTTCTTGTTGAGCCGGGCGTAGATCGCCGCGGCCTGCTGCTCGTACTCCGCCTTGGTGTCGGCCTTGATCTTCTTGAGCGCCTCTTCGAGCTCCTTCCGGAACTGGGCGAGCAGTTCCTCCGCGCGCTGCCGGGCCTCCTCGATGTCGGAGGTCAGCTTCTCCAGGACCTCGATACGCGTCTGCAGCCCGTCGATCCAGGTGTCGAGGGCGTACGCGTGAGCGCCCGCGAACCAGAAGTAGCGCTCCTGGGCGAGGCCGGAGTTCCAGGCGTCGCGGACGAACCGGGCCCGGCCGTCGACGATCTCCACATGCCGGGAGAACTTGCCCAGCACCCGCCCGTACGCGTCGGCCAGCCGCCGGGGACCGTTCGGGTCCTCACTGAGGATCATGTCGACCATGACCTCGAAGCTCTCGATCCCGTCCCAGTCGGTCGACTGCTGATCCGGTATTTCGAGCTGCTGCGTCGAAACCGTCTCGTCGAACCCGAAGTAGTCACGCCCCCCGTTGGGCTGACTCACGGAAAGAGCCCGTCCCGGGCCGCCGTCGTGAGGGACGTCTCGACGCCGTCCATGGTGTGGTCGGCCGTCCGGTCGGCCTCGTCGTAGCTGTCGGCCGAGACGCCGACCGAGTTGCCGAGGGCGTACACGCCGTGCAGGATGTCGTCGGCCAGCGCGGACAGGGCCGCGGTCTGCGTCTTGGCGGACTGCCCGAAGAACAGGCTCTCCAGGATCTTCGGATTGCCGGCGGGCACGTTCGCGGACGCGTTGGCGACGGCCCCGTTCACCACATCGGACTCGAAGACGGCGAACTCGCCCCCCATGCCGCCGTATGCTCCCGGCTCGCCGACCAGAGCCTGGGCGGCCTGAGTCATCACCTCTTTCGAGGTGGTGATGGTCGTCTCGGCGATCTCCGCCGAGGACGCGTCTTCGTGAGGGATCATGCGATCCTCCATTGTGGCCAGCTCCGCCGGGAACCAGTTGGCCCGATCATAGCGGTCACGGTGCGGCGATCGCCAGCTCCAGCTTGGACAGTACGGGCCCTTGCGGTAGCCGGTCGACGAGCGTGCTGGGCAGGCGCACCACACCGGCTCCGGCGTACCCGAGCAGCGTCAGCGCGTCGGCCGAGTTCACCGCGTACCGGCGCCCGGTCTCGGTGACCAGGTAGACCGGACCGGCGGTCGCTTGTGGACTGGCCAACGCCATCACGAGGACGCCCCGGCCCGGCTGGACGGCCACCTCGTCGGCGAGCAACGCGCCCGACACGGCCACGCCGTCGCCGACGGTGGCGACGCCGAAATCCGGCACCTCGGCGCCCACCACGATGCCCCGGTCGTCCGTGGCGTCCGACACGATCTGGCAGACCACCCCACCGGACCGGGCCGCCGGGACCATCGGCGGGACCGAGCCGTCGCCGAGGTTCGGCGCGTCCAACGCCGCCATCTTCTTCACCCCCGCCAGTTGGAGCTGATCGATCGGGCGCGACGGCGTGTTGTCCCCGGCAGTGGCCCTGATCAGGGCTTCCTGCACCGCGCTGATCGGCTGGAGTCCGCCCGGCCGCGCCACGAACCGCTGCGCGGCGGTCCCGTCGGTCGCGACGTACAGCTGCCCGACTTTCGCACCCGCAAGGCTCGCCACCGCGCCGCCCCGGCCGTCGATCGCGATCTTCGTCAGCGGCGCTCCGGCCGGCAGCGTCGCGAGCCAGGCCGCGTCGACCGGCACCACGTCCGTGGAATCGACGGCCAGCGCGCTGCGGACCACCTCGGGGTCGCGCAATTCGTGCCGCTGCCCGCTCAAGATCAAGTGGTACGCCTTCCCGTCGGTGACCACCACCGCACCGTCGCCGAGGGCGTCTCCCGCGACCTCCGTCCCCGGCAGCAGGACGGATCTCGGCCCGTCCCGGTCGGCGGCGGCGCAGAACGACCAGGCCCCGGCCAGCAGATCCGCCGCGGCGGGCAGGACCGGCGGCGCGTCCACGATGCCGACGGCGGCCCCACGCGGCCAGGTCAGCGAGGCGCGCGCCACCCGGACGGGATCCTCGTGCACGCCGCGGAGCAGGGCCGCCGAGGTGAAGTTGACCGTCGGATAGAGCCTCACCCCGTCACACACGTACGCCGCCCCGGTCTCCTTCTCGATGATGATCCGCTCACAGCTCGTCCAGCTCTTCGCCCCGAGCGGATTGATCAGGCCGTAGACGCCGACGGCGGCGACACAGATGACCAGGATCATGACCGCCGCCAGGGTCACCCCGGGCAGCCGCGACCCCGACCACTCCAGCGGATCCGGTTTCTGCGCCGTCAGGGCGGTGTGCAGGCGCTTGCGCAGGAACTGGCGGGCGTGGATCTGGTCCCGGCGGGTCAGCATGCCGGCCGCCCGTTCGCGCGGCGGCAATCGCGATCAGCCACCGATGCCTCGCGCGAACCCGAAGACTCCGGCAACCGCCGCGGCCAGCACGGCACCGGCGATGATCAGGACGGTCTCGGCGATGTCGCCCCACCGGCTCAGGCCCGGCGGCGCCGGTTTGCGGGCCAGCGTACGGGCGAGGCCGAACGCCCCGGCCGCGCACAGCAGCAACCCGATCACGACGGGCACGACGATGCGCGTACGCGTCTCGGCGAGCACGTTCGCCCACAGCAGCGCCGCCAGGACCGCCGTCCCCGTCGCCGCGCCCAGCAGCAGCGGCAGCCGATGGCGTACGGCGGCGAACGCCCGCGCCCGAAGGGCGATCACGACGACGGCCGCACCGGCGAGCAACCGCGCCGACAGGTCGTCCCGGCTCGCGAGGATGGCCGCACCCCCGAGCACGATCGCCGCGAGCCCCCAGAGCAGCCCGGTGAGCAGCCGGTCGCTGCGCCGCACGAGGTGGGCGATCTCGGCCGGGTTCGGCAACGGCTCGTCGACCGGGGTCTCGGTGGACGGCCGGGGCACCAGGGGACCGGGGAGACCCGCCTGGCTCGACGCGAGCCGGGGCAGCCACGGCGACAGCAGCAGCCCGACCGCCACGACGACCGCCGCACCGGCCGCCGGGGTCGTCGCCATCGCCAGCAGCGCCCCGGCCGCACCGGCGATCCCCGTGGTCAGCAGCGCGACATGCGATGTCTGGAACTCCCGCAGCAGGACGAGGCCGACGACCGCGGTCAACGCCAAGGTGGCCGACGCGACCAGGAGCTGCGCTCGCCCCGCCGAGACCGAGTCGGTCACGAGCACCGTCGATCCCAGCACGGCGTACACATAGGCCGAAATAGTGAGCACGATGGACGGTGAGCGGCCGGCGGTCAGCCGGCTCACGAGCGCTGCGCCGCCGAGCAGGAGCACCGCGGCCCCGAGCAGGCAGGCGCCGGGCGTGACCCACGGCGGCCCGGACCGCAGTACGCCGACCAGCGCGAGCCCGAGCAGCCCACCCATCACGGCGGCCCCCGCGACCGTCGTATGCCGAGCGGACCAGCTCGCGCCCAGGGACTGAGCCTGATGCGCGGCGGCGTCGGCGAGGTCGTCGAACTCGGGCTCCGGCCACTGCTGATCCTGCGGCGAAAGCAGCAGCGTGTCACCATCCACAATGTTCTGCGCGGACAGCGACTTCGCCGGTTCGAGCAGAGTGCCGTCCATTTTGCGCAGCACCCAGCCGTGGTGGGACACGCCCTCGTCCGCCAGGTCGACGCCGCCGTGTCGCAGCAGCGTGGCCTGCAGACCGACCAGAGGAAGGTAATCCGGGATCGCGAGATCTACCCGGCGCTGCGGGCTCAGAAGTACGATCCGCGTCAGCCCGAGACTCGCCGACTGCACCATGGCGAATCATCGTAAGGCAAGCTTCGCCACGGGGAGGTCCTATGACGACGGTCGTACGCCGCCGACCGGCCCGGCGGCCCGCTCCGCCGTATCCGAGCGGGGAGATCGTGCTCGAGGAGGTGCCCGCCGTTCCCGCGCCGACCGGCGGCGGCTGGACGCGGGCCCTGATGGTGCTGCCCATGCTGGCCGGGTCGGCGGCGGTCGCGCTGATCTTCGCCGGGCAGAGCAACCGGCCACTGGCCTACCTGACCGGCGGCCTGTTCGGGGTGTCGGCCCTCGGCATGGTCTTGATGCAGGTCTCGCTCTACGGCAGCGGGCAGACCAAACAGCAGATGCACGCGGCGCGTCGCGAGTATCTGTGGAATCTGGACGCCTGCCGCCGATCCGTTCGCGGCACGGCCCGCGAGCAGCGATCGGCCGAGTACTACCGGCATCCCGCTCCGGCCGGTCTGTGGACCCTTGTGGACAGCGCGCGTCTCTGGGAGCGTCGCCGCGTCGATCTCGACTACTGCCTGGTCCGCATCGGACTCGGGCCCCGGGAACTGGCGACCAAACTGGTGCCCGGCCCCACCACGCCGCCGGAGAAGGCCGAGCCGGTGGCCGCGGCGGCGCTCCGGCGGTTCCTGCGCACGTACACCGAGCTGCCCGATCTGCCGGTGGTGCTGGCGTTGAACGGGTTCGGCCGCGTGTACGTGCGCGGCGACGTCGCACGCGGACGGGCGATGGTCCGGGCGATGCTGGCCCAGGCGGTGACCTTCCACTCCCCCGACGATCTGCTCGTCAGCGTGTGCGTGGGCGGATCGGCCCGGCCGCAGTGGGAGTGGGCGAAGTGGCTGCCGCACGCGCAGCATCCGACCTCGGTGGACGCGTTGGGATCGCTGCGCCTGATGGCGCCGAGCATCGTGGCGCTGGAGGCGATGCTGGAGGAGCACCTGAACGGCCGCCCGCGGTTCGACCCGAACGCCGGCGACTCGCAGCACGACGGCCCGCACCTGCTCTTCGTGGTGGACGGCGGCGACACCGCCGGATCCGACCATCTGACCGCCGAGGCGGGCGTCGAGGGTGTCACGGTGCTCGACCTGACGACCGAGCCGCCGCGCAATCTCGATCGCGCCACCCTGGTCCTGCAGATCGCCCCGGACGGCGCCCTGTCCGCCCGCACCTTCGACGGCGAGCGGCCCCTCGGTCACGTCGACGAACTGGGCCTGATGGCGGCCGAGGCGCTGGCCCAGCAGGTGTCGGCGCTGCGCCCGGCCACGGCGGCCGCCGCCGACCGGGCGATGAACGCCGAGCACGGGCTCGCGGAACTGCTCGGCATCGGTGACCCGGCGGCCTTCGATCCGCAGGTGACCTGGGCACCGCGGCCCACCCGGGAACGGCTCCGCGTGCCGATCGGCATCGGACCGGACGGCGAGCGGCTGGAGCTGGATCTCAAGGAGTCGGCGCAGGACGGCATGGGACCGCACGGCCTGCTCATCGGCGCGACCGGCTCCGGCAAGTCCGAGCTGCTGCGTACGCTGGTCCTCGCGCTCGCCGTGGCGCATCCGCCTGAGATCCTCAACTTCGTCCTCGTCGACTACAAGGGCGGCGCGACCTTCACCAAGCTCGATCTCCTGCCGCACACCAGCGCGGTCATCACCAACCTCGCCGACGAACTCCCGTTGGTCGACCGCATGACCGACGCGATCAACGGCGAACTCGTACGCCGCCAGGAGCTGCTGCGAGCCGCCGGGAACTACGTCTCGCAACGCGACTACGAACGCGCCCGGCTCGCCGGGGCGCCGCTCGATCCGCTGCCGAGCCTGTTCGTGGTCTGCGACGAGTTCTCCGAGCTGCTGTCGGCCAAGCCCGACTTCATCGACATGTTCGTCCAGATCGGACGCGTCGGCCGGTCGCTCGGGATTCACCTGCTGCTGGCCAGCCAGCGGCTCGAGGAGGGCCGGCTCCGGGGCCTGGACACGCACCTGTCCTACCGGATCGGCCTGCGGACGTTCTCCCCGGCCGAGAGCCGGGCCGTGCTGGGCGTGACCGACGCGTACGAGCTGCCCCGGGCGCCCGGCCACGGCTACCTGAAGTACGGCACCGACCCACTGAGCCGGTTCCGAGCGGCATACGTGTCCGGGCAGTATCGCTCGGCCGACCAGCTCACCACCGTCGGCGGCGACGCCCGGGTGCACGTGTTCAGCTCCATGTACGTCGCCCCGGCCGACGCCGACGTCACCGCCGGGGCCGAAGCCCAGCCGGAGGCGTCACCGGCCGACGAGTTCGACGCCGCACCGACCGGCCCCACCCTGCTCGACGTGCTCACCCAACGGCTGCACGGCCGGGGTGCGCCGGCCCATCAGGTGTGGCTGCCGCCGCTCGACGAACCACCGACACTGGACCAGGTGCTCGGCGATCTGCGGGCCGACGACGACCGCGGCCTCACCGTCGCCGATCCGGCCCTCCAAGGCAAGCTCCTGATCCCCCTGTCGCTGGTGGACAAGCCGTTCGAGCAGCGCCGCGATCTGCTGCGGCTCGACCTGTCCGGCGGCTACGGGCACGTGGTGGTCGTCGGCGGACCGCAGTCGGGCAAGAGCACCCTGCTGCGTACGCTGATCTCCGCGATCGCGCTCACCCACACGCCCCGGGAGGCGCAGCTCTACTGCCTCGACTTCGGCGGCGGCACGCTGGCCGCCCTGCGGCGGCTGCCGCACGTCGGCGGCGTCGCGCCCCGGCAGGACGTCAACCAGGTACGCCGGACGGTCGCCGAAGTGCTCGGTGTGCTGAACCAGCGGGAGAAGTTCTTCCTCGAGCACGAGATCGACTCGATGGCGACCTTCCGCCGCCGCCGGGCCGCCGGGGACTTCCCCGACCAGGCGCACGGCGACGTCTTCCTCGTCGTCGACGGCTGGCTGACCCTGCGCAACGAATTCGAGGACGTCGAGCAGCAGGTCGTCGACATCGCCAACCGGGGACTGTCGTACGGCGTCCACGTCGTCGCGTCCGCCGCCCGCTGGTTCGACGTGCGCGGCGGCGTACGCGACGCCTTCGGAACCAAGCTCGAACTGCGGCTCGCCGACCCCGGCGACTCCGGGGTGAACCGGCGCTCGGCGGCCAACGTCCCCGAACGGTCACCGGGCCGGGGCATCACGCCGGACGCGTACCAGTGCCTGACCGCGTTGCCCCGCATCGACGGCCGGCCGACCGCCGACGACCTCGCCGACGGCACGCAGAACCTCGTCGACGCCGTACGCCAAGCCTGGCGTGGCCCGGCCGCACCCCCGGTACGCCTGCTGCCCGACCGGTTGCCCGCGACCGAGCTGGCTCAGGGCCCCGACCTGCCGGGCATCGCGCTCGGCGTGGCCGAACGAGACCTGCTCCCGGCGTACGTGGACCTGACCGGCGGCGACTCGCACATGCTGATCTTCGGCGACACCGAGTCCGGCAAGTCCAACCTCCTCGTGACGATCGCCAACGCCATCGCCCAGCGGCACACGCCCACCGAGGCGAAGATCATCGCCGTCGACTATCGGCGGTCGCTGCTGGGCCGGCTGCCCGAGAGCCACCTCCTGGCGTACGGGACGTCGGCGGACATCACCCGCGGAATCCTGACCGATGCCGCGGCCGTCATGAAGGAGCGCCTGCCCGGCCCGGACGTCACCCCGGAGCAGCTTCGCGCCCGCGACTGGTGGCGCGGCAGCGACCTGTATCTGCTGATCGACGACTACGACCTGGTCGCCACCGACCGCAACCCGGTGCACGCCCTGCACGAATACCTCAGCCAGGCCCGGGAGGTCGGCCTCCACGTCATCGTGGCCCGCCGCAGCGGAGGCGCCCAGCGCGCCTTCTACGACCCGGTGCTGAGCCGTCTGCGCGACCTGGCCTCGCCCGGCGTCGTCCTGTCCGGCAACCGCGACGACGGGCCGTTGCTGGGCACCGTCAAACTGGGTCCGCTGCCGCCCGGCCGGGGCTGGCTGGTCACCCGCCGGGAAGGCGCCCGTTTGATCCAATGTGCCCTGTCGGAGATGGAGTGACGGCCCACTGTCCATTCGCTACTCTGGGATCGTCCGCAGCGGGGAGGAGCGGCCATGACCAAGACGATCACCGTCGCCGAGTCCGACACGTTCAGCGGATTCATCAGCGCGTACGGGCCACCGCCTCGCCGCCTGACCGGCAACAGCGCCTTCCTGCAGTCGATGCGGACCGGCGACGCGATGGACCCGTTCTTCCATGAGGCGGAGTACTTCCACAAGTGGGCCGACCGAGACGGCCGGGTCGCCGGGGCGTTCGTGCGGGACGTTACCCGTGGCTACAACGGCACGGTCAACGCGGTGACGACGGTCGTCACGAACTACACCACCGCCGACCTCATCGGTCACGAGAGGATCAAGCTCGCGACGGCGAAGCTCCGGCGGACGGAGGCGTTCGCCACCGGCACAGTCGGCGGCGCCGAACTGGACCAGACTCAGATGACCGACCGCGGCGACGACCTGGACCACCGTTACGACGCGCACGGTTACTCCGACGACCGGATCAGCGACCCGATCTCGACGCGCGACCGGTACGAGAATCGGCAGGACATCGCACAGCTCGCGCCGACCGGATCCCCGGCGAAGACCCAGTGGCGGCAAGGCGGCGACCAGCCCGGGATGCCCTTCGAACGAGTCGCCTGGCAGTTCGAGCGATACGAGCCCGAGCACCTCACCGAGGCGGGCAAGCGATTCGGCCAGGTCAGTCACGATCTGCTGACCGCGCACGCTCAGATGAGCTCGGCGTTGGAAGCGCTCGCCCCCGCCTGGACCGGCGATGCGGCGGAGCTGTTCCACCGTCGGCACGGCGAGGTGCTCGATTCGCTGACGGAGTGGTCGCAGGCCGTTGCCGTACGCGGTAAGCAGTTCACCGAAATGGCGATCCTCGTCGATGGATTGAAGACCTCGATGGCGATGATGCGCAATCTTCGGGCGAAGGCGCTCGCCGCAGCGGCGAAGATCGACTCGCAGATCGACTACAACCCCTACGGCGAGATCGTCGACGCCGAATCGGCGACCAAACGGGTCCTCGAGTATTACGACGACGTGGCGGTCGGCATGGCCGAGAAGGTCGGCCGGTTCTTCGTGGAGAACGCTCAGCTCTTTCGACCTCCGGCGATGTATCCGGGGCTGTTGGCCGACACGCTGGACGAGAAGACCTTGCGGGAGCTCACCAACCCCACCGGACCGACCGGCCCCACCAACCCGACCGGTCCGACGAGCCGGATGCCGACCACTGGCGGTGGCAAGCCTGCAGTGGACTCCAAAGGCATCACCAAGCAGTACGAAGCAGCGATCAAGCGACTCCAGCAGCAGAACCAGGACCTGCGGGACGCGTACGAGAAGCAGATCAAGAAGCTCCAGGAGCAGGCGCAGCGGCAGATCGACGCCTTGCAGAAGCAGATGCAGGATCAGCAGAAGCAGGCGCAGGACGCCCTTCAGCAGACCCAGCAACAGGCTCAGGATCAGCTCGACAAAGCCCAGGACGCGATCGACCAGAGTCAGCAGGACGCCCAGCGGCAGATCGACGATCTGACCAAGCAGCTCCAGGACGCCGCCTCGGCGGCATCGTCGGCGGGCGTACAGGGCCTCGGGTCCATTCCGTCCGTCATCGGCTCGCTGGGTTCGCTCGGTTCCCTGGGCTCGCTCGGCGGCGGCACCGGCGGCGGTTCGGGAACGTTCGGCAGTACGGGAACGGGGTCTGCTCTGTCCACAGCGGGCGCGGTCGACATGCTGGGCCGCAGTGGCGTCAGCGGGACGGCGACGACCGGGCTCGGCACGTCCGCGCTGTCGGGCCGGGCCGCAGCCGCGGCGAGCCCTGGCGGGATGCCGTTCATGCCGCCCATGGGGGGCGGGGCTCCGGCCACCGGCGGCGGTGGTGCGCTGGCCGGGCGCCGGGGACGCCCCGTGCTGCCCGAGGAGAAGAAGAAGCCGCAAGCCAAGCCGCGCATCGTCGATCCCGACGGTGACGGCACCACCGAGGTGCGCCCGTCCGGCGGCGCGCGCGCCCACTCCCGCAGCACCGACGACCGGGCCGCGACCGTCGCGCGTACGCGCAAGGCGCCGGAGACGGAGTCGGGGCAGGCACTCGGGCGTACTGCCTGAGGTCGCGGAGTCACGCGTAACGAGAGGTGTGCATGATCGTCTGTGAGGCCTGCGGGATGCCGGACCCGTCAGGCGGTTCCTACTGCGTCAACCCGTCCTGCGGGGCCTTGCTGCCCCAACCGGCCCGGCCCGCGCCGCCCGTGGCCCCCGAGCCGCCACCCGCACCGGTCGCGCGCCGGCCCACGCCGCTGGAGACCTTCGGGCGGTGGACGGCCGGCCTGGTCACGGCCGCCGGCCGGAAGCTCACCGCCCGCGGAAAGCACGCCGCCATGGACGACAACGGTCCCTCGGCCCACGAATCCGCCATGGCCCCGGCCGAGCCTGAGAAGCCCGCCGACTCCGCGCAGCCTGCCGAACCCACGCAGCCCGCCGACTCCGCGAAGCCCGCCGAACCCACGCAGCCCGCCGACTCCGCGAAGCCCGCCGAACCCACGCAGCCCACCGACTCCGCGAAACCCACCGAACCCAAGCAGCCCACCGACTCCGTGAAGCCCGCCGAGCCTGAGACCGCCGGCGAGCCGAGCCCGACCGCTGTCGCGAAGCCCCGTCGAGCCGCAGCCGGCGTCGCGACCGCGGTGATCCAGCGCCTGAGCGCCGTCCCACCGAAGGCGAGCGCCGTTTCGCGGAGGCTTGCCGGCTCGTGGTCGCCACCGGACCGCCGCCGCTGGATGCCGGCCGTGGCGGTCGCGCTCCTCGCGGCGGTCGTCGCCGCCGGCGTGCTGGCCGCGTCGCGCGACACGAACACGCGCAACGCCGACCCGCCGATCCAGCCGGTCCCGGTCGGGAGCCCGTCGCCGTCGCCGACAGCGGCGTCACCGTCGCCGACCGTTGCGCCGACCGCTGCGAGCCCCGCGCCGTCGCGCACGGTCCGGCCGTCGGCCACCCGCAAACCGGCCACCCCGGCCGGCCCGCGCCCCACCAAGACCACGTCGAAACCCACGACGAACACACCCAAGCCGAGCATCAGCGTGTACGCCCGGGGCAGGTGTGTCTGGTCGGAGGGACGCGGGTGGACCATCGAGGTCTCCGTGGCGGTGAGCAACGGCAGTGGCCTCTCCGCCACCGGTACGCACGGCTACGACCCGAACGTCGGCGGCAGCGGAACCTATTCGCTGTCGGGCAGCGGCACGTCCTTCTCCGGTGAGCTGCCCCCGAACCTCGGCGACAATCCGGAGCTGACCGGCTCGGTGGTGTCCTGGAGCGTGACCGTACGCCTGCGCGGCGGCGGAACGCTGACCGAGTCGGGATCCGTCGGCAATCCCTGCTGAGCGGTGGCCGCCGGAGGGGCGACTGTCGCGCATGTAACAGTCTTGCCGTCGTATGTAGCATAAGTGCTATCTTCGGTCGCAGACATCAGATGGGGAGGCGGAGCTGTGACCGATTCGCAGTACGCCCTGGAGGTCACCGACCTCCGGATGCGATACGGGACGACCGACGTCCTGCGCGGCGTGACCTTCACGGCGCGGCCGGGTGAGGTCGTCGCCCTGCTCGGGCCGAACGGCGCGGGCAAGACCACCACGATCGAGATCCTCGAGGGCTTCCGGATGCGGTCCGCCGGCGACGTCCGCGTCCTCGGCGTCGACCCGGCCCGGGGCACCGAGAACTGGCGCGCCCGGCTCGGCATCGTGCTCCAGAGCTGGCGCGATCACGGCAAGTGGAAGGTGCGGGAACTCCTCGCACACCTGCGGATGTACTACACGGCGTACGCGACGCCGGATCGCCGGGCGTGGGACACCGATGAGCTGATCGCGACGGTCGGCCTGACCGAGCACGCGCACAAGAAGGTCGGCCAGCTGTCCGGCGGGCAGCGCCGCCGCCTCGACGTGGCGATCGGGATCGTCGGGCGGCCGGAGCTGCTGTTCCTCGACGAGCCGACGGCCGGTTTCGACCCGCAGGCCCGGCGCGAGTTCCACGAGCTGGTACATCGGCTGGCCGACATCGATCAGACCACCATCCTGCTGACCACGCACGACCTCGACGAGGCCGAGAAGCTCGCCGACCGGATCCTGATCCTGGCGGGCGGCGCCATCATCGCCGACGGCTCCGCCGACGAGCTGGCCCGCCGCATTCCGAGCGCCGCCGAGATCCGCTGGAGCCTCGACGGCGAGCGCTTCGTCCACTCGGCCGAGGACGCGACGGAGTTCGTCCACAAGCTCCTGGACCAGCACGGTTCGGCCGTCACCCACCTCGAGGTGCGCCGCGCCAGCCTGGAGGACACCTACATGGCCCTCGTCCTGACACACGAGTCGGGCCAGACCACCACCGTTCCCTCCGCCTTCGAGAAGGTGCCCGCGTGAACACAACCCTGTTGAGCGCCGCGAAGGCCGGGCTGGCCCGCGGCCGGATCGAGCTGAAGCACACCTTCTTGAACCCGCAGGACCTGTGGACCTACTTCTTCCCGGCGTTCGCACTGCTGATCACGATGTTCTTCATGCGGGACGCGACCGTCCCCGGCACCAGTTTCTCGCTCGGCTCCCGGACGCTGCCCAGCGCGCTCGGGATGGGGATCGCGTTCGGCGGCCTGGTGACCATCGCAGCGTCGCTGACGGTCGAACGAGAGGACGGCACGCTGCTGCGGGCCAAGGCCGTGCCCAACGGCATGTTCGGCTACCTCGTCGGCAAGATCGTCACGGTCACCGGCATCACCCTGCTGAGCCTGGCGATCCAGCTGATCCCGGCGGCCTTCATGCTCGACGGCCTGTCGGTGTCGGGCTTCCACACCTGGTTCACGCTAGCCTGGGTCGTGCTCCTCGGCCTGATCGCGACCATGCCGATCGGCGCGATCTTCGGGTCGATGCTGTCCAACCCGCAGAACATGGGCCTGATCATGCTGCCGATCATGGGGCTGATCGCCACCTCCGGGATCTTTTATCCGATCACGAACTTCCCGGCCTGGCTCCAGGGGATCGCGCAGGTGTTCCCGATCTACTGGCTCGGCCTGGGCATGCGCTCGGCGCTGTTGCCGGACAGCATGGCAGCGGTCGAGTTCGGCGGATCGTGGCGGCATCTGGAGACGGTCGGCGTACTCGGCGCCTGGGCGGTCTTCGGGCTGATCGTCGCCCCGATCGTGCTGCGCCGCATGGCGCGCCGCGAATCCGGCTCGGCCGTCGAGGCCCGCCGGACCCGGGCGATGCAGCGTACGCGGTGACGAGTTCATGACGAGCGGAGAGAAGCCGGGCGAGGTCGTCTACGACCGCATCGCGATGCTGCGCGCCGAGCGGGGCATCACGCGGCGGGAGCTGGCCGACGCGCTCGGCATCCACTACCAGACGGTGGGCTACCTGGAACGGGGCGAGTTCCGGCCCAGCCTGCACCTCGCACTGCGGATCGCGCAGTACTTCGAGGTGCCGGTGGAGGTCGTGTTCTCCCTGGAGCCGTTCCCCCGCCTCGGCAGCCCGTCATGAGCACGCGTCGCAGCTACCGGAGCACCCGTCACAGCTACGACACCGTCGCGGCCCGGTACGCCGCCGAGATCGACGACGAGCTGCAGGCCAAGCCGTGGGACCGGGCGCTGCTGGGCGCGTTCGCCGAGCAGACGCCGGGTGGGCCCGTCCTCGACGTGGGCTGCGGACCCGGGCATGTGTCGGCGTACTTGGCGGGGTGGGGGCTGGACGTCGTCGGGCTGGACCTGTCGACCGGCATGGGCGTGGTCGCCCGCCAGGCCACGTCGCTGCCCTTCGTCACGGCGGACATGACGGCGCTGCCGGTCCGGTCCGGTGCGATCGCCGGCCTCGTCTGCCTCTACGCCGTCATCCATCTCGATCCGGCCGCCCGGGCCACGGCGTACGCCGAGTTCGCCCGGGTCCTCCAGCCCGGCGGCCTGGCGATGATCGCCTTCCACGTCGAGGACGACAACACCCGGATGGGCGGCCGTAAGACCGTCACCACCTGGTGGGAGCACGAGGTCGAGCTGACCTTCCACTACCTCGACCCGGCTGCCGAGACACTCGCGCTCACCGCCGCGGGCTTCGAGCTGGTCGGCCGGTTCGATCGCGCTCCGCACCCGGGCACCGAGCACCAGAGCGACCGCTCCTATCTCCTGGTTCGCCGCCCCTGACGGCCGCTCGAAAGAATGGCACGAGAACAGGTTATGCGGAATTTCATAAGCCGACTTATGATCAGATCATGACGACGACCGCTGACGGTGCTACTGGTCGCGACCTCACCAGCATCGGGGTGCCCCGCTTTGTTCGCGACGAGCTCGCTGAACTCGCCAAGGCCAACGGCCGGGCAATCTGGGAGGAGATCGCGACGCTCCTGGAGGCCCGCCGGGTCCGCAATGCCCTTCGCCGGGATGCCGAGGTCATCAAGTCGCTGTCACCCGAACAGCTCGCCGCCCACACATCGCCGAGTGCGGGGTGACCGCCGAGATCGTCCGGGGTGGCCTGTACCGGCGTGCCGACGTCTCGCATCCAGCCATCGTGTGCGTCGTGTCCAACGGCTCCATGCACCACGCGAGTCCGCATGTGTACGTCGTCCCGGTCCACCCGCTCCCAGACGACGAAGTGAACCCCCTCGCCAACGACATCGCCGAACCAGTCCGCGGGCACCTGACGCCCACGCAGATGTATTGGCTTCCGCAGAGCGCACTGGGCGAGTACCTGGGGACCGTTGACGCGAAAGTACTCGCGGGCGTCGTTCGCGTGGTCGTGGCGTGCATCAGCTGACCCAGCGCGGTTGATCTTGGCGAGAAAAGGTCGCCCAGGCACACCCGAAACTCGCCAAGATCAACACTGGGGCACGGCTTCGGGCCGGTTAGAATTCCGGCATGCCCCGGTATGAATTCCGCTGCCGCGCCTGCGGCGACACGTTCGAGGTCGAGCGTCCGATGAGCGAGGCGTCGCAACCCGCCGCCTGCCCGGAGGGCCACGAGGACACCGTCAAGCTGCTCACCACAGCCAATGTCGTCAAGGTCGGCTCGCCCCAGCAGGGCGGCGGCGGAGGCGGTTGCTGCGGCGGAGGCTGCTGCGGTTAGATCCGGGCGCACCGGGCGCCGATGACGCGTACGTCCTCGGTGAAGCCCAGCCCCGCATAACAGCGGATCGCCGGGGTGTTCGCGACGTCCACGGTCAGCCCGACGACGTCGACCGCCCCGCTGAACCGTGCGCACAGGGCCGAGGTCACGGCGGCGGCCAGTCCTTGCCGGCGATGCGCCGGGTGCGTCGCGATGTTGCCCAGCACCGCGACCCGCTCCGTGGCCGACCAGGTGTGCGTACCGCCCATGGCGACCAGCTCGCCGTCGCGCCGGACGCCCAGGTAGGGACCGGCCCGCAGCATCTCCGGCTCGAAGAACCCGCCGTCGGGGTTCGCGGCCTGCTGCAAGGCTTGGATCTCCGCGAGGTCCGCGGTCCCGATCGCCACGACGTCTTCTCGCGCTGTGTGCGCCGGTTTCACCGACATGTACGCGAGGATGCCGTGCACGTCGAGGGTGAAGTGCGGGCGCAGCGACTCGGCGGCCTCCTCGGACAGGTGGCCGTAAAACCGGTCGGGCAGCTCCGCCAGGAACGCAGTGACCAGCGAGCCCATCGACGACGTGGACGGATCGGCGACGGCCAGCAGGACCGGGGTCTGCAGACCCGTGTAGAGCAACAGCGTCTGGCCCCACCCGTGCACGAAGCGCGTGTGCGGCCAGAACGCGTCGTCGAGGTCGCCGATGGCCAGCAGGTGCCGGCCCGGATGCCGGGTCAGCAGTGCGCGTACCTCGTCGCGGTCGGCGACGACCTGCATGGTCAGCGGAGCTCGGCCGCGACCAGCTCGGCGATCTGCACCGCGTTGAGCGCCGCGCCCTTGCGCAGGTTGTCGCTGGAGCAGAAGAACGCGATCCCGTGGTCGACGGTCTCGTCGGCGCGGATCCGGCCGACGAAGGTCGGGTCCTGCCCGGCCGCCTGCAACGGGGTCGGCACGTCGGTGAGCACCACGCCGGGGGCGTCGGCCAGCAGTTCCTTGGCCCGCTGCGGCGACAGCGGCCGGGCGAACCGAGCGTGCACCTGCAGCGAGTGCCCGGTGAACACCGGCACGCGTACGCAGGTGCCGGACACCTTCAGGTCCGGGATCTCCAGGATCTTGCGGCTCTCGTTGCGGAGCTTCTGCTCCTCGTCGGTCTCCTCGAGCCCGTCGTCGACGAGCGCGCCCGCGTAGGGCAGCACGTTGAAGGCGATCGGCCGGACGTACTTCTGCGGCGCCGGGAACTGCACGGCCGCGCCATCGTGGGTGAGTTCCGTCGCGCGTTCGGCCACTGCGCGTACCTGGTGGTCGAGTTCGGCGACCCCCTCCAAGCCGGAGCCGGAGACGGCCTGGTAGGTCGCGGTGACCAGGCTGATCAGCCCGGCCTCGACGTGGAGCGGCTTGAGCGCGGGCATCGCGGCCATGGTGGTGCAGTTGGGGTTGGCGATGATGCCCTTGGGGCGATCGGCGGCCGCGTGCGGGTTGACCTCGGAGACGACCAGCGGGACCTGAGGGTCCATCCGCCAGCCCGACGAGTTGTCGATGACCACGGCGCCGGCCGCGGCGACCCTGGGCGCGAGCGCGAGCGACGTGGTCTTGCCGGCCGAGAACAGGACGATGTCCAGCCCGGTGTAGTCGGCGGTCGCGGCGTCCTCGACGACGACCTCGCCGTCGGCCCACGGCAGCTTCTTGCCGGCCGACCGCGCCGAGGCGAAGAGCCGGAGCTCGTCGACGGGGAACTTGCGCTCCGCGAGGATGCGGCGCATGACGCCGCCCACCTGGCCGGTCGCGCCCACGATGCCGATCTTCATGGCACACAGCCTACCGAGGTCGTCCCGAAGATCGGCAGTAGCGTTCCCACCAGGTGGGCGTCGCTCGCGTCACGTCATTGCGCGAGCGTCAGCATGTACGCCACCTGCGCCCGCCGGGAGTCGGTGACCCGTTGGGCGAGCGCCTTGACCTCCGTGTTGACCCCACCGGCCAGATCCGCCCGAGCCGCCTCGACCATGCCGTGCTGCTGGCCGATCAACATGGTCAAGAACGCCTTGTCGAACTTGTCGGCCGGAGTCTTCGTCAGCGTCGCCAGCTCGGTCTTCCCGTCGCCGGGCAGCCCGCCGTGGTCGGCGTGCAGGACGGCGTCGGTGGCCGGTTCGGTCGGCTGGTTCCACTCCTGCAACCAGGCCAGGATCTTCTTCTGCTCGTCCGCCTCGGTGACCGAGATCGCCGCGGCGAGCTGCTTGACCTCGGCCCGGCTCGCCCGTTGGGCGGCCAGCGCGGTCAGCTTCTCGCTGGGGTTGTGGTAGGCGACCATCATCTGTAGGAACATCACGTCGGCGTCGTTGAACCCGGTCGCGGCGGGCGGAGCCGACGGGGCGCCGCCGCAGCCGGACAGCGCCAGCACGAGGGCGGTCGCAGCCCCGGCCAGAAGGCCGAGACCGCGACCGAAGGAGCGAGCGTTCACTACACCTTGCTCCAGAGGGCGGGGGTGTTCGGGGGTTCCCAGCCGACGAGGGCGGTGTGGGCCTGGATGCACCGGTAGCTGACGCCGTTGTAGGTCACGACGTCACCGATCTTGTACGCCGTCCCGGCCTTCCACGTCGTCGTGCCCGACGGCGGGGTCGGCGAGGCGGTGGTGGATGACGGCGACGGCGACGAGGTACGCGTCGCGCTGGGCGACGGGGACGGGCTGGACGTGCCGCCGCCACCGCCGACCTGGAGGTCCACACAGGAGTAGAACGCGTTGATCGTGTCGGCGATGTTCCACCGGGCGAGCACGGTGACCCGTCCGGTACGCCCACCGAGGCTGAACGTGTGCGTCAGCCCCTGCGGCGGCGGGGAGTTGTTGCCGCTGAACACCGCGATCCGGGTGTTGCCCACGAAGTACTCGAAGTCGGTGGTGCGGTGGAACGCCGTGAACGTCCAGGTGAACGTCACCGTGCCGCCGACCGACGTGGTGGGCCAGTTGATGCTGTTGTCGTTCAGGACGGCGAACCGGGTGCCGCCGCCGTTGCACTGGAGCGAGCCCTTGGGCGCCTCGACGCTCTGCGGCTCGTAGATGATGTCGCCACAGGTGGATGCCGCGACCCGGCCCTGCGCGCACATCGCCTGGCGGCTCAGCGGCGACGAGACGTAACCGTGGGCGCTGGCCGGGCTCACCGCCACGACCAGGGAGCCGATGAGAGCCCCCACCGCCAGGAGCGGGAGGACGATGAGTCTTCGCACGTTGCTCTCCTCGCTTTCCGTGGAGGCCCGCCGGGGCCTCCGCTTGCGAGGCACTTTAAAGTATGTTGACAGATTGGTAAATAGAGTTAATCGAATCTGGCACGCCTCGATGGATCGACGGCATCGGCGCTGGGTAAGCTCGGTCGGATGATCAACGCCGGGCTCGTCGCCACCCTTCCGACCTCCGCCGACGCCGTGCCTTATGTGGTGAATCACCGACTGCTCCAGCGCGGTGACACCGCGGTGGGCGTACGCGATCTGCGGTCCGGTGTGGAGACCCGGTTCCCCGCGCCGTGGCCCCGTGACTTCGGCACCCTGACCCTCTCGCCCGACGGGGACGTCATGGTCTTCGCGGGCGTACACGCGCTGCGAGCGGTGGACACCACCGGGGCGGTGCGCTGGGAACTGCGGCACGGATGCTGGTCGGCCGCCGAATGCGCCGAGGACCACACCTCATACTCCGAGTACGCCGACGACCACTATCACTCACACGCCGATCGCGGGTCGGTGGCGTACTCGGCGGACGGCAAGACGCTGTGGGCGCACGTCCGCAACCGTCCCGGCGCCGGAGCCGAGGAGGAGTGGCTCGTCCTCGAACCCGCCGACGGCACCGTCCTCGCCCGGTACGCCACGGGCACGATCGGCTCCTCCTTCTATACGCCACACCCCGACCCGGCGTACATGGGGCTGACCGTCGGCGAGGGAGACGAGGACTCGCCCGCCTTCTGGGGGCACTGGGACGGCGAGAACCTCTCCGTCCACCGCCTCGACGAGGAAGTCCTCCTCGCCGCGAGCCCGTCCGGCGACCGTCTGCTGGCCACCGATCCCGGCCAGTGGTCGCTCTACCTGCGCTCGACCGCCGACGCGACCGAACTCGGCCGGCTCGACGCCGACGACGCGGTGCCCAGCCTCGACGGCGACCGCGTCTGCTGGGACTACGAGGCGGCCTTCCCCTTCGACGACACCGCCGTCGTCGGTACGGAAGGCGACTACCCGGAGCCCCGGCACTGGTGCCTCGACCCCACCACGATGTCCGTACGCGCCCAGGTCGCGTACCCCTTGCCCATCGCGGGCCCGCCCCGGCCCGCCGGCCCTGGCCAGTGGCTCACCTCATCCGCCGACGGCACCGCGCTCCACCTCTGGACCCTGGCGTGACCACTGCCGCCCGCCCCTTGCGCCACCCGCCCACAGCGTGATCATTGCGCCAGCCATGTCGTTGAATCGGGCATTTCGCAGCCGGAAGCAGCATGGCTGGCGCAATGATCACGGCGGGCGAGGCGGGCGAGGCGGGCGCGGCGGGGCGAGGCGGGCGCGGCGGGGCGAGGCGGGCGCGCTACATGCGCACCGCGAGCCGATAGCCGATGCCGCGCACGGTCTCGACCTCCAGACCGTCCGCGGTCGCGCGGAGCTTGCCCCGCAGGCGTTTCATCGCCGAGTGCAGGATGGCGCTGTCTCCTAGGTAGACGCCGTCCCACACCGCGGTGAACAGCGCCTGGTAGGTCCAGACCTCTTGGGACCGCTCGGCGAGGCAGCCGAGCATCCGGAGTTCGAGCCGGGTCAGCGGAAGTGTCCGGCCGCGCCATGTCGCTTTGAAGCCGACCTGGTCGACGAGGAGGCCGTCGGGCGGCCCGCCCGGCAGCACCGAGCCCTGCGCGGGAAACAGGATCTCGCGCAGCTCGTCCAGATCGGCGCAGAGCAGCACGACGCCGCCCGGATCGAGCTGCCTCATCAGCCGCTCCCGGACTGCGACGTCCGCGGAAACGCAGACGATCAATGCCCTATCCCCGACGACCATGCGATTCCTCCCCAGGCGGCAGTCGAGAAGCTTTCAGGCAAGTCCAATGTGGCGATGATGTCAACACCGACTCGACGGTAATTCCTCCATTCGCCGGAAAGCCGCCAGAGAGTTGACCGGCACCAGGCATTGATGGCCGCCACCGTCCACAAAGATCATTAGACCCATGCGCGCGCCCGTCGGGCTCGAGCCCGACGGCGGCCGGAGAACCCGGCCTGCGCTTGATCGGGGAGGATTCATGTCATCATCCAGTAGGTCCCGGCCGAAGGCGCTGCTCGCGGCGCTGGCCGGAACCGTTTTAACGATCGGGCTGATACCCGTCCTGGCCAGTCCCGCGGCCGCCGCACCCAGCGCGGCGATCAGCGGCGAGATCACCGCCGAGTCCACCGACTTCCTCGTCTACCTGCGTGACAAGGCCGACCTGAGCCCGGCCAAGAGCCTGCCACGCACGCAGCGGGCCGAGCAGGTCTACGCCGAGCTGACGGCGACCGCCGAGAGCTCGCAGAAGGACGTGCGGGCGCTGCTCGACGAGCGGAAGATCGCGTACAAGCCGTTCTGGATCGCCAACGCGATCTGGGTCCACGGCGACAAGGCGCTCGCCGAGGAACTCGCCAAGCTCGACGGCGTCGCGTCGATCGAGCCCAACCGCGCCCACGCGCTGGAGAAGCCGACCGCCGGACAGGTCGAGGCCACCGTGGACGCCGTCGAGTGGAACATCGCCAACATTCGGGCCAATGAGGTCTGGACCGCGTACGCCGACCGCGGCGCGGGCATCGTGGTGGCCAATATCGACAGCGGCGTGCAGTACACCCACCCGGCGCTGGTCGACAAGTACCGCGGCAACCTGGGCGGCGGCACGTTCGACCACAACTACAACTGGTTCGACCCGGCGGGCATCTGCTCGACCCCCGCACCGTGCGACAACAACAACCACGGCACGCACACCATGGGCACCATGGTGGGCGGCGAGGGCGCGAACCTCATCGGCGTCGCCCCCGACGCGAAGTGGATCGCCGCCAAGGGCTGCGAGGTCAACACCTGCTCGGACGCGTCGCTGCTGGCGGCCGGTCAGTGGGTGCTCGCCCCGACCGACCTCAACGGCGCCAACCCCCGGCCCGACCTGCACCCGGACGTCGTCAACAACTCGTGGGGCGGCGACCCGGGCGACCCGTGGTACGGGCCGACCGTCGACGCGTGGATCGCGGCCGGCATCTTCCCGGCCTTCTCCAACGGCAACGACGGCCCCGCCTGCGGCAGCGCCGGCTCGCCCGGTGACAACCCGCAGGTCTACTCGGCCGGCGCGTACGACATCAGCGGGAACATCGCCTCGTTCTCCGGCCGCGGCGCGTCCGCGATCGACGGCGGGGTCAAGCCCAACATCTCCGCCCCGGGCGTGAACGTCCGCTCCTCGGTGCCCGGCGGCTACGGCTCCGGCAGCGGCACGTCGATGGCCTCACCGCACGTCTCGGGCACGGTCGCGCTCATGTGGTCCGCCGCCCCCGCCCTGCGTGGTGACGTCGCGGCCACGCGGACGCTGCTCGACCAGTCCGGCCGGGACGTCAACGACACCAGCTGCGGCGGCACCGCCGCCGACAACAACGTCTACGGCGAGGGTCGGCTCGACGCGTACCAGGCGGTCACCCTGGCTCCGCGCGGACCGTCCGGGACCGTGACGGGCGTCGTCCGTGACGATTCGACTGGTACGCCCATCGCAGCGGCCTCGGTCTCGTCGGGTGGCCGGTCCACCACGACGGCGGCGGACGGCTCCTATTCGCTGACCTTGTCCGCCGGAGACCAGTCGGTGACGGCGGCCAAGTTCGGCTACCACGACAGCACGGTCACCGTGACCGTGCCCGAGAACGGCACGGCGACGCAGGACTTCTCCCTCGTCTCCGCGCCGATGGTGACGGTCAGCGGCAAGGTGACCGACGGGTCGGGCCACGGCTGGCCGCTGTACGCCCGGATCGACATCCCCGGCCGGGACCCGGTGTTCACCAACCCGTTCACCGGGGCGTACTCGGTGACGTTGCCGGGCAACACCACCCATTCGCTGACCACCAGCGCGAAGATCCCGGGCTACCAGACGACCACCACGGCGGTGACGCTGGGCGGCGCCGGGAAGACGGTCAACCTCGCGTTGCCGGTCGCCCCGGACTGCACCGCGCCCGGATACAAGGTCAACTTCAGTGACCCGATCCTGGGCGAGTCGTTCGACACCTTCACCACGCCGGAAGGCTGGACCGTGGTGAACCACCAGGGCACCAACCCGGTCTGGGCGTTCGACGACCCGGGCAAGCGCGGCAACCTCACCGGTGGCACCGGCGGTTTCGCCATCATGGACAGCGACAAGGCGGGCTCGGGCAAGACCGAGGACACCTCGCTGGTGTCCCCGGTGCTGGACCTGTCCGGCACCAACCTGCCCTACCTGCGGTTCAACAACGACTACCGGGCGTTCAGCAACTCGTTCGGCGACGTCGACATCAGCACGGACGGCGGGGCCACCTGGACCACCGTCCTGCACCAGTCCACCACCGCGGCCCGTGGCCCGCGCCTGGAGCAGCTGGCCCTGGCCGGCCTGGCCGGTTCGGCCACCGCCCAGATCCGCTTCCATTACAAGGGCACCTTCGCCTGGTGGTGGGAGGTCGACAACGTGCAGCTCGTCGACCGCGGCTGCGCCGCCGCCGACGGTGGCCTGGTCACCGGCTTCGTCAGCGACGCCAACACCACGACCGGACTGGTCGGGGCGAAGGTCGTCTCCGACGACGTCCCCGCCGAGACCGCGACCTCGGTGGCCACGGCGGACGACCCGGCGGTCGGCGACGGCTACTACTGGCTGTTCTCCAGCGCCATCGGAGCGCATCCGTTCACCGCGTCGAAGAGCCCCTACAACGCCCTCACCAAGTCGGTGACGGTGGTGGCCAACGCCAACAAGCGGGCCGACTTCGCCCTGAAGTCGCCGCGGCTGTCCGTCACACCGACGACGATCCAGGCGTTCCAGCCGTACGGCACCGTCCGCAAGACCAGCGTGACGGTGACCAACACCGGATCGGCGGCGGCCACGGTCGACCTCGTCGAACGGTCGGGCGCCTTCCAGATCCTCAGCAAGCCGGGCGCCGACCTGCAGACGATCAAGCTGACCGAGAAGGCCAGCACCGCGCTGCGCGGCGTCAAGTCGACCACCGTCCCGGCTCGCGCGAGCGCGCCGAACGCGGCCTGGTCGAGCATCGCCGACTACCCGGACGAGGTCTTCGACAACTCGGCGGCCACGTTGAACGGCAAGGTCTACTCGATCGGCGGCGGCGTCGACTCGGGCCTGGAGAACAAGGCCTTCGTCTACGACCCGGACGCCAACGCGTGGACGGCCCTGCCGAACATGCCGACCGGCCGGACCAAGCCGCAGGTCGCCGCGGCCGGCGGGAAGATCTACGTCCTGGGCGGCTGGACGGGTGACGGCGACCCGGTGAGCACGGTCGACGTCTTCGACCCGGCGACGGGGGCCTGGACCACCGTCTCCGGCGCCGTGAACCCGGCGGCGCGGGCCACGGCCGGCGTCGGCGTGGCCAACGGCAAGATCTACCTCGTCGGCGGCTGCGGCGACAGTTCCTGCACCGCGACCGACGACGTGGTGGTCTTCGACCCCGCGTCCGGCACGTTCAGCACCGGTCCGGCGTACCCGCAGGACGCGTCGTGGATCTCCTGCGGCGGCATCAGCGGGAAGATCTACTGCGCCGGCGGGTCCGGTGACTCGGACTGGTCCAACGGCTTCGCCCTCGACCCGGCCTCCGGTTGGACGCCGATCGCGGACGCTCCGCTGGACCTGTGGGGCTCGGCCGGGTCCGCCGCAGGCGGCCTGTTCGTGCTCGCCGGTGGTGTGACGGGCGGCTCGACCGCCATCACCAACCGGACGGTCACCTACGACCCCGCCACCAACACCTGGTCGAACGGACCGAACACCCAGTTCACCGTCTACCGTGGCGCCGGCGCCTGCGGCTTCTACAAGATCGGCGGCTCGCCGTCGTCCTTCGTGGGCTCCAAGACCTCGGAAACCCTGCCCGGTCTCGGCGACTGTGACGAGGCCGCGGACGTCCCGTGGCTGACCGAGACGCCGAGCACCTTCACGTTGGCGGCGGGTAGCTCCCGCACCATCACCGTCACCCTGACGGCGACCGCTGCGGCGGGCGTGGACCAGCCGGGCAAGTACACCGCGCAGTTCGGGCTGCGGGCGAAGACGCCGTACCCGATCTCGCCGGTGGACGTCGAGATGAACGTCTCGCCGCCGGCGTCCTGGGGCAAGGTCCAGGGCACCGTCGCCGGCCTGTCGTGCTCCGGTACGCACGTCGGCGTGAAGGCGGTCATCCGGCTCAACCTCACCACCGACCCGACGGTCGGCTACACGTTGCACGCCGACGCCTCGGGCGCGTACGCCTGGTGGCTGCCGAAGGGCACCTACCAGGTGATCGTGGCCAAGGACGGCTGGATCCCGCAGGCGATCACGGTGAAGGTCGAAGCCGGCATCGTGCGTACGCAGAACTTCCTGCTGGAGTCCGACCCGCCGTGCCCCAGCGGCGTCTGACCCCGTTCCGCTCACCTGAATAACCGAATGCGGCGCCCGCGGCCACCCGGTCGCGGGCGCCGCCGCACTATCGCATGTGGACTGGTCAAGTCGTCCGGTGCGGTCGGCATCTTGTGTGCCGGATGGGTTTTCCCCCGGTTAGCACTCCGACAGGCGTTCTAAACTTGATCTCATGGGCACGGGGGTGTTGGAGCAGGTCGAGGCGGATGTCGCCGAGCTGCTCGCCGGTCCCCTGTGGACACTTTCGGACGCCGAGATCACCGACGAAGTGCGGCGTACGTTCGGGTTGATTCAACGTCTGTCGGGTCGGTTGGCGGCGTTGATCGCCACCGCGGACGGGCGTGAGGTTCCGCATAACGCGGGTGCGACCGGGACGGTGAACTGGCTGACGTTTCTGCTGGCGATCCGGGACAGGGACGCTCGTGCGTGGGCGTCTCTGGCGTCGATGCTGCCCTCGATTCCCTTGGTCGAGTCGGCGCTGTCGGATGGCCGGGTGAACGTGGAGCAGGCGCGGGTCATCGCCAAGACCGTCCACGACCTGCCCTCCGCAGTCGGCGAGGTCGGCAAGGCGAAGGCCGCCGACGCGCTGACAAGGTTGGCTGTCGACGACCACCTTCGCCCGGAGGTGTTGGAGAAGCACCGGTCGCAGATCCTGGAGATGGTCGCACCCGAGATCGCCGAAGAACGCCTGCACCGGGAGGTGGAACGCGCCGAACGCTCCGCCCACGATCGGCGCGACTTCACCCTCATCCCCTACGGCAACGGCGAATACCGCGTACGCGGCGTGCTCGACGCGGAGATGGCCGCGATCGTCCGAACCGCCCTCGACCCGCTGTCCGCGCCCCGCAAACCCGCCCCGACCGCAGCGACCGGGGCGGCATCCGCGTCCGGTGAGTGCGCCGGTCCCGGTCGCGCGTGCGCCGGTGCTGGCGCGCCAAGCGGGAACGGCGGCGCGAACGGGAACCTCGGCGCGAACGGGAACCGCGGGGCGGGGTGTGGAGGCGACGCGAGCGGCGATGGCGGCGCAGGCTGGGAAGGTAGCGCTGGGCGTGAAGGCGGCGCGAGCGGAGACGGCCACGCAGGCTGGGAAGGTAGCCCGAGCGGAGGCGGCAGCGTGAGCGGCAACGGCAACGCGAGCGGAGGTAGCGGCGCAGCCTGGGAAGGCGGCGCGGGCAGAAACGGTGCTGCGGGCTCAGCTGGCCGGACGCTGCCCGGCGAGGCAGATTTGCGCTCGGCGGGTGCAAGGCGGGCTGATGCGCTGGTCGAGCTGTGCCAGCGGATCCTCAACGCCGCAGAGCTACCCGACAACGGTGGCGAGAAACCGCACCTGACCGTCACCCTGCCCTGGGACGCCCTGCAAGCCAAAGTCGGCGCCGGCCTGCTCGACACCGGCGACCTACTCACCCCCGAGACGGTGCGACGCCTCGCCTGCGACGCCATGATCATCCCCGCTGTGCTCGGTGGCGACGGCCAAATCCTCGACCTCGGCCGCGCCCGCAGACTGATCGACGGGCCACTGCGGCGGGCACTCGTCTTGCGGGACAGGGGATGCGCCTTCCCGGGATGTGATCGCCCACCCCAGTGGTGCCACGGTCACCACCTCAAGGCCTGGGCAGACGGCGGAAACACCTGCCTGGCCAACAGCGTCCTGCTCTGCGGATTCCACCACCGCGAAATCCACCACGGGCACTGGGAAGTCCGCATCCGACCCGACGGCTTCCCCGAATTCCTCCCACCCACCTTCATCGACCCACAACGAAGACCAGTCCGCAACACCCTCCACCGAAGATGCTGACGCGCCAGCCGCGCGACCGCCGCAATGCGCCCTACATGTGCGATCTGAGGACGGGTCGCCGCGACATTCACCCTCCCTATGCGCAAAACCCAGCCTGAGCGCACACCCACGGCGAATGATCCCGAGAAACGGGCAGAAATCGCATACCGAGGGCACGCCACGGCAACTCCTGCGCCGACCCGCTCCGAAGGCCCGTCCACAACACCCTCCGCCGAAGATAAGCAAAAGGTGCCGCGCAGAACGGGGCCTTGGCGCATACCGAGGGCGAATGTCGCCGACCGGCAGCGATCGCTGAAGACGAGAATGCGCGAAATTCCGCAAACACCCGCAATGCGGACTTATCGGATGGAAGGATCGAGGCGACTCATCGTCCACCGATCAGGAGGAAACCGCATGCGACGTTTGCGGAGGACCGCCGCCATCGCCGCGACCGCCGTCCTGTCTGCGGCCGTCTTGTCCGCGGCCGGGTTGTTCGCGTACGCGAATCCCGCGGCCGCCGACGGCTACGGGTATGGCTGTGCGGGCCGGCTGGTGCACTCGTTCAGCCATTACGACACCCGTAACGGCGAGTTGGCCGCGCGCTCCTACGTCTATTGGGACGGGACCGACACCTGCGCCCGGCTGGTGAAGGTGAAGTATCGCGGGGTGCCGACGACGTTGCACCTCGACATCTGCACGGCTTCGGGCGAGTGTGGCAACGATTGGGACCAGTATCGCTATGACGCCGTCGCCGCGGTCAACGGCGGCAGCTGTCTGAGCCTGGAGGTCGCCGGGTTCACCGCCGACGAGCAGGAGATCTACCACGATCGGCTGCCGGGTAGCGGCTTCGCCCACTGCTGACGCGTCGTCAGGCGACGCCCGCGGCCAGCAACGTGTCGGCTGCGGGCGTACGCATGTTGAGCACCGCGTGACCGGCGCGGTGGGCGGTGATGAGACCGGCCGCTCGCAGTGCGCTGAGATGCTGGGATACGCCGCCGGCGGACATGCCGGTACGCCGAGCCAAGTCCGTTGTAGACAGTGGTGCGGCGAGTTCGACGAGTAGTTGGGCACGGCTGCGGCCGATGACGGCGGCGAGGGCGGCCGGGGCCGGGGCGGCGCTCTCCCACAGCGTGGCGATCCCCCGCGCCGGGTACGCCAACTGCGGGTTCTCCGGCGACGTGACGGTACGCACGGCGGGCCACACGAAGATCGCCGGGACGATGAGCAATCCGTTGCCGCTCAACGGGACTTCGGCGCCGCACATCTTGTGGGCGATGGACAACGTGTCGTCCTGCCAGCCGATGGCGTCGTGCAAACCGTTGAGCAGGCCGACGGCGCCCTCCTCGGCCAGCAGCCGGGCCCGGTGGAAGACCTCCGCCTCCAGCAGCGCCTTCATCCGGGGCCAGTGCTCGGCCAAGGCGATGTCCCAGTAGGCCGTGATCTCGTCGGCCAGCCGCCGCAGACCCGTCGCCGGGTCGTCGTACAGCGCCTGGACTGCTGCGTTGCGGGGCCACTCGATCAGGTTCAGCTCTGTGCGTACGACTTCATGGGGCGTGGCGAGCACGACCTGAAGCTCCTCCGCCAGGCTGGGGGTCAGCGTGGCCGAGGGTGGGGTCAGGAAGTCGGGCATGTAGCGCGGACCGGGCGGGATGAGCGCGGACAGCAGGCTGCCGGGGCCGAGACCCGCCGCCCGGACGCGCGCGTGGACCTGGTCGACCCACGGCCGCTGGACGGTGTAGTTCTCCGGAGCCTGCAGGACGTGATAGCTGGACGCGACCTCCCACAGGCACGACAGCGCGAACCGGATCCGGGCCATGTCCCCGGTGGAGAACTCGAGCGTCAGCATCCCAGCTCCTCAACATTCAGCTCGGGCTAAAACAGTACTCCGGACGGTGCGCGGGCCCGAGGCTTTCGATCATGGCTGTCAGCACCGTCACTGCCCCCCGAAGCAGTCTCTTCGGCGACCTGCCGCGCACATTCTGGATCGTGGCCGCCGGTACGCTCGCCAACCGGATCGGCACCATGGTGGTGCCGTTCCTCGTGTTCTTCCTCGGCGCCAAGGGCGTCTCGACCTCCGCCACCGGCGCCATCGTGATCGCGCTCGGATTCGGCGGGGCCGCCGGTTCGGTCGCCGGCGGCTGGCTGGCCGATCGGATCGGTCCCCGCACCGCCCTCATCGTGGGGCTGGTCGCGGCTCCGGCGGCGCTGGGCGCGCTCTATGTCGCGCCGACGATCGCCCTGATGACGGCCGCGGCCGTCCTCGTCGGGGTCACCGGCAAGCTCTATCCCCCGGCGGCGAACGCGCTCGTCGCCGCCTCGGTGAGCGGCGAACGGCGTACGCGGGCCTTCAGCCTGATGCACTGGGTGTTCAACATCGGCACCGCCGGCGCGGCGACGACCGCCGGGTTCCTGGCCGCCCACGGGTACGCGCTGCTGTTCGCCATCGACGCGGTGACGTGCCTCATCTTCGCGGTCATCGCCGCGATGCTCCTCCCACGGGTGGCGAGGGTCCGGCGTGCCGGCGAGAAAGGGGGCTACGGCGTGCTGTTCGCCGACCGGCTCATGCTGGTCTTCATCGCGCTCGACCTGGCCCAGGAGATCGTCTACAGCCTCACCGAGTACGCCATCCCGCTCTCGATCCGGCTGGACGGGCTGAGCCCGGCCGTCTTCGGCGCGGTCGCCGTCGTCAACGCGATCCTGGTCGTGCTGCTCCAACCGGTGCTCTACCCGTGGCTGGCCCGGTTCGGGCGGCTGCACGTACTCGGCTGGTCGTGGGCCCTCGTCGGAGTCGGCATCGGCACGACCGGCCTGGTCCACACACCCGCCGGGTACGCCCTCAGCGCCGTGATCTGGTCGATCGGCGAGGTCGCCGCGGGCATCGTCGCCGGTGGCATCGCCGCCGACCTGGCACCGGCGCACGCCCAAGGGCGCTATCAGGGCGCGATGATCTGGGCCGGATCGCTGGCGCGGCTCGCCGGGCCCGTGCTGACCACCTTCCTGTTCGCGTACGCCGGACGGGGTGCGGTGTGGTGGACCGCCGCCCTCACCGGCGTGGCCGGGTTGGTGGTGCTCGTCCGGCTCATGCCCGCGCTACAGGCTCGGCTCTCCTGAGTCATCCCCCACTGAGCGCTCGTCGGCGCTGGATCAGCGTTCCGGGTCGAATCTTGGACCATGATTCGACCGAGATCCCTGATCCGGCGCCCCACGCGGCAGCGCCCCGCGCGGCAGCGCCCCACGCAAGCGACCGTCAGGAGACGTCGCGCGACTCCAGCGCGTTCTTCGCCGGTCCGTGCAGGACGTTGCCGTCCACGTCGAACCGCGACCCGTGACAGGGGCAGTCCCACGTACGCTCGGCGTCGTTGAACCCGACGGTGCAGCCGAGGTGGGTGCAGGTGGCGGTGACGGCGTGCACCTTGCCGTCGTCGTCCCGGTAGACCGCGCACCGCTGGCCGTTGACCCGCATCACCGCGCCTTGCCCCGGCGCGACGTCGGCCACACCGTCCACGTGGGACGCACGTAGCCGGCCCGCGACGAACTCCTTCGCCACGAATGCCGAGTTCTTGACGAAGGACGGCGCCTCCGTGAGCAGGTGCACGCGCTTCGGCGTGTAGAAGTCGGCCCAGGGCGGCCGCGAGGAGCCGGTGATGAGCGCGGTGAGCAGCCTCGAAGCCATGACGCCGTTGCTCATCCCCCAGCCGCCGAACCCGCCCGCGACCCACGTGTGCTCCGAGCCGAGGTGCAGCGGCCCGACGAACGGCACCCCGTCCGTACTGACGTTGTCCTGGGCGGCCCAGTGATAGGTGATCTCCTCGACGTCGAACACCCGGCGCGTCCAGCCGACGAGTCGCCACAGCCGGTCACTCACGCCGGGACTGCCCAGCGCGAACTTCTCCCCCGTCACGATCACCAGCCGCCGGCCGTCGCCCAGCGGGGCGGTGCGTACCGAGCGGGTGTCGTCCTCGGGGGTGATGAACATGCCGTTCGGGTCGTCGCTCTCCGGGATCACGCCGGCCACGACCAGCTCGCGGTGCGGGATGAGGCGCGTCATCAGCAGGCCGCGGTCGAACACCGGGTAGTGGGTGGCCACGACCACGTCCCGCGCGGTCACCGTGTGGCCGTTCTCCGTGGTCACGCGGCAGGTGCGACCCTCCTCCAGGCTCATCACCCGGGTACGCTCAAAGATCAGCCCGCCGTGGGCGACGAGGTCGGCGGCGAGCCCGAGCAGGTATTTGCGGGGATGGAACTGGGCCTGCCCGTCCACCCGGACGGCGCCCGCGATCGGGAACGGCAGGGTGCCGGCGGTGACGAACTGGGCCGGCAGACCGGCGTCGAGGGCCGCCTCGGCTTCCGCCCGGACGCTGTCGACCCCGTCTTCCTCGGTCACATAGGTGTACGCCGGACGCGTCTCCAGATCGCAGTCGATCCCGAGGTCGGCGGCGATCTCGTGGACGCGGCCGATCGCGTCCTGCTGCGAGGTCGCGTACAGGCGGGCCGCTTCGGGGCCGAGGTTGACGGTCAGCCGGCGATAGATCAGCGTATGCAGTGAGGTGAGCTTGGCGGTGGTGTAGCCGGTGGTGTTGGCGACGATCCGGTCGGCCTCGAGCACGGCGACCGAGCGGCCGGCTTTGGCCAGCTCCCAGGCCGTGCTGACGCCGACGATGCCGGCACCCACCACGGCGACGTCGACCTGGATGTCTTCGGTGAGTTCGGGGTAACCGGTCGCCTCGGTGGAGTCCATCCAGTACGACTCGGCCCGGCCGGGCATGACGGTCATGTCCCGGCCGGTACCCCGATCCGGGTCGCTTATTCCTTGAGGTCGGCGCAGCTCGCCTCGTCCGGCAGCAGCGGCCGGAAGGCCACCGACCAGCGCTTGCCGCCCGAGGTCCACGGGGTCGCCGTGTTGGCCTTCGCCGCCGCGTCGAGGACAGCCGTCAGCTGAGCACCGGTGACCGTCACGCAGCCGAGGTCGAAGCCCGGCCGGACCGGGTCGCCCGGCAGCGCCGGCCCTGGCCAGGCGACCTCGGGCTGCTGGCCGACGCCGCTGGAATCGGCGTTCCACGGCCGGGAGACGGCGGCGAGACCGGCCGGCTCATAGGGCTTCGATTCCGAGACGGCGCCCGCGCCGAGCGTCTTCGGCAGGTCGGTCACCTGATCCAGGTACGCCTTGAGCTTCGCCCGCGCCTGGATCTGGGCGTCGGTCAGGCCGCTGCCGTTCGCCTCGCCGAGGGCGTACACCTGGCTGGTCTTGAGACCGGAGGTGGTGAGCACCGAGAACTTCGTGTCCGGCGCGTCGGTCACCCCGGGCTGCCCGTAGTCGGCGGTCGCCCCGACCCCGGCGTCGACGCCGAGCTTCACCAGCTTGTCCACATCGGCCACCGAGATCCGCTGCACCTGAACGTTCGGCAACGCCGGTCCGGGATAGATCGCGATCACCGGTCCCTCGGTCACCACCCGGCCGTCGCCGTACACGCTGACCAAGGGCAGCCGCGTGACGAGCATGTCGGGCGAGACGAACCCGCCGACATAGGAGACTTGGACGACGGCCGCGTCAGCGGCGTAGGACCCCGTGGAGCCGGTGTCGCCGGGCGTGCCGGAGTCGGCCTTCGCGCAGGCGGCGCCCGTCAGGAGCACCGCTGCGAGCAGCGGAAGGAGCAAGCGAGTTCCGTTCATGAGCCTGGGACGGTCAAGACCCGGCGACGGTTCCCGCCTGACAGCGCGGACACCAGTACGAGTTGCGCGCGGCGAGCGTGCCGCGGCGGATCTCCGTCCCGCACAGCAAGCAGGGCTGACCAGCCCGACGATAGACGTAGACCTCGCCGCCGTGGCGGTCGACACGCGGCGCCCGGCCCATCGCCTCCGGCAGGTGACTGGCCTGAACTGTGTCGATCCGGCCCCGGCGGACGCCTTCGCGCATGAGCTCCTGAAGATCCTTCCAGAGCATCGCCCACTCGTCCGGCGTGATCCGCGTACCGGGGCGGGTCGGTTCGATTCCCGCCCGGAAGAGCACCTCGCAGGCGTACACGAGGCCGCAGCCGGCGACGATCTTCTGATCCATCAGCAGCGTCGCGACCGCGAGCGAACTGCGCTTGATCCGGGCGTACGCCGCCGCCGGGTCGGCATCCTCGCGCAGCGGATCAGCGCCCAACCGTGCCTTGAGCGCCTCGACCTCGGGCGGATCGAGGAGTTCACAGGCGGCCGGTCCCCGCAGATCGAGCCAGTACGCGGCGGACTCCAGCCGCAGGCGTACCTGCCCGACGGGCTCCGGCGCGACGCCTTCGCCGTCGCTGAAGACGCCGTACAAGCCGAGGTGCACATGCAAGGTATGCCCGGCATAGTGATGCAGCAGATGCTTCCCGTACGCCTCCGTCCGGCGCAGGACGCTCCCCGAGATCAGCTCGGCGCCCGCCGCGAACCGTCCCTGCGGGCTGCTCACCCGGACCGGCCGCCCACCGAACAACTCCGCGTGCCGGGCGGCAAGCCGGTGAATCGTATGACCTTCAGGCACCCCGCGACGCTACTACACACCCTGCCATCGCCCGCCCACGATCACCCGCCCATGATCGTTGCGTCAGCCATGCTGCTTCGCGCGGCGAAATGCCCGTTGATACAGCATGGCTGACGCGATGATCACGCCGGGCGGAAGGTGAGCCGGGCGGGTGATCACGGCGGAGGGATCACGCCGGGCGGGGAGCGAGGCGCAGGAAGGGTTCGGACAGGTGCGGGGTGGCGAGGATCCCGGCGTCGCCGAGCCTGCCCAAGGCGGCCACCCGGGACTCACGCGCCAACGCCGGGTCCATCTCGTGGGCGTACTCGATGGTCGGGTGGAGGAGCTGGAGCGCGTGGACCAGCAGGTCACCGGTGACCAGGAGCTGGTCGGAGACCAGCACGGACTGGTGACCGGGCGTGTGCCCCGGCGTGGCGACGATCTCGATGCCGGGCGCGAGCCGGGCGTCGCCGTCGAGCAGGTCGAGCTGGCCCGCGGCGGTGAGCTGGGCGGCGAAGGCGAAGCGGGGGAAGTCGGCGGTCTGCAGCAGGTAGCGCGCGTTGCGGAAGTACGGCGTGCCCGCGGTGACCGCCCACCCGATGTGGTCGGTGTGCACGTGGGTGAGCACGACGGTCTCGACGTCGTCCCGCTCGATGCCCGCCGCCGCCAGCTCTTCGGGGAGCCGTCCGGGAACGGGCGCCCAGGACGCCGAAGGTGCGTCGGCCGGGCCGATTCCGGCGTCGACGAGGACCACGCGTCCGTTCGGGCGGCGCAGTGCGAAGCACCGGAACCGCAGCAGCCACTCCCCTTCCGCGCTACGCGCGCCGGGGTCGAAGGCGTCGGCCGCCGCCCACTGGTCGGGCGTCGCGGTGAAGACCTCCTCGCGCGGCGAGAAGAACGGTCCGGACCCGTCCTCGAGCATGATGATCTCGATGTCACCCAGCGTCATCGTCGGCGGCATCGGACGATCATGCCATTCCCGCGCGGATGCCGCGTAGCCGTGGGACGGTGAGGGCATGACCGTCGAAGAGATCGGCCACCTGCACCGGGCCCGGCAGGCTGCGAAGGAGTCGGCCAAGGCCGCCCGGCAGCTCGCGGACTTCCTGGAGAACGCCTCCGCGGTGCCGGACACGGCTCAGCTCGCCGAGTTCGTCACGCTCCTCGCGCGGGAGGAGGCCAGCCGCGCCGAACGCGACGAGGCCTGCGCGTCGGCCGGATACCTCGCGCCCAGCGTCGAATAGCCGACGCCGAACAGCCCGCGCCGCACAGGCCGGCATCGAGCAACCCTGGCTCAAGCAGCCCAGCGTCGAATCATCAGGTCGCTCGCCGCACCGCCCACGTGGTCACCACTGCCAGCGCCGCGGTGATCGTGGCCATCAGCGGCACCGCCACCGGCGTCCAGGCCATCGCGACGACCAGCACCGCGGCCACCGGCGAGGCCACGACCGCGGGTCCGCGCAACAGCGGGCACACGTGCAACCACCAGACCGCGATCAACCAGACAGCGAGGGGTACGCCGACCGCCAATCCCTTCTGCAGGTCGCTGACGTGGGCGTGCCCGCCGAGCGCGTCGACGGACAGGGACAGACCGGCGCCGATGGCGGCGGTGGAGGCGAAGATGAAATAGTGGCCGTAGCCCCACACGATCGCCGTCCGCAGCGAGCGGAGCATCCGCTGGGCGGTCTGGTCGAAGTAGAGCCACCAGAGGCTGAAGACGAGCAGCAGTCCGCTTCCGGCCAGCACGAGGAGTTCGGCGTCGACGCCGTGGCTTTCGTCGGCGGCGGTCTGCACCGCGATCGTGGCGGCGAGGACGGCTTCACCGAGCACGATCAGCGTGAACAGCCCGTACCGCTCGGCGATGTGCCGGGGATGCCAGGTGGTCATCCGCGCCCGCTCGGCCCACACCGGCACGAGCAGTTCGGCGACGATCAGGCCGAGCCCGACATACACGTACGCCGGTTGGTCGAGGAAGAGGCGAGCCACCCAACCGGCCTGCACCAGGGTCACGCCGACGGCGTACCGGGTCGCCGTCGTCCGCCGTTCCGGGTCGGCCTTGGCCGCCCGCAACCACTGCGTGACCATGGCGAGCCGCATGATCACGTAGCCGAGGGTGATGACCAGATAGTCCCCGTCGTACGCCCGGGGAACACCGGCGGCCAGCGTCAGCGCGCCGGCGATCTGCACCAGGGTGAGCAGGCGATACGGGTCGTCGTCGGTGTCGTAGGCGGAGGCGAACCAGGTGAAGTTCATCCAGGCCCACCAGATCGCGAAGAAGACGAAGAGGTAGTTGCCGACGGCGTGGACGACGTGCCAGTCGACCAGGTCGTGGTGCAGCACCGCGGCGGCTTGGGCGACGGCGACCACGAAACAGAGGTCGAAGAAGAGTTCGAGCGGCGTGGCGGCCCGATGCGCCTCGTCGGCGCTCCGGGCCGTCATCGGGCGTCGGAAGATCACGCGCACATCATCGCGCGTGGGTGTTTCGCGTTAGCGGCAGACCGCCGGGCCTAGCCTTCGCTTCAGCGGGAGACCGGGTACCAGCGCTGGCCGTCCCGGCTGTCGGCCGTCCAGCCGGCGAGCCCGGCGATGGTGACGACGACCGTCGTGATCAGGACGAACAACATGGCGAAAACCGTCCATTCGGTGAGGTGGGAACCCTTGTGAGAACAATTCTCCCGCCTCGATGCTTCCCCAAACAGTGGCCGGATCGCCCATCGACCTCGAAATCCTGCCAGGATCGCGGTAGCCTGGGTCACATGCCGCTGCAGAAGGTCGCCGTGCTGGCCCTGGACCAGATCGCCCCCTTCGAACTGGGCACGATCTGTGAGGTCTTCGGCACCGACCGGACCGACGACGGCTTCCCGCCCTACGAGTTCCAGGTGTGCAGTGTGGACGGCGGCCCGGTGCGGACGCGGTCCGGGTTCGAGCTGACCCCGCACGCCGATCTGACCCCGCTCGCGTACGCCGATCTTGTGGCGGTCCCGGCCCACCCGATCGACTCCGTGGTCCCCGAAGCCGCCGCCGAGGCACTGCGCGACGCGCACGAGCGAGGCGCCATCGTCCTGTCGGTGTGCTCCGGCGCCTTCCTGCTCGGCGAGGCCGGCCTGCTCGACGGACGCGAGTGCACCACCCACTGGAAGTACGCCGACGAGCTGCAGCGCCGGTTCCCCCTGGCCAAGGTGGATCCCCGAGTCCTCTACGTCGACGACGGCAACCTCCTGACGAGCGCCGGAACCGCCGCTGGCATCGACCTCTGCCTCCACCTCGTACGCCGGGAGCAGGGCACGGCGCTGGCGACCAAACTCGCCCGGCGCATGGTCGTCCCGCCGCACCGCGACGGCTGCCAGGCCCAGTACGTGGACATCCCGCTCCCCGAGGAGCCGGACGCGCCGACGCTCAGCCCGCTGCTCCTGTGGATCTCCGAGAACCTCGACCGCCCGCACAGCGTGGAGTCGCTGGCCGCCAGCGTCTACATGGCACCGCGGACGTTCGCCCGCCGGTTCAAGGCCGAGACCGGAGCCACCCCGCACGACTGGCTGACCACCCAGCGGGTCCTGCTCGCCCGGCAGGTCCTCGAACAGACCGACCTCGGGATCGACGCCGTCGCCGTCCGCTGCGGCTTCGGCGACTCCGCCGCCATGCGGCATCACTTCGCCAAGCGACTCGGGACGACGCCGCAGGCGTACCGGGCGACGTTCCGCACGGTCGCCGCCTAGCACCGCTCTTGCCGGCCGGCGTCATCCCGGTGCGCGCGACGGCTAGGCGAGCACCACGGTGAAGTACTCCGTGACGACGGTCGCATCGGCGATCGACGCCAGGCCCCACTCGGCGAGATGCGGCTCATACAGTTCTCGGTGAACTCGTCGCCAATGATCCAGCGACAGGTCCCCTTCCCCTTCGGCCAGGGCGACTTCCGGCGGCACGTCGTAGAACTTGTGGACCACGATCTTTTCGGTCCGCAGGAGGCAGCCCGGCTCTTCTCGGCTGGTCAGCAGGATCCAAAAGTTGCCGACCCGCGGCAGCGGATCGCCCGCGGCGAGGAAGTCCTCCTCGATGCTGCTGCCCGCGGTCTTCCGTCCCGTCAGGTACAGCCCGAGCAGTTCGTCCGTCGACTCCCGCGGGCCGGCGAAGGACGCCTCGACGAAGGGATCGACCGGCCGGCCCTCCGGCGGCAGAGTCTCGAGGTATGCCTGCCAGAACGCCGCTTGGGCCTCGCTCAGACGTCTCACCGGCACCTCCAGTCCTGCGGCAGCTTAACGCGGCCGGCGACGGGCGAGGATCAGCGTGTTGCCGATCGTCATGTCGAGCCGGTCGGCGTACGCCGTCGTGACGTCGCGCATCGCGGCGAGTTTGGCCGTCTGCTCCTCCGCGGGCAGCATGCGATACCACGAGGTCGTCTGGTGCAACGCGACGAACTGCTCGGGCTCATAGGGCAGAACGCGGTCGAGGAGGCGTACCTCGATGTCGGTCAGGGCAGTGTGATCGCGCAGTTCGGCGACGCCCCAGTCGGCGATGGGCGGGCGGGGCTCGTCCGGACCGAACAGGGGCTCCATCGCGGCTTTGACCTCGGGGTCGGCGTACGAGGAACGCGCGCTGATGAGCGCGAGCGTGCCACCGGGAGCCAGGGCGCGTTCGGCGCGTTGGGCGCGGACGATCGGGGTGACCCAGTGCCAGGCGAGGGCGGCGTAGAGCAGGGACACGCCGCCGGGCGGGGGCGGCCAGTCCTCGAACTTCGCGACGTCGATCGAGACGCCGGGGACGCGTTCGCGGAGCACCGCCGCCATGCGTGGGTCGGGTTCGACACAGGTGACGGGGAAGCCACGCCCGGCGAACAGCGCGGTGGCCTTGCCGGTTCCGGCGCCCACCTCGACCGCGCTCGTGACGGGCTCGCCGCGCGCCACGGCGTAGGAGAGGATCTGGTCGGCGAGTTCGGCCGGGAGTTCCGGGCGTACTTCGTCGTAGAGGCCGGCGACCTCACCGAACTGTGTGCTCACGCGCGCCTCCAGACGCCGGCGATCAGGAAGATCTCGATCAAGGTGACGATCGTCAGGCCGATCGTCCACCACCACGCGAAGTCGGCGAACACGGAGGCGACGGTCAGGCCGAGACCCAAACCGAAGCCCGCGCCGAGGCCGAAGAGCGCCCCGCTGGGCAGGCGGGCCGAGGACAGCCCGCGGTAGATGATCCACAGGAGCCAGAGGCCGCCGGGTGTCACCAGCGCGACCCCGGCGAGATCCACGAGGGACGGCCCGTGACCGGGGCCGAAGTGGATCACCTCGGGTCCTTCGAGCCGGGCGGGCAGCGCAAGGATCCCGATGCCGCACAGGACGAGGAGGAGTGCGACGACGGTCTGGCGGCGTACCGGCATATTCGAGATTATGGGTCAAGGTCGACACGCCGTGTTACCGCACTTGAACTGACCGGAATGTCCATACGAACGGACGACCCGATGGATCTCTAATGTCGGTACTCTGCACCGGTGGGCGAACCGTGGCAATTTGTCGGTCGGCACGCTGAGCGCGACTCCGTGCTGAAATCGGTGACCGCACCGACCCCGCGCGGCGTGGTCCTGAGTGGAGCGGCCGGAGTCGGCAAGAGCCGGCTCCTGCGTGAGGTGCTGAACAAGCTGGACCGCACCCGCTTCCCCTACCTGGCGGCAGCCGCGACGGCCGCCACCGCGAACCTGCCGCTGGGCGCGTTCGCGGAGATCCTGCCACCGACCCCGCCGATGGGCGCCAACCCCACTCTGCTGCTGCGCTGGGCGCTCGACGCCATCCGCGCGCAGGGCGGCGACCACCCGACGATCCTCGTGGTCGACGACATCCACCTGCTCGATCCGCTCGGCGCGACGGTCGTCCTGTACGCGTGCCGCAGCGGAGCGGCGACGTTGATCGCCACGCACCGGTCCGAGACGCCGGTGCCCGAGGCGATCAGCACCCTGTGGAAGGACGACCTCGTCGAACGGGTGGAGGTCAAGGCGCTCGACGAGCAGCAGACGACCGAACTGCTGGGCAAGGTGTTGCAGGGGCCGGTCCAGCAGGCGAGCGCGACCCGGCTCTGGCAGATCACCGAGGGCAATGCGCTGTTGCTGCGAGAGGTGCTGACCAGCTTGGAGGGCACCGCCGAGCTGTCGCTGGAGCACGGCAGCTGGACGTGGAGCGGCAAGCTGCCCACCGACCCCGCGCTGAACCAGCTCGTCGACGAGCGCATCGGCCGCCTCGAGGAGCCCGTACGCAAGGTGCTGGAGCTGGTGGCGCTCGGCGAGCCGATCGGCCTGAACCTGATCCAGCGCGAGTGCGGCGAGGGACCGGTCGCGCAGGCCGAGGACTCGCTGCTGATCCGGATCCTGGAGGACGGCAAGCGGCAGAACGTGCGCCTCACCCATCCGATCTACGGTGAGGTGCTGCGGCACAGCATCAGCGTCACCCGGGCGCACAAGCGGCGGGCGCAGCTGGCCGAGCTGATCGAGTCCACCGGCGCGCGGCGGCGTCAGGATCTCCTGCGCGTGGCCGTCCTGCGGCTCGACAGCCGCACCGCGACCGACCCGATGCAACTGCTGCGCGCCGCCGGGCTCGCCTTCGCCGATCTGGATACGCGGCTCGCCGCCCGGCTGGCCGAGGCGGCCAGCAACGCCGGGGCGGGCTTCTCGGCGCAGGAGTTGTTCGCGACCGCGGTGGGGCTCAACGGCGATCCGCAGAAGGCTCTGGAGCTGCTCGACGAGGCGGCCCGCGAGCACACCAGCGACTGGGAGGTGGCCCGGATCGCGGTCGCCCGCAGCGTGCAGCAGATGACGGCGATCGACGACTCCGATCCGCTGGCGGTCCTCGACGCGGCCATCGAGCGCGTCACCGACCCGACCACGCGCGCGTGGATCCGGGCGCACATCGCGCCGGAGCGGATGTTCTACGGGTTCTACCAGGATCTCGACAAGCTGCTCGCCGACCTCAACGCCGACCCGTACTCATCGGCGGCGGCCAAGCAGTTCGCGGTGACCCTTCAGCTCGCGATGCGCGCCTGGCGCGGTGAGCCGGTGACGGCGCTGCGCACGATCGTGCCGATGGAACGCAGCAGCCTCCCCCTGATCCCGGAGATGCCCTACCTGACCAACTCGATCCAGTACACGCTGGGCCAGGCCTCCCTGCTCGCCGGGGACGTCACCCACATCCAGGGCGCACTGGACCAGCCGGGCTCGACCGCGGTCCAGTTCTTCCCGGTGCTGGAAGGCCAGCAGGTCCTCAACCGAGCCCAGGCGTTGCGCATGCTCGGCAACACCCGCCAGGCGCAACGGCTCGCCCAGGGTGCGCTCGCGCACCTGCACACTGGTGGCCGGATCTTCCTGCCCGCCGTCTACGCGGAACTGGCCCAATGCGCCGCGGTCAACGGCGACGGGGCCGCCGAGGACTATCTCGCCGAGGCCGAGCGGACGCTGACCCGGGCGCGGCAGAACCACCTGCCGTGGGTGGGGCTGGCGCGCGTACAGGTCGACGCGAGCGCCGGCCGGATGGAGGCGGCGCGGGCCGCCGCCGACGATCTCATCGGGGATCTGCGCCGCAACGGGTTCTCCGCACTGGAAGTCCTGGCACTGCACACGCTCACCCGGGCCGGGCTCGCCGATCAGGAGGTCGGCGACCGGATGGCCGAGCTGGCGTCCAAGGTGGAGGGACCGCTGGCCCAGGCCGCCGCGCGCCACACCCACGCCCTGCTCACCGGCGACGTCACCGAGCTCAAGTCGGTCGTGGAGGAATACGGCCGGCTGCGGCTCATGCTCTACGCCGCCGAGGCGGCCGCGCAGGCGTACCAGATCAAGCCGGGCGACGCGGTCGCCTTCCGCCTCGCGGACCTGCTGGGCCTGTGTGAAGGCGTCCAGACGCCCGCGCTCAACCTGGGCATGACCGCGCTCACCGAGCGCGAGCTGGAGATCGCGGACATGGCCGCCACCGGCATGTCCAGCCGCGCGATCGCCGATCAGCTCGTGGTCTCGCACCGCACTCCGGACAATCATTTGTTCAAGGTGTACGCCAAGCTCGGCATCGCCGGCCGCACGGAACTTCCGGCGCGGCTGCGGCTCTACAAGGCACTGCATACTCATCGGACGAGCTGACGTTACGCGATCCCGTTCGTAAGATCACTCACTCCGTTGATGGTGATCGCACAGCTCTGCAATTTGCACGTTGGCGGTGGCATGCTTCTCGTGCCGGCCGTCCGGTGCCCTCACCGGCCTTGGCGGCCGGTCCACAATCTCCCTCCCCCGAGAAGAGGACCGGCATGTCTCTGCGCCTCCAACGGTGCTTCGCCCAGACTCTCGGGGTGGGCGCCCTGTTCTGGCAGGCGGCTTCGGGGACGAGTTCGGCGGCGATCTGGATGATGATCATGACGCTCGACGAGTACGGCGTCGAGCAGCAGGCCGACTATTGGCGGCGCATTCTGGCGCAGGACCCGGCGACCACCTTCGACCTGGCCGCTGAGCTGGCCGCGGTCGGGGCCTACCGGCCGGCGCTGCACTGGGCGGCGCAGGCGCGCACCGTCGGCCATCCCGAGGCGGCCGCGCTCTGCTCGGAGATCAAGCGCCGGCTGGCCGGCGACCGTCCACTGCCGACGGCGATGCCGCTGGCCTAGCGTGCCTTGCCGGCGTCGGCGGCGCGTTATCCGGGATATCGCGGTCTCACGCCGCTTCTGAACAACGTTATCCCGGGAAAGTGCGTGCCTTCAGGCCGCGCGGGCCCCACATCGCGCCCCATAGGCACGCACTTCGGTCAGGAGGGTGGACGCAGCTCGTTCGGGGCGAGGCGGCGTACCACGTAGAGCAGTTGCGGCGGCTCCAGCCGGCCGGCGAGCGAACCCAGCTGCGACCAGTGCACCCAGGCCTGCTCGACCAGCGAAACCTGCTCGCCCGGCGTGAGTTTGGCCGGCTTCACCGGCGGCTGAGACCCCGGGAAGCGGGCGAGATAGAACGGCTCGACGCCGACCCAGCGGCGCCCCTTCCACTGACAGTCGCGGTGCACCGCGACGTTGTCCGGGCGGATCAGCCCCGGGTCCAGGCCGGTCTCCTCGACGAGTTCCCGCTGGGCGGCGGCGTACGGCTCCTCGCCCTCCTCGACGCCGCCGCCGGGCGGCTCCCACAGGTGGTCGCCGGTGGCCGGATCCCGCCAGTGCTGCAACAGGATGCGGCCGTCGTCGTCGAGGCAGATGATCCGGACCGCCTCCCGATGGGCCAGCTCCTCGACGCGGACGGATTCGCGGAAGCGTTCGTAGGACGGCTCGTCGATGTGCCCGGCGACCGGCGACGCCACCGCCGCGGCGGAGACGGCGACCGCGTCGGAGACCAGCTCGTGCCAGCCGATCCCGGCGGCGAGGCCACGGGCGAGCGCGGCCACACAGGAGTCGCCGGCTCCGGTCGGGTTGCCGAAGACCCGCTCGGGCGGGTACGCCCGCCACGTGCCGTGCGCGGTGACCGCCTCCATGCCCTCCTCGCCACGGGAGGCGACGACCGCCTTGGCACCCTGGGCGAGCAGCTCCCGCGGAGTGTTGTCACCGAGTTCGTCCCGGTTCGGCTTGACGACGTCCGGTCCGGCCGCGATGCCGAGCGTCAGCGCCTCGCCTTCGGCGTCGAGGACGCTGAGCACACCCGCTTCCCGGGCGAGCGCGATGAGTTGCGCGTACGCGTCCGCCGGCACGCCCTTCGGCAGTGAACCGGACAGCGTGACGACCTTGACGCCGGGCAGCAACGTCGCGAAATGCCTACGGAACTGCTCCCATTCGGCCGGGCGCACCTCGGGGCCGGGCTCCCAGAAGCCGGTCGCGTCCTGCCCGTCGACGATCGCCACCGTCCGCCGGGTCTCCCCGGAGACCGGCCAGAACGAGTGCTCCACCCCGTCGAGCAGTTCGGTGATCCGGGCGCCGGTCGCCCCGCCGAGCAGGCCGGTGGCCAGCACAGACTGACCCAGCTGGGCGAGGACGCGGGCGACGTTGAGACCCTTGCCGCCGGGGCGCTCGGCCACCTCGCGTACGCGGTGCGAGGTGTGCGGCCGCAGCGCCTCGACTCGGTAGGTGATGTCGAGCGCCGGGTTCAGGGTCACCGCCAGGATCATGGGGTCATCCTGCCGGATCGATGCCGATGAAAACAGTCCCGGTCCAGCCCGGACGCGTGCCGATCACAGTTCCAGGGTGTAGACCTGGCCGACGAGGTGCTGCCCGAACGAGTCGTGCTCCTCCGCCTCGACCAGCTGGAAGCCCTCAGCCAGGTAGATCTTGCGCGCGGAGACCAGCGGATCGTTGGTCCACAACATCATCCGGGCGTACCCGACGCCGCGGGCGAAGTCCACACAGGCACGGACCAGTCGCTGCCCGACGCCGCGACCCCGCGCGATCGGGTCGACCAGCAGGATGCGCAACTGCGCCGTCTGCTCGTCCTTGCGTACGCAGAACACGCAGCCCGCTCGCCGTCCGTCGACCTCGGCGATCCACGCGCGCTCTCGCTCGGGGTCGTGTTTCTCGGCGTAGTCGGCCACGATGCGGGCCACCAGCGCCTCGAAGCTGGTGTCCCAGCCGAACTCGGCGGCATAGACCTCGCCGTGCCGCTGCACGACCCAGCCCAGGTCGCCGGGCTGGTCCAGGACGCGGATCACCTCACTCATGGTTCGAGTGAAACACTCGTTTCAGTCGGCTGTCAACGCCGTCCCGTCCAGGCCGCGCAGAAACATCGCCATCGCCCGGTCGGTACGCCGGGAGTCGCCCGTCGCCAGCCGATCCAGCAGCAGCCCGCGTACCGTCGCAAGCAGCAGAGTCGCCGCGACGTCGGGATCGGCGCCGGGCATCAGCCGTTCGGCGACCGGGCGCAGCTGCGGCAGCCACTCCGCCACACTGGCCGCACCGTAGCCGTCCCACGCCCCCGGCTCGGCCCGCAAGGAGAGCGCGTAGCTCTCGAAGAACAGCCGCTCGACATGCGCGTTGTCCGGATCGGTCAGCCACTGCCAGAGCCGGTCCACCGCCGACCTGCCCGCCGGCTCCCCCTCGGCGTCGTCCGTCGCGGAATCGGTCAGCTCCGCCTGAACCAGCTCGACCTGCTCCCGGCGACTGTGCGCCACCACTTCGCGTACCAGCTGATCTTTGCTGGTGAAGAAGTAGAGCAGGACCCGCGGGCTCGAGCCGACCGCGGCGGCCAGCGGGCGCAGCGACATGTCGGCCAAGCCGTGGGCACGCGAGTAGTCGACCAGCTTGGCCAGCAGTTCCGCGCGCCGCGCGCTGTCGTCGCTCGTCATGCGACGACGGTAGCGGACCGAGGGTTACGCCTCCGGCAGCATCTTCGACCAGGCGACGTCCCAGACGGCGCCGGCGCTGTCGCCGATCAGCTGCGGACGGCCGGTGCCCTTGACGATGACCGGGTCGCCGAGCCGGAAGTTGTCGTAGAACCACTGAGCGTTGCCGCTGGAGATGTTGATGCAGCCATGCGAGACGTTCTGCTTGCCCTGCGCCCAGACGCTCCACGGCGCGGCGTGCACGAACTCGCCGCTGTAGGAGATGCGGCAGCAGAGCTTGATCAGGTCGTCGTAGTAGTTCGGGTTGTTGGGATCGGTGACGCCGTAGCTCGCCGACGTCATCCGGTGCTCCAGCTCCCGCGACATCACCACGTGCGTGCCCGAACGCGTCGGGAAGAGCACCCGGCCGCCGTCGGCCGTGGTCACGTAGCCGTTCTTGCCCATGCTGATCGGGATGTTCTTCACCAGTACGCCGTCGACGGTGACCCGCATGTAGTGCGTGGCGTTGTCGGCGACGGCGATCCGGGCCGGCCCGATATTGAAGGAGATCGACTCGTTCTCCGCGCCGTAGACCTTCTTGCCCAGGTGTACGCCGTGCAGCTTGGCGACGACGGAGACCTTGGTGCCCTTGGCCCAGAACTTCTCCGGCCGGTAGTGCGCGGTGCGGTTGTCCACCCAGTACCAGCGGCCCTCGACCTGCGGCTCGCTGGTCACCTTGATGGCCGCCAGCGCCGCCTTCTTGTCCGACGGGGACTTGCTGAACTTCACGATGACGACCTGGCCGACGCCGTAGGTGCCGCCGTTCTTCATGCCGGTCATCGCGTTGGCCTGGAAGGTGATGCTGGCCGTGCCGGACGGCTTCAACGTCGTGAACGTCGCCGTCTGCTCCAGCGCCTTGCCGGTCGCGTCGACCCCGGTCGCGGTGACCTGGTAGGTCTTGCCGAACTGCAACGCCGAGGTGCTCCGCCACGTCGTCTTCTCGGCGTCCAGCTCACCCGGGACGGCCTTGCCGCCGGTCAGCACCGTCACCGTCTGCAGGGTGGCGTTGACCGCGGTCACGACCACCGGCTCGTTCGGGGCGACGCTCGCTCCGGGCGCGGGCGCGATCGTCAGCGTCGGCGCGTTCGGATCGTCGTCGGCAGCGGCGGACGTGCTCGGGGACGCGTTCGGACCGCTCCAGGCGACGTCCTTCGGGTCGTCCTTGCACGCGGCAAGCAGAGAACCCGCCGCGGCAGTCGCGGCGGTGGCGAAAATAGTGCGGCGGCGCATGTCGGATCGTTCCTCCCGCGGTGAGGGTACTCAAGGAAGGACGCCTCGCGACACCCCGAGGATGCCTTCGGGGCGGGACGCGGATCTTACTGGCCGGACGGCGGATGGTCGCCTGACCGAATCGGTGGACGCGCCCAGCCCGCTCACAGACTCTCTGCCCCCGCCGCTCGCCCCTCGCCGCGGCTCGGCGCTCGCCGCTCGCCCCTGCGCGCTCGCCCCTCGGCGCCGCTCCGCACCGCTCGGCGCTGGATCAGGGTTCTCGGTCGAATCACACCCCAAGATTCGACCGAGAACCCTGATCCAGCGGAGATCATCGAAAGCCGGCCGCCTCCTTTAACCGCATTATCCCGGATAACGCGATGATCTTGCCGCAATGTCTCCGAAGCACCCACGAGTGGAATGCGGAAAGGCGCGCTCGAATAGCGTCGACTACCGCATTGCATACGCGCCGATGTCCCACCATTACCGGAAGATCAACAAGGCATCGAACCAGCTAAGGGGGGTCAAAAGATGCGTTGTGCCGGTTCGGATCCATGCGTTTTCGACCACGATGGAGTTTTTGTTGCCGTGCCCGATTGCTCGTTGATATAACCGCGTGGTGGAATTGAACGGATCGCGGGGAGGACCCATGCGAAACGAACGGCTGCGCGAGGCCATCCGCGCCAGTGGGCTGGCGATCACGGAGCTAGGCGGCGCCGTCGGAGTCAACGGCAAGACGGCACAGCGGTGGGTCTACGAAGGACGGACACCCCGCCGGAAGACGGCCGACCGGGTCTCCCGGCGGCTGGGCGTACCGGTCGACTGGCTGTGGCCGGCCATCACCGGGCCCGACACCGGCCCTGACAACCAACCGCGCGACTTCGTCCGGCTTTACGCGCATCGCGCCGAAGCACCCCGGCAGCTCTGGCACGAATTGATGCGCGGGGCGAAGTCCAGCATCGACATCCTCTGCGTCACCGGGCTGTTCCTGGTGGAGGACAATCCGAGCGTCGACGACCTGCTGGCCCGCAAGGCCGAGGACGGCGTGCCGATACGGCTCGCGATGGCGCACCCGACCAGCCCCGCGTTACGCCGTCGCGCCACCGAACAACAGCTCATCGGAGCACTCGCCGCCCGGGCCCGGGCGGCGATCTCCTACTTCGAGCCGTTGACGGCGATTCCGGGGGCGCAACTGCGGACGCACAACCTCACGGCGTACTCGTCGATCTTCCGGTTCGACGACGATCTGCTGCTCAACCACCACCTCTTCGGCGTGCAAAACTTCCTCTGCCCGCTGCTGCACCTGCGGCGGGAGACCGAGGGCGGCCTGTTCGACCTCGTGACCGACGCCTTCGACCGGTTCTGGATCGCCGCCATGCCGGCCGATCCGGAATAGCCCGACCGACACCAGGAGCGCCCCATGACCGATCTCGCCGCGCTCGCCCGCCGGCAATACGCCAGCCTGGACCCGCTCACCGTGCGGGTTCGCACGCATCAGCGGTACAGCGCCCGGCCGGACGACGTGGACGCGACGGTCCGGGCGGCGATCGGGCTCACCCCCGCCGACGACGTCCTCGACGTCGGCTGCGGCACCGGCGCCTTCCTGCGGACGCTGGCCGAGGAGGGACACCTCGGCCAGCTCATCGGGCTCGACGCGTCGCCCGCCGCCGTGTCCGCGCTCGCTGCCGCCCCCGGCGTCACGGCGATCGAAGGCGACGCCCAGCGCCTGCCGTTCGACGACGCGACGGTCGACGTCGTCACGCTGCGCCACATGCTGTACCACGTACCGGATCCGCTGGCCGCGCTCCGCGAGGCCCGCCGGGTGCTGCGGCCGGGCGGGCGACTCGCGGCGGTGGTCAACGTCGACACAACGCTTCCGACGCTGATGGAGCTGCTCGCGACCGCCGTCGCCACGCACGGCTTCGCCCGGCCGCGGCCCGGCGGCGAGGTCGGCCGGGGTCCGCGCATGGCCAGCGTCCACGACGGCAATCTGCCCACGCTGGTCCAGCAGATCTTCGGGTACGCCGAAACGCACCGCCACGACAACGAACTGGTCTTCCCCACACCCGAGCCCATCGTCGAGTACGCCGTCTCCTGTCTCGTCGGCTGGGGTGTGGCCGACGACGAACCGCGGCGCGACGACGTCATCGCGACTCTCACGGAGAAGGCGGCGGCCTTGTTCGCCGACGGCGGCCCGGTACGCGACCCGAAGGGCTACGTGATCGTCACCGCCGTCGCGCCAACCACGTGATCATTACGCCAGCCATGCTGTTTCGCGCGCCGAAATGTCCGTTGATGCAGCATGGCTGACGCAACGATCACCACAGCTAGTCAGCGGCTGACGTCGGCGACCGCGGTCGTGGCCAGCGCGGCCACCTCGGCGAGCGTCGCCATCGAGGTGTCGCCCGGGGTCGTCATGGCGAGCGCCCCGTGGGCTACGCCGTACTCCACGGCGAGGCTCAGGTCGAGTCCGGTCAGCAGGCCGTAGATCAGGCCGGAGGCGAAGCCGTCGCCGCCCCCGATCCGGTCGAGTACTGCCAGCCCCTCCCGCAGCCGGGATTCGGCGAATTCGCCGTCGCGCCAGGCAATCGCACCCCAGTCGTGGACGTTGGTGGAGTGGACCCGGCGCAGCGTCGTGGCCACGACTCGCAGTCCCGGGAACTCCTTGACCAGATCGTCCACGTGCCCGGCGAAGGTCGCCGCCGAGACCGGTGCCTCGGTCGGCACGCCGAACAGCACGTCGACCCCGGCCAACAGCCGACGGTTGACCTCCTGGGCGCGTACGCGGCCGCCCCGGCCCTGCCAGAGGCTCGCCCGGTAGTTCAGGTCGTAGGAGACGGTCGCGCCGTGCCGGTGTGCTGCGTCCATCGCCGCCTCGATGAGGTCAGGCGTCGTGTCGGACAGCCCGGCGAGGATGCCGCCGGTGTGCAGCCAGCGTACGCCGCCGCCGAACAGCCCATCCCAGTCCACATCGGAGGGGCGGAGCTGGGCGATGGCGGTGTTGCCCCGATCGGAAACGCCCAGCGGCGCGCGTACGCCGAAGCCGCGCTCGACGAAGTTGAGCCCGTTGCGTACGTCGCGGCCGATGCCGTCGTAGGGCAGCCAGCGGACGAAGGAGGTGTCCACGCCGCCGGCCAGCATGAGGTCTTCGACCAGGCGGCCCACTTCGTTGTCGGCCAGCGCCGTGACGATCGCCGTACGCAGTCCGAAGCACCGGCGCAGCGCCCGCGCCACGTTGTACTCCCCGCCGCCTTCCCAGACCGAGAAGCTGCGCGCCGTGCGTACGCGTCCCTCACCGGGGTCGAGCCTCAGCATCACCTCGCCGAGCGCGACCAGGTCGAAGGCGGTCATCGCGCGGCCAGCTCGACGGCGGCGGCGGAGCGCCGGGTGATCTCGGCGAAGTCCCTGCTCGCCAGGAGATCCGGGGCGGCGAGCCAGGATGCGCCGACCGCGAGGACGGCTGGTTCGGCGAGGTAGCCCGCGAGATTGGCGAGCGAGACGCCGCCCGTGGGCACGAATCGGACCTGGGCGAACGGCCCGGACAGCGCCCGGATGCCGGCCGGGCCGCCGAGCTGCTCGGCCGGGAAGAACTTGACGGTCGTGATCCCCGCTTCCAGGGCGGCCTGCAGTTCCGTCGCGGTGGCGATCCCCGGGATCACCGGTACGCCCACCTCCTGGCATCGCCGCACCACGGTCGCGGAGAACCCGGGGCTGAGGATGTACTTGGCGCCTGCCTCGACGGCCAGCTCGACCTGTTCGGCCGTGAGCACGGTGCCGGCCCCGACGAGCAGGTCGCTGTGCTCGGCCAGCCTCGCGATCGCCGCGATCGCAGCCGGCGTACGCAGAGTGACCTCGATGGTCCGGATGCCGCCGGCTGACAGCGCCTGCCCGAGGTCGAGCGCGAGCCCGGCGTCGGGCAGCGCCACGACCGGAATGATCCGTGTTCCGTCCAGCTGAACGTCGTTCACGTCAGCGAAACTACTACACCCTGTTCCGGGCGCGATAGGCCGCGACCGTCGTGCGGCTGGCACAGGTGTTGGAGCAGAACCGGCGGGTGCGGTTCTTGGACTGGTCGACGAAGAAGTTCCCGCATCCGTCGGCGGCGCAGCGCCCGAGGGTCAGGCCGGGATCGCCGGTCGCGACGTGGGCGAGGGCCGCGCCGACGGTCTGCCCGATCCACCGGACCGGCTCCTCTCCGTTACGCGCGAAGTGAATGTGCGGATGGTCCGCACCGTCGTGATCGGACAGATGCATGCGCGGGGGGTATCGCCGCAGCAACGCGTCCACCGCGTCCGCCGGTATGCCGTCCACGATCTGGCCGAGCGCCTCGCGGATGAGTTTCAGCACCGGCGCCAGCTCGGCGGCGTCCGGCGCGGCGACCTCGTGCTCGGTGAGCATCTCCGCGTCTCCGGGAACCGAGGCAGGCGTGTTGACCAGGCCCACCGCGAACCGGGTGACGTTGCCCAAGTAGTCGACGTATTCCACTTGACCACCTACATCACTGATCCCTATCGTAGGCGTCATGCTAGCAAACGACCCCTACATCGCCGCGCTCTGGCGGCTGGGCCACTTCGAGCAGGCGCTCGACCTCGCCGCCGAGCGGGCGGCCGCCCCCGAGATCCAGGCCGAGCTGCTCATCGACCGGTTCTTCTGGCAAGGCGAGGATCACGACGCGGCACAGTCCGCGGTGGACGCCCTCGACCCGGCGTCGACCGCCGGCCGATACCTGGCCGCCCGTCATGCGTACAGCCGCTTGTTGTTCCAGCACGAGATCCGTCCGGACGACCAGGCCGTGGTGCGCGTGGGCTACGAGGCCGCCGCCGCGGACCCGCAGCTGGCCGGCTGGGGCGAGTTCCACCTGGGCGTCTTCTCCGACAACATCCTGGAGGACCCGACGGCCGCGAAAGCGCATTTCGAGCGGGCGATGAAGGACGACGACCCGCTGCTGCGGTCCTATGTGGTGCGCCACATGTCGGTGCACGAACCGGAACGCGCCCTCGACCACCTCCGGCACTCGCTCTACCTGCGGGCGACCCTCGGTTACCGGCCGCAGACCGCCGCCGCGATGGTCGCACTCGCCGACGCACTGCCCGAGGGAGACGAGCGGCAGCATCTGCGGGCGGCGGCACTGGTCACCGCACAGGAGCTTCAGCTGTCCTGGCTGCTCGGCGCACTCACCCAAGCCTGACGACCGCACCGGCGAGCTTGATCATGGTCAATTCCGTGCTGCCATGACGACCAGGAAATGACCCTGATCAGGCAAGCGCGGGCCGGCCGCCCGACGTGAAGATCGACGCAGCGCGGATCACGCAGTGGGCCAGCTGATCCGGCCGACGGCGGCGGGCGGCGTGCCGAGCTGGCGCGACAACGGGACGTCCGGCAGCCCGACGGGTGGCGCCGACGGAAGCGGGGTCGGCGGCGACCACCACCGTGACAGCGGCACGTCCGCCGATGACGAGGCCGGGCCGAGCGCGGCCGCCGTGCCCACCACCGGCGTGACGACGCCGGAACCCCGCTGCACCTGCAACGCGTCGAGCAGATCGGACCGCGTACGCCCCCGCCAGAGCAGCAGCGTGAACGGGTCCTCGTCGAACCGCTCGGCGAGCAGGTAACACGCGGCCGCGATGTGCTTGCACGGCCAGCCCCAGTCCGGGCAGGAACAGTCCAGCGACACGTCGGTGGCCCGGGTCGGGAACAGCGGCACGCCCTCCGCGGCGAACAGGTCGACGAGTTCGTGCGGCACCTGACCGGCCAGCAGATGCGCCGCGAACAGGGCCTGCGAGGCGAGCTGCCGCTCCAGCCCCGCCCACGTCGCCTCACCCAGCGGCGGGAACCCGAGCCGCACCTTGTAGGGGGTCGCGCGCGAACCCTGGACGGCCGCGCTGACCAGACCGGGCTGGACGTCGAGCGAGAGCACCTGCCCGGCGCGGGCGTACGACCGGCCCCGGGCCAGCCGGCCCTTGTCGGCGAAGGACTCCAGCGCGCCGATGAACGCCTTCGACCACCAGGTGTCGCCGATCGACCCCTTCGTCGACCGCGCCTTGATGCCGCCCTCCACCTTGCGCGGGCGGCCGAACTCACGCCACTGCGGCGAGGTCACTCGACCACCGCCGATCGGTCGAGGGTGAACAGGTCACGCAGGTCGTCGGTGCTCAACTCGGTGATCCAGCCCTCGCCGGTCCCGACGATCCGGTCGGCCAGCTCCCGCTTGTCGGCCAGCATCGCCGAGATGCGCTCCTCCACCGTGCCGGCGCAGACGAACTTGCGTACCTGCACGTTTCGCTTCTGGCCGATGCGGAACGCGCGGTCGGTCGCCTGGTCCTCGACCGCCGGGTTCCACCAGCGGTCCACGTGGATGACGTGGTTGGCCGCCGTCAGGGTCAGACCGGTGCCGCCGGCCTTCAACGACAGCACGAAGATCGGCGGGCCGTCGTCGGTTTGAAAGCGGCTCACCATCTCGTCGCGGCCGGCCTTGGCCACACCGCCGTGGAGGAACAGCACCTCGCGCCCGAACCGCCCGGTGAGGTAGGCCTGCAACGCCCCGCCGAACTCGGCGTACTGGGAGAACAGGAGCGCCTTCTCCCCCGCCTCCAGGACCTCCTCGAGGATCTCCTCCAGCCGGGCGAGCTTCCCCGACCGCCCGGCCAGCCGCGAACCATCGCGCAACAACTGCGCTGGATGGTTGCACACCTGCTTGAGCTTGGTCATCGTGGCCAGCACGAGACCCTTGCGCTCGATCCCCTCGGCGCCCTCGATCGCCGCCAGCGCGTCGTCCACAATGGCCTGATAGAGGGTGGCCTGCTCCGCCGTCAGATTGCAGACCACCTCCATCTCCAGCTTCTCCGGCAGATCCGAGATGATCGACTTGTCGGTCTTCAACCGCCGCAGCACGAACGGCTGGGTCAACCGCCGCAACCGCTCGGCCGCCTGCTGATCGCCCTGCCGCTGAATCGGCTCGGCATAGGCGCGCTTGAACTCCGAGGCCGGCCCGAGCAGCCCCGGATTCGCGAACTCCATGATCGCCCAGAGATCGGCGAGGCGGTTCTCCACCGGCGTACCGGTCACCGCGATCTTGTGCCGGGCGGGCAGCGATCGGATCGCCACCGCCTGCCGCGTCGCCGCATTCTTGATCGCCTGCGCCTCGTCGACCACGACGCGATGCCACTGGATCTCGCTCAGCGCCGCCGCGTCACGCGCCGCGAGGGCATAGGTCGTCACCACCAGGTCCGCGTCCCGCACCGCCCGCACGAAACTCTCGCCCTGCGCCCGCTCAGCTCCGTGATGCACGTGTACGCGCAGAGCAGGGGCGAATTTGGCGGCTTCTCGTTGCCAGTTCCCGACCAGCGACATCGGACACACCAGCAACGTAGGCCCGGAGCCGGACGGGTCGTTCAGCATCACCGCCAGCATGGAGGCCGTCTTCCCAAGTCCCATGTCGTCCGCGAGCACAGCGCCGAGACCGAATCGCTCCAAGAACGCGATCCACGACATCCCGCGCATCTGGTATGGCCGCAGTGCGCCGACGAATCGCGACGGCTGCTCAAGTTGGCTGATCTTCTCGCCGTCCAGCAGTCCGCGTACCCAACCGGAGGCCTGAACCTCGACCACCGGCAACCCGGCAGCCGCCGCCGGAGCGCCCGTGAGCAGGTCGAGCACGCTCATCTGGCCCTTGGTCGCCATGAGCGCGAGGCCGGCGGCGAGCCGCTTGGGGTCGAGCTCGACCCATTGCCCCCGTACGCGCACCAGCGGCGCCTTGACCTTGGCGAGGCGCTTGAGTTCGGCCTCGGTGAGGGTGTGGTCGCCGAGGGCGAGTTGCCACTCGTAGTCGATCATCGCGTCGAGGCCGAGCGTGGTGCTGTTGGCGACGGTCGCGGGCGCGGTCGGCGACTTCGCGGTGAGCCGCGCGCCGATCTTGGCCGCCGTCTTGCCCCACCACTTGGGCAGCAGTACGCCGAACCCGGCCCCGGCCAGCAGCGGAGCCGAGTCCCGGAGGAACGTGTGCGCCTCGGTGGTGTCGAGCGGGAGGTCGGCGGGGCGGGCGGCGGCGAGCGCCCGGTCGAGGTGCGGCCAGAGACGCGCGGCCCGGCCGAGTTCGGCGAGGAAGGTCTCTTGTGGAGCATCGAGGTAGCGCGCCAGGGCGGTGTGACCGCGCTCGGACTCCCAGATGTCCTCGGCGGGGACGACGAGGCTCGGCTCGTCGGCGGCTTGGAGCGACAGCTCGACGCGCCACGGGTCGTCGGCCTCGGGGTCGAGCGGTTCGACCAGGCGGAAGAAGGCGCGGACCGAACCGGCGGCCGCGTCTCGCGTCCATTGGTCGAGGTCGTGCCGGAGGCGGGCGAGTTGCTCCGGGGTCGCGGTGAACTCGCGGCGGGTCCCGGTGAGCGCGCCCGGCCAGGTGTCCGCGTCGTCGGCCGGCAGCGCGGCTCGCGCGGCTGCGTCGGCCAACGCGTCCAGCGCCTGCGCGAAGACCTCCTCGGCCGGGCGGAGTTCCCCGGTCTCCGACGTACGCCCAACGGGCGGCATCGCGTGCAGCAAGGCTTGCGCCCACTGGCGATCCTCGCCGGTGAGCACTGGCCGCCACAACGCGAGGGGGACCTCGTCGTCGCCGCCGACGGTGGGGACGACTCGGCCACGGGCTACGAGGTCGACGGCGTACCGGGCGACTTCGGCGAGGTGCCGGAGCGTTCCGCCGAACTCGGTCCCGCCGGCCTCGTCCGGTGGAGTCAGCAGGAACAACAGCGCCTCGTCGACGTCGAGGTCGACGACCGGCACCCGCCATGGCGCCAGCTTCGGGGTGCGATGAGCCGGGGCGTCCTCCCGGAACAACTCCGGGGATTCCAATGGCCGCCCACCGGCGCTGGGCAGCAGGAACGTGGCTTCGCCGGGCTTGCCGGGGACGTCAGGGGCGACGGCGTAAGGGTGGATCGTGCGGCTCTTGCCGGACGCGGGCAGGGCCGAGTCCTCCGCCCAGAGTGCCAGCCCACCGGCGGCACGCCACACCCCGTGCGTCACCAGCATCCTGCCAACCCCCCAAACGCAACCCCCACCGCGCCGCTGCCAGGAAAACTCTATTACCCGCCTCCGACAAGCACCCGCTGGGCCGGGCAGCGCCGCCCTCCTTGTGTGATCATCGCGCCAGCCATGCTGCTTCGGGCGGCGAATTGTCCGCCGAAACGACATGGCTGACGCGATGATCACCCATCACGGCTCGGTCTGGCCGTTCAGGATCCACGGCAGGTTGACCTTGCGGAACACGATCGAGCGGTGCGACGTGCTGTTGGCGTCGGCGTTCTCGTTGACCTCGATCAGCGCGCCCACGTAGTAGTCGGCGGTCTTGGCCATGCTGCTGTAGCCGCCCTCCTGCACGTTGGCGGTGCCGAGTCCCGACCAGGCGGGCAACGGGGCGTCGCTGGTCTTGCGCCAGATCGGCCAGGTCAGGCCCTCGTCGTAGCTGATGCGGAACTCCATGTCCGTACGCGTGACGGTGCTGGGCGGGTTCAGGAAGACGATCCGGGTCGGGTCGTCGGTGTTGTACCGGATGATCGACCCTTCGCAGCGCGGGTCGAGCAGGGTCGAGTCGGCGGCGTACGCCCCGAAGCCGCCCTCGATGGTGCCCCGGGTGACCCAGCGGCGCTTGGCGATGTTCCAGAGTCCGTCGGAGGCCCGGTCGTTGCGGTAGAGCCGGCCGTCGGACAGTTCGAGGATGGTGCCCTCGTTGGTGCCGTCCTGGACGCTGCCGTCGGCCGGGTCGGTGATCAGCGCGTACTTCCAGGTCGCGCCGTGGTCGTCGCTGTAGATGTTGCGGTGCAGGGCCGGGATGACCAGGCGGCCGGCGTGCGCGCCGACGGTCAGCTGCACACCGACTCCCGGCCCCATCGCGTCCCACACCCAGGTCGCGCCGTTGAGCGTCTTCGGCTTCAGCGACTCGGTGAGGTCTTGTGGCGTCGTCCAGGTCAGCCCGTCGTCGGTGCTCTTCGAGAGGAAGACCTTGCGGTGCTCCCAGGCGTTCATCTTGGTCGTGCCGCCGCCGCCGTTCTCGCTGACGTCCTCCGGATTCCAGCTCAGGAACAGGAAGATCGCGCCGGTCGTGCGGTCGACCACGGCGGTGGGATTGCCCCAGGTGCCCAGTCCCGCGCCGACCACCTCACGCAGCGACGACCAGGTGACTCCGTTGTCGGTCGACCGCTTGTAGACGAGGTTGATGTTGCCGTAGTCGACGTTGGCGGCGGCCCGGCCCTCCGCGAACGCGAGCAGCGTGTTCTGCGTGGTCCGGATCAGCGACGGGATCCGGAACGAGTGGTAGGTGATGCCGTTGAGCACCTCGCTGCCACCGCCGTCGAAGAGAAGCTTCTCGGTGTGGACCGCGGTGGCGGCTTGCGCGGGGGCGGCGGCCGTGAGGCAGGCCGCGGCCGCGATCAAGACCGCGACCAGCCCGGACATGGGACGTGGGATGTTAGGTCTGTGCACTGCGTTCCTCCTTGGAGACGCGTGGACGGTGAGAGCATCATCCGCGCTTCGGCGTCGATGTCAAGGGGCCAGTCACGTCTTCACAAGATGATGCGCGCTGTGGTAAATCATTCACATCACATCGACGACCGCACCAGCATCGATCGAGAGGATCCCCCCTATGCGCCGTTTCACGGTCTCGGTCCTGCTGGCCGCGGTGGTCGCTCTGATGGCATCCGCACTGCCCGCCACCGCCAATCCCGCGCAGCCTCGGGTCGGCGGCGGGCAGTCGGACGCCCTCGCCGTCGCCGCGGCATGCACGCCCAACCCCGCCACCCCGTTGCGGCAGCTCCGCGCGATGTGGATCGCGAGCGTCACCAACATCGACTGGCCCAGCGCGACCGGCCTGAGCGCCGCCACGCAGCAGGCCGAGTTCAAGTCATGGCTCGACCTGGCGGTGCGGCGCAACCTGAACGCGGTCGTCGTCCAGATCCGGCCGTCGGCCGACGCGTTCTGGCCCTCGTCCTACGAGCCCTGGTCCCGCTACCTGACCGGTACGCAGGGCGCCGGCCCCGGCTACGATCCGCTGGCCTTCATGGTGAGCGAGGCGCACGCCCGGAATCTGGAGTTCCACGCCTGGTTCAACCCGTACCGGGTCGCACTGACCACCGACCTCACCACGTTGACCGCCACCCACCCGGCCCGGGTGCATCCCGAGTGGACCTTCGCCTACGACGGCCGGCGGTACTACAACCCCGGTATTCCGGCCGTCCGGACGTTCGTCGAGGACGCCATGATGGACGCGGTCACCAAGTACGACGTCGACGGCGTGCACTGGGACGACTACTTCTACCCCTACCCCGTCTCCGGCGTCGCCATCCCGGACGCGACGACGTTCGCGCAGTACGGCGGCGGCTTCTCCGACATCGGCGCCTGGCGGCGTAACAACGTCGACCTGCTCGTGCAGGAGATGTCCCAGCGCATCCACGCCGCCAAGCCGTGGGTCAAGTTCGGCATCAGCCCGTTCGGCATCTGGCGTAACGCGAGCACCGACGCGCTCGGTTCGCAGACCAGCGGCCTCCAGTCCTACGACGCCATCTATGCCGACTCGCGTAAATGGGTGAAGTCCGGCTGGCTCGACTACATCGCCCCGCAGATCTACTGGCACATCGGGTTCACGACCGCCGACTACGCCGTCCTCATGCCGTGGTGGGCCGACGTGGTCGCGGGGACGAACACGCAGCTCTACATCGGGCAGGCGGCGTACCGGGTCGGGGCGTCCGGCCAGTCCGCGCAGTGGCAGACGACGACCGAGCTGACCAACCACGTCACGCTCAACCGCAGCTACGCCGAGGTGGATGGAGACATCTACTTCAGCGCCAACGACGTGCTCGCCGACCGGCTCGGCTCGATCACGCGCCTCGCGGCCGATCACTACACCCGGCCCGCGCTCCTGCCACTGTCGGTGCCCGGCACGCCGCCGGCCTCCCCCGCGATTCCCAGTGGTACGCGAGTGAGCACCGGCGTCCAGCTCAGCTGGACCGGATCCGGCACGTCGTACGCCGTCTACCGGATCGCCGGAGCCGGACCGGCCGACGCCTGCGCCTTCACCGACGCGACGAACCTGCTGACCACGGTACGCGGAACGGCGTACCTGGATAAGTCGGCGGTCGCCGGGCAGACCTACACCTACTACGTGACCGCGTTGGACCGGCTGCACAACCAGAGCGCGCCGAGCGGCGGGCGTACGGTCAGCGGCGGAGCCTTCAGCGTCATCGTGGACAACACCGACAGCGGCCGGTTCACCGCCAGCGCGAACTGGGGCAGTTCGGCGTACTCGGCCCAGCGATACGGCGCCGACTACCGGTTCGCCAATCCGCAGTCGATCGCCGACGCCGCCTGGTGGAAGGCGGACATCCCGGCGACCGGCAGCTACAAGATCGCCGTCTGGTACCCCGCCAACAGCGGGTACAACAGCGCCACCCCGTACGTCGTCGCCACCACCACCGGCACTGTGACGGTCACCGTCGACCAGCGGTCGAACGGCGGCACCTGGGTGAACCTCGGCACGTTCACGCTGGCGGCGGGCGATCACAACGTGGTCGGCGTCAGCCGCTGGACGACCGGGACCGGCTACGTCATCGCGGACGCCGTACGCATCACCGCTGCGTGACTCCCCCTCTCGACGCAGCACCGCAGCCGCCCCGGCCGATCGCCGGGGCGGCTGCGTTTCTCCGGCGGGACGGTCTCCGGCGGGACAGCCTCACACCGCCAGCGGCTCGCCCGTTTCGAGCAGCGACTTGAGGCTCGACAGCAGCGGCGGCCAACCTCCGCGAATGCCTTCGAGCACCTGGCTGCCCGGCTGGAAGCCGTCGTGGACGACGGTCAGCTTGACCACGTCGCCCTGGGGCTCCAGCTCGAAGGTCAGCCGCGACCGCGGCTCGGCGGCCATCTCCGGCGGCATGCCGCCCACCATCTCCTGGAACTCCGGCGTGAAGGTGTGCCACGTGTACGACAGCCGCCGGTACGGCTGGGACTCCAGGATCACCTGCTCGGGATCCTCCATGCGCAGTCCCTTGTAGATCCAGGTGATCGCCGAGCCCTTCTGCCAGTCGGTCTCGAACACGGTTCCCCAGTAGCGGCTGGTGAACGCCGGATCGGTCAGCGCCTGCCACAGCTTCTCCGGCGTCGTCCGGATGTACGTCGTGTACACGAACTCGGTGTCGCTCATGGGTTCTCCCTCCAATGCCCGTTTCAGGTCGGCCAAGGCCTGCGCACGCGCCCGGTCGTATTGCCCGATCCACCGGTCGGCGATCGCGTTGATCGGTTCGGCGTTGAGGTAGTGCACCTTCTCCCGGCCCCGCCACACAGTCGTGACCAGGTTGGCCGCCTCCAGCACGGCCAGGTGTTTGCTCACCGACTGCCGCGCCATCCGCAGCCCGGCGCAGAGTTCGCGCAGGGTCTGCCCGTTGCGCTCGTTCAGGCTGTCGAGCAGCTGCCGCCGGCTCGGATCGGCCAGCGCCCGGAAGACGTCGTTCATACCCACCTCAGATATGCAGCCTCTTGGCTGCCTTTAACGATAGGCAGCCACACGGCTGCATGTCAATCGAAACGCGCTGCCCCGTCCACGTGATCACTGCGCCGGCCAAGTCGTTTCGCGGGGCGAAATGTCCCATGAAACCGCATGGCTGGCGCAATGATCACGTCAATCGGTGGCGACCGCGACCAGGCCCGCGATCCCGATCGCGCACCCCAACACCGCGAACGCGATCCCACCCAGCCGCTCCTCCCGCCGGGACGGATTCTCCGGACGACGCGATCGCCAGATCAGCCAGCCGCCGATCGCGAGCAGGACGAGCCCGAGCAGCGGGTATCCCCCGGTCGGCAGCGGGTTGATGGCGAGCGGGCGCGCGGCGAGGGAGAGCACGGGCCGAGATTACAAGGCGAGCGCTCAGCGGCTCAGCGGCTCGGCGGCTCGGCGGCTCGGCGGCTCAGCGGCTCGGCGGCTCAGCGGCTCAGCGGCTCAGCGGCTCAGCGGCTCAGCGGCTCAGCGGCTCAGCGGCTCAGCGCTCGACGGTGATGCCGAGCGCGTCGGCCAGCAACTCGGTCAGTACGACCAGGTCGTCGGCGCGGACGGTCGCCCCGGCGAGGCTCGCCACCCCGCCCAGCCCGGTGAGATCACAGTCGGTGAACCGGGCGCCCTCGAGCTTGGCGTTGCTGAACTGCGCCGCGGTGAGATCGCAGCGCTCGAAGAGCACCCCACGCAGGTCGGCGCCGATGAAATCAGCCCGCCGGAGATCGCAGCCGACGAAGGCGACCTTCGTGAACGTCGTGGCCCGCCAGGTCGTCAGATCCAGCCGGCAGTCGCGCAGCGTGACATCCCGCAGCCCGCCGCCGATGTAGACCATCCCGGTCCCCCGGCACTCGACCAGCTCCACTCGCCGCAGGCCGCACCCGTCGGCGGTCAGGTTCGCCAGGTCGCAGTGGTGCAGCGCGCAGTCGAGGAACGTCGCCTTCTCGAGGCGTACGCCCCCGAGCCGGACGCGGGTCAACCGGCTCTGCTCCACCTCCATCCCGGCCGCCTCGCCCTCGAACGTGTCACCGGTGAGGTCGAGCTGCCACCACTCCTCCTCGTCGTCGAGGACCGGCGTCCCGGTCGACCACTCGGCGGGCAGATTCGGCGGTGCGGGCTGCGAAGCTTTCGTCGTCACGCCGACGAAGCTACTGCAAGCCACTGACAAGATCGAAAGATCTTTCAGTGGAAATGCCGTCGTAATGCGGTAACGCCATGAGATCGAATGACTCCATGACCACTCTCGCACCGCCCCCGCCGGTCGCGACGGAGCGTGCATACACGACGTATGCTCGCCCGATGGCGTACACGTCCATCCGCGTCACCACCGAGGTCCGGGACCGGCTGGCGCTGATCGCCGACCATCGCGGCATCAGCCTCGGCAAGCTCCTCATGGAGTTCGCCGAGAAGACCCTGACCCCCGACGAGCTGAAGGCTCGCGGCGAAGCCGTCCGCGAGTTCTTCCGCGACACCTACGGGCAAGTCATCACCGATGAAGGTCTCGCCGAAGCCGACCAGTGGTTGGACTCGTTGTGACGGATGATCGCGTGAAACCCCTGCTCCTCGACACCTCGGCGCTGCGGGCAATCGGGCAGATTCAATGGCTGTCCACGCTGTTGAATCAAGCCCATTTCCGTCCCGATCGCCCCGTCCTGGCCCCGGTCGTCTGCCTCGCCTACGCGGGCCGTGACCGTCCGCATCTCATCAAGCACGTCGGCCAGCTGCCCGCGGTTTCGGTTATTCCGTTCGATTTCGGCGACGCGCTGTCCTACGAGCAATGGCGAGCGGGACAGGGGTGGCAGAAGCCCGGCTTGGACGTCGCCCACGCCGTCTCGGCGGCACTACCCGGTCCGGAGTACCCAGGCGGAGCCTCGATCATCACGGATTCACCCCAGCTCTACCGCGCTTGGCCGGAGATCCGGACGCGACGCCTGGAGTCCTGAAGATAGGGCCGGGAGGTTGACAGGGAACGCGAGAGGATTTCGAATACTCCGGTGATCGAGATCCGCCCCGCGGTTCCCGCCGACCTTCCGGCTCTGGCGGCGACGATGGCCGACGCGTTCGACGGCGACCCGGTGTGGTCGTGGATGCTGCACCATGACGGCGACGACCCGGCTCGGCGGCGACGGCGGCTCGAGCTGCTCTTCGGCGCGCTGCTGCGGCACTCGGTGCCGAAGGGACGCGTGTTCACGACGGTCGACCGGCGGGCGTTGACGATCTGGTCGCCGCCGGGCGACTGGAAACTGCCGACTCCCGCGATGCTGCGGGCGGCACCGTCGATCGCCCGGGCGGCGGGCGTACGCCTGCCGAGGTTGCTCGGCCGCCTCGGCGACATCGAGAAGCACCACGACAAGCAGCCGCCCGAGCACTGGTACCTGGAGTTCATCGCGACCGCGTCGGCGGCGCAGGGCGGTGGACTGGGGGCGGCACTGCTGCGCGCCGGGCTCGACCGGTTCGACGCCGCGGGCGTACCGGTGTATCTGGAGTCGTCGAACCCGAAGAACCTGCCGTTCTACGAGCGGCACGGGTTCGAGGTGACCGGGAACCTGCCCGTGTCGTCGGGGCCGGAACAATGGACGCTGTGGCGGGATCCCCAGTGACACCGGGCTACGAGGTCGACGACGACCCGGCCCGGATCGACGTCGACGTGGCGTACGCGTTCTTGTCGACCGAGGCGTACTGGGGCCGATGGCGTACCCGAGAAGACTTCGCGGACCAGGTGCGGACGTCGTGGCGGGTGGTCGGAGCCTTTGACTCCACCGGCGCGATGGTGGGGTTCGCGCGGGCCTGGTCCGACGGTGTGGCCTCGGCGTATCTGGCGGATGTCTATGTGGACGCCGGCCATCGCGGGCATGGGCTGGGCGCGGCCATCGTGCACAAGATGATCGAGGAGGGGCCGGGCCGGGAGTTCCGCTGGCTGCTGCACACCAGCGACGCGCATGGCCTGTACGAGAAGTTCGGGTTCGGGCCGAGCGCGGCGATGGAGCGACCCGCGGGGCCGAGCCGCCCGCCGATCAGCTGAGCCACTCCTCGACGGGCAGGGTGCCCGGTTCGCGGTGCTCGGCGGCGAAGCGAGTGGCCCAGCGCTGGGCGCGTTCGTTGAGCGGGGCCGGGCGGCCGAGCGTGCGGGCGAGCTGGACGATCTCGCCGTTGAGGTAGTCGGTCTCGATGCTGCCCGTGCCGCGCCGCAGGCTCTGCCACGACGAGCTGCCCGAGCGGGCTCCCTTGAGCTGCAAGATGTCGCCGCGTCGGCGGCGGTCGTCCGCTTCGGACACGTACGCGATCCCGGCGGCGTCGAGGATCGCCGCCGCCTCGGCCCGCGCCTCGGCGACGATCTCCTCGACCCGCTCGGCGGGTACGCACACCGCCCGGATGCCGTTGCCCAGGTTGACCAGGAGTTTGCAGTATTTCCACGGCATGATGTGCTCGCGGGGTTCGCTGACGAACCCGGCACTGCGCAGGTCCGCCGAGATGTGGGCCGCCCTTTCGTCCACGCCGGACGGGATTCGCCCGATGTCGAGGATGCCCGGCACGGGCGCGCAGTCGGCGCGGACGACGCCGGGCTCCAGATGCGTCGCGGGCAGCATCACGCAGATGCCGTAGACGTCGGCGAAGTAGCGCAGCGCGAGGCGCTCGTTGGCGACGCCGTTCTGCAGGCACACCACGGTGACACCCGGTACGCCGACCCGCGCGAGACTCTGCAGGGCGGCCTCGGTGTCGTTGCCTTTGACCGCCAGAAGCACCACGTCGCCGGACCGTAGCCCCAGTTCCGCGGGGTCGGCGGCGGCCTCGGCCTTGACTTGGTGGACGGCGTCGGGCGTCTCGACTCGCAACCCGTCGCGCCGCATCGCGGCCAGATGCTCACCCCGGGCGAGGAACGCCACCTCGTGGCCGGCCACGGCCAGCAGGCCGCCGACCACTCCGCCGACCGCACCCGCACCCAGGACCACGTAACGGGCCGGGTGCGGGTGCGTCATCAGCTCAGCCCGCGCGACGGTTCGACCAGATCCGCTGGGCCTGGCCCTGCGAGTTCTTCGGGACGAAGTGCTGCTTGCCGTGCGCCTGCTGCGGCTGGCCGCCCTTCTTGCCCTTGGCCCGGCGCTCGGCCCGGGTCAGGCCGGCGTCGGGATCGGCGTCGGTGGTCGCCTCGTTCTCGGGAAGTTCTTCTCGCATGACGTCTCTCCTCGAAGATGATCGGGCGCAGTTCGGCGCCCGGAACGGACCGATGACTGCTGGAGATGCCGCAAGCCGTGAACGGGACTCGATGAGCCCAGGCTCGAACGGCGGCGGCGAGACCTCACGCGATGTACATGTCCGCGAGCGTAACAGCCCCCCGCCGATCTTGCGCAACTCATTTTCCGGCGTGCTGCCCGAAGCGGATCCCCACGCTGCGTGAACACGCGAGGGACAATGGAGGGGTGAGCGCGTTCCGCGACCGGATCGACGGCGGACGCCGCTTGGCCGCCCGGCTGGTCGAAGCCGGGGTCGACCGCGGTGACCTGGTGGTGCTCGGGTTGCCGCGCGGTGGCGTACCGGTGGCGGCCGAGATCGCGGCCCTCTTCGGCGCACCGCTCGACGTCATCGTCGTCCGCAAACTGGGCCATCCCCAGCAGCCGGAGTACGCCATCGGCGCGATCGGCGAGGAGAACGCCCGCGTCCTGACCTCCGGCGCCCGGGGCCTGTCCGAGACCGACGTCGCCCGCATCGGGGCGGTCGAGTCCGCCGAGCTGGACCGCCGGGTCCGGCGGCTGCGCGGAGATCGCCCGCCGGTGTCCCTCCACGGCCGGACCGCCCTCATCGTCGACGACGGCATCGCCACCGGCGCCACCGCCGCCGCGGCCTGCCAGGTCGCCCGCGCCCGCGGTGCGACCAGAGTGATCGTCGCGGCCCCGGTCGCCCCGCCCGGCGCCGTCGCCGATCTCGCGCCACTGGCCGACGAGGTGATCGCCGTGGTCACCCCGGCGTCGTTCCACGCCGTCGGCGCCTGGTACGACGACTTCTCCGCGACGACCGACGACGAGGTCGCCGCCCTGCTGCATGCCCTTTGACCACGCCGCGTGTGGGCAACTATCGCCAACTCGAGCAGATGATCAAGTTCCCTGGGTGAGCGCCGAAGGGCCGCCCATCATGATCATGTGCCGATGGCATGCGGAAAATGGCGCTCCAGCGCATACCAGCGGCACTTGATGTCTGATTCGGGCCTGCGATCGCAGACCCAGGGCACTTGATCAAGCCGCCGCGGGGCCGCCCGGCTGGGCCGACTGCCGCGGACGGATGGGCCCGTCCGCAAACAAGATCGGTGGCATGATCAGCCGATGGCGACCTACGAAGTAGCCGCGGTCCTGCTGGTCGACGCCGACGGCGCCCTCCTCATGCAGCTTCGCGACGAACACGCTCCCGTCTCCCCCAACCAGTGGGCGCTGCCCGGCGGCCGCATCGAGCCGGGCGAGACGCCGATCGAGGCGGCCCGCCGTGAGCTGCTCGAAGAGACGGGGCTGGTGGCCGACATCGAGCACTTCTGGTCGGGGCCGCGTCCGTACGAGGAGGGCTTTCCGCACCAGGTGACCTTCCACGTCTTCGCCGCCTACACCGAGGCCAAGCAGGAGGACGTCATCCTCGGGGAAGGGCTCGCCATGGTGTTCGTGCCGCGCGACCAGGCCGTCGACCGTGACCTGTCCGCTTCGGCGGCGCTGCTCGTGCCCATGTTCCTGGAGTCGGAGCGGTACGCCGGTCTCACGCGGAGGGCTGCATAGGGCTCTCGCCCGCCCCGACGTCCCAGGCCACGACGGTCGCGCTGTCCACACCACGGCCGTCGTGCCCGAGCATGCGACATCTGATGGGAACGGAAACGGGCCCCGGCTCGGATGAGTCGGGGCCCGTTCACGAGGGCGGTGCCGCCGGTCGCCTCTCGGCGCGTGGCGCAGTACGGCTCCAGCCGGACGGTATTCCGTAAAGGCGTTAGGTGAGGCCCGGGGACACTGTCGCGGCACCAGCACTGACAACGATAGGGACCCGGATCGGATTCCCCCAGTGGCGTGGATCACTCCGAAGCGACGGGGTCGACCACGTGGATCGGGACGGCGCGGGCGAGCGGGATGGTGTCGACCAGGACGGCGTGGCGCGGTTCGGCGACGTCGAGCAGCCGGCCTCGGCGTAACTCGGCCAGCGCGGTGAGCCGTTTGTCGGCCAGGATCGCCTCCACCGTCGGGCGGTCGCCGCCGCAGACGAGAGCGGCCATCTTTCCGGCGTACGGGAGGAGGATGCGCGCGGCGACGTCGGCGGCCTCGCGTACGCCGGCCGCCGCCTGGTTACCGCGCCGCCGGGCGTAGCGCTGCTGCGACCACCCTCCGGCCGCCGTACGCGCCTGGACGTAGAACGTCTCGACCTTGGAGGCGACCAGGTCGGGTCCGTCCGCCACGCCGATCGCGGCCGCGTTACGCCGGGCGAGGAGCAGGCCGAGGACGCGGGGTTCCTGCGCACTTGCGACGAACCGGTCGAGGTCCAGCAGACTGGCGTCGGCTGAGAGCGGCGGCAGCGACATGCCGGGAGCGAGGTGGAACGTCGCGGTCGACCCGTCCGCACCGACCAGGGAAAGCCAGCCCTCGCCGGAGGGTGGGACGGAGACGGTGACCGAGCCGTGCCGCGTACGGAAGCCGGAGATCCACTTCGAGAGACGCTCCGGGTCGACGTCGACCCAGCGGCCACCACCGGCAGCGGGACGGGAACTCATCCGAGCAGGGCCGCTACGGCCGAATCCACGTCAGCGTCGGTGCTGTAGACGTGGAACGAGGCGCGCACGCTCCCCGCCCGGACGGCCGCCCGGATGCCGGCTCGTTCCAGCTTCTGCTGGGCGCCGGGCACGTTCACGGTGACGATCGCCGACTCGCCCGGCTCTTGCCCCAACTCCCGAAGGAACCGGTTGGCCAGGCGCAGGTTGTGCGCGTGGATGCGCTCGACGCCGATGCCCTCGATCACCTCCAGCGCCGGGGCGGTGCCGACCCACGGAAACCACGCCGGGGACAGGTCGAACGCCCGCGCGTCCTTGGCCAGCCGCAACGGCATGCCGTAGTAAGACCCGTGCGGGTCGTCGCCCGCGTACCAGCCGGCCTGGATCGGCCGCACCCGCTCACGCACGTGCGGCGCCAGGTAGGCGAAGCCCGTCCCTCTCGGGGACATCAACCACTTGTACGCACCGACGGCGACGACGTCGGCGGCGGACCCGTCGTAGGGCAGCCACCCCGTCGCCTGCGTGGCGTCCACGACGACGAGCGCACCGACCGCCCGGGCGGCGGCCGAGATCGCGGCCAGGTCGGCTACCCGCCCGTTCGCCGATTGGACCAGCGCGAACGCGACGACGTCGACGCCGGGGACGATGGCGTCGAGGTAGCCGTCGAGCGGAGCCGTCCGCACGGTGACGCCCCGGTCGGCGTGCACCGCCCACGGGAAGACGTTCGAGGTGAACTCGATGTCCGGCACCAAGACGGTCGCGCCGTCGGGTAGGGCGGCTGCGACCGGCGCGAGCAGCTGCGACACCTGCGCGCCGACGGCCACGTCCGCCGCGTCGACGCCGATCAGCCGCGCGAAGCTCTCCCGCGCCCGCTGTGTCGAGGCGTCCCAGCCTTCCCACGAGGTACGCCCGGTCCGCCAGTCGTCCTGCGCCGCCTGCATCGCCTGCCAGGCCGGCTCCGGCGGGAGACCGTAGCTCGCGGTGTTGAGCCAGCCGGGCTCGGGTTGCCACAGCGCCGGCGGGGTCCAGTTCGCGGTGTCCACGCCCTGAGTATGGCAGTCTGAACGCGGGGTGATCACGGCCAATTCGGGAAGGGTGGCATCGAGCGCGGATGTCGGAACTCGCCACCGCATTCCTGAGGCGCCTGCGGGAGACGCTGCCCCGGCACGCCGACCCCGAGCGCGCCGCCGCCATGGCGAAATACATGCGCGACCAGTTCCCGTTTCTGGGCATCCCCAGTACGCCGTTGGCCGCGCTGCAGCGCGAACTCGCGACGGGGCTGCCCCGCCCCGAGTCCGCCGACGCCGCCGAGATCGCCCTCGGGTGCTGGTCCTTGGCCGAGCGCGAATACCAGTACGTCGCCTGCTCCTACCTGCGCAAGTACGCCAAAGCGCTGGACGAGGACTTCCTCGGGGTCGCCCGCGAACTGATCGTCGTCAAGCCGTGGTGGGACACCGTGGACGCCCTCGCGGCGCACGTTGTCGGGCCGCTGGTCTCGGCGTACCCCTCGTTGGTGAGGGTGATGGACCAGTGGGCGGAGCAGGACGAGATGTGGCTGACCCGGACGGCGATCCTTCACCAATTGCGATACAAGGATGCGACGGACGCGGACCGGTTGTTCCGCTATTGCCGACGGCAGGCCGGGCATCCGGACTTCTTCATCCGGAAGGCGATCGGCTGGGCCTTGCGCGAGTACGCGAAGACCGAGCCGGACGCGGTCCGGACGTTCGTGGCCGCGACCGAGCTGTCGGGGTTGTCACGGCGCGAAGCCTTGAAGAACCTCTGAGTTACGGGCAGGCTGCTGCGATGGAGTTCACCCTGCCCGCGGTGCCGCTCGACTTCGAGTGGATCGTCCCCCCGACCGAGTGCGGCCTGAACGACGGCGTGCTCAGCGCGTCCGCCCCCGCCCAGACTGATCTGTTCATCGATCCCGCCAGTTCGGAGACCAAGCTCACGGCCCCACGTGCGCTGGCTGCCGCCCCCGACGGCGACTGGCGCCTGTCCGCCCGGGTACGCGTCACCTTCCGCGACGCGTTCGACGCCGGAACCCTCCTGGTCTGGATCGACGATACTCACTGGGCCAAGTTGTGCTTCGAGGTCTCGCCGAGCGGCGTGCCCGGCGTCGTCAGCGTGGTCTGCGACGGGGTGGCCGACGACGCGAACGCCTGGCCCGTCGCCGATCCGCACGAAGGCGTCTGGTTGCGGGTCACCCGGCACGGCGGGGCCTACGCCTTCCACGCCGGCTCCGACGGACGCCGCTGGGAGTTCGTCCGCAACTTCGCCATCGGAACCGGCCCGGCGCAGGTCGGCTTCGTCGTCCAGGCCCCGACCGGTTCGGGATGCCACGCGGTCTTCGACCACGTCGAGTACGCCCCCTCCGCCCCGAGCGATCTGCGTGATGGAAGCTGAGTTCACCGCCCGGCTCGACGCGGTGATGCCGGGCGTACGGGCGGATCTGGAGCGGCTCGTCCGCATCCCGAGCGTTTCCGCGCCCGGCTTCGACTTCTCCCCCATCGACCGGTCGGCGGAGCTGGTGGCGGCGCTGCTGTCCGACTGCGGGCTGGCGACCCGCGTCGTGGCGTCGTCCGGCCGTCCGGCTGTCCTGGGCACTCGCCTACTGCCGGGCCGTCCCACCGTCCTCTTATACGCCCACCACGACGTCCAGCCCGCCGGTGATCCGGCGCTGTGGACCAGCGACCCGTTCGAGCCGGCCGAACGTGACGGCCGCCTCTACGGTCGCGGCGCGGCCGACGACAAGGCCGGGATCATGGTGCACATCGCCGCCCTCCGTGCTCTCGGCGACGATCTCGGCGTCGGCGTGGTCGTCTTCGTCGAAGGCGAGGAGGAGTACGGCACCGGCGCCACCCCGCGACTCCTCCGCGAGCTGCGGTCCGAGCTCCAGGCCGACGTCGCGATCGTGACCGACGTGGGGAACTGGGCGGTGGGCGTACCCGCCGTGACGACGTCCTTGCGTGGGCACGTCACCGCGATGGTGGAGGTGCGTACGCTCTCGCACGGAGTCCATAGTGGCATGTACGGCGGCGCGGTGCCGGACGCCGTCATCGCCTTGTCCCGCCTGATCTCGTCCTTTCACGACGACGCCGGTGATGTGGCGATCGACGGGCTCAAGACCGAGCCCGACCCCGCGGTCGAATACGCCGCCGACCGGCTGCTCGCGGAGACCGGCGGCACCCCGTTCGGCACCGGCAGCGCCGCCTCCCGGATGTGGAGCCGCCCAGCGGTGAGCATCCTCGGCATGGAGGTACCGCCGATCGAGGGCGCCACGAGCACTCTGACTCCGGTCGCCCGTGCGCTGGTCAGCCTGCGGATCGCGCCGACCGAGGACCCGCTGCGGGCCTTCTCGCTGCTGGAGGATCACGTCCGCCGGCACATCCCGTGGGGTGCGTCGGTCTCGGTGACCCGCCGTGGCGCGGCACCCGGGCTGGCAGTCGACTCGTCCGGCCCCGTCTACGACCAGATCCGGGTCGCGCTGCGCGACGCGTGGGACGGCGTCGACCCGGTCGAGACCGGCTCGGGCGGCTCCATTCCGCTCATGCTGGACCTCGCCGAGGTCATCCCGGACGCGACGATCGTCCTCAACGGCGTCGAGGACCCCGACAGCCGGGCCCACGGGATCGACGAGAGCCTGCACCTCGGCGAGTTCCGGCGAGCCTGCCTGGCGGAGACGCTTTTCCTGCACCGCCTCGGATCGTCGCCCTCGCCGCGCTGATCGGACGCCTCGTCGCACTCCCGTTGATCATGGAGGTGACTGTGGTCTCGACGGCGACGTCAGCACGTCAGCCAGGCGACTGCGGCGTCGTACTCCGCGGTCGGGAAGACCTTGGCCTCGCCCGGGATCATCCAGGTGAACGCCTTGATGGCGTGCCCGATCCAGTCGACGTCGGTCACCACCGCGACCCGCTCGAAGGACTTCAGATGGCTCGCGCCGAGTTTGGCGTCCTGCCACATCGCGTCGCCCTGCATGCCCCGGTACTCCGGGCCGAGACGGTAGACCATCCGCAGCTTGCCGCCGCCGGACAGCGCCTTCTCGATCGCCGGGACGAGGACCTGGCGGTAGTCGTCGGCGGTGATCTCGCCGGTCGCGTCGGCGCCCAGGACGCCCTCGGGCAGCCCTTCGATGATCGTGATCATGCACCTGACGCTACCGGTGCTGGGCCGGCGGCTGTGGGCGTATGCGCAGATCGGGCTGGGTTTCGCCACGCCATGACGGGGCGAAACCCAACCCGCTGGATCACTTCCAGGTGTCGCTGACGGCGTACCCGGTCGACGATCCGGTGGTGTAGGAGCGGTTGGCCCCGCTCTCCCACGTGACGTTCCCGGCGGCGTCCTTCTTGATGTACTTGTACTCGAAGTAGGTGTTCTTCGGCAGGATCACCAGCCGCTTCCAGGTCGGGTACGCCGCGGACGACAGCGGGATCGCGTTGACGGGGTTCCACGACCCCAGTGCGGCGATCGAGCCGACGACGTAGACGTTGGTGCCGGTCGTCGTGGTCGCGTACGCGGAGAACGTCAGGTCGGTGGCGTCGGCGTTGGCCACGCTCCAGGAGTTGGTGAGGGTCTGCGCCGCCGTCCCGGTGCTGAACGTGCGGTTGGCGTTGCTCTCCCAGGTGACGTTCCCGGCGGCGTCCTTCTTGATGTACTTGTACTCGACTGCCGTGGTGACCGGCAAGGCGATCGCTGCGCTCCATAATGGATATCCGGCGGCCGAGAGCTTGACCGCGTTCGCCGTGTTCCAGGAGCCCAAGGCGGGGATGCTGCCGACGACGTAGACGTCCGTTCCGGTCGTCGTGGTCGCGTACACGGTGAAGGTGTCCGTGACGGTCGTGCCCGTCGGCGACGTGGTGGGCGAGGCAGTAGGTGATGTGGACGGCGAGGCGGACGGCGAGGCGCTGGCCGAGGGTGAAGCCGTGGCAGACGTGGTGGGCGAGGCCGTCCCACCCCCGGACCGGGCGTTGACGTGGATCGCGACCGCCCCGTTGGCCGGGATCGTCACCGACGCGGTGCCACCCGAGACCGTGACCGCCGTGCCCGCGCAGCCACTCGTGGTCGCGCCGCCGGTGATCACGTCGCAGTAGGTGCCGTTGGCGAGACCCATGGTGTACGTGGCGGTCGAGGCGCTGGACGAGGCGTTGATGCCGATCCAGCCCAGCGACCCCCGGTGGAATCCGATGATGTTGCTCGCGGTCGCGGTGAAGTCGCTGACCGTCATCACAGCGGCGGTCGCGTTGTGCCAGCCGACCATGCCCTTGACGCCGGTCGACTGCGTGATGCACTGCCAGGCGCCCGAGGTGCAGCTCGCATCGGTCACGAAGCCGTTGGCGTCGGCCGGCGGCGACTGCCCGGTGCTCGACCAGGTGAAGCCGTCGTAGACGGACGGCTGGCCGTACGGGTAGGCGAGGAGGAAGTAGTTCGCCAAGGTGTACTTCGTGCCGTCCTGATACCGCAGGGTCGTGCCGTCCCGCTCCAGGTCGTGGTTGGTGACCATGGCGTACGTCTGATCGCCGGTCGCGTCCAGGGACCAGGACGGGATGGTCGCCAGGTTCGCCAGGGTGCCGTTGGCGAACTGCGACTTGAGGCCCATGGCGTACGAGAAGCCGAGGACGTCGCCGTTGGACGTGAACGCCGCCGGCTTCAGCTCGCTGTTCGACGCGCCGGTGAAGATCTCCTGCGCGATGTACGGCGCCTTGTTCTCCGCCGTCGTGTTGTTCAGAAGCGCCCGGATCGCGGCGAAGTCGGCGACCGAGACATGCTTGGCCGCGTCGACGCGGAATCCGTCGACACCGAGGCCGATCAGGTCGTTCAGGTACGCCGCGATCTTCGCCCGCACGGCGGTGCTCTGCGTCTTCAGGTCCGACAAGGACAGCAGCATGCAGTTCTGGACCTCGGCCGTGTTGTTCCAGTCGTCGATGACACCGTCGTCATCGGCGCAGTAGCCGTCGTTCGGATGATGGAAGTCGCCGTACGCGTACGGCACGGCCGGATAGGTGTATCCGGTGGGGCTGAACGTCGACCCACCGTACGTCGTGGTGAGCGTGTTGTTCGCGCCGGCCATGTGGTTGACCACCGCGTCGGCGTAGACGCGTACGCCCGCGTTGTGGCAGGCGGTGACCATCGCGGCGAACTGCGTCCGAGTGCCGAAGCGGCTGGTCAAGTTGTAGGAGACCGGCTGGTACACCTCCCACCAGGGATGTACGCCCGCGTCACTGGTGGCCAGGCTGACCGACTCCGCCGGTGGAGCGACCTGAACCGCGCCGTACCCGGCCGGGCCGAGATGGTTGGTGCAGGCGGCGGCCACCGAGTTCCAGTTCCACTCCCAGAGGTTCGCCGTGACGTCGCTGTCGTTGAGCGTCACTGCCGCGTTCGCGGTCAGGCTGGGCAGGGCGGTGGTCACGAGGCCGGCCGCGATGGTCGCGATCACGGCCGCTTTTCGGAATTTCATGGGCACGGACTTCCTTCTGCGAGCGCCTGGGTGGAGAGGGGCTTGCATCCGTTGAAGGAGAGAGTGACCGAATATTTCAGATGCGTCAATAAGTTGCTGCAAGACTTTTCAGGCATGTTACGGGTTTCGCAGGTCGCGGGCTTTTCCGCTTGCGGGGCTCCCCTCCGACGCCTGGCGCCGCGCTCGCCGCGCTCGCCGCGCTCGCCGCGCTCGCCGCGCACTCATCGCGGCGCGCTCGCGGGGCTCCCCTCCGACTTCCGGAAGGTGAGGCACCTTACGGGAGCGGGGTTGGGTACCTGGCCGTCCGGAGATCACGCACGGCCTGACGACGCGCGGCACGGGCCGAGGCCCCGGGACGGATTGCGCTGCGGGGCGAGACCCCGGGCAACCCACCCACGACTGCGACGCTGCGCAGGTCTCCTCGAACGGGAGACCTGCGCAGCGTCACAGTGGCCGATCAACGGATCAGGAGCAGGCCACCCCGTTCAGCTTGTATCCGCTGGGGGCCGGCGAAGACGGCCCGTTCGCCTGGAAGTTGAAGCTGGCCGAGGCGCCGGCCGCCAGGTTGGGAGCCCAGGTCGGCGCGGCCGCGGTCAGCGTCTGCCCGCTCGCGGTGACGGTGGCGTTCCACCCGTTCACAAGGCTCACGCCGCTGGGCAGGGTGAGCGTGGCGACCCAGTTGTTCACCGTCGAGGTGCCGGTGTTCTTGACGGTCACCGTGGCGTTGAAGCCTTGCGGCCACGAGCTGTCCACCTTGTAGGTCACCGAGCACGATCCGGTGCCGCCGGTCGGACCGCCCGACGGAGAAGCCGAGGTGGACGGCGACGTGGAAGCCGACGCAGAGGTCGAAGCCGACGGCGAGGACGTCGACCCGGAACCGACGGGCGCGATCAGGTAAGGGCCGACGATGTTCTGCTTCTGGGTGTTCACGGTGACCCAGTCGTCCTGCACGATGCCGCCGGTGTCCCCGGAGTTGGGGTTCCACGCCCAGTACGTGAAGGAGATCCCGTTGACGCCGGTGCCCATGTAGGCCATCAGCTTGGTCAGCCACTGCACGTCCAGCGGGTTGGCGAGCGTACTGCCGAACTCGCCGACCAGCACCGGAGCGGTGTTGTTCTTGTAGAGGTAGCCCCAGAAGTGGTCCCACACGGCGGGCAGGTTCTCGGGGAACGTCGCGTCCTTGAACCAGGGCTGCCGGTCGTAGACCGAGATCCCGTAGTCGTGGGCCGAGTAGACCAGCCGGTTCGCGGTGTTCAACTGCACCGGGTACTGCGCCGCGCCGGCGAGGTTGCCACCCCACCAGTCACAGGTCATCGGGTCGTCCGGAATGGAGTCCCACACGTTCGGCGAACCGCCGGACGGGCAGCTCACACCCTCGACGACGATGAGCCAGTTCGAGTTGACCGACAGGATCGCGTTGCCGATCCGCTGGGCGGCCAGCCGCCAGTCGCGGGCGGTGTCGCCGCAGCCCCAGCAGGCGCCGGTGCCACTCGGATCGGTGCCCTCGGCGTGCGGCTCGTTGAACAGGTCGCCGCCGATGACGGTCGAGTTACCGGCGTACCGCTGGGCCAGCATCTGCCAGTCGGCGATCATGCTGGCCTCGGAGACCGTCGCGGTATACCAGAGCGGCGTCTGCCCGGCCGCGCTCGGGCGGTGCCGATCGAGCAGGATGCGCATGCCCTTCTGACCGGCGTACGCGATGACCTTGTCGAGGATCTGCAAGGGCGAGTTGCCCACCAGGTCCGGGTTCACGTAGTCATTGATGCCCGTGGCCGTGGCGCCCGCCTTCAGCGCGTCGCCGGAGTACGGGACGCGGATGGTGTTGTAGCCGAGCTGGGCCATGTGGTCGATCTGCGACTTCCACGGCTGGCTGGACCACAGGCCGTGGAAGGTCCGGTTGTCGGTCTCCATGCCGAACCAGTTGATCCCGGTGAGCCGGACCGTGGCGCCGGTGCTGTCGACGAGCTTGCTGCCGTTGGTGTGCAGGTAGCCGACTCCGGTGCCGGCGGCCTGCGCGGGGCTGGCGGTGGTGAGCAGGGTGGCCACGACGAACGTGGCGGCGCTGACGGCGAGCGCGGACAGTGCCGCGCCCCAGCGTCTTCTGGGGGACATGTGTGCACTCCGTCCGTGGAGAATGGAGGATCGTGCCGGCCTGGGCGGGCCGGTGGTGCCGTCATCGAATGTAATCGAAAAGCGCGCTCCTGTCTGTGCCCCACCGCGTTATCCGGGATGTCGCGCCCTCGATCGAGCGGAAGGCCGCGATATCCCGGACAACGAGGGAACCCGTTGATCACGGCGACAAGCCGTCAACGTAAAGGCGAGACGGGTCAGCCGATGTCGCGGCGGCGGAAGCCGGCGAAACCGACGGCCGTGAGCGCAGCCGCGGCCAGCCCCAGCCAGATCAGTGGCGGCCAGGTCAGCACACCGCCCGGCAGGTGCGGGGTGTGCGTGAACGGCGACAGGTCGAGCGCCCATTGGCTGAGCCGCAGGACCGCGCCGAGCTGTCCGAGCAGCAGGAACGCCGCCAGTAACACCCAGCCCGCGGCGACGAGCCGGGGCAGGAGGCCGAACAGCGCCAGCACGATGCTCACGGTCAGCCAGATCGCGGGGAGTGAGACCAGCGCGGCGCCGATGATGCGCGGCAGCTGACCGGCCACGTCTCCCGAGCTGCCGCCGTAGGCCAATCCGCCGACGACGCCGACGACCAGCATGCTCAGCACCGGGCCGCCCAGCGCGAAGAGCACGTAGCCGGCGTTCCACCGCGGCCGGCCGACTGCGGTGGCCAGGATCGGTTCGAGCCGCCCGGTGGTCTCCTCGCTGCGGGCGCGTACCGCTGCTTGAATGCCCTGCCCGGCGGCGGCGATCGCGGTGATCGAGATCAGCGTGACCATGAACAGGTCGCCGAGCGCGGTCGCGCCGCCGAGCCGCTGGAACATCTCGGCCAGCTCCGGGCTGTCCTTCAGCGCGTCCGACGCGGTGGTGGCGGCCGAGCCGAGCACGCCGCTGATCACCGCGAATCCGATCAGCCAGCCGATCAGGCCGCCGCGCTGCAACCGCCAGGCCAGGCCCAGGGGCGAGGACAGGCTTCGCCCGGCCCGTGGTGGTCCGGGCCGTGGGGCGACCAGGCCCGCGTCGATGTCCCGGCTTCCCGCCAGCTGATACGCCCAAAGCCCGAGCGCCACGGCGATCAGCAGGAGCACTCCCCCGATCCACCAGCGTTCTTCGGCGTACGGGCGGATGCGCTGGGCGAATCCGATCGGCGAGATCCACGACAGCACGGAGTTCTCGTCGCCGTTGGCGTCTCCGGCCGCCCGGAGGAGGAACGATCCACCGAGGACGGCGCCGAAGATCCAGCGCGCCGTACGCGCACTTTGCGTCAGCTGGGCCGCCAATCCGGCCACTGCTCCGAAGAAGGCGCAGAGGACGGCGTACTCGAGGCCGAAGGCCCACGCTCCGGCGCCGGGGGCGGCCGACGCGAGCCCCAACGCGGCGAGCACGCCGATGACGGCGCTCGCGCCGAAGGCGAGCAGCAGGGCCGCGACGAGTTGCGCGGGCCGGCCGACGACGGTCGCGCCGAGCAGTTCCCGGCGGCCCTGTTCCTCCTCGTTGCGCGTATGCCGGATGACGGTGAGCCCGACGGCCAGCGCCGCGATGATGACGAGGATGCCGGAGCGCCAGGCCGACAACTGCCCGAGGTTCGGGGCGAAGATCGGCCCGTAGAAGCCGGTGATCGACGGTGAGGCGATCATGGACTTCGCGAACTTGGCCAGCTCCACCGGATCGGGGTAGAGCGCCTTGAAGCTGCCGGCCACACTGGCCGGGAACAAGGCCAGGAGGACGACCCAGAGCGGCAGGATGATCCGGTCCCGGCGTAGGGCCAGCCGCAGCAGCTGCCCGGTTCCGGCGAGCGCGGTCACGACTGCGCCCCTTCAGCCTGGTAGTGCCGCAGGAACAGCTCCTCGAGGGTCGGCGGCTGGCTGGTCAGCCCGCGTACGCCCAGCGAAGCCAGGTGCCGCAGCGTCTCGTCGAGGACGGCGGTGTCGACCTGGAACTTGACCCGGCTGCCCTCGACGACCAGATCGTGTACGCCGGGCAGGGTGGTGAGCCCGTCGGGCGGCGACGCCAGGTCGGCCGCGATCGACGTACGCGTCAGGTGCCGCAGTTCGGTGAGGGTGCCGGTCTCGACGGTCTTCCCGGCGCGGATGATGCTCACGCGGTCGCAGAGGGCTTCGGCCTCGGCCAGGATGTGGCTGGAGAGCAGGACCGTCCGCCCGTTCTGCCGCTCGGCGTTGATGCATTCCTGGAAGACGGATTCCATCAGCGGGTCGAGGCCGGAGGTCGGCTCGTCGAGGATCAGCAGTTCGGCGTCGCTGGCCAGGGCGGCGACGAGGGCCACCTTCTGCCGGTTGCCCTTGGAGTAGGTGCGGCCCTTCTTGCGGGGGTCGAGTTCGAAGCGCTGGATCAGTTCGTCGCGCTTGCCCTTGTCGCCGCCGCCACGCAGCCGGGCGAGCAGGTCGATGACTTCTCCCCCGGTCAGGTTCGGCCAGAGGGTGACGTCGCCCGGGACGTACGCGAGCCGCTTGTGCAGGTTCACCGCGTCCTTCCACGGGTCGCCGCCGAACAGGGTCGCGCTGCCTCCGTCGGCTTTGAGGAGGCCGAGCAGCACCCGGATGGTGGTCGACTTGCCGGCCCCGTTGGGGCCGAGGAAGCCGTGGACTTCGCCACGGCGGACGACCAGGTCGAGCCCGTCCAGCGCCTGCGTCGGCCCGAAGCTCTTGCGCAGGCCCGACGCCTCGATGATGTTTTCCATCTTTCGGACGCTACACTTGCTTCACAAACTTGTGAAGCTTGTGCCGTGTCAAAATCGAGGTGTGACGCAGGGAGCAGAGATGGCGCAGAAGCCGACGACGAACGGGCCGCCGGGCCGCGACGAGGACGGCGTACGCCGCTTCGTCGAGCACACGGCGATGACCTTCGCCAACTACGGAATGCCGCGGATGGCGGCCCGGGTGCTGATGCTTCTGATGGCGGCCGAGGAGTCCACGCTGACCGCCGCCGACATCGCCGAGGGGCTGGCGATCAGCCCCGCCGCCGTCTCCGGCTCGGTGCGCTACCTCCAGCAGCTGGGGCTGGTCGTGAAGGAGCCGGTGCCGGGCTCCCGCCGGGACGTCTACCGGCTGCCGGACGACGCCTGGTACCAGGGCGCCATGGTCAAGGGCGGCATCTTCGCCGTCGTCGGCAAACTGGCGGCCGAAGGAGTGGAGGCCGCCGGCGGACGGGGAACCGTCGCCGGCGGCCGGATCGCCGAGATGGCGGATTTCTACGCGTTCATCCAAGACGAGATGGCGGGCCTCCTGGAACGCTGGGAAGCCCGCCGGGGCTCCGTCTGAGGGGTCAGCGGATCGTGAAGCGGCCCAGGCCGGGCGCGCTCTCGTGCCAGACCCGGTCCAGCGCCGTCACGACATACGTGTACGCCGTGCCGGCGACCGCGGTCGTGTCGAGGTAGGACGTTCCGCGTACGGTCGCGATGAGCTGGCCGGCGTCGGCCAGGTCACACGGCTCGGGCAGCGGGTCGCGGCCCTCGTAGCGGTAGACCGCGAACGACGTCGGGTCGTCGAACGGCTGGCCCTCGTTGCCCGGGGCCAGCCACTGGAGGCGTACGCCGGCCTCGTCGCGGTGCAGGTAGGTGATGACCGGCGGGATCATCGGCTTGGCGGCCACCCGCTCCAGCACCGGAGGCAGCGACGGACGCGAGTAGTACGCGGCCGCGTACAGGTCGGTCGCGCCGAGGCGGTTGGCCTTCACGTCCTTGGCCGAGAAGTGGATGCTGCCGTCGACCTCGGGCAGCGACCGGTTGAGCGCGAGGTGCTTGCCCATCTCGTTCGGGTCGAACCAGGCCGCCGGCTGCCCGGCCGCGGAGATCTTGTAGTCGGCCTGGCCGATGTAGAGCTGGCACTGGGTGCCGGCGACGACGTCGGCCCACCACGGCACGAGCTTGGCGTAGTCGGCCACCGCGAGACCGATGTTCCAGTAGACCTGCGGGACGATGTAGTCCAGCCAGCCTTCCTTGACCCACTTGCGGGTGTCGGCGAAGTTGGCGTCGTAGGACTGCGTGCCGCCGGTGTCCGAGCCCAGCGGGTCGGCCGCCTTGTTGCGCCAGATGCCGAACGGGCTGACCCCGAACTTCACCCACGGCTTGGCCTCACGGACCTTCTGCGACATCTCCTGGATCAGCAGGTCGATGTTGTTGCGCCGCCAGTCCGCCTTGGTCGCCCAGCCCGCGCCGTGCTCGGCGAAGGTCGCCTCGTCGCCGAAGTCCTGGCCGGACGCCGGGTACGGGTAGAAGTAGTCGTCGAAGTGCACGCCGTCGAGGTCGTACTTGGTGACGGCGTCCATGATCGCGTCCTGCACGAACGCGCGTACCTCGGGGATGCCCGGGTTGTAGTAGAGCCGGGTCGCCGCGTTGCCGACCGGGTACGCCACCGCCCATTCGGGGTGCTGCTGGACGGGGTGGTTGGGGGCGAGCTTGGTGATGTCGCCGCCCGCGCCGCCGGGGGCGGGCATGGACACCCGGTACGGGTTGAACCAGGCGTGGAATTCGAGGTTGCGCGCGTGGGTCTCGGCGACCATCCAGGCGACCGGGTCCCAGCCGGGGCCGACGCCGTCCCGCTTGCCGGTCAGCCACTCCGACCACGGCTCGTACGCCGAGGGCCAGAACGCGTCGGCGGTGGGCCGGATCTGCACGACCACGGCGTTGTGGTTGAGCTTCTCGGCGAGGTCGAGCCAGGCGCGGTAGTCGGCCTTGAGGGTCTGCTCGTCCAGACCGGCCGCCCGCGGCCAGTCGATGTTGACGACGCTGGCGATCCACATCGCGCGGAACTCACGCTTCGGCGTCGCCGGGTCGACCTCGCAGTTCGACGTGTCCGGCGTCGGGAACGGGTCCGGCGTGCCCGCGAGGGTCGAGGGCTCCTCGGCGAACGCCACGCCGGGCAGGGCGGCGGTCAGCGGAGCCGCCAATGCCAGAGCCGTGAAAGTACGGCGAGGCAGGGATGGGGACATCGTTGTTCCTCCAGGGGCTGCTCATTCAAGGGGGTGCTCGCTGTTAAAGTTTCACCATTTCTTCGCCGTTGGCAATACTCCTTAACGACGCAAACTCCCGGTCATGCCTGGCAGCCGAAGGTCGGTTTACGCCGGTGCCCGCAAGATGGCATGCTTGCCCACGTTCGCGGGGAGGGGTGGATGGCAGGAGTACAGGCGCTGCGGCCGAGCGACCAGCTCCAGATCGGTGGCTATCAGCTGCTGGGCCGCCTCGGCGAGGGCGGCATGGGGACTGTCTACCTGGCACAGTCGCCCGAGGGGACGCAGGTCGCGCTCAAGGTCATCCGCGATCATCTGCTCGACCGGGAGGAATTCCGGCAGCGGTTCCGCGGTGAGGTGGCCCGGGCAAAGACCGTCCCGCCGTTCTGCACCGCCGAGGTCATCGAGGCCGACCCCGACCACGATCCGCCCTACCTGGTCGCCGAGTACGTGGACGGCCCGACCCTGGCCGACATCGTCAAGGAGTCCGGCCCGCTCAGCGGGGCCGCCCTGCAGTCCCTCGGCATCGGCGTGGCCACCGCGTTGACCGCCATCCACGCCGCCGGCATCATCCATCGCGACCTCAAACCGGGCAACGTCCTGCTCCCCCGCGGCGGCGTGAAGGTGATCGACTTCGGGCTCGCCCGCGACTCCGACACACCCACCGGCATCACCCAGGGCGACCAGGTCATGGGCACCGTGCCGTACATCGCGCCGGAGCGGCTCAGCGGCGGGCTGAAGGCGGTGAACGCCAAGGCCGACGTCTTCGCCTGGGGCGCGGTCATGTGCTACGCCGCGACCGGGCACACGCCGTTCGCCGGGGACACTCCGGCCACCACGGCGATCCGAATCCTCACCGAGGCGCCCAACCTGACCGGGGTGAACGGCCCGCTCCGCGACGTCGTCGCCTTGGCGCTGTCGAAGGACCCGGCCGAGCGACCAACCGCACGGGACCTGCTCGACCTGCTCATGTCGGTCGGCTCCACCCGCAAGGTGCCGCAGGACGTCATGATCCCGGCGCAGGCGGCGTACGAGGCGACCGCGGACGACGAGCCCACGGTCAGCACCCGTCTCCCGGTCCGCAAGCCCCGCCGTCGCGTACGCACCCTGTGGATCGTCCTCGCCACCGTGATCGCCCTGGTCGCCGCCGGCATCTTCGCGTACGGGGTGTGGCCCGACCGGAACAGCCACGCCGGGGATCCACCGGCTTCACCGTCGCCGCAGGCGACGCCGCTCTCCGTTCCCGAAGGCTTCCAGCTCGTCCTCGCCGACCCGATGACGAAGTCGGACAACTGGATCCAGCGCACCGAGGCGCAACTGTCCGCCAAGTGCGTCTACAACCATGGCGTCTACGTCGTCTCGGTCACCGGAACGGTCTACCGGTGCACCGGTCCGTCGCAGAAGTATCGCGACTTCGCCCTCTCCGTCACGGTGCAACTGGCCGATCCCGGCACCTGCGCGGGGATCTGGTTCCGCTACACCGGCGACAGCGGATACGCGCTGCAGATCTGCGAGGACGGGGCCTACTTCGTCCGGCACGAGAAGGACGGCGACGGCAACTGGAGCAACCCGACCCGGTTGGAGATGCAGTTCCCCGAACGGCTTCAGGTCGGATCGTCCGAGCGCTTCACCATCCTCGCGGTGGGCGACCATTTCACCTTCGCCCACAACGGTTACATCATGGACGAGCGCGACGAGACGACCTATGTGGAGGGTCGGCTCAATCTCGGTGTGCTGCAGCGCGAACCCGGCCCGTCCATCGAGCACTCGGCCGGCTTCACCGACGTCGAGATCTGGGCGCCGGGCGAGCCCTCCGCCCGCGCGACGAGCTAGCGCGCCTCGGGGTCCAGGCCCAACGCGGCTCGCCCACCGTCCACCGGCACCACAGCGCCGTGGACGAAGCTCGCCGCGGGTGACATCAGGAACGCCACCACTTCCGCCACTTCACTGGTACGCCCGACGCGGCCGACCGGATGCAGCCGGTTCAGTTCGCGCCGGACGTCTTCGGGCGCGTCCTCGAGTCGCTCCGTCGCGACGGAGCCGAGCGCGACCGCGTTGACCCGGACGCCGTACCGTCCATAGTCGACCGCCAAGGCCCGGGTCAGTCCCTCGATCGCCGCCTTCGCCGTGGCGTACGGGAGGGCGCCGGGCACGGCCCGTCGGGCCTGGTGCGACGAGACGTTGACGATCGCGCCGCCCTCGCCCGACGCCAGCATCCGGCGTACCGCCGTCGAGCAGCCGGTCAGCGTCGGGGCGAGGTTCGCCGCGATGAGGTCCAGCACCTGCGCCGGTGGCGTGTCGTGGACGAACGCGTCCCGGAAGACCGCCGCGTTGTTCACCCAGCCCGTCAGCCGCCCCTCGCGCTCGGCCAGGTCGGCCGCCCGTTCGGCGACCGCCTCGTCGGCGGCGTCCCCGGCCACGCCCCGCCCCACGGCGACGTCGGCCAGCGCAGCCGGATCCCGCTCGACCACGACGACGGCGCCCTCCCGGCTCAAGCGCTCCACGATCGCCCGGCCGATGCCGCGCCCGCCGCCCGTGACCACATAGGAGCGCTGCATTACGCGTATTCCTGAAGGATCGCCTGGACCAGCCGCGGCAGCGCCTCGCCGATGGGCTCGCGCACGACGGTGCTCGCAAGGTGGTCGTACGGCGTGGCCTGCGCGTTCACGATGGTGATGCGCGCGCCGGCCTGCGCGGCGATCGCGCACAGCGACGCCGCCGGTTCGACGGTCAGCGACGTGCCCACGGCCCAGAACAGCTCGCACGCGGCCGCGACCTGCGCGGCGCGATCCATGGTGTCCGGGTCGAGCAGCTCACCGAACATGATCGTGCCCGCCTTCAGGATGCCGCCGCAGGCCGTGCAACGCGGATCAGGCTCGCCCTCCTCGACCCGGTCCAGCGCCTCCCGCATGGTCGTCCGCGCACCGCAGCCGACGCACCGCACCGTGAACATGGTGCCGTGCACCTCGATGACCTTGCGATCGGAGATCCCGGCCTTCTGATGCAGGCCGTCGATGTTCTGCGTGACGACCCGCAGCGGGAACCCGTGGCGCTCCAGCTCCGCCAAGGCCACATGGGCCGCGTTCGGCCGGGCCGTCCACGCCGGACTGTCCTTGCGCGCCAGCCACGACGCCTTGCGGACCTCCTCGTCGGCCAGGTAGTTCTGCAGCGTGAACAGCTTCTCCTTGGACGGATCGCGCGTCCACACCCCGTTCGGGCCGCGGAAGTCCGGGATGCCGGAGTCGGTGGAGATCCCCGCCCCCGTCAACACGGTGATCAGCGGCTTGTGCTCGCTCATGCCTCCCCCTCTCCGGGTGCGCTCAGCGGTCTGAGATCGGGTCCAGGACCGGTTTGACGTCGAGGATCGGCGTGCCGTCGATCGCTTCCAGACCGCTGACGCGCAGCCGCAGTCCGTCGACTTCGCGCACCGTCACCCGGTGCAGGCCGATCGGGTTCGGGCGATCCGGCGACCGCGTGCTGAACACGCCCTGTTCCGGGCGGGCGAGGTCGCCGCGCGGGTGCACCACCTGGACGGCTCGATCGGCCCGGTCGAGCCAGGTGAGCAGCAGGATGTCCGCTCCCGGGCGCAGATCGCGGGCGGCGTCGGCGTACCTCGGGTCGATGACGATCCAGGCGTCGGGCGCGCCTTCGTCGCCCTGCCGGGGCGCGTCCGCCAGCGACGTCAGCGGCGACGAGACCGTCGCCACGGCGTACGCCGTGAAGTCACTCATGGGCGTCATCGTTTCACGCAGGTGTACGCGCCATACAGCCGCCGCTCGTAGGCGACGTCCACGATCTCGAAGCCGGCGGCGGTGAGCATCGGCTCGAACAGCCACCGGAAGGTGCTGTACTCCGTGCGGATGTGCTCGGCATAGTCCCCGGCGGTGTAACCGGCGGCGGGATCGTCGGCGGCGCCGGCGAACCAGTCCGCGAAGACCGCGTCCACCTCGGCCGGCGCGAAGTCGTAGATCAGGTCCCGCACGCGCAGTACGCCACCCGGCCGGAGCATGTCGGCGATCCGCTGCAACGCGACGACCTTGAAGAAGTCCGGCAGCTGGTGCAGGGCGTTACGGGTGAACACCCCGTCGACCGGGCCGTCGGGCTGGAAGGTGAGGAACCCGGCCTGGACCACTTCCAGTCCATGAGTGGCCAGGTGGGCGGTCATGGCGGGCGACACGTCGACCGCGACGACCCGGCCGAACGCGTCCTTCGCCTTCCTTGAGAACTGGCCGGTTCCGGCGGCGAGGTCGACCACCGTCGACGTCTGGTTCAGGCCGTGCGCGCGCAACGCCGCGATGTCGTCGGCCGCGTCCGGGAAGCCCTGCTTGCGGTCGTAGCCCGCGATGAAGTCGGGATCGAGGTGTTCGGGGCCGGCGTGGGCGACCTCGTCCAGCTGCCAGGTGTGGATCATGCCTTCCAGCGTGGCCCATCCGAACGGCCGCCGCACCGGGTTTTCCCCTCGGTCATGGTCACTTCCGGGTCGTCATGGCGACGTGGAAATGACCATGATCATGACAACCGTCAGATCAACCCCGCTCGCGACCACAGCAGCCGCGCCGGACCCGTCACCAGGCCGAGGTCGCCGAGGTAGGCGTACACGCGGGAGGCGGACCAGCGCAGCGTCTCCTGGAAGTGCGGATTCGATCGGGCGGCGGCCCGCCCGTCGCGCGGCCGGATGCCGACGGCGGCGTACGCCCGGGGATGCACGAGCCGACCGGCGATCGAGTACGCCGCCCGCGCGATCACGATCCGCGCGTACGCGCTGCGTAGGGGTCCGGCCGCCGCGACCTGCCGGGCCAGTTCCTCCCGGGCGTAGCGGACGTGCCGGGCCTCCTCGACGACGTGGATGCGGGAGACCATGCGGATCAGCGGTTGCAGCGTGTCGTCGCCCATGATCTCGCGCTGGAACGAGTCGAGGATCTCCTCGGCGATCAGGATCGAGGCGTACATGTGGGGGCCGCGGGCGGTCGCCTTCAGCCAGCGGCCGAGCGCGTGGTCGAACTTGTTCGCCGGGTAGACCGGGCAGCCCATGGCTTCGATGAGGCGGCCGAACATGATGGAGTGGCGGCACTCGTCGGCCACCTCGGTCAACGCGTACTGGGCGTGGCGACTGGTGGGGTCGCTGTCGTAGTACTGCCGGATCAGCATCTCCATCAGGATGGTCTCGAACCACAGCCCGGCGCTGGCGGCGCTGGCCACCTCGTGCTTGGTCAGCTCGACCCGCTGCTGTTCGGTCAGCCCGTCCCACAGCGCGGTGCCGTAGAGGCTGCTGCGCTGCGGGGGAAGCCAGTACGCGCCCGGCACCGGCGGCGCGGTCCAGTCGATCTCGACGATCGGGTCGTAGCTCGTCCGCAGCGAGGACTCCAGGAGTCTCTCGGCGGTCAGCTCCCGTGCCTCCATCGGTCCTCCCCTTCCGTCTCGGCGCTGGATCACGGATCCGGGTCGAATCTTGGGGCAAGATTCGACCGCGAACCCTGATCCGGCGCCGAACGAGTGGTACGGCTATTGACGTTACGGGTCGTAACTGTTACGAGTAGTAGCATGCAAGGCGAGGGCACGGAAGTCAATGGACGTAAGCGGCGCTGGGCCGCCCATCGGGAGCAGCGCCGGATCGAGCTGATCCAGGCCGCGATCGCGGCGGTGCTGCGCTACGGCCCCGAGGTCGACATGGAGCAGGTGGCGGCCACGGCCGGGGTGAGCAAGCCCGTGCTGTACCGCTACTTCGCCGACAAGTCCCAGCTGTGGATGGCCGTCGGGCAGCACCTCGCGGCGGTCGTCGTGGGCGCCGTCGCGCCCGCCGTCGAGCAGGTACGCGAGGAGCGCAGCCTCATCGAGGCGACCATCGACGCGTACCTGGGCGTCATCGAGGCCGAGCCGAATCTGTACCGCTTCGTCATGCACCAGTCGGGGATTCCCGGCGTCCATCAGCTCATCGTCGGGGCCAGCCGGGAGGTGGCGGTCGAACTCGCCCGGGTCATCGGCGATCGGCTGCGGGCGCTGGGGCTCGACGCCGGTCCGGCCGAGCCGTGGGCGTACGGGTTGGTGGGCTTCGTGCAGTCGGTCGGCGACTGGTGGATGCAGCACGGCCGCCCCATGCGGCGCGAGGCGTTGACCGATTACCTCACCGAACTGCTGTGGAGCGGGTTCGACGGGCTGCGGCGGCGGGCCGACCTGCCCCTGGCGCTGGCGACCGAGCCCATGCCGCCGGCGACCAAGGCGGAGCCCGCGACCAAGGCGGAACCGTGAGCTACGCAGGCGAGGGCCGCGTCGGCGACCTGCCGGTGACCGTCCACTTGAGCGGCCAGTGGCAGCCGGTCGACGGCCGCTTCCATTGGGGCGGACGGATTTCGCCGTCCCCGGAGGTGGTTCAGCTCGTCCGCAGCGGACGCCGTGAGGTGACCATCCACATCGGAGAAATGACGGCGCCGGGCCGGCTCGGCGAGGTGGACCCGTGGGGCGGCGTACGCGTCACCGGGGTCGGCGCACCCCCGTGGGAGGAAGAATGAGCCAGCACGTCGACATCGCCGTCATCGGGGCCGGCTTCGGCGGCCTGGGCGCGGCGATCCGCCTGCGCAAGGCCGGGTTCGGCGACTTCCTCGTCTTCGACGACGGCGACGACGTGGGCGGCACCTGGCGGGACAACACATACCCGGGATGCGCCTGCGACGTGCCGTCGCACCTCTACTCCTTCTCCTTCGCCCCCAATCCGGACTGGTCCGACACGTTCTCCGGCCAGGCCGAGATCTGGGCGTACCTGCGCGGGTGCGTCGACCGGTTCGGCTTGCGCGAGCACATCAGGACGAGGCACCGGGTGACCGACGCCGCCTGGGACGGCGCCCGGTGGGTGATCACCACCAGCCAGGGCGAGTACACCGCTCGCGTCCTCATCGCGGCGGCCGGCCCGCTCAGCGATCCCTCCATTCCAGACATTCCCGGGATCGGCGACTTCCAGGGCACCGTCTTCCACTCCGCGCGCTGGCGGCACGACCACGAGCTGTCCGGCAAGCGCGTAGCGGTCATCGGCACCGGCGCGTCGGCGATCCAATTCGTCCCGCGCATCCAGCCGGAAGTCGCGCACCTGTCGCTCTTCCAGCGCACGCCGGCCTGGATCATGCCGCGGATGACCCGCCGGATCAGCCGCGTCGAGCGCCTGATCTACCGGCACGTCCCCGGCGCGCAGCGGCTCGCGCGCCTGGGCATCTACTCGGTCCGCGACGCGATGGGCGTCGGCTTCCTGCACCCGCGCGTGAACCGGCTCGCGTCCCGCCTCTCCCTGCGCACGCTCCGGCGGCAGGTGCGCGATCCCGAGCTTCGCGACAAGATCACGCCACGGTACGCGATGGGCTGCAAACGAGTCCTGATATCCAATGACTACTGGCCGGCGTTGACCAAGCCGAACGTCGACGTCGTGACGTCGGGCATCACCCGGATCACGGCGAGCGGCCTGGTCACGGCCGACGGCGTGGAGCATCCGGCCGACACGATCATCCTCGGCACCGGCTTCCACGTCACGGACTCGCCGATCATGCGGCACATTCGCGGGGCGGACGGCCGAGCGCTAAGCGAGGCCTGGACGCCGAGCATGTACGCGTACCGGGGCACGACGGTGCCCGGCTTCCCGAACCTGTTCTTCCTGCTCGGACCCAACACCGGGCTCGGGCACACCTCGGTCGTGCTGATGATCGAGTCCCAGCTGAACCTCGTGGTCAAGGCGCTCAGGCACATGCGGGCGCGGGGCCTGGCCGCGATCGAACCGACCCCGGCCGCGCAGCGCGCGTGGTCGGCCGTCGTCGAGCAGAAGATGCGCGGCACCGTGTGGGAGACCGGCTGCTCCAGCTGGTATCTCGACGCGACCGGGCGCAACACGACCATCTGGCCCGGCTTCGCGACCGGCTTCCGGTGGCGTACGCGGCAGTTCCGGGCGGCGGACTATGTCACCCTCACCCCTGTCAAGGAGCACGCCGATGCGCTATGACCTGGCGGGCAAGACCGTTCTCATCACCGGCGCGGCGCGCGGCATCGGCGCCCAGGTCGCCCGGCTCGCCGCCGCCCGGGGCGCCCAGGTCGCCCTGGTCGGCTTGGAACCCGAGCTGCTGAACCAGGTCGCGGGGGAGGTCGGTGGCTTCGCGTACGCCGCCGACGTCACCGACCAGTCCGGGTTGGACAGTGCGGTCGCCGCGACGGTGGACCGGTTCGGGCGGCTCGACGTCGTCGTGGCCAACGCCGGGATCGCCAACCTCGGCACGGTCGCGACCGGCCCGGTCGACGCGTTGGTGCGTACGGTCGAGGTGAATCTCGTCGGGGCCATGCGGACGGTCAGCGCCGCGCTCCCCCACGTCGCCGAAGCGAAGGGGCACGTCCTGATCGTGTCGTCGGCGGCGGCGTTCACGGCGATGCCCGGCATGGCGGCGTACTGCGGGTCGAAGGCGGGTGTGGAGCAGTTCGGCAACGTGCTGCGGCTGGAGGCGTACCACCGGGGCGTCACGGTCGGGACCTGCCATCCGATCTGGATCGACACGGACCTGGTGCGGGACATCCGCGCCGACCTCGCCTCCTTCCGGTACGCCCAGAAGCGCCTGCCGTGGCCGCTGAACAGCGTCATCTCAGTCGAGCAGTGCGCGGAATCGATCGTCCGCGGGATCGAGCGCCGCAGGCGCAAGGTGTACGTGCCCCGGTCGATGGCGCTGGTGCAGGCGCTGCGCCCGATCGTGCTGTCGGGCTTCGCCGACCGCGTGATCCGGGCCGGCGGCGCGGGCCGGTTGGTCGGCCAGATGGAGGAGGAGGTCCGGAGTCTGGGGCGGGCCTTCGGGAAGACGTCGGTAGGGACGCCGACTGCGGAGGCGTCCCTACCGGCACCTGAGCGGGCGGGAGCAGACGCGTGAAGGTCAACCACAAGCGGGCCGGCACTGGGCCCACCCTCGTGCTCGTGCACGGCATCGGCCACCGGCATCAGGCGTGGGAGCCGGTCTTCGACGCGCTCGCCGAGCACCACGACGTCATCGCGTTGGACCTGCCCGGTTTCGGCGGGTCACCCGTCCCCGACAGCGGGATGCCCCGCGACATGGCGGCCACCGTCGAGGCGATGGTCGAGACGTTCGACGAGTGGGGCCTGGACCGGCCGCACGTCGCCGGGTACAGCCTCGGCGGGGCGATCAGCCTGGAGCTGGCAGCGGCGGGAGCGGTCGCGTCAGCGACCGCGTTCTCGCCCGCCGGGTTCTTCACCGAGGCCGAGCGCCGCCGCGCCCTGCGCATTCTCACGACGCTTCGCGTCACGACGTTCGCCCCCACTCCCCTCGTCCGCCTGACGTGCGGCCGGCCGGCGCTGCGCGCCACGTCGTTCGGGTCCCTGATGGCGTACCCGGGGAATCTCGACAACGACCGTGCGCTGGGTGACGCGCTGGCGTTGCGGCGGGGCAAGGGTTTCCGGGCCGTGGCGCGGGCGTCGAAGGGCTACCGCTTCGACTCGGCCGCCCTCACCGGCGCCGTCCCGGTCGCCATCGGCTGGGGTGAGCACGACCGGATCTTCGGCGTCCACATGGCCGACCGGGCCCGAGCGGAGATCCCGACCGCCCGCGTCATCCGCCTCAGCGGCTGCGGTCACGTCCCGATGAGCGACGATCCCACGGCGGTGGCCGACCTGATCCTCCAGACCACCGGAGCCCGGGCGCAGGTCGCCTGATCACTGCGTCACCCATGCTGCTTCACGCAGCGAATTGTCCGCCGAAACCGCATGGCAGACGCTTCATGCTTTGATTTCTCAGCCCACAAAAGTCAGCATCGCCGCCACGAGATACCCCAGCACCGTGGCCAAGCCGACGGCCGAACCACCGGTCCGGAACGCCTCCGGCATCATCGAGTCCGACAGCATCGTGAGAACCGCCCCGGCGGCGAACGCGGACGCGAAATAGCCGCCGTCCGGCACCGAGTCGGCCAGGGCGAACCCGAGCCCGGCGAGCACCGCACAGGCAATCGTCAGACCGGTCCACATCCGAAAGACGCGCCGTCCCGTATACCCCGCGGCGAGCATGCTCGTCGTGCCGGCGATACCCTGCGGCACGTTCGAGACGAACACGGCGGCGACGAACGCCACACTGATCCCGCCACCCGCCGCCAGGCTGATCCCCAGAATGAACGCCTCCGGTATGCCGTCCAGCAGCGCACCGAGAAACATCGCCACACCCGAACCGGACTGAGCGGCGGGCGCGATCCGCTGCCGGTTCTTGCCACCGCCGCGGTCGATGAGCCAGTCGCAGACGAAATAGACGACCGCGCCACTGACGAACCCGAGCGCCGTGTCCACCCCGGCCTGCAGGATGGCCTGGGGCACCAGTTCGTAGGCGACCGCCGCGAGGAGCGTACCGGCGCCGAAGCCGCTCACCAGTCCGGTCAGCCGGGGCCGGCGGCCCATCGGACCGGCGAGCACCTGCCCGAGATAAAGGGCGGACGACGAGAACGCGCCCCAGAAGACCGCCGCCCACAACCCCATGCTGGGATGGTGGCACGGCTCGGCGGGCTACCCGGGCGGAATCGTCCGGCGTACCTCGTCGGCGTGTTCACGCAAGTAGTCGGCCAGCTCCGGCGGGAACAACCGGCAGTCGGCCAGCGCCTCTTTCGTGAGCGGGATGCGGTCGATGGCGTACTCGCCCTTGGCCGGGTCGCTGAACTCGGGACCGTGCCGCTGGTCGAAGTCCATCGAGATCAGCCGGGCGGCGTACAGGTGCTGCAACGGGGTCTTGCCGTCGGCGTACGGGGTCTCACGGCTGGTCAGCAGGACCGGCTCGGCGATGACCGCCTTCAGCTCCTCGTCCAGCTCCCGGCGCAGCGCCGCCACCAGATCCGCGTCCTGGGGCTCCACACCACCACCCGGCAGCGCCCAGTAGACCGGTACGCCCGGCCGCTGCCGCCGGAACACCACCAGGTCGTCGCCGTCCAGCAGAGCCGCACGTACGCGTTCCTTCATCCACTGAGTCTGGCACGGCTGAGCCTGGCACGATGTTCCTTGTGCGAGTAGGGATCGCCGGGTACGGCGTCGCGGGGCGGATCTTCCACGGCGGGCTGCTCCGCCAGACACCCGGGGCCGAGGTGGTCGCGGTGGTGACGCGGAACCCGGAACGCCGGGCCGAGGTGGCCGCCGACTTCCCGGCCGCCGCCGTCCGGGACGACCTGACCGGGATGCTCGCCGACGATCGCCCCGACCTCGTGGTGCTGGCGACGCCGACTCGGTTCCACGCCGACGCCGCATTGGAGTGCTTCGCCTCCGGCGTACCGGTCGTGGTGGACAAGCCGATGGCGCTCGACGCCGAGCAGGCCCAGCAGATGGTGACCGCGGCCGAGGTGGCCGGAGTCGACTTCACGCTCTTCCAGAACCGGCGCTGGGACAGCGACTTCCTGACGGTACGCCGGCTGATCGGCGACGGGGAGCTGGGCGAGGTGCTGCGCTTCGAGTCGCGCTTCGAACGGTGGCGGCCCGAGCCCGCGCCCGGCAAATGGCGGGAGGACCTGCCGCCGGAGGAGGGCGGCGGTTCGCTGCTCGACCTCGGCAGCCACCTGGTGGACCAGGCCGTGCAACTCCTGGGACCCGTCCACTCCGTGTACGCCGAAGTCGCGTCGCGCCGGGGCACGGCGGCCGACGACGACGTCTTCGTCGCGCTGACCCACCTCGGCGACGTCCACTCGCATCTGTCCTGCGGCAACCTCGCCGGCGCGCCCGGGCCACGGCTACGCGTCCTGGGGACGGGCGGGGCGTTCGTCGTGCACGACCTCGACGGTCAGGAGGACGCGCTGCGTACCGGACGCCGGGTGGTCACCCCGGTCGGGCGGCTGTGCCGGGGCGCCGACTTCGTGCCGGTCGAGCCGACCCCGGGCGACTGGGCCTCGTACTACCCGGCCGTGTTCGCCGCGATCGAGGGAAAGCGCCCGATGCCGGTCGACCCCTGGGACGGCGTGCACACCATGGAGGTGCTGGACGCCGCCCGCGCCTCCGCCGCCACCGGCTCCACCATCTCCCTCTAACTCTCCCCCTTCCCTCCGCCGCTTTCCGCGCGATCATGATCTATCGGTCGTGATCTTGGTGGAATCGTGTGGGTGGGCGGGTGGTGGTGTCGTGTCCTCAGCACCCTGATCGTTCCCGCGCGAGCCTGATCGACAACGGGAGTGTCGTACCCCGGCCTTACGTTCGTGAGGTGTTCTCACCGCTCACCGACGACCGCACTCCGTCGTCCGTCGTGGCCGGGCTGGTCGACGACGTGCTCGCCCTCGCCGAGACCTGGCCCGCCTGGGACGGGACGCCCCGCCCCTCCGGCGACCGCGTCTACACCCCGCACAAGGCGATCCGGCGCGTCGTGGACCACCTCGTCGACCATCTCGCCGAGCTGGAGGCGACGCTGGCCGGGGCCGAGCCGCTGCCCGATCACTGGCACGGCTCGGCCGTGACGACCGCGGCGGATCTGGCCGAGTTCACGGCCGAGGATCTCGCCGAGGCGCGCAGCCGCCTGACCCGGCTGGCCGAGATCTGGCGGCTGCGGCTCGACTCGCTGACCGACGAGGAACTGGACAAGAGCACCGGCGGCTGGTCGCCCCGTGAGCTGGCCTTCCACGTCGCCGAGTCGGCCTACTACGCCGAGGTGGTGGGCAACTTGACACCGAGAACGCCCGCCTAGCGTGTCCCGGCGCGGCGGCGGGCCGACCGACCGGGCAGAATGCTCCGGTGACAACCGACGCCCAGACCACCGCTTCGACCGTGCCGCAGCCCCGGATCGCCGCTCAGATCGCCACCGAGCTCGGCGTACGCGAAGGGCAGGTGACCGCGGCCGTCGACCTGCTCGACGGCGGCGCCACCGTGCCGTTCATCGCCCGGTACCGGAAGGAGGTCACCGGAGCGCTCGACGACGCCCAGCTGCGTACGCTCGAGGAGCGCCTGCGCTACCTGCGGGAGCTGGAGGAGCGCCGGGCGGCCATCCTGGAGTCGATCCGTTCCCAGGGCAAGCTCGACGACGCGTTGCAGGCGCAGATCCTCGCCGCCGACACCAAGGCCCGGCTGGAGGACATCTACCTGCCGTTCAAGCCGAAGCGGCGGACGAAGGCGCAGATCGCCCGCGAGGCCGGTCTGGAGCCGCTGGCCGACCTGCTGCTGGGCGACCCGACGCTCGACCCGGTCGCCACCGCCGCCGGATACGTGAACGAGGCGGTCGCCGACGCGGCGGCGGCGCTCGACGGCGCCCGCGCGATCCTCATCGAACGGTTCTCCGAGGACGCCGACCTCATCGGGGAGCTGCGGGAGCAGGTCTGGAACCGGGGTCTGCTCGCGTCGAAGGTCCGCGACGGCAAGCAGGAGGCCGGCGCCAAGTTCGCCGACTACTTCGACTTCTCCGAGCCCTTCACGAAGATGCCGTCGCACCGCGTGCTGGCGATGTTCCGGGGCGAGAAGGAGGAGATTCTCGACATCGCGGTCCAGCCCGAGGCGCCCGAGGACGCCCCCGAGTTCGGCCCGACGCGCTTCGAGCAGCTCATCGCCCGCCGGGTCGGGATCACCGACCAGGGCCGCCCGGCCGACAAGTGGCTCTCCGACACCGTCCGGTACGCCTGGCGTACGCGGATTCTGACGCACCTCGGGATCGACGCGCGCATGCGGCTCTGGCAGCAGGCCGAGGACGAGGCGGTCCGGGTGTTCGCGGCGAACCTGCGCGACCTGCTGCTCGCCGCTCCGGCCGGCACCCGGGCGACGCTCGGCCTCGACCCCGGTTTCCGCACCGGGGTGAAGGTGGCCGTCGTCGACGCCACCGGCAAGGTCGTCGCGACCCACACGATCTACCCGCACGTCCCGCACAACAAGTGGGACGAGTCGATCGCCGTGCTGGCCCGCCTCTGCCAGGTCCACCAGGTGGAGCTGGTCGCCATCGGCAACGGCACCGCCTCCCGGGAGACCGACAAGCTGGCCGCCGATCTCATCAAGCTCTACCCGCAGCTCAACCTGACCAAGATCGTGGTCTCCGAGGCCGGCGCCTCGGTCTACTCGGCTTCCGCATACGCCTCCGCCGAGCTGCCCGAACTCGACGTGTCGCTGCGGGGCGCGGTGTCGATCGCCCGGCGGCTGCAGGACCCGCTGGCCGAGCTGGTCAAGATCGACCCGAAGTCGATCGGCGTCGGGCAATACCAGCACGACCTCGCGGAAGGCAAGCTGTCGCGGTCGCTCGACGCCGTCGTCGAGGACTGTGTGAACGCCGTCGGCGTCGACGTGAACACCGCATCGGCTCCGCTGCTGACCCGGGTCTCCGGGATCACCGAGAGCCTCGCGAAGAACATCGTCGCGTTCCGGGAGGAGAACGGGCCGTTCCGCAATCGCCGGACGATCCAGCAGGTCCCCCGGCTCGGCCCGAAGGCGTTCGAGCAGTGCGCCGGCTTCCTGCGGATCCGCGGCGGCGACGACCCGCTCGACTTCTCCAGCGTGCACCCGGAGGCGTACCCGGTCGTGCGGCGCATCCTGGACGGCGAGGGCGCCACGATCGACACCCTCATCGGCAACTCGACCGCGCTGCGCAAGATCAAGCCCACGGCGTACGTGGACGAGACCTTCGGTCTGCCGACGATCACCGACATCCTGAAGGAGCTGGAGAAGCCGGGCCGCGACCCGCGTCCGGCGTTCAAGACGGCGACCTTCGCCGACGGCGTCGAGAAGATCTCCGACCTGGTCCCCGGCATGCTGCTGGAGGGCGTGGTGACCAACGTCGCCGCGTTCGGCGCCTTCGTCGACGTCGGCGTCCACCAGGACGGCCTGGTCCACGTCTCGGCGCTGTCCAAGACCTTCGTCAAGGACCCCCGTGACGTCGTCAAGTCCGGTGACGTCGTACGCGTCAAGGTGCTCGACGTCGACGTGCCACGCAAGCGGATCTCGCTGACGCTGCGCCTCGACGACGTCCCCGGCGACGGCGGCGGGCAGTCCCGCGACCGAGGCCAGCGGCAGCCCGGCGGCCAGCGCCAAGGCGGCGGCCCGGGCGGCGGCGGCCAGCGCCAAGGCGGTCAAGGCGGCGGCGGCCAAGGCGGCGGCGGTCAAGGCGGCCAGCGCGGTGGACAGCAGGGCGGCCAACGGGGCGGCCAGCGTGGCGGCGGCCGTCCGCAAGGCGGCAGCACCGACACCGCGCTCGCCGACGCGCTTCGCCGGGCCGGCCTCGCCTGATCCAGGCTTGATCATTGCGTCAGCCATGCTGTTTACTCGGGCATTTCGCCTCGGGAAGCAGCATGGCTGACGCAATGATCATGACGAGCGGCGCTGAGCGAGTGGGAGACTGACCGCGTGGGGTTGGAGGTGTCGCTCTGGCGCGCGGTCGCGGTCTTCCGTTTCGCCGCGCTCGCGTACGCCGTCGTCCTGCTCGCCACCGGCCGGGGCGAATATGTCCGCCCGTGGTTGGGGCTGGGCGTCGTCGTCGTGATGCTCATCTGGTCGATCGTCGCGGCCGTCGCGTACGCCGATCCCGCCCGACGCCGCTGGCCGTTGCTCAGCGCCGACATGCTTGTCACGCTGGGCTGTCTGTTCGCCAGTTCCTGGGTCGTGGACCCGGCCCGGTTGAGCAAGGGCGCCGCCACGCTGCCGATGGCGTGGGTCGCCGGCGCCGTGCTCGCCTGGGCCATCGCGGGCGGCCGCCGCTGGGGCTTGTTCGCGGCGCTGCTGGTCGGCGCGGTGGACTTGACGCTCCGGGGGCAGGTCACCCCGACGACGCTCAACGGCACCGTGTTGTTGCTGCTGGCCGGGTTCAGCATCGGCTATCTCGTCCGGCTCGCCGGTGAGGCAGAGCTGCGGTTGCAGCACGCGGCCGAGATGGAGGCGGCGACCCGCGAACGGGAACGGCTGGCCCGGGGCATTCACGACTCCGTCTTGCAGGTCCTGGCCCTGGTTCAGCGCCGGGGCGCCGAGATCGGCGGTGAGGCGGCCGAGTTGGGCCGGCTCGCCGGGGAGCAGGAGGAGGTCCTGCGGTCCCTCGTCGGCAGCAGCCCGGCGACGCCGTCAGCGGGCAACGGGAACAGCGATCTGAAGACGCTGCTGACGCCGATGGCGAGCGGAAAGGTCACGGTGTCCGCGCCCGCATCGCCGGTCTGGCTGCCGGAGCGGACCGCCGAGGAGGTCGCCGCGGCAACCGCCAGCGCCCTGGACAACGTCCTACGACACGGCGGCTCCGGGGCGCGTGCCTGGGTCCTGGTGGAAGAGGAGGAGTCCGAAGTGGTCGTCACCGTACGCGACGACGGCGCGGGCATCGTGCCCGGCCGCCTGGCCGAGGCGGCCGCCGCCGGGCGGCTCGGGGTCGCCCAGTCCATCGAGGGACGCGTACGCGATCTCGGCGGAACCACCGTCATCACCAGTGCGCCCGGGGAAGGAACCGAAGTCGAGATGCGGATACCGAGATGACGACACGCGTACTGGTGGTCGACGACCATCCGATGTGGAGAGAGTCGGTGGCGCGGGACCTCGCCGAGGCAGGTTACGACGTGATCGCCGCGGTCGGCGACGGCGCCCAAGCCGTACGCGTCGGCACGTCGCTGCGCCCGGACGTCGTCGTCCTGGACCTGCAATTGCCCGACCTGTCCGGCGTCGAGGTCATCACGGCGTTGTGCAAGGGCGGCACGCCCGTCCGCATCCTGGTGCTCTCGGCCAGCGGCGAGCACCAGGACGTCCTGGACGCCGTCAAGGCGGGCGCGACGGGGTATCTGGTCAAGTCGGCCGGACGTGACGAATTCCTGGCCGCCGTTGCGCGTACCGCCGAAGGAGACGCCGTGTTCACCCCCGGCCTGGCCGGACTCGTGCTGGGCGAGTACCGGCGGCTCGCGTCGTCGCCCGCGGGTGACGACGACGCGCCGCGCCTGACCGAGCGCGAGACCGAGATCCTGCGGTTCGTCGCGAAGGGCTTGTCCTACAAGCAGATCGCAGAGCGGCTGGTCTTGTCGCCACGGACCGTGCAGAACCACGTGCAGCACACGCTGGGCAAACTTCAACTCCACAATAGAGTGGAGCTGGTCCGCTACGCGCTCGAGCGCGGCCTCGACGCGGACGGCTAGCGGTAGCACCCGCAGGCACCGGCGGCGCACTCCTCAGGGCTGGACGGCCGGCTTCAAGATGTCCTGGCACCACTGGCGGAAGGCAGTGGCGGTGGCGGTGGCCGGGTCGCGGGGCTCGGCTTCGTAGATTCCGTTGTTCTGCGCGTGGACCATGTCTGCCATGTCCTGAGCCAGCGCCGGACTCGCGCCGAGCTGCGACATGCGGGCGCGGAACTCCGCCAGCGGCACCTGCTGGTAGCGCACCGCGCGGCCCAGGGTCTCGGAGATGATGTCGGCCATCGCGTCGGGCGTCAGGCTGTCGGGACTGGCCAGGGGAACCCGGGCCTGCCCGCTCCAGGCGGTGTCCAACAGGAGCGCCGCCGCCGCGGCAGCCACATCCCGGGTGGCGACGCTCAGCAGCGGCCGGTCGGCCGTGTTCGCCATGGAGAACACCCCGTGCTCCGTCATCGGTCGCGCCTGACGGAGCAGGTTCTCCATGAAGAACGGCAGCGCCAGGGCCCGGTACTGCACGCCGGTGCGCTCGATCAGCTCGTCCATGTCGAGCGCGGCCGACAGGAGCCCGGCCTCGTCCTGGTAACCGTGGCCCAGAGAGGTGACGTGCACCATCCGTACGCCCCGGCTCGCGGCCTCCTCGGCTGCGGCACGGGAGAAGTCCACGTAGTAGCGCCTGGCGGGGCCGGCGTCGCGGAAGCCGGCCGGGGGTACGAGCCAGAACAGCCGGTCGGCACCGTCCAGTGCCTTCGCGATCGTGTCCGCGTCGGCGTGGGAGCCCTCCACCACCTCGACGTGCTCGCGCACCTGCTCTGGAAGGCGGAAGGGGTCGCGGACGACGATCCGGACCGCCTCACCGCGACCCAGGACGCGATCCAGGACCTGCCGGCCGATGTCACCGGTCGGGGTGGTTATGACGATCATGGTTGCCTCCAGGTGTAGCGATTCGACGGCGAACCCACGAGGTGTTCCGGGCGGCCGCTTCCGAGTCAACCCGGGGCGACGGCGCAGGTGAAGGACCACTTCGGTAGCGATTGATACCGTGGGGATATGAATGACCTGGAGGTGCGGCAGCTCCGCCACTTCGTCGCGGTCGCGGAGGAACTGCACTTCGGTCGCGCCGCCGCCCGGCTGGGCATGGCGCAGCCTCCGCTGTCCCGCACGATCCGGGACCTTGAACGACAGCTCGGCGTGCCCCTGTTCGAGCGGACCACCCGGCAAGTGCGGCTGACTGGCGCCGGCGAGGTCCTGCTACGCGACGCCAGAACAGCTCTGGAGGCGGTCACCGCCGCCGCCCACCGGGCGCGGCACGCGGGCAGCGCGGCGCCGCGGCTGCGGATCGCGCTCAAGGCCGAGATCGACGGTGGCCTGCTGCCGCAGATCCTGGAGGCTTATCGCACGGACCCTGCCGCTCTGCCCGCCGAACTGGTTCTCGGAGGGTTCGGCGAGCAACCCCAGGCACTGCGCGACGGCCTCGCCGACGTCGCACTCGTGCTGTGCCCCATGGACGACCGCGGGCTGGACAGCGAGCCGCTGCTGACCGAGCCGGTCCTGGTCGCCATGGCCGCCGCCGACCCGCTGGCTGCCCGGGCCCAGCTGTGCCTGGCCGATCTGGCCGGTCGGAACCTCCCCGGCGGCGCGCCGGCCGATGACGGACGAACCGCGCCGAACCGGCCCGGAGCAGCACGGCCGGCCTCGAACTTGTCGGAGATCTTCAGTCTCGTCGAGACAGGCAGCATCGTGTTCTTCGCGCCTGTCTCGGTCGCCCGACGCAACGCGCGCCCTGGGGTCGTCTACCGGCCGGTCAGCGACCTGCCGAAGGCGACGCTGGCCATCGCGTGGCCCCAGGACGCCCGTTCCCCGGCCGTCGCCGCCTTCGTCCGTGCTGCCTGCGCGATCGCAGCCACCCACGCAGAGCCTCATCCGCAGGGCGCTCGTGGTGGATTCGGCTAGGCCAGCGCGACCACCTCGTCGCACGCCTCCGCGGCCTGGGGGTCGTGCGTCGCGAAGACCACGGCGACGCCGCGACGGCACTCCTCTTGCAGCAGTTCAAGGACCAGCCGGCGGTTGACCGCGTCCAGCTCGCTGGTGACCTCGTCGGCCAGCAGCACCTTGGCGTTCGCGGCCAGGCCGCGGGCGATCGCCGTGCGCTGCTGCTGGCCGCCGGACAGCTCCTCCACAAGCTGGTCGGCCTGCCCGGTCAGGCCCAGCCGCTCCAACGCGGTCGTCGTCCGTGCCTCGGCCTCCTCGCCCGGCACGCCGCCCGCGATCAGCGGCAGCAGCACGTTCTCGCTCGCGGTGAGCGTGGCCTCCAGGCCGTTGCCCTGCGGGATCAACGCCACACCACGCTCGATCGCGTCACGCCGCCCGCGCAACGGCTCACCGTCCGCGGTCACCTCGCCGGCCTGCGGCCGGATCAGGCCCGCGAGAGTCCACAGCAGCGTCGTCTTGCCGGCGCCCGAGGGCCCGGTCACCGCGATGATTCTCCCCGGGTACGCCGAAAGCCCGAGGCCGGCGAAGACCGGTCGATCCGGCTCGTACGCGACGGTGACGCCGTCGAGCTTCAAGAACGTCATCGGTCGTCTCCCTCGATCTCGGGCGCCGGGACGAGCAGCGCGCTGCCGTCCGGCTGGTCCACGATGCGCAGATGGGTGCCGGGCGGCATGCGGTCGAGGAGATCCTGCGGCAGGTGGATCGAGCCGTCCCGGCCCACCACCGCGAACTCCTCCCCGCGTACGCCCTGCGCCCCGACGCGGCCGTCGCGGATGGTCACGGTCCGGCCCATCTGCTCGCCGACCGCCGGATCGTGGGTGACCACGACGACGGTCGTGCCCGCGTTGTGCACCGCCCGCAGGGCGTCCACGACTTCGTCGCGGGCGTCCGCGTCGAGCTGGCTCGTCGGTTCGTCGACCAGCAGCAGACCGGGCCGCCGGGCCAGGGCCACGCCGATCGCCAGGCGCTGCCGTTCGCCGGGGCTGAGCTTGGTCGGCTCGACCGCGACCCGCTTGCGATCGGTCAGCCCGACGAGGGCGAGCACCTCGTCCGGCGGCAACAACTCCCGGCCGACCGCCGGGCGCTGGGCGAACCAGACGTTCTGCCGGGCCGTGAGGTAGGGCAACAGCCCGCGATCGGCGTTCTGCAGGCATACGCCGACCTCGCCGGCGCGCATCCGGGCCAGCTCGGCCTCGGTCGCCTTCGCCAAGTCGACCCCGCCGACGTGGACCCGCCCGGCCGACGGGCGCAGCAGCCCGGCCAGCACTGCGAGCAAAGTGGACTTGCCGGAGCCGGACGGGCCGAGCAGCGCCACCGCCTCCCCCGCCCGGATGTCGAGGTCGACGCCGGCCAGGGCGACCACCTCGTACCCCTCCAGCCGGTAGATCGTGACCAGTCCCCGGCAGCTCACACCCACGGCGTTCATCGGGCCTCCCCCCGCAGCAGTTCCGGCCGGGCCTGGCGGATCAGGCGTACCGCCACCGGCAAGGCGATCAGCAGACAGCCGAGGCAGGCGATGGCGACGACCGCCAAGGCGCCGGGCGCCGGCTGCCATCGGGCTTCGCCGGTCACCCCGGTGGTGACCAGCGGTATGCCGGGCAACAGCAGCAGGGCGACGGCCACCCCGGAAAGGAAACCGAGCCCGGCCGGCCAGCCCAGCACGGTGACGAACTCCCGGCGTACGGCTTTGCGCAGGACTTGCTCGGGCACGCCCGCGACGAGGAGCGCGGCGGAGCCGTAGCGGCGTTGCTCCGCGCCCACGCGTACGGCCAGCAGCACGATGCCGAGCGCGAGCAGGATCGCCACCAGCGCGCCGATGCCGTAGAGACGCAGCGCCAGGGCCGGGGCGCGGCGGCCCAGCCGATCCTCGTACGCCGGCAGCGTCTGGCTCGACCGCACCTGGATGCCGTGCGCCGCCAGGCGATCGACCAGATCCCCGGGAGCCGAGTCACCGGCCCACACCTCGAAGACGATCGCAGTGCCGTTGTCGACCGCACCGGTCAGGTCCTGCGCCTGGGCCAGCCCGTAGTCGACGTCGACGAGGACGCCGTGTCCGGACGCGCCGGGCACCACCCGGTCGGTGGCCGTCGTGGTGAAGGTCTGCGGCTGCGTCGCGAACGCCATGAACGGCCAGCTGTCACCGGTGGCGTCGACCGCCGGGATCGGCCCCGCGAGCAGGCCCGGCAGCGCCTTCGGGGCGTGCAGCCGGGCGATCCGAATGTCGCCGTTGCCGTCGGCCTCGATCCGGGCACTCAGTTCGGCGTCGCCGGTGAGGCCGACCTTCACCCCGGCGGGGAGGACCGGCTGCCAGCCGTCGGCTCCACCGACGGGCACGTCACCCTGGGCCGACGAGATGCGCTTGACCGTCAGCGTTCCGACCACGGTCTCGGCCTGGGCCGGGGGCCGGATCAGCTTCAGGACCGCGAGCTCGCCCTGGGGCACCTCAGCGGCGTACTCGTGGAGACCTGGCTGCAGCCTGCCGAGTTCCACCGTCTGCTGCCGCTGCCCGGTACGCACCTCGACGGCGACCTCCAACGGGACCTGGCTGAACCCGGTGGCGTCCAGGGTGACCGTCAGCCGTCCACTGACCGGGGACGGTGGCGGCGCGGGTGGCCGCAGCTTCCCGGCGATCGCCTCCAGGTCCACATCGGAGTGGCCGAACCAGGTCGCCGTCTTCGCCAGCCGATCACTCTGTACGCCGATGACGTTCACGACGTCGCCGTTGAAGAACTCGGCGCGGCGTACGACGGCCATGGCCGACCCGTCCGGCACCGCCGCCTTGACTCCCTCGATCAACTGCTGAGGTCCGGCGGCGCTGACCCGGTAGACCGCGGGCGCGCCGATCGCCCCGTTGGCGGCCTCGGCGCGGGCCTGGGCGGCGACGTCCCAGGCGACGGCGGAGAACCCCATGAGCGAAGCGGCGACGGCGACCACGACGACGATGCGCTGCCGTCCAGGGCGGCGCGACAGCGAGGCGCTCGTGAGGACGCCGACCGGATCGGCGCGGCGGCGCGTCTGGCGTACGCGGGCCGCCGCGATCAGGCTCAGCAGGCGGCCACCGGCGACGCCGACGACGATGGCGAGCAGCGGAGCGGCGAGCACGGCCAGCCCCGACTCCCGGTCCTGCACCGTCGTCACCAACGCCGCGACGGCCAGGGCGACCGCGGCTCCCTCCAGGGCGCCGGCCCGCCACGTCGTCCGCTGCGGAACCCGGCGCAGGAGGTTGATCACCCTCGTCCGGAACACCCGTCGGGAGGCGACCGCCGCCGCCGCGTACGCCGTCAGCAGCGCGATGCCGACCGCGGCGAACGGCGTCCAGCTCCAGGGCATCGGCGTGTCCGGGGCGAGCCAGAGCCCCGCCAGCACCGCCAAAACGACCCGGCTGAGCAGCAGCCCGAGCGGCGCCGCGACGGTGATCAGGCTGAGCACCTCGGCCAGGCCGAACGCCGCGACCCGGCCCCGGGCGTACCCGTGGAGGCGGGCGAGCGCGATCTCCGGACCGCGCTCCTCGGTCAACGCCGCGACCAGCACCATGAGCACGACGACGGCGAGCACGAGCAGGGGCACCGCACCCACCGGCACGGACTGCGCGATCGCGTCCTGGTCCTTGCGGATGTCCTGGATGACGGCCGGGATCGCCGAACGCGACGACATCTGCTGAGCGCTCAGCCCCCGGGTGGCGTCCCGCAAGGCCGTGTCGAGCCGGCCGACGCCCGCACCATCCACAGTGCTCAGATCGAACCGGAAGACCACGACCCGCCGCACGATCGCGCCGGCGACCCCCTCCACGTCCTGAGGCGTGCCGGTGAAGACCGCGTCGACCGTCCAGTACCGGGCGCCGAGGTGCGGGTCCGGCACCGGCGAGTACTGCAGCAGCGAGCCCCACACCGAGCTGAGCGCGTCCTTCGGCGTGAACAGCCCGACGACCAGCGGCCGGTGGGTCGTCTCCGCGAGCGGAGCACTGCCGCCACCGGCCTTCGGCGTACGCCCGACGTCGGCGGCCGGCCCGAGCGCGATCGGCAACTGATCCCCGACCGAGATCTTGTAGTGCTCGGCGGTACGCGCGCTGACCATCACCTCGCCCGCGGCAGCCGGGCAGCGCCCGGTCAGCGTGACCTGGTCGCAGACGCCCGGCTGATAGACGTAGTGTCCGGTCACGACCTCGGCGACGCCCACATTGGTGAACTTCAGATTCGTGTCGGCGTACGCCGTCCGCCCGGCGCGCAGCCCGGCGAGGTAGGGCGACTGGCCGAGGACCGTCTCGGCCCGCCCGATCCCCTCCGCCAGCGATATCGGCTTACCCAGTTGGGCGTCGACGCCCGTCGTGGGCAGCTGGACGGTCAGCGTGGGATCGATCGCCGAGCCGGGACCGAGCAGATCCCGGACCACCGACTCCTGCGCCGCCCCCACATACGCCGGAACCGCGGCAGCCGCGGTCGTCGCCACCGCGGCCATCAGCAGCACGAGCAGGGATCGGCCCGCTCGATGCCGCATCCCCCGCCAGAGAAGAGTCCACCTCGTCACGGGATGTGGAACGCGCGGGCCACCCGATCAGGTTGTCAGCCCAACCTGGCTGTGATCATGATCCGCCTAGAGACGCTGCACCGCCGATCCGCCTACAGGCGGAAGGAAAGATCAGCCGGCAGGACGGCGACCTCCATCTGGGCTTTCTGGAGGCGGCCGGAGTAGTCCCAGTTCATCGCCTGCCAGCGGGTGAACTGGTCGAGCACCCACATGCCGGACTGCCGGCTGCCGTTGCCCGAGCGGCCGTTGCCGCCGAACGGCAGGTGCGCCTCGGCTCCCGAGGTGGAGTTGTTGACGCTGACCATGCCGGCCGAGATCTTCCGGCGGAACGTGAACGCCTTGGTGGGATCGGTCGTGTAGATCGAACTGGACAGTCCGTAGCCGGGCGCGTTGGCCAGCTCGATCGCCTCGCCCAGCGTCCGGTACGCCGTCACGCCGACGATCGGCCCGAACGTCTCCTGCTGGAACAGCTCGTCCCCCGGGCGTACGCCCGCCACGATCACCGGGTGGTAGAACAGCCCGGTCGCGGGGTCGCCGACGAACCCGGCCCGGGGGCTCTCCGCCGTGATCCGGCCGGTCGGTCCGCTGACCCGGTGATGCGGAGCGATCCATCCCAAGTGCTTCTCGTACGCCGCCGCGAACTTCTCGTCCAGCAGCGGCCCATAGAGGACGTCCTCGGTCGGGTCGCCGATGCGGGCCGCCGCGACCGCCTCGGTGAAGCGCACCAGGAACTCGTCGTGGACGGACTCGTGCACGATGACTGTGCCGAGGGAGGTGCAGCGCTGCCCGGCGGTGCCGAACCCGGAGAACAGCGCGCCCTCGACCGCCAAGGTCAGATCGGCGTCCTCGGTCACCACCATCGGGTTCTTGCCGCCCAATTCGAGGCAGGGCGTCTGCAGGTAACGCCCGCACAGCTCACCGATGGCCCGCCCGACCTCGGTCGAACCGGTGAAGCCCACCTTGTCGATCAGGCCGTCCTCCAGAGCCGACCCGAGCCCGGCGAAGGTCTCCGGCCCGTCGGCGTGCACCACCGTCAGTACGCCCTCCGGCAGCCCGCCTCGCACGAACAGCTCGGCCAGGGCGTCGGCGCAGGCGGCCGCGTACAGGGCGGGTTTCCACACGACGGTGTTCCCGCAGAGCAGCGCCGGGACGAGGTACCAGCTCGGCACCGCCACCGGGAAGTTGCCCGCCGTGATGATCATCGCCGCGCCGACCGGCGTACGGAACGTGAACAACTGCTTGTCGGGCATCTCCGAGGGCACCGTCTGCCCATAGAGCCGACGCCCTTCACCCAGAAAGAATTGGCAGGTGTCGACGATCTCCTGCACCTCGCCCCGTGCCTCCGCGGTCGGCTTGCCGATCTCGCGGGTCACCAGTCGGGCAAGCGCCTCCGCATTCGCCTCGACGAGCCGCGAAATGTTCGCGATCACCTGACCGCGTACGGGGGCGGGCACGTCGGCCCAGGCCGGCTGGGCGGCCTTCGCCCGGCGGGCGGCCGCCACGATCGCCGCCTCGTCGACCGGCGTCACTGTGGTGACCACGTCGTCGAGCCGAGCGGGATTGGTCGAGGTGTAAGCGTCGTTGATCACCCGCCCATCATGCCGCCCTCGGCTCCCGGCGCGCTAGGCAACGGCGTGCAGCGCCCCGGCAGGTGACCAGCAGATCAGGGATATCGGTCGAATCATGCCCCAAGATTCGACCGATATCCCTGATCCAGCGCCCAAAGCGGCAGCGCCCAAGGAGCGGCAGCGCCCCAGAGAGCGGCTACAGCGGGGTCGGGGTGCGGATGCCCAGCAAGGACAGCCCGAGTGTCAGCACCCGGCCGGTGAGGTCGGCCAGTCCGAGCCGCCCGTCGCGGATGTCGGCCGACGGCGCCCGCAGGACTGGGCAGGTCTCATAGAAGGTCGTGTACGCCGATCCGAGCGCCTGCAGGTATCCGGTCAGCCGATGCGGCTGCAGCGCGTCGGCCGCCGCCGCGACGGCTGCCGGGAAGCCGAGCAGTTGCAGGGCCAGCGCCCGCTCGGCCGGCGATGCCAGGGAGAAGCCCGGGGTGTACTCCCCGCCCTTGGCGAGCAGCGACTGGATCCGGGCGTACGCGTACTGCAGGTAGGCGCCGGAGTCCCCGGTCAGCGACAGCGCCCGGTCCCACGCGAAGACGTAGTCTTTCACCCGGTCGGCGGACAGGTCGGCGTACTTCACCGCCCCGATGCCCACCGCGTGGGCCACGTCTTCCGAGCCCGCCAGGACGGCGGCGCGGGCGACGGCCTCGTCGAGCAACGCCGAGAGTTTCACTGAGTCGCCGGCCCGAGTCTTCAGCATTTTGCCGTCCGCGCCCAGGATCGAGCCGAACGCGACGTGCTCGACCTGTCCCGGCCGAACCCAGCCGGCTGCCTCGCCCACGGCGAAGACCATCGCGAAATGCTGCTTCTGCGGCGTACCCACGACATACACGGCCCGGTCGTACGCCCGGCAGCGCCGCCGCAAGGCGGCGAGATCGGTCGCGCTGTAGTTGTACCCGCCGTCCTCTTTCCGCACGATCACCGGCATCGGCGCGCCGTCCCGCCCGGTGAAGCCGGCCGGGAAGGCGCACAGCGCCCCGTCGCTCTCGCGCAGGAGACCCAGCGCGGACAACTCGTCGACGACGTCGGCCAGCTCGTCGTTGTAGGAGCTCTCCCCGTGGAAGTCGGCGGCGCTCAGCGTCACGTCCAACGTGGAGTAGACCGAGAGGAAGTACTTCTCGGACTCGTCCACCAGCAGCCGCCACAGCCGCCGGGTCGTCGCGTCGCCGGTCTGAAGGGCGACCACCCGCAACTGCGCCCGCCGTTTGAAGTCCGGGTCGCCGTCGAACTTCTGCCGCGCCGCCTGGTAGAACCCGGTCAGGTCGCCGACCGACAGTTCGTGCGCGGCTTCCTGCTCGCCGATGTCCAGCAGATGCTCGATCAGCATGCCGAAGGGTGTGCCCCAGTCGCCGAGATGATTCACCCGCGTTACGTGATGCCCTTGGAACTCCAGCAGGCGCACGATGGCATCGCCGATGACAGTCGACCGTAGATGACCGACGTGCATCTCCTTCGCGACGTTCGGCCCGGAATAGTCGACGATCACCGTCTGCGGCGACGGTACTGCCGGAACGCCGTGCCGGCTGTCGGCGTACATCTGCAGGAGGAGTGAGTGGAGCGCGGACGTCTGGACGGTGATGTTGATGAATCCCGGCCCGACCACCTCAAGGTCCGCGAGCCCGGCGAGGTCCGCTCGCGCCACGACCTCCGCCGCCACCTCGCGCGGCGCGCGGCCGAGCCCGCGGGCCAGGGCCAACGCACCGTCGGCCTGGTAGTCGGCGTGCTGCGAACGGCGCACGGCCGGGTCGGCGGAACCGCCCGCGACCTGGTCGAAAGCCGGCCGCAGCCGCGCGGCGAGAAGCTCCTCGATAGACATGCAAACCCCTTGAAGATACGCACAACGGACCGCCCGTCATGGGCGGCGAGAGAACGGTGCGGAAAACGGCTGACTGCGCTGCGGGCGGCTCGCCCGGCGACTCTCCGGTTTACCGGAGAACGTCAGCCGTGAATCGTCGTCGCGCCGGGCGCAGGGCAGCACCGGAAAGGCTGCAGGCGGCCGAGTACGCGAACATGCGGCCACCCTACCTACTCAGGGGCCTACTTCTCCACCGTGAATGAACAACCGAAATCTGCTATACCGCAGATCGCGGTATAGCGATCAAGCATGAGGAGCTTTCATACTCGGTTCAAGCACCGAAAAAGCGAACGCCCGGCGGTCACCGGGCGTCGCTGAGGACCTCACCATCGCGAAGGAGGGAGGACCCATCCGATGCCATCTTCCCGCATCCGCAACCCGCTTGCAATGCCCTCCGCCGCGTTGGCCGACGTCGTCCAACCGAGGAGGGAGTGGATGCCTACCTACTACCGCGGGCCGACCGCCCATGTCACCCACGAGGTCTTCCTCGTACGCGACCCCGGCGCCGCGTTCGTCATCAGCGAGCTGCGGGACGTGCATGTGGAGGTCTACCGGCATCGCCGGCCGGTCTACGAACTGCGCGCCGTCTACCACGGGCGGTCGATCTGCCTGTTCACGACGACGGACGAACGACTGTTCGGTCAGATCAAGCGAGCACTGATCCGGGCGCTGGAACACCGGGACATCGTCTGACGAAGCCAACTCGTTACACAAAGGGGGTCAGCGCGTTACTCCAGACGGCTATATATCCATCTGCGACACCGCAGATCGGGGCTGACGAGAGGCACAGCGACAACCGTCATGGCTACCCAGGGCTCGCCGGCAGTGGCCCGGCACCGGCTTCGCCTCGCGCTCCGCAAGGCGCGCGAGGCGAAAGACCTTACCCAGGGAGAGGTGGCCGCTTCGCTGGACTGGTCGTTGTCCAAGCTGCAGCGGATCGAGGGCGGCGAGAACTCGATCTCAGCCACCGACACCCGCGCGCTGCTTCAGATTCTCGGTGTGACCGACGGGCCGACGGTGGAAGCCCTCGTCAACGACGCACGCCAGGCCCGCAAGCGCAGCACCTGGGACGAACCGCGCTTCCGGGAATTCCTCACCCCCGCGATGAAGGCGTTGGTGGAGTTCGAAAGCCACGCCAGGGTCATTCGCGCGTTCCAGACGGTCCTCGTGCCCGGCCCGCTGCAGACGCCCGAACTCGCCCGGCACGTCATCTCCAGCTGGAGTGATGAGCTGAGCGAGGAGGAACGGGCGGTCCGGCTGGAATTCCGGCTAAGCCGTCGGCAAGTCCTGGCCCGCCCACAGCCCCCGGCGTACCTGGTCGCGCTGGATCAGTCGGTCCTCTATCGCGACGTGGGCGGTCCCGCCGTTTTCGCCAGTCAACTCCGGCAACTTCTCGCCGACCTGCGGGGCGGCCGGATCGAGCTGCGCATCGTGCCGTTCAGGGTGCCGGCCATCGTCGCGCTGGGGCTTCCGTTCTCCGTCATGTCGCTGGACGGCGACGACGATTCGGTGCTCTACCGCGAGAGTCATCTCGTGGACGAACTGGTGACCACGCCCGAGAAGGTCCGGCGGCATCTGCAGCTGTTCGACCTCCTCTGGCAGCAAAGTTTCAGCAAGGAAGAATCCGAGCGGCTACTCGAGGAGCGAGTCGCCCGGCTGCTGGAAGCACCGGATCAAGCGCCCACGAGGTCGACTTGACGCCATAAGGGCTCAGCTGGCCGGAACTCGATCGGGCGGTGGCCAGTGAGTGTCGCGTTTGCCATGAAAACTGAAGGGAATCCACACACGTGACCACTCACCTGTCACCGATCGCTTGGGAGCGTAGCGAGCGGTGTGGCGACGGCGCCTGCGTCGAGGCGGCGTCCCAGGGCGACGAGATCCTGGTTCGGGACTCCAAGGACCCTTCGGGTCCGGTCCTGCGCTTCACTCGTCGCGAATGGGAGGCCTTCCTCGGTGGCGTCGAGGACGGACAGTTCCGCTTCTCGAACTGACCACCGGCGACGTGGGCTCCCGGAGGGGCGACGCCTGTCAATGCTCCGGGAGTGCCCGACCTATCGGATTCCCCCCGGTTTGGCCAAACCTCGTCGTGCCATTCCGTAGTGCGACGCTTCCAGCGCGTGGCTCATCCTTCGTACGCTGTAGACCAGCCTTGGCGGAGGTGAGCCTGATGTCCGACCCGACCCCCGCGTCCTGGCGCCGGTCTGCCCGATGTGGCGACAGCGCTTGTGTCGAGGTGGCCGTCCTCGACGACGAGGTACTGGTCCGAGATTCGAAGGACCCCCAGGGTCCCGTCCTGCGTTTCTCCCGCGCCGAATGGCTGGCATTCTTGGCCGGCGTGCGGGAGGGCGAATTCGATCGCTGAACGAACCGGTTCGCGCGGTGTCGGGGGTATTCGGCATTATTCGTGCGTGACCGCGTACGGAGAGGTGGGGTTCAGGGCAGCCGCGTTCGAGCGTGCCGCCCTCGATTCGCTGCAGGGGCTCGCGTTGGGCGACGCGTTCGGGCAGACGTGGTTCCGCCCCGAGGGCGACGTCGCCGCGATGCTCGCCCAGCGGCGGCCACAACGCCCGCCCTGGCCGTGGACCGATGACACCGCGATGGCGATCGTGCTGCTGCGGTTGCTGTTCGACAAGGGTGAGGTGGATCAGGACGAGCTGGCTCAGCGGTTCGCCAGTTCGTACCAGTCGGATCCGTACCGGGGCTACGGGCCGTCGATGCACAGTGTCCTGCGCGAGATCTTCGAAGGCGACTCCTGGGCCGACGTGACCGCCCGGCAGTTCGACGGGATGGGCTCGTGGGGCAACGGCGCCGCGATGCGGGCCGCTCCGCTGGGCGCGTGGTTCGCCCAGGACATGACGCTCGTCGTCGAGCAGGCCACCTTGTCCGCACAGGTCACGCACGCCCATCCGGAGGCGGTGGCGGGCGCGGTCGCCGTGGCGGTGGCCGCGGCGCTGGCGGTCCGCGGCGTGTCCGGGGCGTCGTTGCTCAAGAGCGTCCTCGCGCGTACGCCGGACGGCGAGGTGGCCGCACGCCTGCGGCGGATCGAGGACGCGCCGTTCTCGATGCATCCACAGTGGATCGCGTCCACGGTCGGCTCGGGCTGGCAGGTGTCGGCGCCCGACACGGTTCCCTTCGCGATCTGGTGCGCCGCACGCCATCTGGACAACCTGACCGATGCCCTGTGGGCCACCGTGTCGGCCGGCGGCGACGTCGACACGACGTGCGCGATCGTGGGCGGCGTGGTGGGCGCGCGCACCGGGCTCTCCGGCGTACCCGCCGAGATGCTCGCGGCCAGGGAGCCGTTGCCCGAGTGGGCGAGCCGCGCAGGGTGACTCAGCCGACCCGGGCGGTGCTCCGCACGACGGTCAGGTGGCGGGCCGGGACATGATCGGTGAGCCAGACGCCGTTCTCACTGCGGTAGAAGAGCAGCCCCTCGCCCGCCATGGCGGCGGCGTCGACCGCGAGCACCACCGGCAAACCGTGCCGGGCGCCAACCCTGCGTGCGGTCTCCTCGTCGGCCGACAGGTGCACGTGGTGACGCGTACCCCGGACGAGGCCGTCCAGGAAGATCGGGTCGAGGTTGTGCCGGGCCGTGCCGTGGAACAACCGGGCCGGTGGCGTCAGCGGGGCGAGACCGAGGTCGACCTCCACCGAGTGGCCCTGGTTGGCCCGGATGCGGTCGCCGTCGATGATGAAGCGACGTTTATCGTTGTGTTCGACGACGTACTTCAGATCATCGCGGGTGATTCGGGTGCCGTGCCGCGCCAAGGCGCGCAACAGCTCGTCCACGCCGACCCAGCCGCCCGCGCCCAGCGTCAGGCCGATGCTGTCAGGCCGGTGACGCAAGACGTACGACAGGCGCTTGCTGGTTCTGACCAGATCCATGCGATCGACGGTAGGAGCGGAATGTCACGACTGTCGCGGCATTTTCCTGGATATTGACTGTAAGGAGATCTGACGGTGACCTTTCCCGCTTCCCCCGACGAGGCGATCGTGCTCCAAGAGCGCCTGCGTGATCAAGTACGCATAGACGTCCCGCTCCCGCGACCGCCGGCGTTGGTCGCCGGGGTGGATGTGGCGTACGCGGATTCGGAGGACGCCGACGGGCTGGTGGCCGGGGCGATCGTCGTCCTCGACGCGGCCACTCTGCAGGTCGTGGAGTCCGCTTCGCTGGTCGGGCGGGCGGAGTTCCCGTACGTGCCGGGGCTGCTCGCCTTCCGGGAACTGCCCACCCTGCTGCGGATCTGGGAAGGGCTGCGGCATCGCCCCGATGTCGTGGTCTGCGACGGCTACGGAGTCGCTCATCCTCGGCGGTTCGGGCTCGCCTGCCACTTCGGGCTGCTGACCGGCGTACCGGCCTTCGGGGTCGGCAAGACCGCCTTCGTCGGCTCGCACGCTCCCGTCGGCGATTCCCGGGGGGACTCCGCCGACCTCGTGTTCGAGGGCGACGTCGTCGGCCGGGCGCTGCGGACGCGTACGGGGGTCAAGCCGGTCTATGTGTCGGCCGGGCATCTGATCGATCTCGACGGGGCTTGCTCGGTGACCTTGAACCTGACCTCCGGCTACCGGCTGCCCGAGACGACCCGCCAGGCCGACCGGCTGTCCCGCGACGCTCTGCGCGCCGCCGTGCCATGATCGGAAACATGGCGAAGGTGAAGCAGTTGCGGCTCGTCGTGACGGCCGACGACTACGACGAGGCCCTGCGGTTCTATCGGGACGTGCTCGGGCTCGAGCAGGAGGCGGCGTTCGTGAGCGAAGGCGGCCACGTGACCATCCTCGACGCGGGCCGGGCGACGCTGGAGATCACCGACCGGCGGCACGCGGCGTACATCGACAAGGTGGAGGTCGGGCAGCGCGTCGCCGGGCACATCCGGGTGGCTTTCGAGGTGGCCGACTCGGCGATGGTGACGGCCGAGCTGCGGGAGGCGGGCGCGGAGGTGATCGCGGAGCCGACGGTGACCCCGTGGAACTCCCTCAACGCCCGGCTGGACGGGCCGGCCGACCTCCAGCTGACGATCTTCCAGGAGCTCGGTGAGCCCGAGTAGCGTTGCGGGGCGGCGCTAGCCTCACGCTCATGGGGCAGCTGCTGACGCCAGAGGACATCCGCACCGTCGCGTTTCGCAAGCCGGCCCTCGGCCGGCGCGGCTACGACGAGGAGGGGGTCGACGCCTTCCTCGACGCCGTCGAGCAGACCTTGACGGTGCTCTACGCCGAGATCGCCCGCCTGCGCTCGGGGGTCCAACCGGTGTACGAGCCACCCGCGTCCACAAGCGACGGTGCGGTCCTCGGCGAGCTGGCGCAGATCCGTGCGTCGCTGGCCCGGATCGAGGCGGCCGTCGGCCCGCACCGCGGCGGCGACCCGCTGTTCTAGCGCGCTAGAGACCGGCCGGTTTCCACTTGGGGTCGACCCGATAGACGCGTACGCCGTCGTCGCCCGACCCGAAGCTGGCGACCACGGTCGCGTGCTCGCGGGCCTTGCCCAAGGTCGGGATGTCGCCCAGTTCCGAGCGGTAGTACCAATTGGGCACGACGAGATAGTCGATGCGATCGACCGCGGCCTTGACCGCCGGGTCGCTGTCTAGCTTGTGCGCGATGATCGGGCGCGGCTCGTAGTGATATCGCTGGACGAGGTCGACCCACAACGAGTCGTGCACCACGAGGACCTTGCCCGGTGGCACGTGCGCCACGGTCCACCTGAGTGCCGAGCGCAGCGGCGGGGTCGGATGCGGCCCGGTCATCTCCTTCAGCGACGGAGTCCACGTCACGGCGGCGAAGCCGAGCAGGGCGGCACCGAGCACCGCCGCCAACCGGCGTCGGCCGTCGATGCCCCAGAGGCCCAGCGGGCGTACGCGGAAGACGCCCTGCTCGGTCAGCGCCGGAGTCCCCGCGACGGCCTCCAGTGCGGCCACGATGAGCAGTGCGCTGAACGGCAGCAGCAGGATCACGTGCATCGCGGGCACGTAGCCGCCCCGCAGCAGGACGAACCAGCCGAGACCCAGGGCGAGCGCGACCGGGCGGAGCCGGCGTACGCAGAACGCGAAGGGCAGGGCCACCAATCCGCCGAGGAGTACGAACCGGTCCAGGACCAGCCAGGACTCCAACAGGTGCCGGGCGGGGCTCCCGGCGTCCGCGATGGTGCCGCTGCCCTCGCGGCCGGCCAGCTGCCACGCGGCCGTCCCGAGCAGGCTCGTGTGCCCCTGTCCGGCGAACAACTCGCCCTTGTACAACGCGTACAGGGGGTAGAGCAGCAGCAGGATCCCTCCCGTGAACACCGACACCGTGACGACCTGGGAGCGGTTGCGCCGGTCGAGGTTCTGCGCCATCGCCCAGACGAAGGCGGGCAGCAGGATGAGGGTGGTCTCCTTCGTCAGGACGGCCACGGCGAAGGCGGCCGACGCGCTGGTCGCCGCACCGATGCTGCGCTTCGGGGCGTACGCGAGCGCGAACGCGCCGATCAGCCAGGGCGTGACGAGATTGTCCAGGAAGACCCAGCGCCCGTAGACGACCCCGAGCGGGGTCAGGCCGAACAACGCCGCCGCCGCCACTCCCCCGGCGCGGGACAGCCCGAGCCGCCGGGCGAGCAGATACAGCAGGCCGGTCGAGGCGAGCTTGGCCAGCAGCATGCACTCGGTGCCGAAGGCGAGCGCCGAGTCGTAACGGTCGAACCCGCGGGTCAGCGCGGCCCAGGCGGCGATCTGCAGCCAGCCGCCGGGCGCGTGGTCGTAGAAGTAGGAGTAGGGCGACAGCCGGTGCTCGTAGACGACCGACCACGCCTGCGACAGATAGGTCCCCGGATCGTCGGTGTAGCGCGGGAAGTTCCCGCTGCCCTTGAGGTGCACGAAGGCGGTCAGCGCCAGCACCGGCACCATGAGGGCCAGGCTCACCCAATGCTTGCGCAGCCAACCGGCGCTGCCCGTCGCGGCCCGCCGGGCGGGCGACAGGATCGCCTTGATCTCTTCGGTCGGAGTCGTCAGCGTGGCCATGTGCGTACCCTTGCCTTGCCGATGTAGGGCGAGGTCTCGCGAGCCTGCCGCGGCACCGCGGCGGGCGGCGAGGTGAGGTGCGAGCCCGCGTGGTGGGTCTTGACCCAGCTGTTGCGCCCGAGCACGTAGCGGGTCACCGCCCAGGCCGCGGCCAGCGACAGGACCAGCTGATACGGGTACGCCCCCAGCACGAGCCCGGCGTAGTCGCGCAGCCGGGTGCGTTCCTGGAAGACCTGGCCGAACTGCCGCAGCAGCAGGACGTCGAGCACGACGCTCAAGACGCTGAGCGCCAACGGCAGTGTCGCGAGCAGCGCGATCGCGATCGGCGACTTGTGGGTCAGGGCGAGGACCAGCGCGAACGGCGCGAACACTCCCGTGAAGGCTTGGAAGAACTGGAAGCCCAGGACGTAGACGGCGAGCACCCGTTGCGCCATCGTGGGCAGCCGCACCCAGTCGAACTCGAAGAACACGTGGATGAAGCCCTGCATCCAGCGGACGCGCTGTTTGAGGAAGGCCCGCAGGCTCTCCGGAGTCTCCTCCCGGGTCACCATCTGGTCGACGTAGACCACGTCCACCTTGAACTTGAGCACCGAGGCCAGGATGCCGATCTTGCAGTCCTCGGTCAGGCACTCCTCGTCCCACCACATGCCGTAGCGCTCCCGCAACGCGTCCAGGAACTCCCGGCGGAAGAAGACCGTGTTGCCGCCCAGCGGCATGACCTGGGTCGCGGCCTGCAGCTTCAGCCGTGACTGGAACCACTTGTAGTACTCCAGCACGTTCGCGGCACGCCACCAGGCGCTGGTCTGCGCCGCGAACCAGCGGCGCACGCGGTTGAGCGGCCCCGACCGCGGCGGCACGTGGGTGGCGTCGGCCGCGAAGTTCATCAGTTGTACGCCGCACTGCACGATCCCGGCGCCGGTCAGCCGGAAGCGGTAATCGACCCAGCGCAGCAGATCGGGATGGAACAGGTCCTCGGCGTCGGCGATGCCGATCCACTCGTAGACGATGCCCATCTCCTGGAGGAGCTGCACCGCCGCGTTGAGGCCGATCGGCTTGTTGTGCACGTCGGTGGACTCGGGATAGGAGCACACGAGGACGCGGCTGGGGAATTCGCGGGCGATGGCGTGCGCGATGTCGGCCGTCACCGGATCGTCCCGATGGTCGACGATCGGCACCACCCAGTACTCCGGATGGTTCAAGCCGGCGAGCCGGCGCAGGGTTTCCTCGACCACCGCCTCCTCGTGCCGCATGGGCACCAGGACGACGCCGGGCAACCGTGGCTCGTCCGGCCGCCCGTAGCGCATCGGGTCGTTGTGCTCGGGCAGCCACCATTTGTAGAGCTGGAAGGCCAGCGTGGTCACCGCCACGACCAGCATGAAGACGGAGACCGCGACGAGGAAGGCGTCCAGCCATCGGACGGCGGCCGTCACGACCGCCACAAGTCCGATGAGGACGATCGCGAGGCGCAGCAGCCGATGGGGCGACCGGCCGGGCCGGGGGTTGCGTTCGCTCACGACGAAGCGGTACCCGGCCCGGTGATCGTCCTGCGTTCAGCCCGCTGTGAGCCCCGTCACAGCCGAGCCGACCTGCGTCAGCTGGCCCAAGTGGGGCGCAGCGGCATGCCGCTGGAGTGGTCGGCGTGCAGCTTCACGCCCAACACCTGGTGGAGCTGGATGTTGTTGCGCTCGAACCCGATCTGGCAGCCGACCAGATAGAGCCGCCAGGTCCGGGCACGTGCCAGGCCGACCTCGGCCACCGCCTCGTCCCAGTGCTCGTCCAGGTTGACCGACCACGCGTTCAGCGTCATCGCGTAATGCTCGCGAAGGTTCTCCTCGTGGCGTACCTCGAAGCCGATGTCGTGCATCTGCGACACGAGATGACCGACGCCGTGCAGCTCGCCGTCCGGGAAGATGTAGCGGTTGATGAACTGCCGCTCCCGGATCGCCGGCTCCAGATTGTTGGGCCGCGTGATGCAGTGGTTGAGCAGCCGCCCACCGGGCCGCAGCCGCTGGTAGAGGTTGCCGAAGTAGCCCGGCAGCTGGGCCCGCCCGATGTGCTCGGTCAGGCCGATCGAGCTGACCGCGTCGAACTGCTCCTCCGGCACGTCCCGATAGTCGAGGTGCCGGATCTCGGCGAGCTCGGTCAGCCCCGCCTCGGCGATCGCCTTCTGCCCCCACTCGGCCTGCCGCCGGGACAAGGTCACGCCGATGGCGCGTACACCGTAGTGCTTGGCCGCGTGCATGACCATCCCGCCCCAGCCGCAGCCGACGTCGAGCAGGCGCATGCCGGGCTCCAGGCCCAGCTTGCGCGCGACGAGGTCGTGCTTGGCCCACTGCGCCTCCTCCAGAGTGGACGTCGCGGTCGGGTAGACGGCGCAGGTGTACGCCATCGACGGGCCGAGGATCCACTCGTAGAACTTGTTGGAGACGTCGTAGTGGTGGGCGATGGCCGCCTGGTCCCGGGACTTGGAATGCCGTCGGCCGCGCAGCTTGACCTCCATCGGCGGGATCGGCGGCGGCTTGAGCAGCTTCAGCCCGCCGAGTTCCCGCAGCGCGCGGAACCGGGCCGGCCACGACATGTCGAAGTCCAGATCGGTCAGGCTCGTCATCGCGGTGTAGAGGTCGCCCTTAACCTCCAGGTCGCCGCTGATGTAGGCCCGGGCCAGGCCCAGGCTGCCGGCCGCCGTCGCGATGTAGTTCAGCGCCCGCGGCGATCTGATCTCGATGGTGACCGGCGCGTCGGCGTTTCCTCCGCTGCTGCCGTCGAACGCCGTGATCCGTACGCCCGGCGCCCGGCCCAGGAAGGAGCCGACCGCGTTCGCTACACCCATGTTTCCCCCTTCACCCCATCCGCACGCACTTCTCATAGAGGTCCGGCAGACGGCGGTCGCCGTCGTACGCCGCCTTGACGGCCGCGTACTTGTCGCCGTTGTAGAGCCGCCAGAACTCGTCCTGGTCGTAGTGAACCGTCGAGTAGAGCGACTTATGCCCGCCCGCCGCGGTCACCGCCTCCTCGATCAGCCGGTTGTGGTGGCCGTCCGGCTGACCGGGCTCGAGGTCCACCGTCGACCAGAAGCCGACGTTGACGTAGAGCTCGCCGGGTTCGAGCGGGTACAGCGGCCAGGCCTGACCGGAGCGCAGGCGCAGCGGGCACAGCCAGACCGGCTCGATGCCGATCTCCCGGTGGAAGAAGTCCATGAACTTCGGCCCGGCCGCCACCGGGACCTCGACGTCCTGGATCACGGCCTCCTGAGCGGGTTGCCTGCGCCAGCGGGCCAGCCGCGCCGTCAGCTGATGACGCCGGTCGAACGCGACGATCTTCCGGTAGACGTCGGACCGCCGATAGCGCTGCGGCCACAGCCTGCGAATTCTCGGATTTTGTACGCCGAACGCCCGCGAGCACCAGAACCAGTCGGTGTCCCACCGCCAGATGTAGTCATGCACGGTGAGGTGGTCGACCGACCGTTCACGTAGCGACTTGTAGTAGACCGACATCCCGGTGTAGTCGCTGACCGCGCCGGTGCCGTCCGGCAGGGTGTCGGTGAATCGGGCGAGCGTCAGATACATCTCGTCCGGCCCGAACACGGTGCCGTCGATGAAGTCGACCGGCCGGCCGTCGTGCTCGCCGGCGGCGCAGATCTCGGCCATCGCCGCCCAGCACGCCTCGGCCTCGTCGAATTTGAGATGCCGCAGCTCGACATAGGGCTGCACCGGCTCCAGCTCGATCTTCAGCCGCAGCGAATATCCCAGCGTCCCGTAAGAGTTGGGGAAGGCGCGGAACAGGTCGGCGTGCTCGTTGTCGCCGGTGGCGGTCACGATCCGGCCGTCGCCGGTCATGATCTCCATCTCGAGCACCGACTCGTGCGGCAGTCCGTTGCGGAACGACGTCGACTCGATCCCGAGCCCGGCCACGGCCCCACCGAGGGTGATCGTCTTGAGCTGCGGCACGACGAACGGCATCAGCCCATGGGCCAGGGTCGCCTCGACGAGCTTTTCGTAGGTGACCATGCCCTGCACGTCAGCGGTCCGGGCGACCGGGTCGACGCTGAGCACCTCGCTGAAGGCCTGGACGTCCAGCCCCGGTGACTTGGGGGCGGCGCCGTTGCTGAAGCGGAACAGGTTCGAGGTCTTCTTGGCGAGCTTCACCGGAGCGCCCGGCGGCAACGCCTCGTATGCCGACAGCAGCGCGCGTTTCGCGCGGTCATGTTCGGCGTACCGATCGGTAAGTCCTCCCACGAACGAACCCTAACCGCGTCCCCCGACACTTGTCAGGTGATCCGAGAGCGTCAATGTCGAGTGATGATCATCACGCACCGGGGTCAGTCCGCCGGCCGCAGCCGGTCCGGATCGACCGCCCGCTCCGGGAACCGGCGCAGATAGTCGTTCTCCAGCTCGACCATCCGCTCGGTGTGGTGGGCCAGCGCCTGCGGCGAGCCGTGCAGAAACGTCTCGTGCCGCGTCCGGTGCAGACTCTCCAACTCCTTGAGCAGCTCGCCGTCGCTGAGATCCTGGGCGGCGATCGCCTCGGGCAGATCCGTGGTCGTGACCTCGTCCATCGCGCTGCCTTACCCCGCCCCCGCCACCCGCTAACCCCGCCCTCACCCCGGCGCGGACGAGCGCCGGGGTTGATCGCCTCGTCCGGGAGTTGATCAGGGCGTGGCGGACACGACACGCCGGTTGATCACGACCGATAGTTCATGATCGGCGGGACAGTTGGGCGGGGCGGGCGGGAGGGACGGCTAGGCGGAGGAGAGGGCGGTGGCGGGGGCGACGCGGGCGGCGCGTACGGCCGGGTAGAGGCCGGCGATGCCGCCGATGACCAGGGTCGCGCCGAGTCCGCCGAAGGTGGCGTACAGCGGCATGACCGACGGCCAGTCCCGGGTGGCGGCGTACACGCCGGTGACGAGGATGCCCAGGGCCACCCCGCCCCCACCGCCCAGGAGGCTGAGCAGCAGCGATTCCGCGAGGAACTGGAGGCGTACCTGGCCCCGGGTCGCGCCGAGGGCTCGGCGCAGGCCGATCTCGGAGCGTCGTTCCAGGACCGAGATGACCATGGTGTTCGCCACCCCGACCCCGCCCACGAGCAGGGCGACTCCGCCGAGGCCGAGCAGCAGCCCGGTCAGGGCCGAGTCGGTCGCCTGTTTGGCGGCGAGCGCGTCGGACGGCCGGGACACCGCCACCTCGTTGGGCGCCTGCGGGTTCGCCGTCGGCCCGAGGACCGAGCGGACCTGCGCGATCTGGCTCTCCACCGCGCGTACGTAGATCTTGGTGGGGTGGCCGTCGAACCCGGCGAACTGCTGCGCCGAGGCCCAGCCGATGAGCGCGGCGCTGTCCAGTTCGGGCGCGAGCGGCACCGGGTTCAGGACGCCCACCACGGCGTACCACTGGTGGGAGAGCCAGACCAGCGCGCCGGGCGACCGGAGATCGAGCCTGGCGGCGGCGCGGGAGCCGAGGACCACGGCCGGAACCCGCGCGGTGGCCTCAGTGAGCCACGACCCGGCGTGGAGCGTCGCGCGGACCGTGCCGGGCAGGTCCTTGTCGACGGCCAGGACCGCGATGCTGCCGGTCTCCCCGGGCGGGATGTGGTCGTTGCGGTAGACCGCCGCGTCGACCAGGCCGGTGGCGGCGACCGCCTCGACCGGCGCGATCCGCCCGACCATCGAGGTGGCCGCGATCGGGAGTTTCGCGTCGTCGCCGCCGAGCGTGCTGCCCGGAGCGACGGTGAGCAGGTTCGTGCCCAGCCGGTTGAGGGTGCGGTCGAGGTCGGCCCGGCTCGACGAGGAGATGCCGACCACGGCCAGCATGGCGCCGATGCCGATGGCGATGCCCAGCGCGGACAGGAAGACGCGCATCGGCCGGGAGCGCAGCCCGCTCGCGCCGAGCCGGGCGACGTCGGCCGGGCTCAACCTGGTCATGACACTCCCGCCGCGAGGTTCGAGTCGTGCACGATTCGCCCGTCGCTCAGCTCCACCCGGCGCGGCAGCTGCTCTGCGAGCTGCCGGTCGTGCGTGATGACCACGACGGTGGTGCCCGCCGAGTGCAGATCGGTGAGCAGCCCGAGCACGGTCGTCCCCGACGCGCTGTCGAGGTTGCCGGTCGGCTCGTCGGCCAGCAGCAGCACCGGCTCCCCCACGATGGCCCGCGCGATCGCGACCCGCTGGCGCTCACCGCCCGAAAGCTGGTTCGGCAGGTGGTCCAGCCGATGGCCCAGGCCCACGCTGCGCAAGGCCGCCTCGGCCCGGGTCCGCCGGGCGCGCTGCGGGACCCCGGCATACAGCAGGCCGTCGGCCACGTTGTCCAGCACTGGTACGCCGGAAGCCAGGTGGAACTGCTGGAAGACGAAGCCGATGACGTCGGCCCGCAGCCGCGACAGCGCCTTGTCGGGCAGTACGCCGACCTCCCGCCCGTCGATGCGGACGTTGCCGGTCGTCGGCCGGTCGAGGGTGCCGAGCAGGTTGAGCAGGGTGGACTTGCCGGAGCCGCTCCGGCCGACGATGCCGACCAGTTCCCCCCGTTCGATGGTGAGGTCGACGTCGTGGAGCGCGGTGACGCCGCCCGGGTAGACCTTGGACACGTTCCGCAGTTCGACGGCCGGAGTGGCGCTCATGCGGGCACCCGGACGGTCATGCCCTCGGCGACGCCGCTGCCGGAGACCTCGACCCGGCCGCCCGCGAACAGCCCGATCCGTACGGCGACCACAGTGGACTTTCCACCGTCCACCAGTTCGATGCCGTACCCGCCCTCGGCGAGTGCCAGCAAGGCGGCGATCGGCACGGTCAGCACGTCCTTGCGCTCCTGCGCCGCATGGCGGACGGTCAGCGTGCCCCGGTCGAGGCGGCCGAGCGTCTTCTGGTCGGCGACCGCGATCAGGATCGTCACGGTCGGGCCGTGGCCTTCCGACTCGGGCGCGTCCGCGATCGAGTCCACCTTGCCGGGCACCGTGGCGCCGTCGGGCAGCTCGATCGTGACCGGTGCGGCGCGTACCGCCCATCCGGCGTCGGCGGTCTGGACCGAGACGGCGACCATCTTCGTCGTCCCGGTCGCCGACAGCACGTCGGCCGGGCTGGCCGCGCCCAGCCGCACGAGCTGCTGGGAGACGCGGACCGCGGCGGCGGCGTACACGACCTGACCGGCCGTCACCACCCCCGTCTCGGGCATGCCGACGGCGGCCTGCCAGCGCTTGACCGCGGTGGTGGTGGACGCCGAGAACTCCTTGTCGACGGTGAACCCGGAGTAGCCGAGCGCCTTGAGGTTGGTCTCGAACTGGGTGACGTCGGCCCCCTCGACACCGGCCTGGAGGTCCCGGTACATGGGCAGCCGCCCGTAGAGCAGCACCACCGGCGAGTCGTTCACCCGGACGAGCGGCTGCCCCCGGGTGATCGTCGTCCCCGGCGCGGCGAGCCAAGTGACCGTCCCCGTGGCGGTGCTCGCGATCGGCTGGGCGGCGCCGAAGCCGAGCTGCCCGTCCATCGTCACCCAGTTGATCAGCGTCTCCCGTTTGACCTGCTCGGTCTCCGCGCGGCTCGGTTCGGTGGCGGCCGGGTCGGGCGTACCGCCGCCGAAGCCGACCGAGGCCCAGGCCGCCGCCCCCGCCACGACGGCGACGGCGACGGCCACGACGATCGAGCGCCTCATCCCTGGGCCTTGCTGGGATCGATCCGCACGCCCCCGTTGATGATCGGCGAACAGATCACCTGCGCCCGCAGATCGGCGTCCGAACCGCTCCCCGAGTACGGCCCGTTCTCCGGGTAGTACCCGTCGGGACCCGGGTCCGGGAACTCAGGCACCCCGTTGTCTCGCATGCACTTGGCGTACTTGCGGGCGTTCTCGATCTCCTCGGCGGTCATGACCGGCCGCTCCTGCAACTCCTCCGGCACCGGCGGCAACAGTCCGCCGCACTTCTGCTGGCCGGCGCGGAACTTCGGATCGGCCTTGAGCTTGCGGAGGTCGCCTTCGAAGGTGAACCGGCCCTTGGCGTCCGGATCGGTCACCTTCAGGCCCTCGGCCCGCAGACAGGTCACGTAGACCCGGACGGCCTCGACGTACGCGCCGACGACGTCGGAGGTCGGGGCGATGGTCGGGGTGCCGCCCGCGCTCGCGACCTTCGGCTCCTCGTCCTTGCCACAGCCGGCCAGCGCGGCCACCAGCGCCGCCACCGCGACGATTCGTGTGATCTTCACGGCGACGGACGCTAGGGCGACTGTCGTGAAGAACTCGTGAAGAACCTGTGCGGCCCCCATGCGCTGCCCTTCCGCGCTTCCCCACCCGCTCTTCCCCCGCCTTAGGGTGATCATTGCGCCAGCCATGTCGTTGTGCGGACTCGGGTGATCATTGCGCCGGCCATGTCGTTGTGCGCCGCGAAATGTCCGAGTTCGCAGCATGGCCGACGCAATGATCACGCGTGGGGAGGCGGCATGGGAGCGCGCGTACTGGTGGCCGAGGACGACCGGAAGCAGGCCGAGCTGCTGCGGGTCTACCTCGAACGGGAGGGGCACAGCGTGCTCGTGGTCGGCGACGGCCGGGCGGCGCTCGACCGCAGCCGGGCGTACCGGCCGGACCTGGTCGTGCTCGACGTGATGATGCCGCTGGTCGACGGGCTGGACGTGTGCCGCATCCTGCGGGCCGAGTCCGACGTCGCGATCCTGCTGCTGACCGCCCGCAGCGCGGAGGACGACCTGCTGCTGGGCCTCGACATCGGCGCCGATGACTACATGACCAAGCCGTTCAGCCCCCGGGAGCTGACCGCCCGCGTACGCGCGCTGCTGCGCCGGTCCGGCCGGATCACCTCGCCCGAGGAGGAGGTGCTGACGGTGGGCGAGCTGATCGTCGACCCCGGCCGGTTCGAGGTACGCGTCGGCGACCGCCCGATCGGGCTGACCGCCAAGGAGTTCGGCATCCTGCAGGTGCTGGCGGCCGAGCCGGGGCGGGTCTTCACCCGCGCCCAGATCATCGACCGGGCGTTCGGGTTCGACCACTACGTCGAGGAGCGGACGGTCGACGCCCACGTGATGAACCTGCGCCGCAAGATCGAGGATGATCCGGCCGCGCCGCGATACGTGCAGACCGTGTACGGCCGTGGCTACCGGATCTCGCCCGGCTCGCCAGACCCGGTCGCAGCATGAGCTTCCGGCTCCGGGTCCTGTTGCTGACGATGGTGCTGGTGGCGACGTCGTCGGCGGCCACCGCCTGGCTGACGCTGCAACAGGCCAACCGCGCCCTGACCAGCTACGTCGCGGCCAGTCATCGAGACGTCGAGGACGCCGTCGCGGTGCTCGCCGCCTATGGGCGTACGCATCCCACCTGGTCCGGCGTCGCCGACCCGGTCCGGGACCTCGCCGGGCGGCTCAACCAGCGGATCCGCGTCGTCGACGACTCCGGGGTGGTCCTCGCCGACTCCGACGTGCTGGCCGGCCGGGCCGCCCGGCCCACCGTGGGCGCGCCGTCTCTCGTGGATACCCGCCCCCTGCTGGTCTTTCCACCCGGCATGGACTCCTACGGCCGATTCCGGTTCACCGTCGCCGTCGTGGACGCCTTCTGGCGGGGCAGGATCATGACGGCCTGTGCGGAGGGCGCAGGACTGGGCGTACGCGTCGTCGAGACCAAGTTCAAGCCGCCGTACTACGAGGTCACCGGCGGCACCGAGGCAGCCCGCACGGCGTGCAACCGGCAGGGCAAGGAGGCGAGCCGGCCCGCCGGTCCGGTGGACGAACGCGGCAAGACCTGCCTGAACCGCGACGACGACGCGGCGTGCCTGGCGGAAGTGCTGAACGTGCACCTCGCGGCGTACGCCCCGAAGCCCGTCCAGGTCTACCTCGGCGCGCTGGACGAGGTACCGGCGCGGGGCGTACCGGCGCGGGCCATCGGCCTGGCGGCCGCCGCGGTCGTGCTCGTCACCGCGGTGTGCGCCGTCCTGCTGAGCCGCCGGGTGCTACGTCCCATCGGCGCGCTCACGACGGCCTCCCGGGCGATGGCGACCGAGGGACGCGCCGACCCCGTGCCGGTCACCGGCCACGACGAACTGGCGGAACTGGCCCGGACGTTCAACCGCATGGCCGGATCGCTGGCCGCCAGCGAGGAACGGCAGCGACGGCTCATCGCCGACGTGGCCCACGAGCTGCGTACGCCGCTGGCGAACCTGCGGGGATATCTCGAAGCGCTCTCCGACGGCGTCCTGCGGCCCAGTCCGGAGCTGTTCGTCTCGCTGCACGAGGAGGCCCTGTTGCAGCAGCGCATCGTCGACGACCTGCAGGACCTCGCACTGGCCGAGGCCGGGGTGCTGGCGTACCACTGGACCTCGGTGGACCTCGCGGAACTCGCGGAGACCGCGCGTACGGCTCATGCGGCGGTCGCGGAGGCGGCCGGTCTCACCATCGGCCTGACCGTCGACGCCCAGGTCACCGTCGACGCCGATCCCGACCGGCTCCGGCAGGTCCTGGGCAATCTGCTCCGGAATGCGATCACGGCGACCCCGGCCGGCGGCCGGATCACGCTGACCGTCTCGGCCGACGACACCGCCACTGCCGAAGCGTCGGCGATCGTCCAGGTCAGCGACACCGGACGCGGGATCGCCCCCGCCGACCTCGCGCACGTCTTCGACCGGCTGTGGCGGGGCGATCCGGCCCGGGGACGCGGCGGGACCGGACTCGGGCTGGCCATCGCGCGGCAGATCGTCAGCGACCACGGCGGCGTCCTCGACGTCGCCAGCGAAGTCGGCGTCGGCACCACCTTCACCATCCGACTCCCGCTGTCATCCCCCGCCCCGCCCCGCTGATCCGCGCCGACCCCCGCTGCTCCGCGCTGGATCAGGGTTCTCGGCCGAATCATGGCGCAAGATTCGACCGAGAACCCTGATCCAGCGCCAGGAGATCCCCGCGCAGTACGCTGAACCGCATGGCAGGACCCATCGCCCTGGTCGGCTCCGGCGAGTACACCGACGCCATGTTCGACGTCGACAAGCACCTGCTCGACGGTCGTCCGCGGCGGTACGTCCAGATCCCGACGGCGGCCGCGCCGGAGGGCGACGGAAGCCTGAACCATTGGATCTCGCTCGGCCGGCGGCACGCGGAGAAGCTGGACGCCGAGCCGGTTCCGCTGGTCGTCCGCACGCGCGAGGATGCCGAGGATCCGGCGTTCGTCGAGCAGCTGACCGCAGAGGCGCCTGGGTTGATCTACTTCTCCGGCGGCAACCCCCTCTACGTCACCGAGGCGTTCCGCGACACGAAACTGTGGGCGGCCATCGTCCAGCTGTGGGAGAACGGGACCGCACTGGCCGGGTGCAGCGCGGGAGCGATGGCCTTCGGCGGCTGGGTGCCCGACATCCGGCATCCGACCAAGGCCGGTGCGCCCGGACTCGGTCTGGTGCCCGGTTTGCGGGTGTTGCCGCATTTCGACAAGTTCCTGGGCCGGATGCCGAACCTGATGCTGCGGCCGTTGCTGCGCCCGCGGGAGGGCATGCGGATCGTCGGGATCGACGAGGACACCGCCCTGGTCGGCGACGGTCACGAGTGGACCGTCTGGGGCCGGTCGCAGGTGTGGCTGCTCGACGACGGACATCGGCAGGGCATTCCGTCCGGATCGCCCGTGACGCTGTAAGCGCGTGAAGACCGCGACGCTGCGACGAACTGCGGAAACCGGACAGGCGACCATTGCGCGAACGAGATGCCCTGGTAGGGTCGGTCCACAACGGACTCACACATCTCGAAACGTTGTGAGAAACGCGATGACACCTGCCGCCTTCCCGGGGCGGAAGTGTCCCGCGGGAGTAATATCACCGCGTTCGACGTCAGGTCCGTAAGGACAACCCACTACCGGCGGTGATCCATGGTCTCCGGACTTCGCGAAGACGGCAGCCCCGCATACGCCGTGCCGACGTCTCTGAAGGTCGTCGTGGCGGGCGGGCTCGGCGCCGGCAAGTCCACCTTGGTCGGTTCGGTCAGCGAGATCACGCCGCTGCACACCGAAGAGGTCTACACCACGAAGGATCCGCGCACCGGCGTACGCCGCTCGAGCACGGTGACCATGGACTTCGGCTGGCTCACCTTCGACGAGGACCTCGTCCTCTACCTGTTCAGCGCGCCGGGCCAGGAAGGCCTCTGGCCGCTGTGGGACGAGGTCGCGCTGGGCGCCCTCGGTGCGATCGTGCTGGCCGACACCGAGCGGCTGAGCGAGTGCTTCGCCGCCATCGACTACTTCGAGCAGCGTGGCACGCCGTTCATGATCGCGGTCAACCCGTTCTTCGGCCGCCAGCGGTTCGACCTGCAGACCGTGCGGGCGGCGCTGGCGTTGCGGCCGGGTGTGCCGGTCGTCCAGTGTGACGTCCGCGACCCGCGCGCCGGCCGCGAGCTTCTGGTCACCTTGATCGAGCACGTCCGGACCCGCACGCTGGCCGAAGCCACCGCGTAACTCGGGCTGCCGGGAGCCCGACGGGGTAATCTGGCGATCATGAGTGAGCACTTCGACGTGGTCGTGCTGGGCGCCGGGCCCGGCGGTTACACCGCGGCGGTCCGCGCCGCGCAGCTCGGCAAGAAGGTCGCCGTCGTCGAGGAGCGCTTCTGGGGCGGCGTCTGTCTCAACATCGGCTGTATCCCGTCGAAGGCGCTGCTCCGCAACGCCGAGCTGGCGCACATCTTCCGGGACGAGCAGAAGCTCTTCGGCATCCAGGTCGAGGGCACGGTGAAGTTCGACTACACGGCGGCGTTCGAGCGCAGCCGCAAGGTCGCCGACGGCCGGGTCAAGGGCGTCAACTTCCTGATGAAGAAGAACTCGATCACGCAGTTCAACGCCCGCGGGACCTTCCTCGACGACCACACGCTGCAGGTCGGCGACGAGCGGATCACCTTCGCCAACTGCATCATCGCCACCGGATCGGTGACCCGCCTGATCCCCGGCACCCAGCTCTCCGAGCGCGTCGTGACCTACGAGGAGCAGATCCTCACCGACCAGCTGCCCGGGAGCATCATCATCGCCGGGGCCGGCGCGATCGGCGTCGAGTTCGCGTACGTCCTGCACAACTACGGCGTCAAGGTCACCATCGTCGAGTTCCTCGACCGGCTGGTCCCGCTGGAGGACGAGGAGGTCTCGGCCGAGCTCGCCAAGCGCTACAAGCGCATGGGCGTCGAGATCCACACCGGCACGCGGGTCGACGCGATCGACGACGACGGCGCCAAGGTCCGCGTGCGGGTCACCAAGGACGGGCAACAGCAGGTGCTCGAGGCCGACAAGGTGCTCCAGGCCATCGGCTTCGCGCCCCGCGTCGAGGGTTACGGCCTCGACAAGGCAGGCGTACGCCTGACGCAGCGCGGCGCGATCGACGTCGACGGGCGATGCCGGACGAACGTCCCCCACATCTACGCCATCGGGGACGTGACGGCCAAGCTGATGCTGGCGCACGCCGCCGAGGCGATGGGCGTCATCGCGGCCGAGACGATCGGCGACGCGGAGACGATGGAGCTGGACTACGTCATGATCCCCCGAGCGACCTACTGCCAGCCGCAGATCGCCAGCTTCGGCTGGACCGAGGCGCAGGCCCGGGAGCGCGGCTTCGACGTCAAGGTCGCGAAGTTCCCGTTCACGGCCAACGGCAAGTCGAACGGGCTCGGCGACACGGTCGGCTTCGTCAAGGTCATCAGCGACGACAAGCACGGCGAGATCCTCGGCGCGCACTTGATCGGCCCGGAGGTGACCGAGCTGCTGCCCGAGCTGACCCTGGCCCAGCTCTGGGACCTGACCGTGCACGAGGTCGCCCGCAACGTCCACGCTCACCCGACCCTCGGCGAGGCGGTCAAGGAGGCGGTTCACGGCCTGGCCGGCCACATGATCAACATGTGATCGGTAGAGTCGGGGTCGTGGAGACCGCGATCCTGGGCCGCACCGGCCGCACCGTGGGCAAGGTCGGACTCGGCGCCTGGCAGCTGGGCGCCGATTGGGGCGAGGTCGCCGAGGACGACGCGTACGCCGTTCTCGGGGCCGCCGTCGACTCCGGCGTCACCTTCATCGACACCGCCGACGTCTACGGCGACGGCCGCAGTGAGCAGTTCGTCGGGCGGTTCGTCCAGGACCGCCCGGGGTTGACCGTCGCCACGAAGATGGGCCGCCGGGTGCCGCAGGAGGTGTCGGCGTACACACTGGACAACTTCCGGCGGTGGAACGACCGGTCGCGGCAGAACCTCGGGGTGGACACGCTGGACCTGGTCCAGCTGCACTGCCCGCCGACGCCGGTGTACTCCTCCGACGCCGTCTACGACGCCCTGGACACGCTGGTCGCCGAGAAGCGGATCGCGGCGTACGGGGTGAGTGTGGAGACCTGTGACGAGGCGTTGACCGCTATCGCCCGGCCCAACGTGGCGACCGTGCAGATCATCCTCAACGCCCTGCGGCTCAAGCCGCTGGAGCGCGTACTGCCCGCCGCGCAGGCGGCCGGGGTCGGGATCATCGCGCGGGTGCCGCTGGCCAGCGGCCTGCTGTCCGGACGCTACGACGAGCACACCACGTTCGCCGCGAACGACCACCGGAACTTCAACCGGCACGGGGAGGCCTTCGACGTCGGCGAGACCTTCTCCGGCGTCCCGTTCGAGGTCGGGCTGGAAGCCGTACGCCGGCTGCGGTCGCTGGTGCCGGCCGGGGCGACGATGGCGCAGTTCGCCTTGCGCTGGATCATCGACCAGCCCGGGGTCAGCGTCGTGATCCCCGGAGCCCGCTCGCCCGAGCAGGCGAAAGCCAACGCCACCGCCGCCGGCCTCGCACCGCTGAGCGCCGAGGCGAAGCAAGGCGTCACCGAGGTCTACGACGAGCTGATCCGGCCACTCGTGCACAACCGCTGGTAACGGGCCACCCTAAGCCAGACCTGCCGGTGCAGGGCGGGATTGGACAAACCCGGGATTCCGCGTACGGATCATGGCAGCGTCACCATCGTTATGACGATCCTGACTCTCGGGGTGGCCGTCGTCCAGGCGCTTTCGCCGGTCGCGGCCCCAGCACCCCTCTCCGTGGCAGCCGCCCTGGACGCGCCGGTCCAGGTCGCCCTGCAGACCCAGTCCACCGGCGCGAACACGGTCTACGAGATCGTGCTGACCAACACCTCGGCGGCGCCCGTCACCACGACGGTGGTGCAGCGGCTGCCGGAGGGTTCGGCCGGCCTCGTCGCCGACGGCGCGAAAGTGGACGGCGACCGCGTCCTCTGGTCGGCCAAGGTGGCGCCGAAGGCGCAGACGACGTTGCGAAGCTCCGGCACGCTGCCGGTCCCGCACGCCGCCGAACCGGTGACCGCCTGCGCGAACGACGCCGCCTCGGGTCGCCTGCTCGACTGCGCCGCGGCCGACGTCGCCTCCGTGGCGGGACCGGAAGCACCCTGGTGGCGCCGTTGGCTGCCGTTCGTCGTCCTGGCCGCTGCTCTCGGCGTACTCATCTGGTGGGGACGACGGGCCTGGCAACGCCGCGAAGCGCGACCGGCACGCGAACCGCGACCGAGGAAGCCGCGCCGCGACATCGCCTGGTGGGTGCCGGTCGGCCTGGCCGCGGTCGCGGTGATCGTGGTGAGCGCGCTGGCGCTCCTGGTGCTGGCGCCACGAGTGGCGACCGCGGTGGAGAACGCGCAGGGAGTACGCGCGCACGCGTGGAACGGGCCGCAGTCCGAGGCTGAGCTGGGCCATGAGGCGTCCGACGGGACCGCGCACTTCACGATCTACTCGGCGAGCTGTTCCGGCGGCAAGACCACGACGTGCGACGTCACCGCGTCGGTCCGGGCGGGCGACCAACCCGTGCAGCTGTACCGCACCATGCAACGCGTATACACATCGGACACCACCTGGGTGGAGCCCGACCCGGCCGCCGTGCTCGCGGCCAACGGCGGCGACCCGTTCGCCCTCGCCGTTCCTCCCGGCCTGGAGCGGCTGATGGCGCTGCGGTTCACGCTGCCGGCCGGTGCGCAGCCGGAACGGCTGGAGCTGCACGACGGCGCTTTCGCTGGAGGGATTTACCTGAACCTGGAATGATGCCGCGATGGCGCATTACCAGCCCACCGACGGCATCGTCGTGGTCACCGGCGGAGCAAGCGGCATCGGCCTGGCCCTGGCCCAGCGGTTCGCCGCGGACGGGGCCAGAGTCGTGCTCGCCGACCTCGACGGCGCCCGCGCCGCTCGGGCGGCGTATGCCCTCGGCGAGGGACACGGCGGGATCGGGCTCGACGTCACCGACGAAGAGGCGGTGGCCCGGGCGGTCGACCGCATCGAGGACGAACTCGGCCCGATCGGGATGTGGTGCTCGAACGCGGGCGTGGCGACGCCCCCCGGCCTCGGCACCGACGCCGACTGGGAGCTGGCCTGGGGCGTGCACGTCCTCGCCCACCTGTACGCCGCGCGTACGGTGCTGCCGCGGATGGTCGAACGGGGCCGCGGGCACTTCCTCGTCACCGCCTCCGCCGCCGGACTGCTGACCGAACTCGACGTCGCCGCGTACGCCGTGAGCAAGCACGGGGCGGTGGCGCTCGCCGAATGGCTGGCCATCCGCTACGGCGGCACCGGGGTCACCTTCTCCTGCCTGTGCCCGCAAGGCGTGCGTACGCCGTTGCTGGACGGCGCGCCCGCGGACTCCGCGACGCTCGCCGCGGCTCCCCTGCTCGAACCGTCGCAGGTCGCCGACTGTGTCGTCGAGGCCATCGACGAGGGGCGGTTCCTGATCCTGCCGCATCCCGAGGTCGCCCAGTACTCGCTGAACCGGGTCACCGACCCGGACCGCTGGCTCGGCGGGATGCGCAAGCTCTACCAGCGTCTGCATCCCTGACCCGCCCCTTGAACGGCTGACAGTAACCGGTTACCATCGGCCTCCGTTCAGCGCTGGATCAGGGATCTGGGTCGAATCTTGACGCAAGATTCGACCCAGATCCCTGATCCAGTGCGCATGAGTCCGCCAGCAGGGAGCCGTAGTGCCGCACGTGATCGTCTTCGGGGTGGACGGCGTACGCCTCGACACCCTCGCCGCCGCGCACACCCCGCGCATCGACGCCGTCGCCGAGGCCGGCTTCTTCAGCTCGTTCGAGGTCAACGCCACCGCACCCGTGCTGTCCGGCCCGTGCTGGACGACGGTCGCCACCGGCATGTGGCCCGAGGCGCACGGGGTCTTCGGCAACACGTTCACCGGGCATCGGCTGGGCGTCTTCCCCGACTTCCTGACCCTGGCCAAGCGCCGGGGACTGCGCACGTACGCCGCCCTCACCTGGGCGCCGCTGGCCACCGGCTCCTACGGCGGCCCGTTGTTCAGCGACCCGACCCGCCTGTCGTACGCCGACGGCGAGGCGCTCGGTCACGCCGAAGCCGACCAGCTCGTGGTCGACGACGCCGCCCGCGCGCTCGGCACCGGCGGGTTCGACGCCGCCTTCGTCTACATCGGAGCGCCCGACGAGGTGGCCCACGCCGTCGGCACCGGACCGGAGTATCGCGCGGCGGTCGAACGGGCGGACGCCCAGATCGGCCAGGTCCTCGACGCGACCGCCCACCTGGAGGACGTGACCGTCGTCGTGGTCACCGATCACGGCCATCGCGACGGCGGCGGCCACGGTGGGCGTACCGAATGGGAGAAGCAGGCCTGGATCGCGGCGAGAGGGCCCGGGGTCCCGACCTGCGCGACCCCGGTCTGCCACGCGGACATCGCGCCGCAGGTCATGGCGGTGTTCGGGCTCGACGCCGCCACGATGGCCGGCGTTCCGTTCGGTCGCCGCTGATGCCGCCCACCGCGTTGGCGCTCGTCGCCGCCTCGGTCCTGTGCCACGCCACGTGGAATCTGCTCGCCAAGCGCGCGGGCAGCGCCAGCGGGCCGGTCTTCGTCGGGATGTGGTCGGCGGTCGCCGCCCTGCTCTGGGCCCCGTTGGGCGTCTGGACCCTGTGGACCGCGTGGACCTCGCTCGACTGGCGTACGCCGTTGTTCATCGGGGCGGCCCTGGTCCTCCACACCGGCTACTACCTTGTGCTGCAACGGGGTTACCGGGTCGGCGACCTCTCCGTCGTCTACCCCGTCGCCCGGGGCACCGGCCCGCTACTGGCCAGCAGCGTCGCCGTCCTGGTCTGGCACGAGCGGCCGGGCCTGCTCGGCTGGGCCGGCATCCTGGCGCTCTCGGTGAGCGTCGCCCTGCTCGGTCTCCGCAAGGCCAGCAGCGGCATCGGGTACGGCCTGCTCGTCGGCGTGTTCATCGCGGCGTACACGTTGCTGGACAAGCAGGCCGTGACGGCCGCCGCCATCCCGCCCATCCTCGTGAACTGGGGCACCGACACGCTGCGGGCGCTGTCGTTCACCCCGCTCCTCGTTCGACGCCGCGCTCAGGTACGCGAAGTCTGGCGCGAACACTGGAAGAGCGCGCTCGGCACGGCGATCTTCTCCCCCGCCTCCTACATGCTCATCCTGACCGCGCTGACGGTCGCACCGGTGACGGTCATCGCCCCGTTGCGGGAGGTCAGCGTCGTCCTGGTGGTCTTCCTCGGCGCACGGCTGCTCGGCGAACGCGACATGTGGCGGCGGCTGGTCTGCGCGTTCGGCGTGGTGCTCGGCGCGGCCGGGACACTGCTCGGCCGATCCTGACGCCCGCCATTCGCGTGATCATTGCGCCACCCATGCTGTTTCACGTGGCGAAATGTCCGTTGAAACAGCATGGCTGACGCAATGATCACGCCGAATCAGGGGACTGCGAAGAAGTCGAGCAGGAACGGGTCCAGCTCGATGCCGTGCTGCTGCGGCAACGTGTGGTGGGACGCGTCGGGCAGCATCACGACGCTGACATCCTTCAGCACCTGCAAGGCGTGGTCGCGTACCACGGTCACGTCGTGCACCTGGCTCCGCCCGCCCAGCACGAGCAACACCGGCGTCTCCAGCATCCGAAGCTCCTCATCAGACGGACGCTTCGGCCGCACCACCTTGGCGCCGTTGCGGCCCTGCGCGCCGGTCGCGACCAGGGTCAGCCACGCGGGGTCCAGCGCCCGCCCGCCGGTCTCCCAGGCGAAGAACCGCCGCCACCGCCGCTCGCCGCCCACCACCAGCGCGGGCAGGCTCCGCAGAACGTACTTCGGCGACATCGGCGCGAAGCAGGTCGTCGGGTCGATCAACGCGAGCCGCCGCACGCGCCGCGTCTCCACCGCCGACGCCAACGCGACCCACGCTCCGTAGGAATGCCCGGCCACATCGGCTCGATCCAGGCCCAATCCGTCCAGCACCGTGGCGAACCAGGCCGCGACATCTCCTCTGGTACGCACAGCGCCCGGACGGGGACGGCTACGCCCGGCGTCGCAGATGAGGTCGACGGCGTAAACCCGGCGCTCCCGCGCCAACGCCTCGACGTCGGCGAACCACACCGCCGACGTCGAGCCACCGCCGTGGAGCAGCACCAGCGGATCCCCGACGGCCGGACCGGCGGCCAGCACCCGAGTCGTCCCGAACCGCGACTCCAGGTCCAGCGGCTCGACCTCGACGGGCCACTGCGCCACCACGGCGTCGTACGCGTTCATGCGCTCACTCTGCCAGACGGCCGGATGTTCCCGCCGCCGCGGCAAGCCGATCCCTGATCTTCGTGATCTGTTCCATCGCGTCGTTCCGATCCACCGTCGCAAGATCGCCGAAGTACCGCGCATGAGATTCGTGACTCCGCTCCGCGGCAGCGAGAGCGTCGTGGACACGGCCTTGCTTCTCCAGGTTCTCCGCCCGGACGGCGTGCAGATACAGGTTCAGCCGATGCGCGTTCCGACTCTCGGCCTCCGGCGGCAGCTTCGCTCCCGCCGCCTCCAGCAGAGCCGTCGCTTCATCGAGCCGGTCACCGCTCTCGGTCAGGGCGTTGGCGTAGTCGATCTGAGCTTCGACCAGGCTGTGCGGCGTTTCCATGTACTCGGAGATCTGCCCGGCCACCTCCAGCACATGCGCCCAGATCTCGAGCGTCTCCGCATGGCGACCCTGGGCATGAAGCGCGTGCGCGTACATACCGTGCGCCTCGGCGTACGTCGCCACGGTGGTCACCGATGCCTCGCCGATCCCGGACAGCAAGTCCACCGCGCGCTTCGCGGACGCCTCCATCTCCGGAAACCGGTGCAGATCGTGGAGCACCCGTGCTCGGTCGATGTGGCACGACGCCTGGTGGACGGGGTCTCCGGGAAGGCAGGCCGCCGCCGCGTCGAGGGACGCCAGTGCCGCTTCCCGGCTGCCCAAGACTCGCTCGACGGCCGCCCGATTGCACAGCGCTACGCCCCGAGCCGGCCGCAGCTTCGCCTCCTCCGGATCAGCCGTCTCCAGGAGGCGCAGCGCGTTCTCGACATGTGCCAAGCTCGGACCCGGGCGGCCGAGCCGAAGATGGACTATGCCCAGCCGGAGGTGCGCCCAGACAAGGTCCGGATCGGCGCGGTCTCCGATCGTGTACTCCGTCAATGCGAGGATTGCCCGCGCCAGAAGCGGTTCGGCTTCGGCCCAGCGGTCGAGGGCGGCGAGCGCGTAGCCTTCCTCCGCGTCGGCACGCCCCTCGGCGACCGCACGCGACCGCTGGTCCCGGCCATAGAACTCGTCGAACCGTTCACGGGCCTCCCGCACCAGCTGCAACCCGGTGTGGTAGTCGCCTTGCCAGTTCCAGCGAGCGGCGCTGATCAGTTGGTGCGGGTAGACGATGTCGTTCGCCCGCCGCCGGAACAAACGCATCATCGGGTGCGCTCACTCTCTTTCGCCGCGAGGCCGGCCATCGTCGCCTCACGGTCGGCGAGGGAAGATCGGTAGCGATCAGGGAGTTCCTCGGCGAGGCGTCGGGTCAGGTCGACGGATTCGGTGATCGCGGCCAGCCCGTCGGCCGGGCGGGCGAGCGTATCGAGGACGGCCGCCTGGGTCGCGAGTGCCTTGGCGAGCACAGCCCGATGACCGGTCGTCGAGTCCGACAGCGTCCGGCTGTGCGCCACGGCTTCCTCGGCGACCGGCAGGGCGAGTTCGGGCCGTTCGTTCGCGACGGCGACCTCGGCGGTGAGGATGAGGCAGGCGGCCACGATGAGGTCGGGGTCGGCCGTGGTGGCCCGGCGCGCCTCCAACGCCGTACGCACGGCTCGCGCGGCCTCCGGGATCCGCCCGGCTTTCAGCAGTTCCTGCCCGTGGAGGTAGAGGGCGGCGTGGTAGCTCGGCATCGAACGACGGCGCAGGCCGTGGCGTACGTGCCAGCGGAGCGCCCGTTCGGTCGTGGCGAGCGCCTCCGCTCGATCGTCCAAATCGGACATGGCCTCGGCGAGGGCGAGCAGCCCGGCCCCGTACGCCGTCCGAACGATGCCGCCGTCGTACTCCCGGGCTTTGGCCAGCGTCGCCACGGCGGGCCGGAGATAGACGAGAGCCTCCTCGTGGCGACCGGCCTCGTGCAGTGCCGTGCCCAGCAGCGCTTCCGCGCAGGCCAAGGCATTCCGGCGACGGCCTGTCGTCAGTTCCCGGCACTCCTCGTACGCCCGCCAGGCGAGATCCAGGCCCTCGGCGTACTCGCTGCGAGACAGCGCCCGCCAGGCACGCGCGTACTCGGGGATCCGGGCGAGCGTACGCCGGGTCGGCGCCCATCGCCGTAGCCGCAGCAACAGGTTGGCGAGGATCGTCGCGCCGAACATGTAGACGCCGATGATCGCGAGGTATCGCAGGATGTCGACCCACTTGTCGCTCACTGCGGGAGGGTACCGGGCTGGCTACTGGTTCCGCTCGCCTGAAGGTCTGCCAAGGCCGCCTCGCGGTCGGCGAGGATGGCCGAGTAGCGGGCGGGAAGCTTTTCGGCGAGTTGTCGTGTCAGCTCGACGGACTCGGTGACCACGAGGAGGGCGTCGGCCGGCCGGTCGAGCGCCGCCAGAACCTGAGCCTGAATGTAGAGCGCCTCGGCCAACGTCGGGCTCTCCGGCTTCCGCGCCCCGGCCACAGCGGCCTCGATGTAGGGCAGCGCGGCCACCGGGTTCCCGGTCGCGACGGCGATCTCGGCCAAAAGCGCGCGAGCGAGGATCACCGAGTCGTCGGCGTCGTTCTCTGCAGACGTGCGAGCCAGCCGCAGGCACTGCTGGACATCCTGCGCTGCCACCTCGTACTGACCCAGCTTGAACAGGTTGTTCGCCCGGACCAGCACGAATTCCTGGTAGATCTGGATCACGATGCGCCGGTCGCCGTTTCGGACACGCCGCCGGAGGCCTTCGTCCGCGAGCTTGACCGCCTCCGCATGATCTCCGGCGAGGTCGGCGATCCAGGCAAGTGAGTGGGTCGCGAGAACGTAGCAGGCCTCGAGGTATCCGGCGTCACGTTCCTTGGTCGCGCGGAGGGCCTCGCGAGCTGGAAGCAAGTAGGTGACCGCTTCCTCGTCTCTCCCGACATGGTGCAACGCCGCTCCGAGCAGTGCTTCGGCGCAGGCGAGGGCATTGCGGTGCCGGGGCCGGACGGCGGCGAGCCGGACTTTCTCGTACGCCCGCCGGGCGAGGTCAAGAAATCGGTCCGGATCGCTATCATTCCAGGCTCGAAAGGCTCCCGCGAATTCGGGCACGTGGCCAAGAAGGCGGACGGTGGGCGTACGCCGCCAGAGACGCTGCGCGACGATGCGGATCGCCGTCGCGAGCAGGACCGACACGACGGTGAGCACGATCAGCGCGACAAGATCCTCATCCACCGCGGCAGGGTACCGGGCGGGCTGCCGCGCCGCAGCCCGCCCGGACCTCCCATTCCCCCGGGGACTAGGGGATCGGCACGACCGCCGTCGGCACGTTGTATCCGCGGAGTCGCAGGTAGGGCGCTTGCCCGCCGAGGTCGGCCGTGGCGTACGCCGCCGTGATGGTGGTGGTTTCACCGGGCCAGAGCGAGACGTAGTTCTCGGTGTAGGTGACCGGCAGGACCTCGGTTCCGCCGTTGCCCGCTGTGACCTCCGGACGCAGGAAGAACGCGAGGTTCGTCGCGCTGGTGTTGGTCAGTGTGATGGTGACGGTCTCCTGCCCGCCGGCGACCGACCGGGAGACGGCGGTCGTGACGGAGGGGTTGGCCGGCAGGCTGCTCAGGCCGGTCAGGTTGGCGAAGGTCTTGGTCGTCGTCGAGTACCAGTTGCTCTTGTTCCCCAGCGCGTCCGGGGTGGTCGAGTACCAGTAGAGGTTGTTGCTGACCACGGCGCCGGTGCTGTCTTTGAGTTGCAGGCGCAGGAAGTAGGTCGGGCTCAACCCGTTCGGGGTGGGCACCGTCAAGGCCTGCGTCGAGGCGTTGGCCGCGGCGGTGATCGGCGCGGTCGTGGTCGACACCGTCGCCAGATTCGGGATGGTGTGCAGGGTCGCCGTCGCGGTCAGCCCGGGGCGGGCGGTCAGCGTCGAGTTGACCACGAAGACCTTCTTCGTGGCGTAGTCGTACGCGATGTGCACCGGCTCGTCGGCCTTCTTCGCGCCGAAGAAGCCGCCGCCGGGTTTGAAGTAGTAGTCGTAGAGGTTCCAGTGCACCGACGGCCAGGCGCTGTTGAGCATCCAGAAGATGGTGCCGAAGGATTGGCTGTACTCGTGGGAGTTCCAGGCCTCGAAGAAGCTGCGCGTGTTCTCGTAGTTCATCAGCTCGGCCTTGAGCGCGTAGTCGGCCGCGCTCGTGGCGGTGCCATACCGGCGGTTGAGGCCGTTGGTGTAGAGGCTGATGTTGTCGAACACGCTGCCCGGCTTGCCCGCGTGATAGTTCCAGGTGGTCCCGATCGGCCACAGCTCACCGGCCGGGATGAACTTCTGCAGGCTCTCCAGCGGCGGCGGCGCCTCGGTGCCCTCCTCACCGGTGGTCCCGAAGGCGCTGCCGTTCTTGGTCGTGTCCCACCAGAGCACCGGCGGCGCCCACTTGTAGGGGCCGTCCATCTTCATGCCCGCGTTCGAGTTCGACCAGGTCGCGACGTTGTCCAGGGTCGGGTTCTGCCAGTGCAGGCGGGTGGCGATCGACTTGTACGCCGTCAGATGCGCCGCGGTCGGCGGCTGGTCGCTCCCGTACGCCCAGACGAAGACGCTCGGGTGCCCGCGAAGCGACCGGAGCTGGGTCTCCAGCGAGGCCTGGGCGACCTGGGTCTGCTCGGCGGTCCAGCCGGAGTCGTTCTCCCAGGCGCTGCAGCAGGTGAAGCCCGGCATGATCAGGACGCCGGCCGCGTCGGCGAGGTCGTACAGCTCCTCGTTGCCGAGGGTGCCTTCGAGCCGGATCGTGTTGAGCCCCATCTCCTTGACGTAGCGGACGTGGGCCGCGTTCGTCTTGGTGTCCCAGCGCTGGAGCATGTCCCACATGTAGCCGCCGCCCCGGAACAGGATGTTCTGCCCGTTGATCCGGTAGCCGACGAAGGAGGTGCCGTTGACCGTCGTCCGATAGTCCGTGATCTGGCGTACGCCGAAGGCCGTGCTCTTGGTGTCGGAGGTGGACCCGCCGACGGCGGCGGTCAGGCTGAGCTGGTACTGCTCGGGGGAGCCGAACTGGTAGGGCCACCACAGCACCGGGTTGGTCAGGTGCAGTTGCGGGTACGCCACCGGGTCGAAGGCGATCTCTCGGCGCTCCCCCGCCGCCAGGGTCACCGTCTGGCTGACCGTCACGGTCGGCTGGCCGGGTTTGCTGATCGTCCCGGTGACGGTCGTGGTGACGGGCGCGGCTGTGGCGTTGACGGCGTCGGCGTACACCGTCAGGTCGGCCGCGTTCGTCGCGGGCAACGGCAGCACGGTTTTGACGTAGGGATCCCGCAGGGCCACCGGGCCGGTGGTCTCCAGCCGTGTCTTGCCCCAGAGCCCGGCGTTCATGTCGGGCACCTCGGGATTCCAGTCGACCGTGCAGAACGACAGGTCGCCGCAGCCCGGTTTGGCCGGGGTGACCCGGATGGCCAGCGCGTTGGTCTGACCGGGGCGGATCGCCGAGGTCACGTTGTACTCGTGCGCGGCGAGCGAGCCGACCGCGTTCCCGTCGAGCTGGACGCCGTTGAGCCAGATCTGCGCCCGATAGGTGATGCCGCCGAACCGCAGCCAGTACGCCTGATCGGCGGCGGCCGCGGCGGCGGTGAACTCACCGCGGAACCACCAGTCCTGCCCGGTCAGGTCGGGCACGTTCTTGAGGTTCTGGCCGAAGTAGATGTTCTGGTAGACGTTGTTCGCCACGAGCCCGGCCAGCACGGTCGAGGGCAGCGTGACCGGGTTCCAGCCCGAGGTCGAGTAGCCGACCTGGGAAATGGTCCCGCCGGTGTCGGCCAGGCCGGTGGCCGAGCGCAGCGCCCAGCCCGATTTCAGCTCGGTCGAGCCGACCGTCGCTCCGTCGGCCGCCGTCGGGCCGACCGGAACCAAGGCGATGAGAAACACCGCCACCGCAAACAATCGCAACGCGGGCTTCACAGGTACCGCCTCCTCACGATCCGGTGGGCCAGGTGATCTTCGGCGAGTGGTAGTAGTTGACGCCCATGACCTTCCAGCGTGGTCCCTGCGCGCCGAGGCGGGTGGCGAACGCCGTCCAGTTGTGCGTACTCCAGGGCGACCAGCCCAGCTCCGCCAGCGCGGGCAGCCGGGGGAAGACCATGTAGTCGATGTCGGCGGCGGTGCGGATCGTCTCGGTCCACAGCGGACCTTCGACGCCGAGCACCGACGCCTCGCCGACCCCGGTCAGGTATGCCCCGGGATTCCAGCTGTACGCCTTGTCGACCTCGATCAGCCCGGCCCAGGTCTGGCCGAGCTTGGTCTTGCGGACATACTTCATGTCCAGGTACGCGAGGTTCGCCGGGGACATCAGCACCTTGGTGCCGTTGGCGGCGGCTGCCGCGACGTTGCTGTCGGAGCTGGTCGTGCCCCAGAACTGGGCGACGGTCGACGGCAGCTCGTCGGACTTCACGATGTCGTGCCAGCCGATCGCCGTCTTGCCGTGCGCGGCGACGATGTTCTGCGCCCGGTTCATGAAGTAGGTGTAGTCGGCGGCCGTCGTGGACGACGCCTCGTCCCCGCCGATGTGGGCGTACGGCCCGGGGGTGATCGCCGAGAGTTCCCGGATCACGTCGTCGACGAAGGTGTAGGTCAGCTCCAGCGGTACGCACAACGAGCTGAACCCGACGTTGGTGCCCGTGTAGAGGTTCGGAGCGACACCGTTGCAGTTGAGCTGGGCGTACGAGGCGAGGGCGGCGTTGGTGTGGCCGGGCATGTCGATCTCGGGCACCACGGTGATGTACCGGGACGCCGCGTACGCGACGATCGCCTGGTAGTCGGCCTTGGTGTAATAGCCGCCGGGGTCGCCGCCGACCGATGTGCTGCCCCCGTACGCCGCCAGGTTCGGCCACGAGTCGATGACGATCCGCCAGCCTTGGTCGTCGGACAGGTGCAGATGCAGCGTATTGATCTTGTAGAGCGCGATCTCGTCGATGAGCCGCTCGACCGTGGCCACCGGGAAGAAGTGCCGCGCGACGTCCAGCATCATCCCTCGGTACGCGAACCGCGGATAGTCGACGATGGTGCCGCCCGGCACGGGCCAGGGTCCCGCCTGGACGGTCGCCGCGTCGGCCTCCGGCGGCAGCAGTTGCCGCAGCGTCTGCAGGCCGCGGAAGAGCCCGGCCGGTTGCAGGGCGCGGATCGCGACGGCGTTGGCCGCGACGGTGAGCTGATATCCCTCGGGGCCGACGGTCGCGGGCGCGCCGGAGAGCAGCAGCGAGATGCCGTCGCCGGGACTGGAACCGGGCGCGTCGGCCACCGGGAGGGCGTACCCGGTCGAGCGCCGCAACTGGGTCGCCAGGAGGGTCGCCACCGCCTGGGCGGCGGCCGAGCCCGGTTCGGCGTACACAGTGGTCGCCGAGGTGAGCTGGTAGGTGACGCCGGCCGCGGGAACCGAGCTCACCGGAGCCGGCACCACAGCGGCGAAGGTGACGACGGTGGCCGCCGGGGTCACCGGCGACAGGGGGACAGCCAGCAGGATCGCGAGTACTGCGCCAAACCTGGTCATAGATAGGTAACCTATCTAACAGATAGATCCAACGCAAGACGTCGATGCCTCGACATCGAGGTCACGACCCGAGGACATCCTTCGACGCCCGGCCCATGATCGAGATCGCCGTACGCCGAGGCAGCCGGTTCAGCACGGCGGACGACACCTTCATCAGCGCGCCCGGGACGACCCGCGGTCGCCTGCCCAACGCGCCCAGCGCCGCCGCCACCACCTGTTCCGGCGTGACCGTCCCGGGGGCGGGCTTGGCCGTCGAGGCCGCCAGCCCCGGAGTGCTGACCGCCCCGGCCACACACGCGACGGCGTCCACACCCGACGTACGCAACTCGGCCCACAGACCCTCGGCGAACACCGCGCCGAACGCCTTCGTTCCGGCGTACAAGCTGAGATTGGGCGAACCCTGCGCCCCCGCGAGCGAGGACATGACGACGAACCCGCCCCGCCCGCGCTCCTGCATCGCGGGCAGGAAGTGGCGCGCGAGCAGCATGGGCGCGCGGACGTTGAGGTCGATCGCGCGGCTGAGTTCAGCGGGGTCACTCGTGGCGAACGGGCCGATCGGCGAGAGCGCCGCGTTCGCGACGAGCAGGCCGATCTCCAGCCCGGAGACGGTCGCCACGACGGCCTCGATCCCCTCCGGCGTGGCCAGGTCGGCGGCCACCTCGATCTTGGGACCGGGCAGGTCGAGGGCGGGACGGCGGGCGACGAGCACGACGCCGAGCCCGCGCGCCGACAACTCCCGGGCGAACGCCGCCCCGATCCCCTGTGACGCGCCCGCCACCAGCGCCCACGGCCCATATCGTTCGGCGAACGTCACCAGGGTTCCTTCCGCATCCGGGCCATCATCGCGAACGGCATGAGCAGCCACGGCAGGTTGACCGCGAGCACGAAGCCGAAGTCGGGCGTCGCGTGCGGGCCGTAGCGCTCCTCCATCAAGATGATGAGCACGTTGGAGAGCATCATTCCGGACCAGACCAACGCGGGAACGCGGATCCAGTTCCGGCGGCGGACGAAAGCGTAGACGGCCGCGAGGTAGAACGGCCCGAACAGCAGCACGTCGATCCAGATGGTCGCCTTCCACCAGGGCGGACGGGCCATCAGCAGAGGGTCGTAGGTGTCGCCGTACCAGTGGATCAGGTCGAGCAGCGGACCCGGCGGCCACAACGGCGCGGCGAAGTGGGCGGGGTCGGCGATGATGAGCTGCTCGATGTCCACGATGTAGGTCACGAAGCCCAGGTTGATCAGAAAGAAGACCACGAACAGCAGGTCCACGGGTCGCCGTCGGAGGGGCATGCCGACACTCTAGGCCTCCCGGCGGTTACGCTCAGCCCTGTGAGCTGGCTCGACGCCGTCGGCTGGATCGGTTCGGCGTTGCTGGTCTGGTCCCTGCTGCAAACCCGCATCCTGCGCCTGCGCGCCATCAACCTGGTGGGCTGCTTCGTCCTGATCGGGTTCAACTGGGCACTCGGCGTCTGGCCGATGGTCGGCCTCAACACCGCACTCGCGGTGATCAACATCTACTTCCTGGTCAAGCTCCTGCGGACCCGCCATTCCGACGAGGTCTACTCGGTGGTCCAGGTCGCGAACGACGACGTCTACCTCGCGCACGTGCTGACCGTGCACGGCGCGGACATCGCGCGCTTCAACCCCGGGTTCCGGCTCCGTGGCACCGGTGCGGCCTTCCTGGTGGTACGCGGAGACGAGACCGTCGGCGTGGTGATCCTCCACGACGGCGGCAACGGAGTCGCCGTAGTCGACCTCGACTACGTCACGCCCAAGTACCGCGACTTCACCCCGGGCGAATTCGTCTACCGGCAGAGCCACATGTTCACCGATCGGGGCTTCCACACCGTGGTCGTCCCGGCTCGGCCCGCTCTCTCGGCGTACTTCACCCGGTTGGGGTTCACCCGGGTCGGCGACACCTTCTCGATGACGCTCCCTCCACCCACCTGACGATTTCGGCTGCGGCTTCGGCCGATTTCCATGATCATGGTCAATTCCATGTCGCTATGGCAACCCAGAAATGACCCTGATCATGGAATGCGACGCGGGGCGCTGCTCTCTGCGTACCCCTTAGTGGAGGGTGACCGCCCACGCTCGGGTGATGGTCTGGTCGAGCCGGTTTCCCGCGGAGTCGGTGATCGTGACCTGGACCGACGCGTAGCCCGCGACCGCCGGGACGAGGAGGGTGACCGTCCCGTCGGCGGCGCGGCGGCCGGTGAGCGGGTGCCAGGTGCGGCCGTCGTCGGCGGAGATGGCGGCGCGGACGTCGAGCGGGCCGCGGAGGGTGACCCCGGGCTGGTAGCCGGGCCGGATCACCAGCGGGTACGCGTGCCGCGCGTGCACAGTGTTGCGGAGGTCGGTGCCCACCGAGTACGCCGCCTGCAGCAACGGAAGCACAGCGATCCCGTCGGGGCGACCGGACTGGAACGTCCACTTCGTGCTAGTGGCGGTCGATGTGGTCCACCACGGCTGGTCCCGCTGGACGTCGAGGCCCAGCTGGTAGGTGGCTTTCCCCGCAGGCACCGTGACCTGGGCCGTCACCGCCGACGTGTCGAGCAGGGTGACGCCGTCGCGCGTCAGCGTGAGCCGGGAGCGGTCGCCGCCGTCGAGCCAGCCGTATTGGTCGCCGGAGCCGTTGGCCCATTGGGGCATCGCGATCCGGAGTGCGTCGTGCGACCGGTTGGCCGGTGCGCCGAGGGCGTACGAGGCGGTGACGGCGGGCATGGCCGGGCGGGACAGCGCCCCGAACCAGTCCTCCGAAGTACGCTCCCCGGCCCGGTAGGTGCGGGCGAGCCCGGTGACCGTGCCTTGGGCGTACCAGGCGGAGATGTCGGCCGACGCCTCGTGCCGCCAGGTGATCTCGTTCCCCCGAGTGCCGACGGTCAGGTGATCCACGCGCTCCGACGGCGTCGGCACCACCCGGAACGCCGAGTACGCCGCCAAAGCCGTCGGGGTGATCGCGTAGCGGCCTTCGGTCGCACGGCTGTCGAGTGCGCCGTGGAACGAACTGCGTACGGTGGCCGTCGGGAGACGGCGAGTGTCGTAGGTCAGGTTCGCCGGGATGCGTCCGCGTTCCGGCAGCAGCACCTGATACGCGTACGGGCTGGTCGGCGTACCGGTGACGCGGACGGTCCGGCCGAGCCGGGCGACGTCCTCCTCCTGCAGCGCATAGGTCGGAACCGTTGATCCTTCGGTGAACGGTTCGTAGTACGACGGGTCACCGGAGTGCAGCAGCACCAGCGCCGCCCCGGCCCGCTCGGCCGCGCTCAGATCGACGGGTTCCCCCATCGGCGCCTTCACCAGCAGCGCCTTTCCGCGCGCTTGAGCCACCTCAGAGGTGATCGCCAGCGCGTGGGTGCCGTCGAGAGACGGCGTGTTCGCGACCGGCGCCGGCGTCAGCTCGCGTCCCTGAGCGGCGACGGTCAACGGCGGTTCGCCCAGCTCGAAGTGCGTCGTGAACTCGAACGTCCCGTCGGCCACCCGCGCCGTCGGAGTCGCCGAGAACCTCGTCGTGATGCGGGGGTTCAACCCGAACCCGGTGATGATCGACTTGTCGCCGACGACGCGCTGCCAGGCGACCGTCGCGTCGCGTACCTGGGCGTTCTCGGGGGTGCGCACGCTGATCGGGACCGCCTGCCGGGCGTCGAAGCTCAGGCTGGTGTCCCCGCCGATGGTCAGCTCCGGCCGGCCCAGCACCGTCAGCTCGCGCGGCCAGTCGCCGTCGTCCACGGTGAACGCGAACACCATCAGCGCATATCGGCCCGACGGCACGTCCAGCGTCGCGGCCTCCGCGCCGACGATGCCGCGCAGCAGCTCGCCCGTGTCGAGGTTCCACAGCTGCGCCTGGCTGAACGCGCCGACCGGCTTGCCGTTCCGGCCGACCGCGCTCACCGTCAGCTTGTGGGTGGGTCCGGCCACCTCGAATCCGACTGGTACGCGTAAAGCAGTGCCACTGGTCCGGACGACGATCTGTCCGGTGTAGACGCCGCCGGAGGTGTGATCCGGGTCGAGCCGCAGGGTGGCAGTGCCGGAGCCGTTCGGCGGGAGGGTGAGTCGAGCCGGGCTGACGGTCAGGGCGGCCTGCTTCGCCCCGTCGGCGACGGCGCTCGCGCTCAGGTCGAGCGTGATCGGAGCGCTGGACGTGTTGCGATAGGTCACCGTGCTGGTCGTGTCCGGCCGGGCCGACCCGGTCCAGTCGACGTGCCCGAGGATGATCGAGCCGGTGCTGACCAGGACGGGCTGACGCATCGCGGCGGCGATGTCGATCCGGCCGGTCCCCATCGCGATCGCCGGACCGGCGAGCGGCTGCGCGGTGCTCACCAACGCCGCCTTGAGCTGGGCGGCCCGCCATTCCGGATGCTGCTGCGCCAGGATCGCCGCCGCGCCCGCCACATGCGGCGTGGCCATCGACGTCCCGGACAGTGAGGTGTACTTGTCGTCGATCAGTTCGCCGGCCGAGGTCCCGGCGGCCCGGGCGGCGACGATGCCGACGCCGGGCGCGGTGACCTCGGGTTTGACGGCGGCGTCGCCGGGCCGGGGACCACGCCCGGAGAACGCCGCCAGCTGGCCGGACTTGTCGACCGCGCCGACCGTGAGCGCCTGGGCGGCCGCGCCCGGGGCTTGCACGGACGCCTCGCCGGGCCCGGCGTTGCCGGCGGCCACGACGAACAGCGCGCCGGACTTCGCGGTGAGGTTGTCGACCGCCTCGCTGACCGGATCGGTGCCGTCGCTCTCTCCCGCGCCCAGGCTGAGGTTGATCACCCGGGCGCCCTGGGCGACGGCCCATTCCATGCCCGCGATGACCCAGGAGAGGTCGCCGGAGCCGCTGCCGTCGAGGACCCGCCCGACGATCAGTCTCGTCTCCGGCGCGACGCCGTTCAGCTGGCCGCCGGGATTCCGCGCGCTGCCGCCCACGGTCGCCGCCACGTGGGTGCCGTGGCCGTTGGTGTCCACGGCGGACCCTTCGCCGGTGAAGTCCTTGGCCGCCGCCACCCGGCCCGCCAGATCCGGATGCGTCGGGTCGTACCCCGTGTCGAGGACGGCGACGGTGACGCCCTTGCCGGTGTAGCCGGCCGCCCAGGCCTGCGGCGCACCGACCTGCGGGACGCTGTCGGCCAGTGCCGCGCGTACCTTGCGGTCGAGGAAGACCCGGCCGACGTCGCCGGCGCGGGTCAGCGAGCCGGGCTGGGCGAAGCGTGCGGTCAGGCCGCGCCAGAATTCGCGAGCCCGCGCCTTGTCCTCGGTGACGGCGACGGCGTTGATGCTCGGCAGGAGAGCCCGGCGGGCGGCGCCTGGCGGATTGGCCGGCACGGCCGGCGTCCCGCCCGCCGGGGGCATCAGCACCAGCGGCAACGACGATCGGGACGCGTCGTCGTAGCCTGCCGCGGCGAGTTCGGTGACGTTGAACAGCTGCTCGTCCAGGCGACCCGCCGCCACGTGGGGCAGGGCGTCGACCGGGACGACGTAGGTGTCGCCGTCGCGGGTCGTGAGCTGGTAGCCCCTGCCCTCCGACTCGACTCCCACCACGGGTCTGCCTTGGACGGTCGACAGGCGTACGCGATCCCCGGTGATCAGCGTGACGATCTTGGTCTGCTGTGGACCGGCGGCCGTCTGGACGCCGCTCGCCGCCTGGGCGCTGCCCATGGCACTGGTTCCGCTGAGGGCCAGCGCGACGGCGACTGCGACTACAGCGCGTAATGACCTCACGACGACGCTCCTCCCCAGGCTGCGACAACGGATCGTGAGTGTTACACCTGGTAATCGCCGGGGAAAGATCATTCGGCGGCGCAGCTGCGCCGTGGCGCAACTGCGCCACCGTTTTGCCGGGAACCCCCTTCGGCTCTCTCGCGTCTCACCCCCGTCCCTCGCCGTTGATCATGGAGTTGACTGCGGTCTCGACGGCGTGCCGGACTGGAAACTCCATGATCAACGGTCCGGCCGCGACGGCAGGAGGTCACATGCTGGAACCCGCCGGGCTCACCGCCACCGAAGAATCGGCGTACCTCGCGTTGCTGCGGCAGGGCAGCGCCACGCTGGATCAACTCGCCGCCCGCGCCGGTCGCACGACGGCGCAGATCACCCGAGCCGTCAGCGGCCTGCATCGCAAAGGCCTCGTGCACCGCACTCCCCCGCCGCACGGCCTCGTCGTCCCGGTGCCGCCGGACGAGGCGATCGACCAGCTGATCCAGCGGCAGCACGCCGAACTCGACCGCACCCGGGAGGCTGCCCAACAGCTCGCCGCCCAGACAAGGGAGGCCACCGCGTCGAAGAGCACCGCCGAGCTGATCGAGATCGTCCAGGGGCGTACGGGGGTGCAGCGCGCCTTCGAGCGGGTGCAGGCCCAGGCGCGTACGCAGATGCGTGTGCTCGTGACACCCCCGTACGCCGCGACGAGCCAGGTCAACGATGTGCAGCTGACCCGGGGACCGGAGGTCGTCTACCGGGCGGTGTACACCGTGGAGGCGTTGTCCGAGCCGGGTTTCCTGGCCGCCATCGGCGAGCACGTACGCGTCGGCGAGCAGGCCCGGCTGGCCCCGGCGGTGCCGACGAAGCTGGCGATCGCCGACCATTCGCTGGCCCTGCTGCCGTTGGTGTGGACCGACGCCGCCCAGGACTCGGCCGTCCTCGTGCACCCCTGTGCCTTGCTGGACGCGCTCGTCGCCCTCTTCGAGACGGTCTGGGCGGCGGCGAGCCCGCTGGCGTTGACCGGCACCGGCGAAGTGACGCCGCTCGGCGAACTGACCGCCGAGGACCGGAAGCTGCTCTCGCTGCTGATCGCCGGGATGACCGACGAGGCCGCCGGGGCGCGGCTGGGTCTGAGCCGCCGCACGGTGGTACGCCGGGTGCAGCACCTGATGGCGGTGGCCGGCGCGCAGTCTCGTCTCCAGCTCGGCTGGCGCGCCCACGAACTCGGCTGGCTCTCGTGACGCCCCTCGCTCACGCCACCCCTCGGGCGTGATCATTGCGCCAGCCATGCTGTTTCGTGCTGCGAAATGCCCGAATCAACAGCATGGCTGACGCAATGATCACGCGAATCGGTGCGTCACAAGAGGCCCGCTCGAGCGGCGGCGAGCCCGGCCTGGAACCGCGTACGCGCACCCAGGCGCTCCATCAGCTCGCTGGTCCGCCGATGCACCGTACGCACACTGACGCCGAGCTGCCGCGCGACGGCTTCGTCCTTCAACCCGGCCGCCAGGAGGGCCACCAGGTCCGAGTCGGGCGCGGCGGGGTCGGCTGCGAAGACGGGCACGGCGACGTTCCACAGCAGGTCGAACAGCCGGATCAGCGCATCGAGCAAAGTGGACGCGTACACCACGAGGGCGCTGTCGACCATCGCGTCCCGGTCGGCGGTGAACGGCAGGATCGCGGCGGACCGGTCGGAGATGGCGAGCTTCAGCGGCACGTCGTCGCAGACGCGCGCCTCCTCACCGGCGTCGACCGCCGCCCGGATCAACCGCAGTGCTCCCGGCAGTTCCAGGGCCTCCGGCGCGTAGATGCCGCGTAGGCGTACGCCCCGGCTCAGCAGATCGTTCTCGCCCGGGTTCGGCTCGCTCGGATTCTGGGCGTACGGGGGCCGGTCCAGCACCAGCAGCTCGTGCCGGGTGGACTGCTGCAACTGTTGGAATCGCGTCGCCACCGCCTCGCGGCCGAAGACGATCTCCAGTTCCTCCTCGGGCCGATGCCGCCGATCCGCGGGCAGGTCGGCGAGCAGCAGCTGCGCGGCCTGCCTCGTCGCCGCCAACTCCTGCTGCCGTCGTGCGATCAGCGCCTCCACCGCCGTGTCCGGCCGCGCCGCCACGTATCGGGTCGGTCGCCCGGCGAGCCGGCTCACCAGGCCGCACTCCGCGAGGCGGTGCAACGACTGCCGGACCGCCCGCGCGCCGCGCCCGGCTCGCTCGGTCAGCTCGGCGGGCGTGAGTCCGCGTTCTCGCAACAGCATCCGATAGAGCGCCTCGTCTTCGGCGGGAACCCCCAGGGCCTCGAGCATCGCGTACCTCCCACGGTGGCCTGTTGCCGACACGGCAGGATCCTGCCACCGGTTCGCCTTTACGCGCCAGGCCCGGACCGGATATCAAGATCCAGTGGTACGCAGAAAGAACGCAATCCTCACGGGCGCCCTCGGCGCCCTCCTCCTGATGAGCACCGTCGTCGGCGGCGCTCCGGCGCAGGCCGCGCCCACCTGGACCGTCCCGGCGTGCGGGCAGGTGACCGGTGGCTCGGGCGCCCTGACCTTCACGTGGAGTGACGGCCATTACCTGACCCGGACGGCGACCGAGTTGCGGCCGGTCACCGTGGTCTCCGACATCGAGGCGCTCGCCGCGCCGAACACTCTGCTGGCAGTGGACGACTTCGGCAAGCTTTCGCAGAGCCGGGACGCGGGCTGCAGCTGGACCCCGATCGCCACGCTGGCCGGTCAGCCCCCGTACGCCATCACCGCGGCGGGCGGGGCGAGTGCGTACGTGTGGTCGCGGGCGAACGACGAGTTGCTCTACCGCGTCGACGGGACCAAGGTGACCGAACTGCCGCGGATTCCGTCGGCCGACGTCGGCAACCTGCTCGCCCTCGCCGTCGACGGCAAGCACCTGCGGGCGGTCACCTCCACCGGGGTCGTGCTGGACTCGGTGGACGGCGGGCTGTCCTTCCAGCGCCGAGGCGTGACTCCGCAGCCGGTGCTCGGCTGGTGGATCTGGGGCTACGAGGGCTCGATCGGCCGGAACCTCGACCACATCGTGCTCGGCACCAGCAGCGACGGCGTGTACACCACCTTCGACGGCGGGCTCACCTGGACTTCGTCCAGGCTGTCGGCCGAACCGAACCACCGGATCAACATCTTCAGCGTCGCGGTCTCCCCCGCCGACGAGAACGTGGTCTGGGCCGAGGGGCTCGACACCACCGAACTGGACGCAGGCAACACTCGCGCGCAGGGCCGACACCTGTGGCGGTCGACCGACGGCGGCCGGACCTTCACCGTCGCGGTGGACCACGACCCGGCCACGGTGACCCTCACGAACGGCGTGCCGCTCGCTCCCCATCCGACGGACCCGGACGTCGTCTACTTCGAGTACGGCACCTGGTTCGCCAACTACGGCACCGACCTGTACGCGTACGACGCGGGCACCGGGCGGCTGTCGACCGGGCACAGCGGCCAGGACGGCATCAACGCGATCAGCTTCAACCCGGCCTATCCCCAGGTCCTCTACCTGGGCCTGACCGAGGTCCGCTGACTTCCGCCATAGCTGCAGCGGCCCTCCTCCCGGCCCGGCCGAGCGCTCTACACCGGACGCTCGGCCGGGCCTTTCGCTCAGGCCGGCGGCGTACCGGTCGAGCGGAAGTCGGCCGCGTGGTCGGCCGCCCATTCGGCGAAAGTCCGCGCCGGCCGCCCGATGAGCCGCTCGACGGTGTCGACCACCGGCTCCGGTGTGGTGACGATGGACGCCCAGTGCGCCAGTGCCCGGTCGACGAACTCCTCGTTACCCCACGCCGCCACCATCTGCGCCCGGGCCTCCTCGACCGGCTGCTCGTCGAACCGCAGGGGGCGGCCGATCGTCTCCCCGATGACGCGTACCTGGTCGGCCTGGCTGATCGTGGCGGGGCCGGTCAGGATGTAACTCTGCCCGGTGTGGCCCTCCTCCGTCAGCGCGGCGACGGCGACGGCGGCGATGTCGGCCTCGTGGAGGAGCGACCGCTGCGCCCCGGCATACGGGGCTCGGACGACGTCTCCGGCGCGAATCTGGGCCGCCCAGCCGAGGGCGTTCGTCGCGAATCCGCCCGCACGCAGGAACGTCCACTCGACGCCCGAACGGCGGATGAGGTCCTCGACCTCGCCCCAGACGCCGTTCTCCGCCGGGCTCACGTCGTCGCGGACCGAGAACGCCGACAGGTAGACCACCTTGCGGGCGTACTTGGCGATCGTCTCGATCACGGGCGCGGCTCCGTCGGCCGAGTGGAACGGCCACAGCAGGAAGACCGAGTCCACGCCGTCCAGCGCCACGCGCAGTGACTCCGGATCGGTCAGGTCGCCGCCGACGGCCTGCACCCCGGCCGGGAAGCCGGCCGCGTCGGGACGGCGGGTGAGCGCCCGGACCGGCAGCTCGGTCCGGGCCAGGGAAGCGGTCAGGTGACGGCCGACGTTGCCGGTCGCGCCGATGATCAGTGTCGTCATGCGTCCAGCGTTGAACCTCAACCTAGGTTGAGATCAAACTTTTCGCCTGTCAGCGTACGCGGGAATTTCCCGTCATTGCCGTTAACGCGGATGACGCAGTCTACTACCACCCATGAATAAATGGAAAAGTCTGACGTTCGCGGCGCTCCTGGCCGTGAGCACTCTTGTCGCACCGCAGGGTGCGCTGGCCGCCCCGGTGACGAGCGCGGTCTTCAACAATCCGACCGGCACCGCGGCGGACAAGGCGCTGCTGCAGAACAAGATCGTGGAGCTGATCGGCACCGCCCCGGCCGGGTCACGCATCCGGATGGCGATGTACTACGCCGACGACGCGACGATCCCGAACGCGTTGATCGCGGCGCACCAGCGCGGGGTGAACGTCCAGGTCATCTTCGACGGCCGGGAGACCGCCGAGGCGTTGTGGCCGTCGCTGACCGCCGAGCTGGGCACGTCATTGAGCGCGGCGAGCTGGGCGCTCGCCTGCCCCGCCGGTCGCGGGTGCATCGGCAGTCGTGTCCTGGGCAGCGTCGACTCCATCAACCACAACAAGTTCTTCTTGTTCTCCAGCACGGGCGGGGCGTCGAACGTCGTCGTGCAGTCGTCGGCCAACCTGCACAACGGGCGCGACGGGCTCGGCGGCTGGAACAACGCGCTGATCCTGGTCGGCAACGCCGCCGCGTACGACTACTACAACGGCTACTTCGACGATCTCAAGGGCCGGGTCGTCAACAACAACTACTACGACACGCGTACGCCGCTGCAGGCGGGCAACTCGAAGATCTTCTTCTACCCGCGCCAGGAGCAGTCGGGGACGAGTCCTTACCAGAACCCGGCCGAGGACACGATCTACACGATTCTGTCCAACGTGGACTGCTTCGGGAACTCGGTCGTCGGTACGCAGGACGGCACCCACCGGACCATCATCCGGGTCGCGATGTCGATCTTCAGCCGGGACTATCTGGCCAAGAAACTCTGGGACCTGGACGCGGCCGGCTGCTACGTGGAGGTCGTCGAGACCTACCACCCCGGCTCCGACCTCGAAGTCAGTGCCATGAAGAAGCTGCTGGCGACGGCCGGGAGCTATCACGGGCCGGCGGTCAAGTACTACTGCGACACCGACTCGATCTGGATCCACTCGAAGTACTTCGAGGTCGAGGGGGTCTACTACGACAAGCCCGACCGGAAGATCGTGTGGACGGGCAGCCACAACTGGAGCACGAACTCGCTGCGGCAGGCCGACGAGGCCATCCTGCAGCTCGAGGACAGCACAGTATTCGACGCGTACACGGCGAACTTCCGCGCGATCCGGGACAGCTCGACGATCCGCTCGGTCGCCAACGGTGGCACCGCGAGCTGCCCCGCGTGAGCTGCCCCACGTGCGCTGCCTCACGTGATCATTGCGTCAGCCATGCTGTTGAAAGGGGCGAATCGCCTCGCGTTACAGCATGGCTGGCGCAATGATCAGGACTTGATGCGGGAGTTGGTGGGGTCGTAGAGGGGGCGGAGGGAGACACGCGCGGGGTGGATCGAGCCCGCGATCTCCACGCTCCACTCGGCGTCGTCCAGGTACGCGGCGGTGATGGGACGGTCGGCTTCGACCATCGCGAGGCCGACCGCCCCGCCGAGGGTGAACCCGTAGGAGGCGGCGCGCACATACCCGACCGGTACGCCGTCGCGCCGCAGCACCTCGCCGTGGAACAGCAGCGGCTTGGGGTCGGTGACGAGCACCTGGACGAGCCGGCGCATCGGCGGCCCGGCCTCCTTGAGCGCCACCGCCGCGTCGCGGCCGACGAACGAGGGCTTGTCGAGGGCGACCGCAAAGCCGAGTCCGGCCTCGTAGACGTTGTCGGTGTTGTCGATGTCGTGGCCGTAGTCGCGGTAGCCCTTCTCCATCCGCAGGCTCGACAGCGCCTTCAAGCCCGCGTGGACGAGGCCATGCCGGTCCCCCGCCGCGGCGAGCCGGTCGTAGACGTGCACCGCCTGCTCGGCTGGGATGTACAGCTCGTAGCCGAGTTCGCCGAGGTAGGTGATCCGGATGCAGAGGACCCGGGCGTAGCCGAGGTCGATCTCGCGGGCCGCTCGATATCCGAACGCCTCGTTCGACAGGTCCGCCGAGGTCACGTCGGACAGCAGCGCCCGCGACCGGGGACCCTGGATGTTGATCTGGGCGTACGCCCCGGTGACGTCGGTGACGAACGCGTGCCGGCCGGCGCAGAACCGCTGCAACCGCGTCAGCACATGCCGGTGCGCGGTGTCGCTGGCGACCACCCAGAACGACGTCGGGGACAGCCGGGTCACGGTGAGGTCGGCCTCGATGGTCGCGCCTTCGTTGAGCCACTGCGTATAGGTGAGCAGTCCGTCCGAAGTAGAGACCCGGTTGGCGGACAGCTCCTCGAGGACGGCCTCAGCGTCGTCGCCTTGCACCAAGAACTTCGCCATGAAGCTCATGTCCATCGCGATCACACCCTCGCGGGCCGCCTTGTGCTCAGCCTCCCAATAGGGGAACCAGTTCTGCCGCTCCCAGGACAGCTCCTCGACGACCGGTTCGACCCCGGGCGGGGCGTACCAGTCGGGGCTCTCCCAGCCGCTGACGTCCTTGAAGTACGCCCCCTTCGCGGCGAGCCGAGCGTGGAACGGCGAAAGCTTGGCTCCCCGGGCGGTCTGCATGGAGCGGCCCGGATAGTGCGTCTGGTAGACCATGCCCAGCGACTCGACCGTACGCGTCGCCCGGTACTCCGGATTCCGCTGGTACGGGTGAAGCCGGTCGATGTTGACGCCGGTGACGTCCCAGTCGGGGCGGCCGTCGACGATCCATTGGGCGACCGCCCGGCCGAGACCGCCGCCGGTCAGGATGCCGATCGAGTTGAGCCCGGCTGCCACGAAGTAGTTCCGCAGCTCCGGGGCCTCGCCGATGATGGGCGCGAGGTCGGGCGTGAACGACTCGGGGCCGCAGAAGAACTTTTTGACGCCCCGGTCGAGGGTGATCGGCACGCGGCGCATCGCCTTGTCCAGGTAGGGGCCCATCCGCTCCCAGTCCGGCGGTAGTTCGCCGAAGGAGAAGCCGTCCGGGATCCGGCCGACGTTCCACGGCGCGCACTCGGTCTCGAAGAGCCCGACCATCAGGCCGGCGCCCTCCTCGCGGTAGTACCCGTAGGACGACGGGTCCTCCAGCACCGGCAGGTCGCCGTGCACCTCCGCGATCGGCTCGGTGAGGAGGTAGTAGTGCTCGGCCGCCTGAAGCGGGATGTTCACCCCGGCCAGTTCGCCCAGCTGGCGGGCCCACATGCCGGCCGCGTTCACCACGTACTCGGCTTCGATGTCGCCTTCCGGTGTGCGTACCCCTTGGACCTGACCACGAGCCGTGAGGAAACCCGTGACCGGAAGACCCTCGATGATCTTGACCCCGCGCTGGCGCGCGCCCTTCGCGAGCGACATGGTGACGTCGACCGGGTTGACCCGCCCGTCGTCGGCGACATAGAAGCCCGCGAGCAGGTCGTCGGTCCGGGCGAGCGGGAACAGCTCGTGGATCTCGCGCGGCGAGATCTCGTGGACGTCGACGCCCATCAGCCGGTTGAACGCGGCGACGCGCCGGTACTCCTCCAGCCGTCCCGGATCGGCCGCGACCTCGATGAACCCGACCTGCTTGAGGCCCGTGGCCAGCCCGGTCTCCGCCTCCAGGTCGCGGTAGAGGTCGCGGCTGTACTGCCGCCAGCGGGTCGACGTCTCCGACATCGACCCGAACGTCACCATCAGGCCCGCCGCGTGCCAGGTCGTCCCCGACGTCAGCTTGTCGCGCTCGACCAGCACCACGTCGGTCCAGCCGAGCTTCGCCAAGTGGTACGCGATACTGGTGCCGATCACGCCGCCACCCACGACGACGACCTGTGCTCTGTCCGGAAGGCGCGACATGGACGCAGAGTACAGCCCACGCACAGACAGTCGAGATATCTTCCTCGACATGGACGAGAACCGGGCCCGGCGCGTCGTCGACGCGCTCCGCGATCGAGGCGTCCCCGCTCACCTGTCCCTGGGCGGCGGCTTCCGCAAGGTCGGCGTACGCGTCGCCCTGCCGGACGGCCGCGAGGCGCTCTGGGACACCGACGGCACGGCCGGCCTGGAGGCTCAAGTGCTCCGGGACGGGATGCTGGTCGGCTTCGTGCCCCACATCCCCGGCTCCGAGGACTTCACCGAAGCGCAGGTCGTCGACGCCATCGCCCGCACCGACTACGACCAGCCGGTCGCCCGGCAGCGGGCCGAGGCCCCGCCGCCGGCGAAGCCGCTGCCGATGGAAGGCGGCTTCTTCCGCCGCTTCCGCGACGGCTTCCGCTGACCCACTCTTCCCCGCCCCGCTTCGCCCCGCTCGCCCGCTGCTTTCGCGCGCGCCGCTCCCCCGCCTGCTTTCCGCGCGATCATGAACCAACGGGCATGATCGACCGGCGTGTCGTGTCCCGAGCGCCCTGAGCAACTCCTTAACGGCGTGATCGACAACGGCGTGATCGACGCCGCTCGGGTCAGTCGCCGAACGCCTTGGCGGAGACGATGCGGAGTTTGCCGTCCTGACCCGGCATCCGGGGAGCGCGGTATTCGACGTACAGCTGAGCGCCGACGCCGACGGTGACCGCGGCTTCGGCGGGGGCGTACTCCTTGCCGGAGCCGGCCCGGGGGACGACGGACACCCGGAGGCGATGGGGTCCGGCCGGAACGGGCACCGCCTCGGGGGCCCAGCTTGCGACGGATTGCCGGACGCCGTCGACGACGAGGACCGGCACTGTGTCCTTGTAGGAGCGTGCGACCGCCCAGGTGGGCCGGGTGAACGTCATCCGCAGGACGCCCTGACCTAGCGACATGCCAATACTGTCCCACTTTGGTGCGGTACGCGCACGGCAAGCGCGCAAAGCCGCAGCCCCCTACAGTGGCGCGCATGCGAATGCCGGTGTCCCTCGCCCGCTGGGCGGCGTTGCTGTCGCTCCTCGGCGGATGCGCCTGTTGCTGCGGAAACTGGGCGCCGATCGGCCCGTCGCCGGACATCGAGGCGGCCGACGTCGTCGGCACGTGGGTCAGCGACGAAGGCGCAAGGATCACTCTGAACGGTGACATGACCTTCCGCACCGACGGCCTCACGAAATGCCTCGAAGGCGAGGAAGGCGTGGGTGGCGACGGCGAGGGCACCTGGTCGCTCGGCGATCCCGAGACGCTCGACCCCTATCAGGACCTGACTCTCAAGTACGCCCCCTACGGCGAGCATCTGCAGACGTGGCGAGCTCAGGAGGACGAGATCGTCTACGTCTGGGGCGACACCGACAACAGCGAGATCTGCTTCTTCTCGCGTACGGGGTGAGGAGTGGGTGATCGAAATCACGCGATCTGTCCGGATTCGACGATCGCCGATCCCCGTTCACCGGGCCGGTTGATCGTGACGGCCACGCAGCGGCAGGTGATGGCCCGGATTTCGGCGGGCGGCCGACGGGCACCCGACCGTGCTTCACCGATTCGGTGGACAAAAGGGTACGCATCGGCAGCGTGATCGACGGCGAGTCCACTGGCGGACCCTTCTGAGCTGCACAACGATGAGAGGGGTGGAGCAAGCCAGCACAGAAGATCACGATCATCAACCCATCGACCTCGACCGGCTTCGGCGTACCGCTGAATCGGTTCTGCGCGGCAACTGGTCCGGCGACCACATGGTCCCGTCCCGGACCCTCTATCCCCACCAATGGAGCTGGGACGCCGCGTTCATCAGCATCGGACTCGCCCACGTCGCCCCCGACCGCGCCTGGCGTGACCTGCGCAGCCTCTTCACCGCGCAGTGGCCCGACGGTCGCGTGCCGCACATCGTCTTCGACCCGGGCGTGAGCGAGAAGGACTACTTCCCCGGCCCCGCGTTCTGGGACGTGCCGCCGTTGCCCGGCGGGCCGAGCCACATCCGGACCACCGGCATCGTCCAGCCGCCCGTCCACGCCCTCGCCGCCCGGATGATCCACACGGTCGCCCCGGACGCCGAGGAGCTGCGCTGGCTCTACCCGCGCCTGGTGGCTCAGCAGGAATACCTGCTCAAACAGCGGGACGCGGGCGGAGCCGGGCTGGCCAGCATCGTGCATCCGTGGGAGTCCGGTCTGGACAACAGCCCGTCCTGGGACGACGCCCTCGCGCGGCTGCCGGCCGACGTGCGGGTGCTCGACCAGTACCAGCGGCGCGACGTGCAGGTCTCGGTCGCCACCCACCGGCCGACGAACGCCGACTACGCCCGATACATCGCGTTGGCGGCGTCCTATCGCGACAACGGCTACCAGGACTTCGATCTGCTCGACCGGCACGGTTTCGTGGTCGAGTGCCCGGCCTTCAACGCGCTCACCGCCGACGCCGAACTGGCCCTGGCCGAGATCGCCCAGATCGTCGGGGCCGACCCGGGGCCGCATCGGGAACGGGCCGCCGAGATCACGCAGACCATGGTCGAGCGCCTCTTCGATCCCGAGACCGGCCTGTTCCACACCTTCGACGTGCGTACCGGCCGGCGATCGAAAGCCCGCTGCGTCAACGGCCTGATGCCGCTGATCCTGCCGGGACTGCCCACCGAGATCGCGGCCTCGCTGGCCGCGGAGGCCGCCTCCGAGCGATTCGGGCTGCGCCCGCTGCCGGTCCCGAGCTACGACCGCACGGCGCCCGACTTCGACCCGCTGCGCTACTGGCGCGGCCCGGTCTGGATCAACGTGAACTGGCTGCTGCGCCGCGGCTTCGACGGCCACGGGTACGCCGCCGAGGCGGAGACCCTGCGGCAGGCGATGCTGTCGTTGGTCGACCGGTCGGGGTGCTTCGAGTACTTCGACCCGACCACCGGTGCCGGGATCGGCACGCCGGAGTTCAGCTGGACCGCCGCGCTGGTGCTGGACCTCCTCGAACGCGCTTGACGCGGCCGTCGCGGCAATCATCGCCAGATCCGGGATAACGTCCTTTCGCGGGCTCGGAAGGCCGCGTTATCCCGGACAACGCGCGACCGGCCCACGCGGGCGACCGGCCCACGCGCGCGACCGGCCCACGCGCGCGACCGGATGGCGCTCGCGATCGGATGGCGCTACGGAGAGCTGGCGGCGTCGGCCAGCGACGGAGCCAGCCATTCCAGCGCGTCCGCGGCCGACAGCGGCGGGGAGTAGAGGAAGCCCTGCCCGTATCGGCAGCCGAACCGGGCCAGCAGGTCGCGTTCGGACGGTCGCTCGATGCCTTCGGCGATGACTTCCAGGCCGAGAGTGGAGGCGAGCCGGATGATGCCGTCGACCAGGACCGCCTGCTGGCCGGACGAGGTGATCGTGCTGGTGAACAGCCGGTCGATCTTGAGCGCGTCGAGCGGGACGTGCCGCAGGTAGCTCAGCGACGAGTAGCCGGTGCCGAAATCGTCGATGGCCACCCGTACGCCGGCCCGCCGCAGTTCGACGAGGTCGTCCCAGATCTCGTCGTCGTCGCGGAGCAGCAGGCTCTCGGTGATCTCCAGCATCAGCCGGTCGGCGGGGACTCCGGCGTCGGTCAGCGCCTGGCGTACGTCGCGGACGAAACCGGGCGTCCGGAACTGGTGAGCGGACACGTTGATGCTGACGTACGGCGCGTCCCGCGTGACCTCCTGCCACGTCGCGGCGGCGGCGAGCGCCTGCCGCAGCACCCAGATGCCCATCGGGACGATGAGCCCGCTCTCCTCGGCCACCTCGATGAAGTGGTCCGGCAGGAGCCGGCCGTGTTCGGGATGCTCCCAGCGGACGAGCGCTTCGAAGCCGGCCGTCACCCCCGAGCGCAGCCCCACGATCGGCTGGAACTCCAGGGTCAGCGCACCCGCTGCGACCGCCTCGTCCAACGCGGCTCGCAGTTCCAGCCGCCGCACCATCGCCGTGTGTAGCGACGGGTCATACCGCCGCCACTGCCCCTTGCCCGCGTTCTTGGCCACGTAGAGCGCGAGGTCGGCCTCCCGCAGCAGGTCCTGCCCGTCGGGATTGTCGGCGGTGGTCGCGACGCCGATGCTGGCCCGCCCGGAGACGACGCGTTCCTCGATGGTGAAGGGCACGCCGAGCACCTCGACGATCCGTTCGGCGACCTGGTCGATCGCCTCGGCCGTGGGCGCGCCGATCAACGCCGCGAACTCGTCGCCGCCGATACGGGCGGCGGTGTCCTGCGGGCGCAGCGTCGTGGTGAGCCGCTTGCTCACCTCCAGCAGCAGACGGTCGCCGTACTCGTGACCGAAGGTGTCGTTGACGACCTTGAAGTCGTCGAGATCGACGAAGAGCACGCCGACGACCTCGCCGGAGTCCTGCGCCATGGCGACGGCCACCTGAATGCGGTCGTTGAGCAGCACCCGGTTCGCCAGACCGGTCAGCGGGTCGTGGAAGGCCAGGAAGGTCAGCTCGGCCTGCAGCCGCCGCTGGTCGGTCACGTCGCGCATGGTCAGCACCGGCCCGCCGACGGTCGGGTCGTCGCGCAGGTCCCGGCACGTCACCTCGACCTGCACCGCGCTGCCGTCCGGACGGCGTACGGACCAGTCCGCGGGCACGTCGCCGTCCCAGTCCGCCAGCTTGCGGGCCAGCTCCTCGGAGCTGACCTCCAGCCGTTCGCTCAGGCGTACGCCGGCCAGGTCCGTGCCGAACACACTCAGCGCGGACGGGCTCGCGTACCGGACCCGGTCGCCGTCGGGCTCCAGGATGAGGATGACGTCCGTGGTGTTCTGCACGAGCGTGCGGAAGTACTCCTCACTGGCCCGGCGGGCGACCTCCGCGCCCAGCATGATCCGTTCCATGGCCAGCCCGGCCTGCCCGGCGACCAGCTCCATCGGGATCTGGATCTGCCCGAGGGCCACCTCGTCCGCCGCCACCAGGAGCACGCCGATGGTCGGGTCGCCCGAGAACCGCTCGGGCAGGACCATCGGGCAGATCAAGGTGATCTCGAAGCCGCCGAGCCGGTCGGCCACCTCGGGCGGCAAGGTCCGCGTGTAGGCCAGCCGCGCACCGTCCGTCGTCTGGCGCGCGAAGAGATCGGGGACCCGGCCGTCGTTCATGACCACGTGTACGCGGTGAGGCGCGCCCGGGGGCAGCAACTGAGCGGCGGCCAGCCCGATCGCCGACTCGACCTCGGCGATGGAGGTGGCCGAGAGCAGCACCCCGTTCGCCTCCCGGATCCCGCGTCCCCGCATCAGGTTGCGCCGATACGAGTTGATCACGCCGAATAGGCGGACCAGGGCGAGGACGAGGGTCGCCCCCAGGAAGACCACGATGACGACGTCGTACTCGGAGCTCTGGCCGCTGACCGTCTCGGCGAGCAGCAGGAGCAGTGGCGCGAGCACCAGCAGGGAAAGCCAGATCTGGTGGCGGATGCCCATCTGCCGGGGCCGCACTATCCGGGGCTCGGTCAACTCCACCATCGAGGGGTGCAGCGCGGCCGCGCCCCAGGACGCGTAGAAGACGATCCAGCCGAGGTCGACCGGGCCGCCGGTGGACCAGTCGCCCTCGATCTGGGCCAGCCCGTAGAGCACGTCGGCGACCAGGGTGCCGCCCATGCCCACCAGGAGCAGCAGCACGCTCATGTTGGGCCGGATGGCCGTGACGAGGCGTACGCCGACCAGCAGCAGGACCAGGTCGCCGAGCGGATAGCCGATGGAGATGAGCCGTTGGAGCGTGGTCAGGTCGGGGTCGGTCAGCCGCGGGCCGATCAGGTAGAGCCAGGCGAGCAGACCCAGCGCGACGGTGACGATCATGGCGTCGAGCGCGGCGCTGCGGTTCTGCCCACCGGAACCCGACCTGGTCAGCCCGAGCACCCCGATCGCCAGGAAGACGAAGGTGACCAGGTAGAGGAAGTCCGAGATCGACGGGAACGGGTTCTCCTGCCCGCCGAACCGGACGAGCAGCTCATACGCGAGGTCGCCGGAGCAGAAGGTCGTGAGCGCCAGGGCCAGCCAGAGCCAGGGTGCCCGGCGCCGGGGCCGGTTGCGCCAGACCCCGAAGACGACGGCGGCCGCCGCGCCGTAGCCGATCAGCGACCAGATCACGACATGGGCTGATGGCAGGGCGTAAAACGCCCCACCTAGAACCACCATGCCGACGGCGTACGCCAGCATCACCCGGTCTCGCATGCGCGGCCAATTCTGCCAGGAATTTCGGATTTACCCCAATGATCAGGGACGTATCCTCATGTTGCCGTGCGGGGGCCGGTCGCCGTTGGGAGAATCGGCCCATGAAGGTGACCAAACCCCTGGTGGGCCGGCCCTGCTACGTAGAGCTCTCGACTTCCGACACCGCCGACGCCATGCGCTTCTACGGCGGCCTGTTCGGCTGGACCGCGGAGACCGATCCGCGCGCGGAGGCGGGCGGCTACGGGATGATCAAACTCGGCGAGGCGGCGATCGGCGGGCTGTCCCCGCTCATGCAGCCGGATCAGCCGGTCGCCTGGACGATGTCGATCGGCGTGACCGACGCCGACGCCAGCACCGAGGCGGTACGCCAGGCGGGCGGCACCGTCCTGGCGGAGCCGGTCGACATCTTCGACTCCGGCCGCTTCTCCTTCGTCACCGATCCGACCGGCGCGGCCTTCTCCCTCTGGCAGGGCCGGAAGTTCCCGGGCTCGGAGCGGATCGACGAGGACGGTGCCCTCGTCTGGACCGAACTGGCAACTCGTGACACGAAGGCCGCCCGGGACTTCTACACCACCGTCTTCGGGTGGACGGCCACCGACGGGGACATGGGCGGCGAGACCTACACCCAGTGGGGCCTCGGCGGCGAGGACTTCGGCGGCATGATGGACATGGCCGGGCACTATCCGCCCGAGGTGCCGCCGAACTGGCTGCTCTACTTCGGCGTACCGGACGTCGACGCCACGGTGGCGAAGGCGGACCCGCTCGGCGGCACGATCATCGTCCCGGCCAGCGACATCCCGGGCACCGGCCGGTTCGCCTGCCTCCAGGATCCGCAGGGGGCCGTGTTCGCCGTCTACCACTCCACCGCTTCTTCCTGAGGCAGCCCACCGGACCGTACGCTGAGCGGCGTGACCGAGGTCTTCCTGCTCGACGCCGTCCGCACCCCGTTCGGCCGCTACGGCGGCGCGCTGTCCGGCGTACGCCCCGACGACCTGGCGGCGCACGTCCTCCGGGCGGTCGCCGACCGCACCGGCCTCGATCCCGCGACCGTCGACGAGGTCTACCTGGGCGACGCCAACCAGGCCGGCGAGGACAACCGCAACGTCGCCCGGATGGCCGCACTGCTGGCGGGCTGGCCGACGAGCGTACCGGGGACGACGGTCAACCGGCTGTGCGGCTCCGGCCTCGACGCCGCGATGCAGGCCTCCCGCACGATCGCCGTGGGCGACGCCGACCTGATCCTCGCCGGCGGCGTGGAGGCGATGAGCCGGGCCCCCTGGGTGCTGCTCAAGCCGGGCAAGGGTTTCCCGCAGGGGCACGAGACACTGCACTCCACCACGCTCGGCTGGCGCATGGTGAACCCGGCAATGCCACCACAGTGGACGGTGTCACTCGGGGAGAGCACCGAACTGCTCGCGGGCAAGTTCCAGATCGGCCGGGCCGAGCAGGACGCGTTCGCCCTGCGCAGCCACCAGGCCGCCGATGCCGCTTGGAGCGCCGGGTTCTACGCCGGCCACGTGGTGCCGGTCCCCGGTACGACCCTGGAGCGCGACGAGAGCATCCGCCCCGACACGACGCCCGAGGCGCTGGCCAAGCTGAAGCCGGTGTTCCGCCCGGACGGGACGGTGACGGCGGGCAACGCCTCACCGCTCAACGACGGCGCCTCCGCCGTCCTGCTGGGCTCCCAGACAGCGGCCGACCGGCTCGGGATCACGCCGCTGGCCCGGATCGCCGGACGCGGCGCGGCCGCCGTCGACCCCGACGTGTTCGGCATCGGCCCCGTCGAGGCGGCCGAGACCGCCCTGCGCCGGGCCGGCATCGGCTGGTCCGACCTCAAGGCGGTCGAGCTGAACGAGGCGTTCGCCGCCCAGTCGCTGGCCTGCCTGGCCAGCTGGCCGCAGCTCGACCCGGAGATCGTCAACGTCAACGGCGGCGCGATCGCCATCGGCCATCCGCTGGGCGCGTCGGGCGGGCGCATCCTCGGGCAGCTGGCCTACGAGCTGCGGCGGCGCGGAGGGGGCTACGGCCTGGCCGCCATCTGCATCGGCGTCGGCCAAGGCCTGGCCGTGGTCCTAGAGGCCTGACACCCCTCCCCCTCCGCCCGCCCCGCCCGTCGTTTCCGGCCGATCATGAACTAACGGTCATGATCGGCCGGCGTGTCGTGTCCGCGGGACCCTGATCAACTCCGCACGCGGGTGATCGACAAGGCGGCGGTCAGCCGCGCAGGAAGTCCTGCACCAGGGGGTTGATCCGCTCGGGGCTCTCCAGGCTCGGCAGGTGACCGGCCCAGTCCAGCGACACCCGCTGCGCGCCCGGGACCTGCTCGGCGACGTGGTCGGCGATATTCGTGAAGACCTGGAAGTCGTGGTCGCCGGAGACGGCGAGCGTACGCGCGGTGATCGCGCTGAGGTCGAACGCCTCGTGACGCGGGCCGACCTCGGGGGCGTCGATCTGCACCTCGAAGGCGTTCCGCTGCATGGTCGCGACCAGAGCCTTCGTCTCGTCCGTCGCCAGCGGGCCCAGCCAGGTACGCACGTTCAGCTCGACGGCCGCCTCCAGGTCCCGCTTCTCCAGCAGGGCTTCCTCCTGCTCGTCGAACTCGTCGGCGTCCGGCGTCGAGGGGAAGCCGCGCAGGGCCGAGCAGAGCAGGACGAGCGAGGACACCCGGGACGGCCAGCGGGCCGCGATCTCCAGCCCGACCCGGCCACCCATCGAGGCGGCGACCAGGGAGAACTGGTCGATCCCCAGCGAGTCGACGAGGGCGAGGACGTCCTCGGCGTTGTTCCATTCGCTGGTCGGCATCGGGGTTTCGCCGAAGCCCCGGAAGTCGGGGCGGATCTGGGTGAAGCCGGGGGCTTCGAAGGGCTGCCACATCCGGCGGTCACAGACCGAGGAGTGCAGCAGGACGAGGGCGGGACCGTCACCGGTGACGTCGTACGCGAGAGTCATGCGTTCCTTTCATACGGTCGCCCGAATGCGACCAGAGTGTGCCAAAGATACTTGATCAACTGGAGGACCTCGAGTTCGGGGCCGAAGTCTGCCCAGCTCTCCGGCGTACGCACCAACGACTGGGCGGCTCGCCCGACCAGCTCGGCATCGAAGTGTTCCGCTCCATAGCGCGCACAGACCGCGGCGGCGAACGGCGGCGCCTCCGGCCCCCGGAACTCATCGTCCATATCAGACGGAGATAGGACGAAACCGTTGTGCCACACCAGCTCGATCCCGGCGTCCGCGGCCGCCTTGGCTAGCGCCGCCTCCGTCGGCGTCCCCTGGAAAGAAGGGTCGGCCACGATCGCCTCGGCGTCGGTGGCCAGGTCGACGACTCCGTGGACCTGGGCCTCGATGTAGTCGTCGAGCACCCGGCCGACGGCCGTGGGATCGAAACCGGCACGGGGCAGATCTCGCACGACCGACAACGACCCGCCGTCTTCCACATACCCGGCGAGTAGCGGCTCGAAGGCGGCCATGGTTCCGATGTCCGCCGGCCCGAGGTGGCTGTCGCGGAAGGTGAAGGTGCACCGGTCGTTGACCTCCGGCCGCAGCCGGACGTGGCAGGAGCCGAACCGGGGCGCGGCGCCGTCGGCGTACCCGCCGAGGTTCAGCGCACCGTACTTGGGCCGCTCGGCCGACAACACCCCGTCCCCGTGGTACGCCGCCCCGAACAGCGACAGCTCCCAGCCGTCCCGGTCGCCCCCGAGGAACGCCGATCGGCTGCCGTTGCTGATCCCGGTCTCGTACTGGCTCCGATAGCGGCCGTCGGCCGCGAGCGCCTCCGCGACGGTCAGCCCGCCGGTGGCGATCCGATCCGGGTGGAAGTTCAAGGTCACCCGGCCGTACGCCCGGATGAGCCCGATCAGCTCGGCCGCGTCCGGCACATCCCGCAGGCGTTCGCGGGCGGCCGGAGCGGCGGCCCGGGCGACTCCGGTGACGTGGGCCAGGGCGGCGGCGTTGGCCGGGGACAGATCACTCACGGGCCGAACGACATCACGCCGGCCCGGAGCTGCGCAACCTGGTTTACCCCTGCGGCGAGCCGACGTTGACGTACTTCTTGTTCGCCGCCGCCCACGCGTCCAGCTTGTCCTGCCGCAGCGCCAGGAAGTAACTCTTCTGCGGGCCGCTGGACAAGTTCTCGCCGAGATACCGGCTGCCGCTGTACGCCCCGCTGCCGGGCAACCCGACCTGCGTGATCGTCTGCGGTGACAAGTTGCGCAAGGCGTACGCCAAGGCGACAGGCTTGATCCCGACGACCGTGAGCATCTCGCCGAGCGCGCCCACGACGCTGTCGATGGAGGCCGGGTTGCTGAGGAAGTCGCCCTGGAGGATCTTGCCGACGGCGGCCTCGATGATCTGGCGCTGGTGCCGCTGGCGCGTGTAGTCGCCGCCGTTGGTGTAGCGCTGGCGGGCGTAGTCGAGGGCCTGCCACCCGACCATGTGCATGTTCCCCACGTTGTAGGTCATGCGCGGCCCCGAGTAGCCGTGCTCGCATCGCGGGCAGCTGGGCCGGGGCTTGCCGTCGGGCGCCCGGTGGATCGAGACGACCTTCTGGTCGACGTAGATGTCGATCCCGCCGAGCGCGTCGATCAGCTTGGTCAAGCCGCGGAAGGTGAGCACCGCGCCGCCGTCGAACTTCGGAATGCCCGTGTACGCGCTGACGGTCTTGGCCATGAGCTGGTAGCCCTGCTGGACGCTGGGCTTCTTGACACCGGGAACCCGGGAGCCGTACATCATCGCGTGCGTGATCTTCGTGCGCTCACCGCCGAACTTCGCGGGCGGGAACGCCGGGATGTTCACTACGAGGTCACGCGGCAACGACGTCAGGTACGCCTTCGTCAAGTCGGCGTTGACGTGCAGGATCATCAGCGCGTCCGACCGGGGGATCCAGTTCGGCTGGCTCTCCCGGTTGTCGATGCCCGCGATGAGGATGTTGAGCGGTCCCTTGATGTCGGCCCCGGCGGGCGGAGTCGGGCTCACCTGAACCGAAGGCGAGGGCGACACCGACGCCGACGGCGCGGCTTCGGGCTTCTTGTCCTCCGACGTGCAGGCCCCCAGGCCGAGCAGCAGCACAGCGGCGGCGAGATACGCGATTCGGCGCATGAAGCGGCCCTCCCCAGGGTCGTGGTGGAGACACCATACGACTTACCGGAGAGGGCCGCTCGACTGTTCGGGCTGGATCAGGGTTCCGGGTCGAATCATGCGGCTTGATTCGACCGGGAACCCTGATCCAGCGCCATAGGGTCAGACGGTGACGAGGTCCCGCTCGCCGTCGCCTTCGGCGGTGAGCGCGGGCGCCGGCGCGAGCGCCAGCTTCAGCACGTCCGCGACGTCGGCCAGCACGTGCACCTTGAGCACGTCCCGCACCTCGGTCGGCAGGTCGTCCAGGTCCGGCTCGTTGCGCGCCGGGATGATCACCTCGGTCAGCCCGGCCCGGTGCGCGGCGAGCAGCTTCTGCTTCACGCCGCCGATCGGCAGGACCCGGCCGGCCAGGGTCACCTCGCCGGTCATCCCGAACTCGGGGCGTACCGGGCGGCCGGCGGCCAGCGACGCCAACGCGGTCACCATGGTGATGCCCGCGCTCGGGCCGTCCTTGGGCACCGCGCCCGCCGGGACGTGCAGGTGGATCCGCTTGCCCGCCAGGACGTTCGGGTCCAGCCCCAGCTCACGGCCGTGCGAGCGCAGGTAGGACAGCGCGATGTGCGCCGACTCCTTCATGACGTCGCCGAGCTGGCCGGTCAGGGTCAGACCCGGCTCGCCGTCCATCGCGGTCGCCTCGATGAACAGCACGTCACCGCCCGCGCCGGTCACCGCCAGGCCGGTGGCCACGCCAGGTGTCGCGGTCCGTTCGGCCGACTCGGGGGTGAATCTCGGACGGCCCAGGTACGCCGTCAGCTCCGCCGTGTCGACGTTGATCGAGCCGGTGTCGCCGGCCAGCTGCACGGCCGCCTTGCGCAGGATCTTCGCCAAGGCCCGTTCCAGCTGTCGTACGCCCGCCTCACGGGTGTACTCGGCGGCGACCTTGCCCAGCGCCTCATCCGAGACCGCCACCTCGTCGGCGGTGAGCCCGGCCCGGTCCAGCTGCCGCGGCAGCAGGTGATCGCGGGCGATCGCGACCTTCTCCTGCTCGGTGTAGCCGTCCAGGGTGACCAGCTCCATGCGGTCCAGCAGCGGGCCGGGGATGTTCTCCACGACGTTGGCGGTCGCGAGGAACAACACGTCCGACAGGTCGAGGTCGACCTCCAGATAGTGGTCCCGGAACGTGTGGTTCTGCGCCGGGTCGAGGACCTCCAGCAGGGCCGCGGCCGGGTCGCCGGAGTAGCCCGCCGACACCTTGTCGACCTCGTCCAGCAGGATCACCGGGTTCATCGAACCGGCCTCCCGCAGCGCCCGGACCAGCCGGCCCGGCAGCGCCCCGACATACGTACGCCGGTGGCCCCGGATCTCCGCCTCGTCGCGTACGCCGCCGAGCGAGACGCGGACGAAGTTCCGGCCGAGCGCACGCGCGACGGACTCGCCGAGGCTGGTCTTGCCGACCCCGGGCGGTCCGGCCAGGGCGAGAACGGCGCCGGAACCACGGCCGCCGACGGTCTGCAAACCCTTGGCAGCACGGCGATTGCGTACGGCGAGGTGCTCGATGATGCGGTCCTTGACGTCGGACAGCCCGGCGTGGTCGGCGTCGAGCACCGCCCGGGCCGCGGCCAGGTCGGTGTTGTCCTCGGTACGCGTGCTCCAGGGCAGGTCGAGGACGGTGTCGAGCCAGGTCCGGATCCAGCCCGCCTCAGGAGTGGCGTCGGAGGCCCGTTCGAGCTTGTCCACCTCGCGAAGGGCCGCCTCGCGCACCTTTTCGGGCAGCTCGGCCGCCTCCACGCGGGAGCGGTAGTCCGCCGAGCCCTCGGGCTCGTCCTCGCCCAGCTCCTTGCGGATGGCGGCGAGCTGTTGGCGAAGGAGGAACTCGCGCTGGGACTTCTCGATGCCCTCGCGGACGTCGTTGCCAATCTGCTCGGCGATCTCCTGCTCGGTGAGGTGCTCGCGGGCCCAGCCGATCAGCAGCTCCAGCCGGTGGGTCACGTCGGCCGACTCCAGCAACTCCATCTTCTGCGGCAGGGTCAGCCAGGGGGCGTACCCGGCGGTGTCGGCCAGCTCGGCGAGGTCGGTGATGCGGTCGACGGCGTCGATGACCTGCCACGCGCCCCGCTGCTGGAGCAGAGAGGTCAGCAGCGCCTTGTACTCACGGGCGAGGTCGCGGGTCTTGCCGGTGACGGGGGCGTCGGTGAGGATCTCGGCCTCCACCCAGAGAGCCGCGCCCGGCCCGGGTACGCCGGACCCGATACGCGCCCGGGAGACGCCCCGGAGGACGGCGGCCGGCTCGCCACTGCCGGCCAACCGGCCGGACTTCTCGATGATCGCGGTGACGCCGTGCGTCGCGTAGTCGCCGTCGATGCGTGGCACCACGAGGAGGGTCTTGTCGCCGGCGGCTCGCGCCGCGTCCACCGCGGCCTGCGTGCCGGCGTCCAGGGTCACGCTGATGACCATGCCGGGCAGGAGCACGGCGTCGTTCAGGGGAAGGACCGGGAGGGTCGTCATGGGAGCACCTGCCATCACGTTAGTTGAGCGTGACAGGCTCAAGTCCTCCCGGTCCTCTTCTGTTCCTCGACCCGGTCACTCTGTGACCCAGGCCACTGGCCCGCTCAGTCAGGGGGTCTCCGGTCGGCCGGGTCTCGGCTCAGGTCGGCCTGGTCTCAGCTCAGGTCAGCCAGGGTCTCGGCTCAGGTCGGCCTGGTCTCAGCTCAGGTCGGCCGGGTCGAACCGCTTCGGCTGAACCAGGACCAGCCAGTTGCCGGAGTTGTCCCGCATGACCGCCTCGACGCCGTACGGACGGTCGGCCGGCTCCTGCAGGAAGGTCACACCCTTGTCGACCAGCTCCTCGTAGGTCTTGCGGCAGTCGTCCACCCGCAGCCCAAGCCCGCCCATCTCACCTTTCTCCAGCTGGCGGCGGTAGAAGGCGGCGGCCTCCTCGTTCAGCGGCGGGCCGGGGACCATCAGGGTCACCTCCAGCTCGGGCTGACTCGGGTGGCCGAGGGTGACCCAGCGGAAGCCGGCCATGGTGGCGTCGTTGCGCAGCTCGAATCCGAGCACGTCCACGTAGAAGTCGCGGGCCTTGTCCTGGTCGAGGCAGTACACCGTGACCAGCGAGATGTTCGTAATCATGGGTTCACGGTAAGCCGGAGCCCCGGTCCGGCTGCTTCTTTCAGATTGCGCGGGTCAACTCTCAGCTTGCCCTCTCCGGCCGGTCCGGTCCGGCGGTCTTCGTGTGGTCGAAGACCCCGCGCATGAACAGGTAGCAGCCGGGCATGTGCGGTCCGCCGCGCGCGGCCCACCGCTCCCGGTACGCCGTGGGCGTCTCCCCCACGAGCTGGGTGAACCGCGTACTGAACGAGCCGAGGCTGCTGAACCCGACGATCATGCAGATCTCGGTGACCGTCAGGTTGGCCACCCGGAGCAGGTCCTGCGCCCGTTCGATGCGGCGACGGGTGAGGTAGCGGATCGGCGTCTCTCCGTAGGTCGCCTCGAAGCAGCGCGCGAAGTGGAACTTGGACACCCCGGCGACCGCCGCGATCTGCTCGAGGTCGAGCGGTTCCCCGTAGTGACGGTCGATGTGGTCCCTCGCTCGCCGCAGATGCGCCAGCAGCTCGACCGGCACCGTACGCTCACCCACCTCGCAACGATCTCACATTGATTCTTATAAGATCCAGTAGGAATCTTGTGGAATTTCGCGGATCTTCCTACGGTCTTCTCATGACGCGCGACATCACCGATCCGGAGATCCTCAAGGGGCTGGCCCAGCCGATCCGGCAGAAGATCTACCGGCTGCTGGCCCAGATCGGCCCGGCCACCGGCGGCGAGCTGTCCGAGCGCCTCGGCACCGACCCCGGCCAGACCAGCTACCACCTGCGGGAACTGGCCAAGCGGGGGTTCGTCGAGGACGTGCCGGAGCTGGCCCGGGACCGTCGCGAACGCTGGTGGCGCCTCGTCCCCGGCGCCGTCTCCTGGTCCGCCCTCGAATTCGGCGACCCCGAAGGCACCGCGGTGGCGTCGGCGGCGAAGGCCCAAATGGTCATCGACGAGTTCGAACGCGTACGCCGCTATGAGCAGACGCGTACCGAATGGTCGCCCGAATGGCAGCAGGCCGCGATGAGCAGCGACTCGTTCCTGCGACTGACCGCCGGCCAACTCGCCGAACTGAACCGTGAGCTCATGACGGTCGTGCAGGACTGGGCCGCGCGGACGCGGCACCTCCCGGTCGGCGGCGACCGTCAGAACGTCTTCCTCTTCCTGCACTCGTTCCCCGAAAGGCCGTGACCCGATGACCGCCACCCTGCTCGACGCCCCCGCCCCGCGGGTCGTCCCGGCCCATCGGGTCCCCCAGTTCCGCCGGTACGCCACCGGCCAAGCCGTCTCCGTCCTCGGCGACCAGGTCTGGTACGTCGCGCTCTCCTGGGCGGCCGTGCAGATCGCCTCGCCGGGCGTCGCCGGTGTGCTCCTGTCGATCAGCGCGCTGCCCCGGCTGGCGCTCATGCTCTTCGGCGGCGTCCTCGTGGACCGGCGGGACCCGCGTCGCCTCATGGTCCACAGCGACCTCGTCCGCGGACTGATCTGCGTCGCCGCCGCGGCCGTCGCGATCTGGCAGCCGAGCGTACTGCTGCTGGTCGTCGTCGCCCTCGCGTTCGGCGCGGCGGACGCGGTTTTCCTCCCCGCCGCGGGCGCACTGCAACCGCGCCTGCTCGACCCCACCCAGTACGCCGGCGGCAACGCGCTCACGTCGACGGTGAACCGGCTCGCCCTCACCCTCGGCGCGCCGTTGGGCGGCGTACTGGTGGCGACCGGCGGCCTGCCGACGGCGCTGGTGGTCAACGCGGTCACCTTCGGGATCTCCGTCCTCGCGCTGCGCTCGCTCAAGCCTTCCGCTGTGGTGCCGTCTCCATCGGATGCTCCGAAGGGTGGCCTCCGGGACGGACTGCGCTACATCGCCGGGCATCGCGTACTGCGGGCCACGATTCTCGTCGGCCTGCTCGGCAACCTCGGGTTCGTCGGCCCGATGAACGTCGGCCTGGCGTTGGCGTCGCAGTCGTCCGGATGGGGCGCGACCGGCGTCGGTCTGCTGCTCTCCGGCTTCGGGATCGGCGCCATCGTGGCCGGTCTCGCCATGCTCCGCCGCCCCGACCGCCCGTCCAAGGGGCTCCCCGGCGTACGCCGCATCGGCCCGATCGCTGCAGTCTGCTTCGCCGTTCAAGGGGTCGCCGTCGTCGTCCCCGCCGTGACACACAGCCTCCCGCTCGCCGTGGCCGCCACCGCCGTCGCCGGGCTCACCAGCGGACCGGCCGGCATCCTGCTCGGGTCGCTGACGCAGTACGCCACGGCCGACGCGTACCGGGGCCGGGTGTCGAGCGTCAACTCGCTGGCGAACCTGGGGCTCACGCCGCTGGTGATGGCCGCCGCCGGCTGGGCCACCGACCTGGTCGGCCTCGTGCCCGCCATGGCGGTGAGCGGCGGCCTCGAACTGATCGCCGCCGTGGGCTGCGTCGCGCTGCCCGCCCTGCGGACCGCCCGCCTCCCCCGCTGACGCCTTGTCGATCAGGCCGTCCCGGAATCGATCAGGATGCTGCGGACATGACACGCCGATCGATCACGACCGTTAGTTCATGATCGCGCGGAAAGGGGCGGGGGAGGGGTGTCAGGGAGGTGTCAGGCGGATGTCAGGAGGCGGGATCAGGATCCGAGGCATGACAACGGATGTTCTCATCGTCGGCTCCGGGCCGACCGGGCTCACCCTCGCCGTCGATCTCGCCCGGCGCGGTGCCTCCTTCCGCATTGTGGAGCGGGAGGCCGACCGGACCGGGTCGCGGGGCAAGGGTTTGCAGCCGCGCAGCCTGGAGGTCTTCGACGATCTCGGGGTGATCGACGAGATCCTGGCGACCGGCGAGATCTATCCGGTGATCCGGATCTACGCCGGGCGGGTGCCGATCTGGAAGGCGCACATGCACAAGCGTCAGGAGCCGTCGGAGGCGGTGCCGTATCCGATGACGATCATGCAGCCGCAGTGGCGGGTCGAGCGCATCCTGCGGGACCGGCTCGCGGAGCTGGGCGGCCACGTGGAGTCCGGGGTGGAGCTGGTGGGGTTCACTCAGGACGCCGACGGCGTGGCTGCCTTGCTGCGTAAGGAGAACGGCGAGACGGAGAGCGTCCGCGCGCGCTACCTCGTGGGCGCAGACGGCGGTCGCAGCGTCGTCCGCAAGACCCTCGGTGTCGGATTCGTCGGCGAGACCCGTGACGACGAGCGGATGATCCTCGGCGACGTGAAGATCGACGGGCTGGAGCGGGATGCCTGGCACCTCTACGTCAACCTGCTCAAGCGGCAGCTGAAGGTCGGCCTGTGCCCGTTGCCGAACACGGACGCCTTCCAGCTCACCGCGCCGCTTCCGGCCGGGGCCGTGCCGGACCTGTCGTTCGAGACGTTCCGGCAGATCGTCGCCGAGGGCACCGGGCGCCGCGACGTCGTGCTCCGGGAGGTCAGCTGGGCGTCGGTGTACCGGGTGAACATCCGCATGGTGGACAGGTACCGGGTCGGGCGGGTCTTCCTGGCCGGGGACGCCGCCCACGTCCACTCCCCCGCCGGTGGCCAGGGCCTCAACACCGGCGTGCAGGACGCGTACAACCTGGGCTGGAAGCTCGCCCGAGTGCTCGCGGACGGACCGGAGTCCCTTTTGGACACCTACGAGGCCGAGCGCAAGCCGATCGCCGAGCACATCCTCGGCCTCAGCACGCGACTGCTCGACCAGGCGGGCAAGGGCGGCAGCGCGAAGGCGTTCAAGCGGGACGCGGAGACCAGTCAGCTTCTGCTCACCTATCGCGGTGGACCGTTGGCCCGTGGCCAGCACGGCGGCGACCGTATGCCCGACGGGAGGCTCGACGGCTCGATCACGCGCTTCGACGTGCTGCGGGGCCCGCACTTCACGCTGTTCACGACGCAGCCCGTCCGGGCACCCCGAGCGGACGTCCAGGTCTACCCGGTCGCCGAAGGTCAAGCGCCCTTCGTCCTCGTACGCCCGGACGGCTACATCGCGCTCACCGCGCAGACCTACGAAGAGGTCGAGGACTACCTAGCCCTCGTCTGAGAGCGCGCAGGCGCCGTAGACGCCTTCGAGCCACTTGCGGACGACGGCGCGCTCCTCGTCGGAGAACCCGGCTTCGATCTCCGTCTCCCAGGCGGCGGCGGCGACCCTGGCCTCGGCCAGCCGCCGCCGTCCCGCGTCGGTGAGGAACAGCTGGTGCGTACGCCGATCGCCGGGGTGCGGCCGCCGCTCGATGAGCCCGTCGCGCTCGAACGCCGCCAGCATCTCGTTCGCCGCCTGCCGCGTTGCTGCGCAGGCCCGAGCAACATCGGAGTTGGACGATCCCGGGTGGGCTTCGAGAATCATGAGCGTGGCGTATTGCGGAGTCGACAAGCCGTACGCCTTGAGCTGGGCGTTCAGCGCGCCGCGGAGGCCGAGCCAGGCGGTGCGGACTTGGAAGGCCAGCGATCCCGGCTCCGAGAGGAACGTTCCCATGCCATCCATCCTGCCTTTGCCGGGGAGTGCTCGCGCGAGCCGCCAGGAGTGCAGTCGGCCCAATTGACAGGGACCTGACAATCTGCCAGGCTCACCATCGTCAGGTACCTGTCGAATGTACCCAGGGGTATGCCATGACCACCACCGAACCGTCAGCCACGAAGCGCAGGCTGATCCTTCTCGTTCTCGTCGGCTCCCAACTGCTCGTCTGGATCGACAACACGATCCTCGGCAACGCCCTCGAAGTCCTGGCCGATCCGGCGCACGGACTGGCCGCCTCGCCCGGTCAGCTTCAATGGGCGATCGGCTCCTACACCCTCGTCTTCGCGACGCTGATGTTCACCGCCGGCGCGCTCGGCGACCGCTACGGTCACCGGCTCGTCCTCGGCGTCGGCATGGCGGTCTTCGGCGCCTCCTCGCTCTGGGCGGCCTACGCGGGCAGTCCCGGAGAACTCATCGCGGCCCGTGCGGTGATGGGCGCGGGCAGCGCACTCGTCATGCCCGCCACCATGGCCGTGCTGACCTGGACCTTCCAGGGAGCCGCCCGCGCTCAGGCGTTCGCCCTGCTCTCCTCGGCCGCCGGAGTCGGCATCGCCATCGGCCCGGTCCTGTCCGGGGCGCTGCTCAACAGCTTCTGGTGGGGATCGGTCTTCCTGATCAATCTGCCCATCGTCGCCCTGTCGCTGCTCGGCATCGCGACCCTGCTCCCGGAGTTCAAACCGCCGGCGGCCCGGGCGCTGGACCTGCCGGGCCTGGCGCTTTCCGTGAGCGGGCTCGGGCTCTTGGCGTATGGCCTGATTCGAGCGGGACAAGTCGCGGCCTGGGACCCGCCCGAGGTCTGGGGCAGCGTGGCGGCCGGGCTGGCCCTGCTGGCCGCCTTCGTGACCTTGGAGCTGAAGGCGCGGCAGCCGAGCTTCGACCCGCGCCTGCTCGCGCGCCGAATCTTCGGCGGCGGCACCGCGGGCCTCGGCCTGCTCTTCCTCGCCATGACCGCGAACTCGTTCTACTCCGCGTTCTACCTGCAGGGCGCGCGCGGCTACAGCGCGCTTCAAGCAGGCCTGCTGGCCCTCCCCGCCGCGGTCGGGGTCATGCTCGCGGCCCCGCTCGCCAATCAGCTGGTACGCCGAACGTCGGTGCGAACGGTGACGGCCACCGCCCTCACCGTCGCCGGGTTGGCGATGGGATCGTGGAGCCTGGTCGGGCTGAGCACCCCGATCGTCGTCCTGGAGGTGCTGATGCTGATCCAGGGTTCGGCGATCGGCATGGTCATCGCGCCGGTGACCAACGCGGTGATGGGGACACTGCCGCTGGAGCGAGCCGGGGCCGGCTCCGCCGTGAGCAACACGGTACGCCAAACCGGTGCGGTGCTCGGGATCGCGCTCGGCGGGACGATCATGTCCATTGTGTACCGATCGTCGGTCACGCCGTCGCTCGGCTCAGTTCCCGAGGAGCTGCGTTCGCGGGCGCTCGTCTCCGCAGAGTACGCCCGATCGCTGGGCGACCCGGCCGTCACGCGGGCGGCGAACGACGCCTTCATCCACTCGCTCCACGTCACCACGTTGTGGACCATGGCGGCCGCGTTGATCGGCGCATTCGTCCTGGCGGTGTTCCTGCGGCCCGCCGCCGCCGACCCCTCCCCCGCCCTCGCTCCGGCCGGCGCCGACCCGGCGCCCGCCGCCACCCTGTCCCGCCGATCATGAACTATCGGCCATGATCGACCGGCGTGCCGTGTCCCGGGCAGCCTGATCAACTCCGCAAAAGCATGATCAACGGGGCTCGAGCATTTTGCGGAGCAGGTCGCGGAGTTGCTCGCGCTCGGGTTCGGTCAGCGACCGCAGTGGTTCGGCGGCGAACCCGAGCGAGCCCCGCAGATCGTCGACGACCTCGCGACCGGCTTGGGTGAGCGTCACGTTCTTCACCCGCCGGTCGCCGGGGACGGGCTCGCGCGTGACAAGACCCCGGCGCTCCAGCCGATCGGCGATGCCGGTCACGTTCGACGGGTCGCAGTGGAACTCGTCGGCCAGCCGCCGCATCGGCTGCGGCTCGGCCGCCACGAGGACGAGTAGCTTGGCCTGCATCGCCGTGAGCTGGTGCGCCCCGGCGGCGTCCTCGTAGCCCGCATTGAACCGGGCCGCGATCTCGGCCATGAGCTGCACCACTTCTCGCGTCACCGTCATGACCACCAGTATAGTTGAAGCAGCTCAACTATCTATGGAGGTCAAGGATGGCTCGCCAGATCACCCTCGCGTCCCGCCCGGCCGGGTGGCCGACCGCGGAGAACTTCGCGCTGGTCGAGGTGGAGACGCCGGCGCCCGGCGAGGGACAGCTGGTGGTACGCAACCTGTTCATGTCGGTGGATCCGTATATGCGTGGGCGGATGAACGACGTGAAGTCGTACGTGCCGCCGTTCCAGCTCGGGCAGCCGCTCGACGGAGGCGCCGTCGGCGAGGTCGTGGAGTCGCGCGCCGGCGGATTCGCCCCCGGCGACCTCGTCCTGCACGGGCTGGGCTGGCGTGACGTCGCCGTCCTCGACGCCCGCCACGCTCGCAAGGTCGCTCCCCTCGACGGGCTGTCGCCCTCGGCGTACTTGGGTGTGCTCGGGATGACCTCGTTGACCGCGTACGCCGGACTGCTGGACGTCGCCGAGTTCAAGCCGGGCGACGCCGTCTTCGTGTCGGGCGCCGCCGGCGCGGTCGGCAGCATCGCCGGGCAGATCGCCAAGTTCAAGGGCGCGTCCCGGGTCATCGGCAGCGCCGGCTCGGCCGAGAAGGTCGCGCACCTGCTGGACCTGGGTTTCGACGCCGCCTTCAACTACAAGGACGGTCCCGTCGGCAAGCAGCTCAAGCAGGCCGCCCCGGAAGGCGTCGACGTGTACTTCGACAACGTCGGCGGTGACCATCTCGAAGCGGCGATCAGCTCGCTCAACCAGCACGGCCGGGTCGCCCTGTGCGGGGCGATCTCGGCGTACAACGACACCACGCCGCCCGCCGCGCCCCGGAACCTGGCGTTGGCCATCGGCAAGCGGCTCACGCTGCGCGGCTTCATCGTCAACGACCACGCCGCCCGGATGCCCGAAATGGTCGCCGAGATCGGCGGCTGGCTCCGAGACGGCCGGCTCTCGTTCCAGGAGACCGTCGTCGACGGACTCGACAACGCTCCCGAGGCGTTCCTCGGCCTCCTCCGCGGCGAGAACACCGGCAAAATGGTCGTCCGCCTCTGACTCCTCCCCTCCCGGCCTTTCCTGCTTCTCGCTGCGTTGCCCCTTGGCGTTGATCATGGAGTTTGCCCCCTCGACACACCGTCGAGACCACAGTTAACTCCATGATCAACGGGGCGAGCGCAGCGGGCGAGCGCAGCGGGCGCGGAGCGCGCGGAGCGCAGCGGGCGAGCGCAGCGGGCGAGCGCAGCGGGCGCGGAGCGCGCGGAGCGCAGCGGGCGAGCGCAGCGGGCGAGCGCAGCGGGCGAGCGCAGCGGGCGCGGAGCGCGCGGAGCGCAGCGGGCGAGCGCAGCGGGCGCGGAGCGCGCGGAGCGCAGCGGCGCCCACAGGGGGTTAGTCGGCGGGGGCGACGGTTTCGACTGTGGGTTTGGCTCGCCGGTCCAGGAACTTCGTCGTCAGCCAGGCCGCGGCGACTGCGAGGACCGCGGGTGGGAGGACGTCGAGGCTGGGCGCGCCGACGAGGAGGGCCGCGAACACCAGCGGCGAGAAGATCAGCCGTGTTTGGGCGGCCATGCCCGCGGCTGCGCCGCCGGCCAGGGCGAGCGTGGGCGACAGGTCGAACCAGACGACGCCCAGCGACGCCAGGGCGACACCTAGGAAGATCGCCGGGAAGATCGGGCCGCCGCGGAAGCCGCAGCCGAGGCAGACGGCGTACGCGAGGAATTTGGCGATCAGCAGGACGAGCACGATCTTCGTCGAGTCCGCGGTGGCCACGACGCCCACGGAGGCTTGGCCGGAGAAGAGCACGTCTTGGGAGTTCGCGCCGAGGACCCGGGCCAGGAGCGCCAGGAGCCCCACGGCGAGGCCGCCTGCCAGCAGCAGCGCGGGCATCGGCAGCTTCACCTCGGCGACCCGCCGGCCCAGGAGATGCACGCGGGAGAGGGCGAGCGCGCTGAGGATGCCGACGATGACGACGATCAGCAGGTCGCCCACGTGCACCCCGGTGTACGCGGGCATGTCCGGCACCGCGAGGCCGGGCGCGTTGAGGCCGCCCCAGGCGCCGAAGCCGGTGAAGATCAGGTAGCCGATCGAGGCGGAGACCAGGCCGGGCAGCAGGACCGGCAGCAGCCGGGCGCCGAGGCCGATGCCGCCTTCGAGGAGCAGCATGCCGGCGACCACCGGGCCACCGAACAGCGCGGAGATCGAGGAGAACTGGCCCGCGTTGGACACCACCGCCGTGCCCTGCTTGTCGAGCTTGACGAAACGGGTGGCGATCATGCCGACGACCGAGCCGAGCGCGATGACCGGGGCTTCCGGACCGAGGACCGCGCCGTAGGACAACGAGCCGAGCGCGGCGAGCACGACGCCGGGGGCGTACGAGATCGGGGTGGGGGCGGTGCTCAACCCTTCCAGCGGGGAATGGCCGCCGTCGCCGGGGAGGAAGCGGCGAGCCAGGACGACGATGATCGCACCGAGGATGGGCAGGGAGACGACGGCGTACCAGGGTGGTTCGCCGGTGCCCCAGAGCCAGTGCTCCAGCTCGTGCACCGACGCCAGGAACAGCGCGGCGATCAGGGCCGCCGGGATGCCGATCGCCGCGCCGAGCAGGATGAGCCGCAGGTACGCCCGCCCGGTGGGTGGTTCCGCCATGCCGCCCCCTAGCCCCGTCGTCCGGCAGCTCCGTGAATCGGCAGCTCCGCAATTCAGCCACATTTGGCCCGAATTAGCCTCATATTAGAGCCATGACGACAGCAAGTGTGCCCAAGATGCCCCGTTCGACGGGCATGTCCAAGACTTCCGGCGGAATGCCCTGGTGGCTGTTCCTCATCACCGGCACCGCGTGGATCATCATCAGCTGGTTCGTCCTCGGCTTCAACAGCCGCAGTGTCGCCTCGATCGCCGCGCTCGCCGGCGCCGTCGTCCTGGTCGCGGCGGCGGCTGAGTTGTTCCAGATGTTCACCGCGCCCGGCTGGAAGTGGCTGCACGGCGTACTGGCCGCGCTGTTCCTCGTCACCGGCATCCTCTGCTGGGCCAATCCCGGCAAGACGGTGTTCTGGCTGGCCGCCTTCGTGGGCTGGTACCTGCTGTTCAAGGGCACCGCCGACATCGTGCTGGCGTTCCTCACCAAGGCCGAGAACGACGCGTGGTGGCTCGGCCTGATCGTCGGCATCGTCGAGGTGCTGCTCGGCTTCTGGGCGGCCGGCCGGTTCGACCGCTCGCTCTACACGCTCATCGTCCTGGTTGCGGCGATCTGCCTGGCCCGCGGGATCACCGACATCATCATGGCGTTCCGCGTACGCAAGCTGCAGCACGTCGAGTGAGCGCGGGATGCGGACCCTACGGTGGACCGGGGCCGTCGTCCTCCTGGTGATCTCCAGTCTGCTGGTGGTCGCCTCGGTGACGGCTCGGTTCGCCCGCGCCGAACTACTGAACACCGACCGCTACGTGGAGACGGTCGCTCCGCTGGCGAGTGACCCGGACGTCCAGGAGGCGATCACGCGGCGGGTCACGGACGCCGTGATGAACTCGGCCGACCTGCCCGCCCTGATCCAGCAGCTCGCGGAGGCCACCGGGATCAAGGCGGCACCGCAGGCGGCGACGCTGGCCGCGCCGGCCATCACGAACTGGATCAAGGGGCAGGTCCAGCGGATCGTCGGCGACCTCGTCACCTCGCCGCAGTTCGCGACGCTGTGGACCGAGGTGAACCGGTCTGCGCATACGCAGATCGAGAAGTTGCTGACCGGGGAGGACGGCACCGTCGTCTCCACCCAGGACACCGACATCGTCATCAACCTCGGTCCGGTGGTGACCGCAGCCAAGGACAACCTGGTCGCCCGGGGCTGGGGCTTCCTCAGCAAGGTCCCCGACGTGTCGATCCCCTACACCGTCGCGACCATCGACAACCTCCCCGAGATCCAGCGCTACGTGAAACTGCTCGACAAGGCCGGGACCTGGCTGCCGATCCTGGCGCTGATCCTGCTCGGGCTGGGCGTGTGGTGCGCGCCGAATCACCGCCGCGGCCTGCTGGTCGGGCTGCTGATCAGCGCCGTTCTGCTGCTGCTCACGCTGGCCGCGTACGCGGTCTTCCGGAATCGCTATGCCGAGAAGCTCGCCGCGAAGGGATTCAACACCGACGTCGCGCTCACGGTCTGGGATCAGCTGCTGCGGTATCTCGTGATCGCGCTGGCGACCACCACGGTCGCGGCGGCCCTGGCCGCGATCTGGGTGTACCTCGCCGGACCAGGCCGTGGCGCCACCCTGTTCCGCCGGGGCGTGAACTCGGCCATCGATCCGGTCGGCCGGGCGATCGGCCCGCAGCCCGGCGTACGCCGATTCGTGCGTCGATGGCAGCCCTGGATCGCCGTCGTCCTCGCCGCGGGGGCGATGTGGTGGCTGCTCGCCAACCCGACGGTGGCGACGGCTTTCCTCATCGTGGGCGTCGTCGCGCTGCTCACGGCGGTAATCACACTGCTACGCCGGCTGCCCGCATAATCGTGGACGTGTCCAAGCCCTCCGCCGACGATCTGCCGGCCGCATACGGAAGGAGCATTCCGGACGTGCTCGCAGTTGCGTCCCGATGAGCAGGATGAGCTTTTGGCGTACAAGCTGGGTGTGACGAACCTGGTGGCGCGCGGAACCGACTGCACTCCTTGCGGCTCGGCCGAGAGCCTCCCCGGCGACGGGCCGACGAGCTGACCGCCGCGGAGCCGGCGGAGGGTGGGCGCGTGTTGCGCGAGAAGCTCGGGCGCGTGCGCCCAGCGTCGCTCGCGGTCCTGGGGGTGACCGCCTATCGGGTGGCCTTCGGCACCCGCACGGCCGGGGTCGGCCCGCAGGCCACAGTGGATGGTACGCAGGTCTGGGTGCTCCCGAACCGAGTGGCTTGAACGCGCACTACACGCTGGAAAAACTGACCGCAGAGTTCACCCGGCCGCACCGCGCGACGGATGCCACTGTGGAGCGTGGTGATGCTAGGTTGTAGTCGGCCGGTCACGCTCTGGGGAGGCGGCGCATGGACCGAGAGATCCGGGTCGATCCCGCCGCGTTGCGGGGATTCACGAAGGACCTCACGTCGATCTTGAACGATGTCTTGCAACCGGGTCTGGAGCGGCAGAAATACCTGTTCACCGACCCGGTGACGTTCGGCGAGGACAATCCGAGCGGCGAACTCTTCCAACGGCGGACAGAGACGTCGCAAGCGATCCGTGAGGCACATGGCAACCTGTCGAAGCAGATTGCGTCATTTCACTTCCTGATCGAGGCGGTCGGCAAGATCGCCGACGGCTACCAGTCGTCCGACGCCCTCTCGGAGGGCGCACTGCAGAAGGTGTTGCAGCGGACGGCGGGGATCGTGCCGGGCGTCAACACGCCCGCCGCGCCGTCGGCCGGGCCCGCGCCCGGCGCTGTCGAGACGACGCCGCCGGCGGATGTGACGCCGCCGGCCGAGGTCACCCCGGCGGAGGCCGCACCGGCGCCGTCGGCCGGAGCCCCGCCCAGTGAACCCGCCGTCGAGCCGACCGTGGTCGAACCGACGGTGGTCGAACCGACAGTGGTCGAGCCGACCGTCGAGCCGGCGGCCGTGGCGGTGGAGAGCGACAGCACGGAGCCCGCGATGGTGGTGGAGGGCTGATGACGGCACCATGGCAGGTCAACTGGCAGGCGTATGACGTGCCGCGGATCGCCGACGCGATCCAGCGCGACCCGAACGAACGCGACGTCATCCCGGCCGCCAGCGCGGTCGGCGACCTCGTCGGGCACACCGCCGATCTTCTGCTGACCGCGGTGGGCAAGCTGGAGAAGTCCTGGTCGGCCAAGTCCGAGGCGGCGGCCGAGACGTTCGCGTACGCCCGAGCGCTGGCCGCCTCGCTGAAGGCGGACGCTGACACGTATCACCAGATCGCGGCGGACGTCGGCAAAGTCGTCGACCAGATCGACCAGGCCCGGACGGAGATCGAGCCGCTGGTCCTGGAGTGGCTGCGGCTCGGTGAGTCGGCCACCGCCACGACGGCTTCGCTGAGCGCCGCCGCGCAGGATCTCAACCGGCGCGCACGGGGCACGATGAGCCACCTCGATCAGGTGGTCGCTCAGCTGCGAATCAAGGGGCCGAAGGCGTACGGCCCGAAGATCCTGCCCATCTCCGTAGGGCCGGAGCACCCGAAGAAGGAGGATCGGCCGCACCGGGAACCGCGTACCGACCCGGACGGGCCAGGTCGCAAGGATTGGCCGCGCGACTTCCCCCGCGGCGGGGGCGTCGCCGGTGGAGCGCTGTTCACCGCGGCGGCCGTGGTCGCACCGGCGGTCGGCTACTCACCGCCACCGGGCCTCCCGGGCGTGGCCACGACGACGTCGTCGTCGTCGGGTCCGAGCGTCGGCTCGTCAGGCGGCAACCGGTCGGCCGCCGAGGTGCTGAACGAGCGAGCGAGCGAACACATCTACGACCGTGCCTACTCCGACTACGACGGTCCCGGCCCGACGCTCACCGGGGGCGGTGGTCCACCGGCGACGCCGATGACCCCGGGAGCGCCGGTGTCGATGATGCCGCTCGGGATGAACAGCGGCATGGCGCCCGGCGGCGGGGCGTTCGTCCTGCCCGGTCCGGGCGTCGGCGCCGGCGGTGTGGTGCGCAAGGCCACGATGAGCTGGAGCGCCACCCCGGCCCCGCAGACCGGCACGATCATCGACGGCAGTCGCGGCGGCCAGCTCGCCGACTGGGCGGCCGGCCTGCCGAAACCCGCGGCGCAGCCGGTGGGCACGCCCACCTGGCAGGTCCCGCGTGGTGGGCCCGGCGTGATCATGCCCGGCGCTGTGCTCGGCGCGGGCTCGCGTCAGGTCGAGGAGGAGCAGGCTCTCAAGAAGTGGTACGCCGAACTCGCCGAGCCTTGGCGGGCCAAGTCCTGACCCGACCGTGACGTGATCTTGAACGGAAAACGTCGCTGGAGCAGCGTTCTCCGTTCAAGATCACGTTACGGTCGGCGAGTCAGCCGCGAAGTCGGCGCATCACCGCTCGGGCGAACTGCTTCGGATGACGGATCTTCGCGGCGTACCGGACGTATTTGAACAGGCGATGGTTGCGGATCTCCTCGTAGCGCTGCACGCTGGCCCGCATCTCACGGATGCGCTTCTCGCGTACCTTGAGCTGCTTGTCGCGGTAGCCGAGGGTGCGCTCCAGGCCGAAGACGTGCCCGCGCAGTTCGAACAGTTCGTGCCGGGCGGCGGCCGCCTCTTCCAGCGCCGACCGGAGATCGAGCGTCGACTCGTCGGGGACCGGCTCGGCGACCAGGTCGGCGATCTCCCGGCCGCGTTCCACGGTGGAAGGCTCGGCGGCGTCGCCGGACATCTGCAGGAGTGTCGCCACGAGGTCGTCGCCCGCCATCCACGGTGGCCACGGGTGCCGGCGGTGGGCGCTGACGAGCCGGTCGCGCCAGCGGTGCCAGGCGGCGGCGAGCAGCTCGTCGGCTGAAGCCGGTTCGGTGGTCGCCCAGCCGTAGAAGCCGGGGGTGAACGCCGTTCCGTCGTAGACGAGGTCGTCGAGGCAGATCGCCTCCGCTGTGGACCGCGATCGCGCCCAGGCGCCGAGTTCGGCGGCGAAGGCGCGTATGCCGGGGACGTCGCCCGCGGCGGCCAGCCGGAACAGCACGTCCTCCGCCGTCGGGGCGTCCGGCAGCGTACGCGTGCCGACCCGGATCCGAAGGCCGTCCGGCAGGTCGGTGGCCTCCCCCGCGGCGTCCAAGAGCCACCCGTCGCCCGCCCGCTCGACCGCGACGGTGACACCGGCCGCCGCGCCTTCCGCGTACGCCGTCCTCGTGGGGCTGCCCCGCAGCAGCAGCCAACCTTCGGGCACCGAACCCAACTGCCCGGCGTGGGCGGCGGCTTCGGCGAGTTCTCCGATCGGGGCGAGCAGGGGCAGCGATGCCCCGGCCGCCTGCAGCCCGCGTACGCCCATCCGGCAGAGCAGGCTGCCGGGGCGGGCTTCGGTGGCTGCGTCGATCTCGATGAGGGTGTGTGCGGCGAAGTTGGCGTACACGCGGGCACCGGTGATCCCGGCGCGTTCGGCGGCCTGGGCGAACGCGGCGGCGGAGGCGGGCCGTTGGGGATCATCCCGCAGCGGCCACCATTCGTTGTCGCCGTGCCGTTCGTCGAGCCCGCGCCGGTCCAGCAGACTGGTCAGGGCGAACCCGTTCGCCAACCCCAACACGAGGACAGCGTCCACAGTGGCGTGCTTGAGCAGCTGAGCGAGGCGTTCCGGCCAGCTCAGATCCGGGCTGTCCGCACCGAGCACCCGGTCAAGCCCGTCCACCGCGACGATCGCGTCGTACGGCTCGAACGTGGCACCGGCGAGCCCGTCGAGCGCACCCGCGACAACCTCCCACCGGGGATCCGCCTCGCTGTTCGCGGCGGCGGCGGCCAGCTCGGTGGCGTCGCTGACCGAGCGCAGCAGCACGGTGACGTGTTCACTGCGATCGGCGACCAGGTCCAGCACGTCGCGGCCGTGTGGACCGACGACCAGCGTACGCCGCGCCCGGGGCAGCAGATCCGCCAGCAACCGGCACACCACCGGCCCACCCGCCGCCGGCAACCCCGGCTGATTCTGATCACTCCACGGCTGCATCTCACCCCGGACGACCCGCACGGTGCTCTCGATGTCAGTCACGTTCCCTCCAGTCGAAGAGCATCCGCATCTCCTGCGGCGGCATCACCCACGCCCGCCCCAGCTCCTCATCGGTGATCTGCCGCGCGACCGCCACATCCACCTGCTTACCGATCATCTCCGGCCACAACCGGCCGATCCGCTGCACCCCACCGAACAGCGGATTCTCCCCGCCCAACTCCATCGGATCGCCATACACGGCCGGTTCGCACCCCACCGACACCCCGTAGAAGATCGCCGTCGCCAACCGGTTCGACGCCACCCGCTTGAACCGGCGCAACGTCTCCAACTGCTTATACAGGAACCGGCGATCGGTGCCCTCATAGTTCCAGCCCCGCCGGCCGAAACAGACGACGTCGAAACCCGCCTTCTCGTAATGCCGGCGGATCTCCCGGCGCTCGTACTCGGTGTAGTAGAGGCTGATCGTGACCGGCCCCGGTTCGGTCTCCTTGATCTCGTCGATCAACCGCTGATGATCACCGGAGATCTTGCCACCCTCCCAGCCGTGGAACAGAAACCACAGCGTGCCCTCCCGCTGCTCCGGCGGTATCACCCCGAGTGTGGGCTCCATCTGCAGCAGATACAGCCACGGCGCACCGACCACGTGATAGTTGCGCCGGCCCAGCGAATGCCCACGACGGCGCGGCCAATCACTCCACACGAACCGCCACGCACCGTCGAAGAACTCGTGCACCGGATTCCAGCCACAACCGATGTTCCACCCATGCTGCAGATAACCCCGCAACCGCGGCGGGAACTCGTCATCCAGACCGGCATACCGCGCCAGAATGTGCGACTGCCCGTAATAGTGATTGTGATGATGCATGGCTACCGCACCTCGACGGTGACACGATCGGCATGCGGACGCAAAGTCAGCTGGCGATCCCGTACGCCGACGGTGATCGACGCGTCGGCGGTGAGGAACGCGTCAGGCTGCACGGCGTAGGGGCGGGCGTCCGGCGGCAGCGCGACCAGTTGCCAGATCGCCGCCGAGGTGTGCGGGTGCCGGGGCGAACCCGCGATCAGGCTCTCCACCTCGGCCAGGGCGGTCCATCGCCCACCGAAGCCGGCGAAGCCGCCCGGGACCGCGCCTACCGAGCAGGTCACGTCGTCGGCGCCGGAGCCGTCGCCCAGTCGGCGCCAGACGAGTGGGAAGTCGAGCGGCGCCCACGACTGACCCGAGACGGTGATCAGGTGGACCCCGTCCGCTGGGCCGATCTCCCCGGCGATCGGCCGGACCGGCCCGTCGGTGACGACCACGCAGTTGTCGGCTGCCCGGCTGACCTGGACCAGCCGGCCGCCGACCACCTGAGTCACGGCCCGGGTGAGCCCGGTGGCGAGCACAGGATGCCCGCCGGCCTCCAGCCGCCACACCGTACGCCCTGTCACGGGGTCGTCGGGGTCGTCGGTCTGCGCCAGATCGGACACCGGTACTCGGGCCACGAACCGGTCCTCGGTGTCGCCGGGCACGATCTCGCAGTCGGCGAGCTTGTCGCAGGCCCATGTACGCGTCAGGCTGAGCTCCCCCGACTCGGGCGGCAGCATTCCTTCCAGGACGATGATCCCGTCCCGGACGGCCGCCGAGGTGAGCCGGGCCGGATCGGCGATGTGCCGCAGCAGCAGCCGGTTGTCCGGGGCGGGCAGGGGTTGCAGCCACGAGCCGCCGTTGATCCAGGCGCCCGGCGGCATGCTCGGGTTACCGGGGCCGACGTTGCGCAGCACCGTGGTGCGCTTGACATGTCCCTGCGTGATCGTGGCACGCAGGGTCGCCGGTTCGTTGCGAGCGGGGATCCCGGCCAGCATCGAGTGCGGTACGCGGACCGCGTATCCGACGAGGTTGCGGTCACCGTGGCTGTCGTACGCCGGGAACCGCTCGACCGGCAACGGCACTTCGACGCCGTTGGCCTCCAGCACCATGCGCAGCTTCGAGGTGCCGTCGATCTGCAGGTGACGGATCTCGGCGGTACCCCGGACGATCAGTTCCGTCGCACCGCCCGAGTCGGTCGCCCAGTCGAGGTCGGTGACGGTGGTGCTGGCGGCGTAGGGCGCGCGCCCGGGCAGGCGGAACAGCGCCCGGGACTGGCCGCCCAGGTTCGGCGGGACCAGTTCGTGCCGCCGCCACGGGACCTGCGATCGCTCCGCGCGTACCGCGTTGAGCGCGCCGTCGCGGCGGATCTCGGCGACCGCCCGCAACAGCTCGATGTCGCCCGTACGCAGGGCGTTGTGCTGCACGCGGCCGAGGTAGGACGACCGGGCGGCCGGCCCTTTGTCGATGCGCTCGGCGAAGCGCTGCGCGATGCGGGCCAGCCGGGCGCAGTCCTCCTCGGGCAGCTCACCGAAGGCGTCGACCAGCGTGACCATGTCCACCTGAGCCAGGTGCATGTGCACGGTGTCCCGCAGGTACGCCGGCAGCTCCTCGACGAGGTTGAGCACCATGTCGGCCGAGCGGATGCGGTCGCACAGGTTGGTGAACTCGGCCCGTTGCTGGGTGATCGAGTCGCCGGAGGTGCGCTCGCGCCAGTAGTAGTTCGGCTGCGCCACGATGTCGACGGTGACCGCGTCCAAGTACGCCTTCAGCGTCACCGGGTAGTCCTCGTAGCGGATGGCCGGGAACTCGTAGCCGAACTCGTCCCAGAAGCTGCGCCGGAAGACCTTGTTCCACACCATCCGGTCGATGGCCAGCTGGTAGTACTCCACGACGTGGGTGGCCGGCCGGTTGGCGGCGAAGATCTTGCCGTGCAGCCAGGAGCCCCAGGAGCCGTAGTCGTCGAACCGCCGCGCGCCGGCCGCCGCGAACGACGATCCCGTCTCGTCGAGCGAGTGGACCATCATCTCGAACGCGTGCCGCGGAACGAGGTCGTCGCTGTCCACGAAGGTGATGTACTCGCCGTCGCTGTGCCGCACGCCGGTGTTGCGGGCCGGGCCGAGGCCCTGGTTGTCCTGCGCGACGAGCTGAAATCGGGGATCGATCCGGCAGTAGTCCTCGGCGATCTGCGCGGTGGCGTCCAGCGAGCCGTCGTCGACCAGGATCACCTCGAAGTCGTCGAAGGTCTGCCGGCGTAGGGACTCCAGGCATTCGGCGATGTATTCGGCGACGTTGTAGAACGGCACGACGACACTGAGTCGAGGCGTCACGGATCCCCCCTCCGACCCGAGGACTCTGTTACTCAGTAGCTTACGTACCGTTTTGGCATGGTACCGACGATTTGAGAATCGGCTACGTTTACCCTGTGGATCGCACCATCGACTGGGACGGCGAAGCGGTCGTCACCGTGGACCAGACCGCGCTGCCGCAGGCGTACCGGGAGCTGCGGCTCCGCGACGTCGACTCGCTCATCGACGCCATCTCCCGGCTCGCGATCCGCGGCGCGCCGGCCCTCGGTGGCGCGGGCGCCCTCGGCGTCGCCCTGCTCGCGCGGGATCATGACGCCCAAGTGGTACGCACAGAGGCCGAGCGCCTCGCGTCCGCTCGGCCGACCGCGGTGAACCTCCGGTGGGGGGTGAATCGGGCGCTGAGCCGGTTGGACGAGGGCCCCGAGGCGGTGCTGGCCGAGGCGCTCGCCGTGCTGGAAGCGGACATCAAGGCCAATCACGACGCCTCCGGGCGCGCCGCCGACCTGGTGCGAGAGGTGTGCGAGCGGCGTCCGGTACGCCTGCTGACCCATTGCAACGCCGGTCGGCTGGCCACCGTGGGCTGGGGTTCGGCGCTGGGCGTCGTGCGTCACCTGGCCGCCGCGGGCGAGGTCGGCGAGGTGCTCGCCGACGAGACCCGGCCACTGCTCCAGGGTGCGCGGCTGACCGCGTACGAGCTGGCCGAGATGGGCGTTCCCTATCGGATCTGCCCGGACTCCGCCGCCGCGACCGCGATGGCCCAGGGTCTGGTGGACTGCGTCGTCGTCGGGGCCGACCGGATCGCCGCCAACGGCGACGTCGCGAACAAGATCGGCACATACGCCGTCGCACTGGCCGCCGCCCGGCACGGGATCCCGTTCATCGTCGTCGCGCCGGAGTCGACCGTCGACGAGGCGATCACCGACGGCTCGGCGATCCCGATCGAGCAGCGGGACCCGGCCGAGGTCACCCACTACGCCGGAGTGCCGGTCGCGCCGGCAGGCGCGGGCGCGTTCAACCCCGCCTTCGATGTGACTCCAGCCGACCTGGTCACGGCGATCGTCACCGAGAATCGGGTGTGGCGTCCGCTCCCCTGACCTCCGGTGCGCTCGCTCCATAGCTCGCGAGCTTCCGGCCGACGCGGTCGATCTCGGCCGCGTCCAGCACCCGGGGCTCCCCGGCGGCCTTGGCTCGCAGCCACACGTCGCAGAGCCATTCGAGGTACTGCGCCTTGGCGTACGCCTTGGCCAGGGTGTCGCCGACCGCGATGGTGCCGTGGTTGCCCAGCAGACACCCGGTACGCCCGGCGAGCGCCGCCGTCACGGATTCGGCCAGCTCGTCGGTGCCGTAGGTGGCGTACCGGGCGACCCGGATCGGCCCGCCGAACAGGGCCACGAGGTAGTGCACCGACGGCAGCTCGTCGACCAGCGTGGCGACCGCCGTGGCGGCGGCCGAATGGGTGTGCACGACGGCGTTCCCGCCGGTGGCTTGGTAGGCCGCCAGATGGGTCGGCAGTTCCGTGGTGGGCGCGAGCGGGGCGTCGACCGGGGTGCCGTCGAGGCGGTGCACCCCGACCAGGTCCGGCGTCAGCTCCTCGTACGCCAGCCCGCTCGGCGTGACCGCGATCAGCTCGCCGCGCCGGGCCGAGATGTTGCCCGAGGTGCCCACCACGAGCCCGTCGGCCACCATCCGATGGCAGTACGCGACGACCGCCCGCCGCTCCTCCCCCAACACCAACTCCACCCGCGCACCCTACCTCGCCTGATCATTGCGTCACCCATGCTGTTTCGCGCGACGAAATGTCCGCTCAAACAGCATGGCTGACGCAATGATCACGCCTGGGCGGCGAGCGTGGCGGCGAGGTAGGGGGCGGTGCGGCTGTCCGGAGCGGCGGCGACGGCGGCGGGCGGACCGGCGGCGACGATCCGGCCACCGTCGGAGCCGCCTCCGGGGCCGAGGTCGACGACCCAGTCGGCGCCGGCGATCACGGCGAGGTCGTGCTCGACGACGATCACGGTGTGCCCCTGATCCACCAGGCTGTGCAGTTGCCGGGTGAGGACTTCGACGTCGGCCGGGTGCAGTCCGGTGGTCGGCTCGTCGAGCAGGTACAGCGTCCGGCCCCGGCGGCCGCGCTGGAGTTCGGCGGCGAGCTTGATCCGTTGCGCCTCGCCGCCGGACAGTTCCGTGGCGGGCTGGCCGAGATGGAGATAGCCCAGTCCCACCTCCCGGAGTACGCCGAGGCTCCGGGCAGCGGCGGGGACGTCGGCGAGGAACTCCGCCGCCTCGTCCACGGTGAGGTCGAGGACGTCGGCGACGGTCTTGTCGCGATAGGCGACCTCCAGCGTCGCCGCGTTGTAGCGGGCGCCATGGCAGGTGGGGCAGGGTTGATAGGTCCCGGGTAGGAAGAGCAGTTCGACCGCGACGAATCCCTCGCCCTGACAGGTCTCGCAGCGACCGCCCGCCACGTTGAAGGAGAACCGGCCGGCGGTGTAGCCGCGTTCCTTGGCGGTCGGCGTACCGGCGAAGACTTTGCGTACGGCGTCGAACAGGCCGGTGTAGGTCGCCAGGTTCGACCGGGGCGTACGCCCGATCGGCCGCTGGTCGACGCGGACGAGCCGGTCGAGCTGCTCGACGCCGGTCGCGGTCACGCCGATCGACGCGTCGACCGACTCCTCCAGGGAATCGTCGTCGGTTTCCTCGGAGGGTTCCTCGTCGGCGCGAAGATGACCGGCGACGACGTCGGCGAGCACCTGACTGACCAACGTGGACTTACCGGAGCCGGAGACGCCCGTGACCGCCGTAAACACCCCGAGCGGAAACTCCACGCTCAAGTCCCGCAGGTTGTGGCGGTCGATTCCGGTGAGCCGCAACCAGCCGGTCGGCCTGCGCTCCGCAGAGTCCAAGAGGGACTGTCCATGAAAGAGGAACCGGGCGGTCGCCGATCGCTCGACGGCGGCCAGCCCCGCGACGGGACCACTGTAGAGAACCTCGCCGCCGTGGGTTCCGGCGCCCGGACCGACGTCGATCAGCCACGCCGCTGTGCGTATCACCTGAAGATCGTGTTCCACCAGCAGCAGCGAGTTGCCCGCGGCCTGGAGCCGCGCGAGCAGCGTGAGCAGGGGTTCGGTGTCGGCCGGATGCAGCCCGGCGGACGGTTCGTCCAGGACGTAGACCACCCCGAACAGCCCCGAGCGCAGCTGGGTCGCAAGCCGGAGCCGTTGCAGCTCGCCCGCGGAGAGGGTGGGCGTCGACCGGTCGACGCTGAGGTAGCCGAGGCCGAGTTCGACGAGGAGATCGATGCGGGCGAGCAGGTCGGGGACGATGGTGGCGGCCGGCTCGGTGGTCGGCGGCCGTTCGCGGAGCACGGCGCCGAGATCGCGCAGCGGCACAGCGACCATGTCTGCTATGGACAGTCCGGCGTAGGTGACGGCGAGCGACGACGGCTGCAACCGGCGACCGTGGCAGACCGGGCACGGCGACGTACGCAGAAAGCGCCGCATCCGCTGCCGGATCGGCAGGCTCTTCGACGTCGCGAAGGTATGCAGCACATAGCGTTCGGCGCTCTGATAGCGACCCTGGTAAGGCCGTTGGATCCGGCCGACCTCGCGTTCCGGGTGGACGGTGACGACCGGTTGCTCGTCGGTGAACAGGATCCAGTCACGGTCCTGCTGGGACAGTTCCGCCCACGGACGGTCCACGTCGTACCCGAGGGTGGCGAGGATGTCCCGGAAGTTCTTGCCCAGCCAGGCTCCCGGCCAGGCGGCGATCGCGCGGTCGCGAATGGACAGCGACGGGTCGGGGACGAGTGAGTCCTCCGTGACCCGGTGCAGCAAGCCTTGACCGTGGCATTCGGGGCACGCTCCGGCCGGAGTGTTGGGCGAGAAGGCGTCGGAGTCGACGCGGGGCGCGCCGGGCGGATAGTCGCCCGCCCGCGAATAGAGCATCCGCAGCAGGTTCGACAGCGTCGTGACCGTGCCGACCGAGGAACGCGACCCTGGCACCGCCCGCTGCTGACCGAGCGCGACCGCGGGCGGCAGTCCGGTGATCTGGTCGACCTTCGGCGCGCCGACCTGGTTGAGGAGGCGGCGGGCGTACGGGGACACCGACTCGAGGTAGCGGCGCTGGGCCTCGGCGTAGACGGTGCCGAAGGCCAGCGACGACTTCCCCGAACCGGAGACCCCGGTGACGACCACCAGTTCGTCGCGCGGGAACTCTACGTCCACGCCGCGGAGGTTGTGCTCGCGCGCTCCCGTTACCCGGACGAATCCCACCCGCCCATGATCACACTTCGTCCGGCGTCAGTGGACGTGCTCGCGCAGGATCGCGGCGAATTCTTCGGGCCGCTCGATGTGCGGGCTGTGCCCGACGCCCTCGAACGTGATCTCCCGGTAGGAGCCACCGGCAGCCGCGTAGCGGTCCAGCACCTCGCGCGTCTGGCGCACCATCGGCTGCGGCGGCGCGATCTGCTCGCCCGGCCAGCCGGGCACGACCCCGATCTTCCCCAGGTACGCGAGATCGAAGGCGGACGTGTCCGACACGATGATGTCGGAGTCGCCGCGTACCCACGCGATCGGGGGCTTGCCGGCCAGCTTGAGGAGATCGTCGGCGACGTTGTGATGGCCCGGGTCCATCGCGTTCGCCACGCCTCTGGTCCCCGCGCGTACGCCCGGCCATCCCTCGGCGGGGACGGCGTCACCGGGGTAGTTGCCCTCGCCGACTGCGGTCGAGAGCACCGTGTCGAGCAGGGCCTCCTCGTCATCGCCGAGGGACGCCGGATCGGCGACATAACAGGTACGCAGCACGGCCCGCGGAGTGGTCGGCGCGTCACCCGAGCGGTCACCGGCCGCGAGGGCGGCCACGAAACCGGGGTTCACCGCGCCCGCCCCGCCCAGCCCGAATCCGTACGGCGACAGCGGCGACTCCAGCACGAGCGCCTTGACCCGATCGGGGTGGTCGATCAGCAGTTGCGTGGCGATGCCACCGCCCATCGAGTGGCCGACCACGGTGATCGGCGTGCCGGGCGCGAACACGCCGGAGTCGTCGAGCAGCGCCGCGAGGTCGTCGGAGAAGTCCTTGAGTCCCCGGGTGGCGTCGACGGGGGCAGTCTCGGTGTCGCCGTAGCCGCGCAGGTCCGGGGCGACGATCCGCCACTGTTCGGGCAGGTGACGCAGCAGCGGCGCCCAGTACGCCGCCGACGAGCAGTTGCCGTGCACCAGGAGGACGGGCGGGCCGTCGAGCGGGCCGCGTACCAGGAGGTTCTGCTCGATGCCGTGGGCTTCGACCTTCATGCAGCCATGCTGGACCTGGGTCGCGTCGCGGGCAGTGGCCGCCTCCCCCACTCCAGCGACCGCGGGAATGTGGCCTCGCCCCACCCTGGCGGGGCCGCGCTCGCCCGGCGAGCCGGCGGCCGACCCGGCGGCGTGGTGATCCTAGATCAACCGCGACGTCGCCATGGGGCTGAAGACCGCCCAGCGACGGAGACCATTCAAGATCACCCGAAGAAGTCCCGCAGTACGGACGCGACGACACCGGGCTTGCCGCGCCGGTCGGCGTTCCCGGACGCCCCGTGATCCAACCCGTCCAGCTGGACGTGCCGAGCCGACGGCAGCACCCGCGCCAGCGAGGCGACCGACTCCCGCAAGTACGCGGGGCTCCGCGTCCCGTTCAGCAGCAGCACCTCGGCGGTGATCCCGGCGTACCGGTCGAACTGGCCGCTGGCCTGGGCGGACAAGGCGAAGTCGTAGTGCAGTAGCCGTCCCAGCTCACCCATCGGCACATGACCGTCGACCCCGGCCCGGCGCGCATCCGCGCGCACACCCAGCGCGGTCAGCGACCGGAGCACCGGCCGCGGGACACGCCGCAGGAAGGCCGGCCCCATCTCGGCGGCGAGCATGCCGGTCACGAGAGCGTCGACTACCTCGCCCGCCGCCAACGATGCGTCCAGCCGCGCCAGCGCCGCCGCCGGAACGGCAGCCGAGGAGAAGATCGGTGGTTCGAAGATCGCGGCCTTCTTCACGAAGGCGGCGGCCTCCAGCGCGACGATCGCACCCGAACTCACCCCGAACACCTGGGACGTCTCCGTCGCGGCCAGCACCGCGCGTACGTCGTCCACTTCAGATTGAGGGACGCCGGGAGCCGGGTACGGGCCGCTCAGACCCCGGCCTCGCCGGTCGAGCAGGTGCACGGTGAACTGATCGCTCAACGCCTCGGCGAGTTCGCGGTGGCTCACCGCGGACTCCATCGCGCCGTGCAGAATCAGCAGGCCCGGACCGGAGCCGATCGAATACCAGCCGAGCGTCGCGCCGTCGGGCGCGGTGGTCGTACGCGTGATCATGATTTTCCTCCGGAGACTGCGGCGGACCAGGCCGACCGCCATCCGGCGATCCGGCCCAGCAGGTTCTCGACGAAGCCGGCCTCGGTGTCGAGCAGGGCCAGGCGGTACTCCTCCTCGACGAGGAACAGCGGATGCACGTCCCGCGCCAGCGCCGCGTCGATCTCCTGCCGGGTCGAGGCACGCACCTCGCTCAGCCGGGAGAGCCGCGTGGTCAGCAGCTCGACCACCTCGTCCGGCGGCAGCGCGCCGATCAACGACAGCGCGGTCACGAACCGCGGATACTCGTGCTCCGGCTCGGCGACCAGCTCCCGCAGCCAGTCGCGCAGCTCACGCCGGCCGGCGTCGGTCATCGCGTACACGGTGCGCTCGGGGCGCAGCCCGGCCCGGCCGGTCTCCACCGGCGCCACGAAGCCGGCCTTCTCCAGCTGCTGAAACACCATGTAGAGCGAGCCGTGGGTGAACTTGAGGCTCCGGTCGTCGCCGTGCGCGCGCAGCGTGCGCCCCAGGTCGTAGGGGTGCGTCGGCCCTTGGGTCAGGTAGGACAGCACCGCCAGCCCCAGCAGGTTCCCGACCTTCCGCTTCTTCGCCATGAACCTATTATTCAGTCCTGACTAATCAGAGTCAACTAGCTGGTTGTGCGACCAGCTGCCGGGGAATAGGGACGAGATGACCGAAGACGTCACGATCCCGCTGCCCACCGGGCAGGGCGAGGTCGCCGCCAGCCTCACGGTCCCGGACCAGCCTCGGGGCCTGGTCGTGTTCGCGCACGGCAGCGGCAGCTCCCGGCATAGCCCGCGCAATCGCCAGGTCGCGGACCTCCTCCAGGCCCGAGGGCAGGCCACGCTCCTGCTGGACCTGCTCACGGTGGCGGAGGAGATCGAGGAGCGGTCCCGCTTCGACATCCCGTTGCTGGCCGCGCGGCTCCAGACCGCTTGCCTTTGGGTACGCGAAGAGCCCGGACTGGAGACGGTGCGGTTGGGCCTCTTCGGGGCGAGCACGGGCGCGGCCGCCGCCCTCATCACGGCGGCGGAACCCGGGATCGACGTGACCGCGGTGGTCTCCCGGGGCGGCCGGCCCGACCTGGCCGGGCCCTATCTGCCGCTCGTCACGTCGCCGACGTTGCTGATCGTGGGCGGTGCCGACCCGCAGGTACTCGACCTCAACCGGCAGGCGGCCGCGTTGCTCCCCCGCGCGCGGCTGGCGATCGTACCGGGCGCGACGCATCTGTTCGAGGAGCCCGGCGCCCTGCGTCAGGTCGCCGACCTGGCCGCCGACTGGTTCGACCGCCATTTCCCGTGATCATTGCGCCAGCCGTGCTGTTTGAGCGGGCAATTCGCCCCGCGAAACAGCATGGCTGGCGCAATGATCACGCGGAGGGACGGTGGAATTCGGCGACCCAGCGGCGTACGGGTGGGTCCTCGTCGTCCAGCACTTCGTCGACGTCGGTCGCGACCAGGTCGCCGACCGCGAACGCGTCGATCTCCGCCCGGGTCAGCGGCCAGGGCATCTGCCCGGGGTCGCCGTCGGAGTCGCGAGCGCGGGCCAGGACGAGCAGCCTCCCGCCCGGCCCGACCAGGGCGGCGCTGTTCGCGATCGCCGTACGCCGAGCCTCGCCCAGCAGCACCTGCACCGTGTAGACCTCGAGCACGAGGTCGAAGGCGCCGATCCAGTCGGGCGGCAGCTCCAGCAGATCGGCGACCCGGTAGTCCACAGTGGTCGACGGGAACCGGCGACGGGCGGCCGCGACCGCGGTCGGGGCAATGTCGAAGGCCACCACGTCATAGCCCAGCCCGGCCAGGTACTCCGCGTCGTCGCCCAGCCCACAGCCGAGGACGACCGCCCGGCCCCGTCCGGTGGCGCGACCGGCGACCGCCCAGCGTACGAGGAGCGGGTTCGGCTCCAGGTCGGCCCACGGCACGACAGCGGCGCCCTGCTCGGCGGCGGCGTACAGGGTCTCGAACCAGGCGGTCGGCTCCCCGGCCGCCACCGATTCGGCGGCCAGCCGGCGGGCGGTGCTGCGGTCGGGCGTACTGCGATCGCTCATGATCACCAAGCCTAGCCGCCGACGTGGATGCCCGGACGCCGGGCCGGATCAGACTCCAGCTTCCGGATGATCTCGCGGACGACCGGCGGGGTGTCGCCCCGGCCCAGGATCAGGTAGCGGAACAGGTGCAGCAGCGGCGAGCCCTCCGACCACTCGAAATAGCAGTGCGGGCGTACGCCGGTGGAGTCCCGCAAGGCCAGCAGGATGGCCGCGATGGCGTTCGGCGCGGCCGGGCTCTGCGCCCGCAGGATGCGGTGCCCGTCGATCTCCGCGCCGTAGACCCGGAGGACGTCGCTGAACTTCGACGGGTCGACGATGTCGATCTCCAGGAAGAGCACGTCGGCCCGGCCCGGGACCGGGTTCATCCCGCGCTGCTCGGACTCCTTCTGGGCGTATTCGGCGGCGTCGCCGTCCTGGCGGCGGTTGGCGATGAGGTTCAGCGCCCCGTCGAACTCGATGGACTCGGTGACGAACCGGCGGGCGCGATCGTCGAACTCGATGCGGTCGGCTCGCAGCTCCGTCGTCCGGGTCACCCGCGAGATCAGGGACACCGCGATGATGCCGGCGATGAACAGGGCTGAGATGGCGATGCCGTCCGGCTTCTCGCGGATGTTCTCGCCCAAGGCGTACAAGAGGATGAGCGTGAGGAGCGCGAAGCCGGCGGAGGCCCGCTTCTGCCGGTAGCGCACGGCCGAGATGGTGACCGCGACCGCGCCCGAGACCATCATGGCCAGGATGCCGGTGGCGTAGGCGCCGGCCTGCGCGTTCACGTCCGCCCCGAACGCGATCGTGATGATCACGGAGATGAGGGTGTAAACCATGACCACCGGACGGACCGCGCGCCCCCACTCCGGCGCCATGCCGTAGGAGGGCAGGTAGCGCGGCACGATGTTGATGAGTCCGGCCATCGCCGACGCTCCGGCGAACCACAGGATGAGGATCGTGGAGATGTCGTAAACGGTGCCGAAGCCCTCACCGAGGTACTCGTGCGCGAGGTACGCCAGCGCACGGCCGTTGGCCTCGCCGCCGGGTTGGAACTCGGCGGCCGGGATGAGGATGGTCGTGACGAGGCTGGTCGCGATCAGGTAGACCGACATGATCAACGCGGCCGTCGTCAGCAGCTTGCGAGTGTTCTTGATCCGCGACCACAGGCGGGTCTTGGCGTCGTCGCCGGAAGCGGCGATCAGCGGCATCATGCTGACCCCGGTCTCGAACCCGGACAGCCCCAGCACCAGCAGCGGGAAGGCCAGCACGGCCGGGCCGATCAGGCCGGTCCAGCCACCCTCGCCGGAGGTCAGCGCGTCGGTCCAGTTCGCCCAGGCTCCGCCGGTCGTGAAGATCTCGGCGAACCCGACGACGACCACGATCGCGTTCAGGCCGAGGAAGACGGCGACGAGCGGAATGGCCACCCCGACCGCCTCGCTGAATCCGAGCAGGAACACTCCACCCAGGATGAGCAGCAGCACCACGGTGATCAGCACGGCGTGCCCGTGCAGGAAGCTGGGCGAGTGCGGGTTCTCCAGCAGGTGGACCGAGGCGTCGGCGGCCGACAGGGTGATCGTGACGATCCACGACGTCGCCACGAACCCGAGCAGCACGAGCACGAACAGCTTGCCGCGCCAGAAGGGCAGCAGGTCTTCCAGCATCGCCACCGAGCCCTGCCCGTTCGGGCTCTCCTTGGCCACGCGGCGGTACATCGGCAGCATGCCGAGCAGGGTCAGCCCCACGATCAGCAGGGTCGCCAGCGGCGACAACGCGCCGGCGGCGAGCGCGGCGATGGCCGGCAGGTACGCCAGCGTGGAGAAGTAGTCGACCCCGGTCAGGCACATGACCTTCCACCAGGGCTGCGGCGTCGCGTGGCCTTCCTGCGCCTCCGGGCCGACGACGGCCTGCACCCGGTGCTGCAACAGCCAGCGGCCGAGCGCCCCCGGTGGGCCGGACCGGGCGCCGGGGGTGTCGACGACGGCCGGGACGGCGTACTCGGGCTTGGGCGGGTTCTTCGGCTGGGTCTCGCGCGGCACCCGATCACGATAGGGGGTTTGACCAAACTGTTCCGGGGAACCCCGGCGATATGCGACGTCGATCCACCTTCGCGCAGTTCGCCGACGAGAGCGGCGTCCTGCTCATCGTCGCGATCCTGGTCGCCGGGCTCGCCGCCGTCCGCCTGCCCGCCGCCCACCCGGGCCGGTCGACCGGCGAATACCTGCTCGCCGCACTGATCACCGTCACCGTCTTCGGACTGTGCGCGGCGGCCCATGAGCTTGCTCACGTCGCCTCGTCGGCGTCGGCGGCGTCCTCGGCGTCGGCGGCGTCCTCGGCGTCGGCGGCGGCGTCCTCGGCGTCGGCGTCGGCGGTGCCCTCGGCGGCGGTGCCCCCGTCGTCGGTGCCCCCGTCGTCGGTGTCTGCGGGCACGCCGTCGGCGTCGGCCGAGCTGATGGCGGCTGCCGCGGGACCGCTCGCCAGCTTGGCGCTCGGCGGACTGTGCGGAGTCGTGACGGCGGCCTTGATCCTCGCGGGCGCCGGAGGCCTGGTCGTGTCGGTCGTGGCGTACGTCGGTCTGGCCAATCTGGTGCTCGCGGCCGGGACCCTCCTCCCAGGGGCGTCCTCCGACGGCGGGCGCCTGTTGCGGGCCTGGATCTGGCGTTCGACGGGTGATCCGCGCCGGGCGACTCGGGGCGCGGCCCGGGCCGGCCGGGCGGTGGGATTCGTGCTGCTGCTCGGCGGGGTCGTCACCCTCGTCGCCGGGGCGGCGGTCGTCGGCATCTGGCTCGCCCTGACCGGCTGGTTCGTCGCCGCCCAACTGTGATTCCGCGATCTTGTCGCGCCTCGCCGCGGAGCGGGTCGGCGTGACAGAATCAGGCGCATGTCCAAAGTGACCTGCGTCGTGTGTGGGCATACCGAGCACGGGGACAGCTCGTACTGCATGAATCCCACGTGTGGCGAGCTGCTGCCGACCGCGGTGCGTACGCAGTCGCAAGTGGATACGGTAGAACCGTCTGTTGTAGACGCCGAGGCCACTCCGGAGCCGGAGCCCGACTCCAGTCCGGTCGCCTCGACGGTGGCGGCCGCTCCAGCGGACCCGGTCGACGTGCCCCCTGCCGCTCCCCCACCGCCCGCCCCCGTACGCCGCAAGCCGGCGGTCGCGGCGGTCTCCAGCGCCCGTCGCTGGCTGCTGGGTCTGGCCGCGGCCGTGGTCCTCTTCGCGCTGGCCGTGGCGTTCAGCCGGGGCACCGCCCGGCCGGCCGTCGAGATCTCCCCCGAGGCGTTGCCGCGCGCGTCCGAGGTCGCGGCGATGGCGCCCCAGGTCACCGTGGCCAAGGACGAACGGGTCGCGGTGACGCTGACCGTCGCCGACAACAGCGGCGGTCTGGCGGCGTTCTATGTGCTCGGCGGTCCGGTCGGCGGGGAACCGGCCACAATGGCCGATGGGCGGAAGGGGACGACGTCCATCCGCGTTTACCCGCTCAATCCCGAGGTCGAGTACTGTTTCGTCGTGGTCGCGGTGCTGTCCGTCGACGAGGTCGCCCCATCCGCGCAGGTGTGCACGAGTCGATTCGGAACCAAGAAGCCATGAGTGAAGTGCTGCACGTCTCGCCGGACCTGCCGGGTGCGTACCCCCGGGTGCAGGACGCCCTGTCGATGGCGCGTCCCGGCGACCAGATCGTCGTCGCCCCAGGTGAGTACGCCGAGAACGTCCGCCTGGACAACCGGACCGTCACGATCAGCGCCGTCGAGCCGGGCACCGTCACCCTGTACGCCGGCGATCCACTGTGGCCCGTCATCGAGGCTCGGGGCGGCGCGGTCGAGCTGCGGCACCTGCGCATCGTCGGCGCGGAGGCCGCCGCGGTGACCGCTACGCACGCGGCCGTGAAGATGCTGGACTGCGAGATCTCGGCGGCTTCAGGCGCGGGGGTACACCTCGGCTCGGGCTGCCAGTTCGAGCTCGACCGGTGCCGCGTCGTCGGCGCGCAGTTGGGCGTACAGCTCGACGGGTGCGCGGGCACGATGACGAACTGCACGATCTCCGAGATCGTCTCCGACGGGATCCTGATCCGCTCGGCCGACCCGGTGCTGCGCAACTGCGTCGTCAGCGACGCCGGATACCGCGGCGTCTACATCTACGACTACTCCCGGCCGACTCTGGAGAACTGCGGCGTCTCGCGTACGGGGGACATCGGGATCGCCGTGGCACAGCAGAGCAACCCGATCATGCGCCGCTGCCGGATCACCGAGACGGGCGGCGTGGGGATCAGCTTCGCCGCGGGATGTGGTGGGCAGATCTCGGGCTGCGTCGCCGAGCAGACCGCCGCTCCCGGCATCCTGCTCGCCCCGGGCAGCACGGTCGAGGTCGTCGAGGCCGGGCGGCCGCCGGCCGCGAAGATCGAACCGGTCGCGGCGGCCGGCCGCCAGGACGTCGCGCGCTCGGAGGACCTGCTGCTCCAGCTGGACGCGCTGGTGGGGTTGCCCGGCGTCAAGGCCGAGGTGCACGGCATCATCGACGAACTCCAGGTCAACGAATGGCGGCGCAGCGGCGGGCTGTCCGTCGCCCAGTCCACCAACCATCTGATCTTCGCGGGCTCGCCGGGCACGGGGAAGACGACCGTCGCCCGGATCTACGGTCAGCTGCTCGCCGCCCTCGGCATCCTGCCCCGGGGCGACTTCGTCGAGGTGTCCCGCCGTGACCTCGTCGGGCAGTACCTCGGGCACACCGCCGAGAAGACGTCGGCCGCGTTCGAGAAGGCCCTCGGCGGGGTGCTGTTCATCGACGAGGCGTACACGCTGTCGCGTACCTTCGGGTCGGGCGGCGACTTCGGCCAGGAGGCGATCGACACCCTGGTCAAACTGATGGAAGACCACCGGCACGAGATCGCCGTGATCGCCGCCGGATACACCGGCGAGATGAACGACTTCCTCGACGCCAACCCCGGTCTCGCCTCACGGTTCAACAAGACGATCGTCTTCGAGGACTACGAGGCCGACGAGCTGGTCGCCATCCTCAACACCATGGCCGAGGCGAACGAGTACACCTTGGATCCGCAGTTGCTGGCCGCGATCGGCGGCTACTTCTCGGCCCTGCAACGCGATCGCAACTTCGGCAACGCCCGGGAAGCCCGCAAGCTGTTCGACGGCATGCGGAAGGCGCAGGCCCAGCGGCTGCGGCAACTTCGCCGCGTACCCACCGCCGAGGAACTGCAGTTGCTCGTCTTCGACGACTTGGCTGCGGTACTGGCCTAGCCGTTCAGGCGCGGCCGAAGATCCGGGTGACCGGCTGCTCCGTCTCGGCCTCCGGCTGCGCGGTCCAGCCTTCCGCCTCGGTCGACACGACTTTGGGCTTGTCGGCGGTCGCGTCCCGGCCTCGGCCGCTGAGCGCCGCCGGTCCAGCGCCGACACCGGGGTCCACCAGTTTGGGGCCGCCTCGGCGTACGGGACGGGGTCCGCCTCCCCCACCGCCGCCACCGCCTCCGGCGGACGGCGGCATCATCGGCGGCAGGTACGGCGCTTGCTCCGCACCGGCCGCGGCCGCGGTCGACCCGATCGTCGATGCGCCAGCGTTCGTGGTGGCACCGGCATCGCCCGCCGGGATCGGGCTGACGGGCGTACCTCCGCCGCCTCCCCCACCGCCGCCGGGATGGGCGGCGTTCCGGCCGTCGAGCGAGACCGGCGAGTCGGGGTTGTCCCACGGATTGTCGTCCCACCAGTCGGGCCGGGTGGCGTTGGCGTTGTTGCCGGTGCCGCTACCGGGCGTGATGGGCACCGTGACGCCGCCGGGCGTTCCACCACCGCCGCCACCACCGGGATTCGTCCCGTTGCCGGTGCCCGGAACGGTCGGCGGCGTGACGCCACCGCCTCCGCCCCCACCGCCGTTGGTGCTCCCACTGCCGTTGGTGCTCCCGTTGCCGGTGCCGGGAACCGTCGGGATGACGGGAATCGTCGGGACTGCGACGCCGCCGGTGTTCCCGGCGTTGCCGCCGAGGTTGCCCGGAATGCTGGGCGGGGTCACGCCGCCGGTGCCGTTGTTCGCGCCGCCGTTGTCGGTGGTGCCGCCGGTGCCGAGGTTGGCGTTCCCGTTGGTGCCGAAGGGGTTCGAGTCGCCCGGCTTGATCCGTTCGACGCGGGCCTCCTGGTCGTCCGGCGTGTTCGCGTTGTGGTTCTTGGGATCCTTGGCGGCGGCCGCCGCGGCGGCGGCGAGGGCGGCGGCCAACGCCGCCGCGATGTCGTTCGGGTCGATCGGCGGGCCGGGCAGCCAGCCCTCGCCGGGTGCCCATTTGTCCTTCGGCGGCTTCTGGTTGTTCGTCTTCGGCGGCTGGACGCTGGGACCTGCGGCGGGACCAGCACCCGGTCCGGTCGGGCCACCACCGGGAATCTTCGGCCTGCTGGTCGGGCTGGACGGAAGCTGCGGCTTCGTGACGGCGTCGAGCATCAGCCCCTGATAAGAGGCCGGCGGCTCCCACTTGGAGTTCTCGCCGACGACCGACACGCTCATCTCCAGGCCGAACTTGGCGATGCGCCGGCCGGACGCGTTCATCTCCGTCGTGACTTTGACGTTGTAGTCGTTGATGAGCTGCTCGTTCGTGACGCCGATCGGCTTGCCCGCGCGCAGCCGGGCGTTGGTCTCGTCGGCCAGGTCGACCAGCCGGTCGTGGAGTGCGTCCAGCTCCGCCATCGTCTTCCGCCGGGACTCCGACACCGTCAAGGCCACCGAGCGGAGCTTCTGCTCGAGGCTCTTCACCCCTTCGTTCCAGGCCTGGAGATTGGACGCCGTGGTGTACGCCTGCTCGCGAAGCCGGTCGTGCGCGTCGCCGGTCCACTTCGCGTGCGAGTCGAGCAGGTCGATCAAGCTCTTCAGCTTCCGGCCGTAGTCGAACAGGCTCAGCGAGATCCAGGCGAGCGCGGTGGCGATATGGGTGATCGGCTCGTCCACGATGCTCATGACCGTGTCGACCACCTCGGGATATGGAATGCTCTCCCAGTCGTAGGGTCCGCTCGGCGGCGTACCGCCCGCGGGTTTCACCCGATCGCGCCCGGCCACCCCGCCGAGACCGGTGACCGTCACCGAGTCCGGCGTGAGTCCAGGCTCGTCGACGACAGTGATGCCGAGCTTCTCCAGGATCTCCTTGTCGACCTTGGCCAGCTCCTTGCGGCTGTACTCCTCGTGGCCGCCGTACGCGGACGCCGCGACCTCGACGCCCTTGCGGTAGGACTTCAGCCCGTCCATCACCACTTCGCGATAGCCGAGGATGCCCGACGTGCCGTCGCCGACGTAGGACCGCACCGCCGCCGCGAAATAGGTGAACTCCGGTAGCTCACGTCCGAAGCCGTCGATCTTGATCGTGTCGAGATAGTCGCGGATGCCCAGCTGCGTGCCGTTGTAGTGAGGATGCGTTCCCTCGATGTAATCGTCGGTGTCGTCGCGGAAGTTCTTCTCGAACTTCTGGAAATCCTGCGTCCATTCCAGCATCGCCTTGGGATGAACCTGAACCTCGTCAGCCATGGCACCCCCTCCCGTGACGGTTGACCACCACTAGGACACCTGCCGAGAGACCGGCCGGGCCGGCGTACCCGGACCGGGGTCGGCGGCGGAAGCGTTCGCCGGCTGCTCCGCCGACCCGAGCCAGGTCCCTGCCTCGGTCGCCACGACCTGCGGCTCGTCCTTGTCCGCGTCCCGGCCCCGGCCGGTCAGTGCGCCCGGCCCACGGCGGCCGAAGCCCGGCTCCACGACTCGGGGACTGCCTCGGCGTACGGCGCGTGGGGAGCCGGCTCCCCCGGCGGGGGCTCCACCGCCGCCGCCCATCATCGGCGGCAGGAACGGCATCGAGGCCGCGTCGCTGCTCGCCGCCCCGGCACCACCGATGACGGCGGTTGCCCCGGCCCCACCACCCGGGCTGACGGAGGTCAGTGCGGAAGACTCCTCCTCCGGCGCGGCGAGGCGGCCGTCGAGCGACACCGGTGAGGTCGGGCTGGTCGTCCAGGTGTTCCACCACGGTGGAGTCCCGCTGCTCACGTCGTCCGTCCGCCGCGCGGGCGACCGCACGACGCCCGTCGGTGTCCCGACGCCGGAGCCGGGCGTACCCGGGATCGTCGGAATCACGGGGACGGTCGGGGTCGTGGGAATCGCCGGGACAGTGGGATCGGTGACGGTTCCGGTGCCGATCCCGGGAGCCGTCACCGTCGGCGCGTCCGGTAGCCCTGGCATCGTCGGGGTGGCCGCAGTGACACCCGGCAGGTCGGCCGTGGGCAGGGCACCGGCCGGAACCACGGTGGCGAGTGTGATGACCGGTGTCTGGGTCGGCTTCGCCGGGTAGACGAGCGGCCGGCACATCACCGGCGGCTCGTACGGATCGGTCTTCGGAACCTTCGGCTTGACCGTCGTGGCCGGCGGCTTGGCCGGGCCCGCGCCCGGCCCGCCTCCGCCCGGTCCACCGCCGGGACCGCCGCCCGGCGCGGCGGGGCCGCCCGGTCTCACGACGGCGTCGAGCATCAGTCCCCGGTACGGGTCGGGCGCGTCCCAGGTGACGTTGGCGAGCAGGCCTTCGCTCAGGGCGCGGCCGATCTTCTGGATCTCCTCCGCCGCCCGCTGCCGGCGATAGTCCAGCGACCCTTGCCGAAGGTCCTCCAACTGGGCCGCCGTGAGACCAGACGCGCTGTGCGACGATCCGGGCGGCACGTACAGTCCATGCTCGTCGGCGACGGCGATCGCCGCGTCGTACTGGTCGTTCAGCGTCTTGACCTCGCTGTCGTAGTCGTCCACCTGGAGCCGGGTGTTCTCCCGCGCCCAGCGGACGACCGCCGCCGCCCGGTAGACCATCTGCGCGAGCTTCTGCAGCTCGGAGCTCCAGGTGGTCATCGAAACCTGGGTGCTGTCGGCCGTACGCTCGAAGACGCGGGCGGCACGGCCTTCCCAGGTGCGATGGTTGCCGAGCAGCCGTACCCGGTCCGCCAGCCGCGCCGAGGAGGTCAGCAGTGAGGTGCCGAGGACGCCGAAGCCGGTGGCCAGGTGGAACAGCGGCTCGTCCCGCACACTCAGGACGGTCTGGGCGACCTGGGGATACGGTATGCCGGACCAGTCGCCGGCGGTGGCGGGCTTGGTGACGGCGGGCGGGCGGACCTGGCTGCGCGCCGCGGCGTCGGACTCTCCAGCGATCTTGATAGTCGCCTCCGAGTACGCGGGCGACCTGTCGAGCGTGATTCCGGCCTTCTCCAGGATCGAGTCGTCGATCCGGTCGAACTCTTTCTGCCCGTAGACCTCGTTGTTGCCGTACTCGCCGGCGGCGGTCTCCACCATCTTGCGATAGGACTTCAAGCCGTCGCCGACGACGCCGACGTAGCCGAGGATGCCGGACGACTCGTCTCCGAGGTACGCCTTCATCGCCGCTACGTAGTAGGTGAACTCAGGCAGCTCCGAAGCGCCGTCCTGCATCTGGACGATGCCGACGGCGTAGTCGCCGATCTTGCTGTTGGTCCCGTAGCTGACGTGCTCACCGGTGCCCCCGACGATGTCGCCGGTCTCGTCGTCGAAGTCGGTCTCGACTGCCTGGAAGTCGTGGGCCCAGTCACGCATGTCCTGGCCGTGCGTCTGCACCTCGCCAGCCATCGCGCCTCTCTCTCAGCGGTGAAGGAGCCGGTCAGAAGGACGACTGCCGGTGGGATGCCGACGGGGCCGAGCCGGTGTCCGGGCCGACCGCGGGCGTGGTGGTCTCGATGTCCGGCTTCTGGTCGGCGAGCCACGGATCGGCGATCTGCTCGATCTCGACGGTCGGCTCGGGCGCGCGCCGCTTCTTCGATCGTCCGGACAGGACGGAGCGATCGGCGAGCCCCTGTGAGTCCACGAGTTTCGGCGCACCACGGCGAACAGGACGCGCCGAACCGGCCCCGCCACCGCCGCCCATGCCGCCCATGCCCGCGCCGCCCATGGGCGGCATCATCGGCGGATACATCTGGGAGTTCGCGTCGCCTCCGCCACCGCCGATGGCGGAGCTGGTCAAGCCGCCACCGTCGACGCCGGGACGGATGGGGGTCACCGGAGTGTCGGTGAAGGGATCACCGCCGAGCCCACCAAGGCCGCCGCCGGCTCCGAGGCCGTTACGGCCGTCGAGGGAGACTCCCGGGGTGATCGGGTCCGGCGTCCACGGCTGGCTTCCCCAGCCGGATCCGTTGGTGCCGCCCCCGCCGGGCGTCGTCGGGAACGTCGGCAGCGGGGTGGTCCCGCCGCCACCGGTGCCGGTACCGCCATTGGTGCCACCGGTCCCGGTGCCGTTGCCGCCGCCGGTGCCGGGAACGGTGGGAGGTGTGACTCCGCCACCGTTGCCGGTCCCACCGCCACCAGTCCCCGGCACGGTCGGGACGGTGGGGATGGGCGGCACGACGACTCCGCCGCCGTTACCCGAGCCGCCCGAACCAGTTCCCGTGCCACCGGTCCCGGTGCCGGGGACCGTCGGGATCGTCGGTGGCGTCACGGTGCCGTCGTTGGGATTACCCGTCCCACCACCGGTGCCACCGGTACCGCCCGTCCCACCATTGGTGCCACCGCCGGTGCCGGGGACGGTCGGGATCGTCGGTGGCGTCACGGTGCCGTCGTTCGGATTGCCTGTTCCGTTCCCGTTGCCGTTGCCGTTGCCGTTGTTGCCGTTGCCGTTGCCGTTCCCGTTGTTGCCGTTGCCGTTGTTGCCGTTGTTGTTCCCGCCGGGATTCGTCGGCACGGTCGGCGGGGTGACGGTGCCGTCGTTGGGATTCGTGGGCTTGGTGCCGGTCGGCTGCTTCGTGTTGTTCTTGGGCGCGGTCGGCACCTTCGGCGCGCTCACCTGCGGCGCGGCCCCACCGCCACCACCGCCACCGCCGCCTCCGCCCCCGCCGCCGAGGTTCGGCGCGCCGAGCTTCGGCTTGTTCCCGCCGGTCGGATCGACTCCGGGGCCACCTGCTTCGGAGGCCAGCATCAGGCCCTCGTAGGGGTCGGGAGTGTCCCACCTGGTGTTGTCGAGGAGGCCCTGGCTCATCCTCTCGCCGATCTCCGCCAGCTTCTTGTGGGTCTCCTCGATCTCCTCGTCGATGTGATCGCTGTACGCCTGCTGGAACTGCGGGATGGTGATGCCCTGGTAGGTCTTGGTGGAGTTCTGGTTGGCGAGCCGGATCTTCTCGTTGTAGATGTCGGCCCAGCCGTTGAACGCCTTGTTGAGCCGGGTGATCTCTTTGCCGGCCTCGTTGTTGGCCGTCCGGATCGCCCAGGCCGCCCGGTCCAGCATGTCCTCGAGGTCGTGCAGCTTGGTGTTCCAGGACTCCATGTTCTTGGCCGTCAAGGCGGCTTGATCGGCGAAGACGTCGTGGGCGTCGCCGATCCACATCGCCTTGTCCCCACCGCTGCCGAGCTGGCTGACTCGCGACTTGAGGCGCTGGGCGTAGTCGAAGAACGTGAGCCCGATCCAGCCGATCATCGTGCTGAGATGGAAGACCGGCTCGTCTTTCATGCTGAGGATCGTGTAGTACTGCTCGGTGTAGTTCATCGACTTCCAGTCGCTCGGCTTGCCCGGCGACGACGCCGAGGGCGGCAGGAACCGAGTGCGACTGGCCGCGCCGGGCAGGCCGGTGACCGTGACGGTGTTCGGGGTGTAACCGGGGGCGTCCTCGATCTTGATGCCGAGCTTCTCGAAGATGTCCTTGTCTACCTTGGACAGCTCCTTGCGGCTGTACTCCTCGTGGTTGCCGTACTCGTTAGACGCGATCTCGGCGGCCTTGCCGTAGGACTTGAACCCCGCCTCGACGACGTAGCGGTAGCCGATGATGCCCGAGTTCTTGTCGCCGATGTAGGACTTCACCGTCTCGATGAAGTAGGTGAATTCCGGCAGCGTACGCCCTGCCGCCGCGAGCGCGCCGACATGGATCTGGTTGGCGTAGTCGCCGATGGGGTCGTCAGTGCCGATGCTGACGTGCTTGCCGCCGCCCTCGATCGCGTCGTCGGACTCGTCGACGAAGCTCTTGTTCACCTTCCCGAAGTCGGCCGCCCAGTCCTTGATGCCGCGCCCGTCGTTCTGGACCTTGTCACCCACGGCGTTCCTCCGCCCGGCCACGGCGCTGGCGAGCCGCCGATTCCCGCTGCGCCGCCGCGGATCGTGCCGTCGATCCGGACGCGGGTGCGATCGGGTCAGGGCTAGCGACCGGGGCGGCCTCCGGACGCTGGAGGCTGCCGCCTCGGGCGACCGTCCGCGATCGGAGCACGGAACCGGATTCGATGCTCTCGGTCAGCGTCACCGGTGGACCGGCGAAGGCTCGCGGCGACGCGGCCCACCGGCCGTCGAGGCGTACGCCGGGTGACGGCCACAGACCGAGCGGCATCCCGGGCGGCAGATCGTCGTCGGTGTGCGCCACGATCGATGTCCGGGCGCCCCGGCCGGTGACGAGCCCGGATCGGTCGACGATCGGGGCCGGCCGCAGCGAACCGCCGCCCCCACCGATCAGGGGCGGGCCGGTGACCGCGGACCGGCCGGCGAGACCGGGCAGGAGCGGAAGGGCGTCGCCGTCGTCCAGGCGGTGGATCTGCTCCGGCTGCAGGCTGCCCGGTTGGAACTGGCCCGCCGGCTCGACCGGAGTGCCGGGGAGCCGGGTGACCGGGGATCCGCCACGGCTGGTGCCCCGGCCGCCCAACGATGGGGAGAGTCCGCCGCGCGATCCCAGGATCGGTACGCCGCCCAAGCCGGAGGAAGCACCGCCGATGGACGGCGGCAGGGTCGTCAACGGGGGCCGGCCGCTCAGGATGGGCGGCCCCACCGGGGGTCGCAGAACCGGTGCCCCGCCCGGTGGCAAGCCGCCGATGCCGGGGACTGTCACCAGGCCGGACTGCCCGCCGACGCCACCGCCGGGCGTACCGGGGACGGTCGGCGGGACGACCTGACCGGAACCGTTTCCGGGATTGCCTGACGGACCCGAGTCGTCGCCGGGATTGCCGGGATCCCCGTCGTCCGGGCCGGACGGCCCCGGGTTCGGCGGCACCGGCGGCGTCGGCAGGTTCGGGCCACCGGGGCCGCCGGGACCTGGCGTAGCCGGGGTATTCGGGGCGTTGAGTCCGCCGCCGCCCGGGTCGTCGAGTCCACCCGTCGGCGGGTTGGGGTCGAGACCGACCAGCCCTCGATAGCGGTCGACCGGCTCCCAGGCGTCGCCGCTGGTCGCCAGGTCGGCGCCGAGCTGCTTGGCGATGGCCCGGGCCGAGATGGTCGCGCCCATCCAGGCCTGGTTGATCTGCTTGAGGATGACGTCCTGCTGCTCGGGCGTGGTCGCCTCGGCGAGGTCGAGCTGACGGTCGTCCAAGGTGGTCTTCAGGTTTCCGGCGATCTCCCGGATGCGGTCCTTCGCGGTGGCGAGGCGGATCGCGGTCATCTCGTAATTGGCGGCCCGCTGGTCGGCGCTCGCCCGCCAGCGCTTGGCCGAGGCGATGGTCTTGCCGACGTTGCCGTGGAACTCCGTGCCGCCTTCACCGTACCAGTGCAGTCCCTTGACGTCCTCGCCGAACCGCTGCTGTGCGGTGTCGATCGCGTCGGCGATCTTGCGCCAGCCGGCCGCCAGGTCGGTCACCGCCGTCACGTCGACGCCCAGGACGAGGGTCTTGATCTGGTCCAGGGACAGCGCGTCCCACCCGGTACGCGTATCGCCGGGCCGGGCGTATCCGTAGTCCTTGGGGGCGGCCGGCGGCGCGGCCGGGACGGTGACCGCCTCGCCGTAGTCCGGGCCGGGCGCCTCCCCTGCGACGAGGGCGTCCTCGATCTTCTGCAGGGTCTTCCTGCCCTGCTGCTCGACGTGCTCGTACCAGCCGGCCGCGAGGTCGGCGGCGTATCCGGTGCTGGACAGGCCGTCGCCGAAGTCGAGGCTGAACGCCTTCAGCACTTTGTGGTCGGCCAGCGCGACCCGGCCGAAGCGCAGGAGTTCGAGGAAACCGTCCTGGGTGCCGATGCGCTGAGCGGCCTTCTCGATGTCGGGTAGTTGCTCACCGGCGACGCCGGTGAATCCGAGGGCTGCACGGCGGGCATCCCCGCTGAAGGCGCGCAGACCCTCCAGTTCCGCCTGGAGAAGGTCACCGTCCCCCACGATCAGAAGGATAACTGCCCAGGCAGCTCCTAGGAAGTGCCATGTGGACTGTCCAGCCAGGACGCTTGGATCAGTCGGGCGCCCTCTTTGCGGGTGACCAGCCAGGCGCGTCCTGGCGGCAGGTGGCTGGCTCGGACGTTGCCCAGGATCGGCCCCTCGTTCTTGTCGCCCGACATGACCAGTCCGGGGGTGTTGACCTCCTTGAGGCGTACGAGGGTCTGGTCGAACGCCGACCGGCCGGAGCTGCCTCCACGCTTGGCGATCACCACGTGCAACCCGACCTCGCGGGCCGACGGCAGCAGCTCCTGCAACACGATCAGCGGGTTCTTCTCCCCCGCCACCAGGTCGAAGTCGTCGACGAGGACGAACAGCTCCGGGCCGGTCCACCAGTCCCGGGCACGCAGCTGCTCCGGGGTGATGTCGGCCCCCGGCAGCCGCTTGCGCAGCGACCCGTACGCCTCGGCCAGCATCTGCTTGCCCTGGTCGGCGCTGGTGGCGTAGCCGATGAGGTGGCTCTGCGGGATGGTGCCGAGCAGACTGCGCCGATAGTCCAGCGCGATGATGCGGGCCTGGTCCGGCGTACGCCGATCGGCGATCGCCCGGCCGAGCATGCGCAGGAAGGCCGACTTGCCGCATTCCGTCTCGCCGAAGATCAGGAAGTGGGGGTCGGCGTCGAGGTCGAGGTAGACCGGGCGCAGGTCGGCTTCCCCCAGGCCGATCGGCACTTCGGGACGGTCCGCCGCGGCCGCCAGGACCTCGGCGTACTCGACCCGTTCCGGGAGCAGCCGGACACGTGGCGCGATCCCGCCCGGCCACGCTGTGCGTATCAGGGAAACCGCTTGATCGACCGTCGGCCCGGCCGAGCTGATCGCGGGCAGGGCCGACAGGAATTGATACGAGTCGGAGGTGATGCCGCGGCCGGGCACGTCCTGCGGGACGTTGGCCGCGGCCCGGCGGCCGATGGCCGAGTCGGACGGGTCGCCGAGCCGCAGTTCGACGCGCGAGCCGAAGAGGTCGCGGACCGAGGGCCGCAGGTCGAACCAGCGGTTCGCGGCCGCGACCACGTGGATGCCGTAGGTGAGGCCGCGGTTGGCCAGGTCGTGGACCTTGGGTTCGAGGTCTTCGAACTCGTTGCGCAGGGTGAGCCAGCCGTCCACCACGAGGAAGACGTCGGCGCAGCGCTCGTCGCCGAACTCGCCCGCGGCGGCCCGCCGCCGGAACGCCGCGACCGAGTCGACGCGATGCTCGACGAAGAACTGCTCCCGGTCGGCGAGCAGGGCGACCAGCTCGGCGACGGTCCGCCGGAGCAGGTCCGGCTCGCGCCGCGTCGCGACGCTGCCGACGTGCGGCAGGTCGGCGAGCGCGGACAGGCCGCCGCCGCCGAAGTCGACGCAGTAGAACTGCACCTGGTCGGGGGTGTGGGTCAGGGCGAGGCTGAGGATGACCGAGCGGACCAGGGTGCTCTTGCCGGTCTGCGGCGCGCCGATGACGACGATGTGCCCGGCCGCGCCGGACAGCTGGAAGCGCAAGGCCTCCCGGCGTTGCTCGAACGGCCGGTCGACGACGCCCGCGAGCGCCTCCAGCGTGCCGCGCCGAGCCGGGTCGGCGGTGGTGAGGCCGAGGCCGGGCACGGTCGTCAGCTCGCCGACCACCGCGTCGACCGGGACCGAGTCGCTCAGCGGCGGCAGCCACACCTGATGGGCCGGTGTGCCGTGCCCGGCCAGCCGCTCGGTCACGATGTCGAGCAGGGTGTCGCCGGTGACCGCCTCCAGGTCGTCGTCGTCCACCGGCGTATGCGTCTCCACGGCCGCCGGCTTGGCGACATAGCCGGAGACGAAGGGCGCCACGGAGACCGTGGTCTCCGGAACGACGACCGCCTGCGTACGCCGATGGACCCCGGACACGTACGCGGCGCGGAACCGGATGAACGCCTCGACGCCGAACTTGAGGAACCCGTGGCCGGGCGCCCGGGGCAGCTCGTACGCGTCCGTCACGCCCAGCACGGCCCGGCTCTCCATCGGGGAGAACGTCCGCAGACCGATGCGATAGGACAGATGTGTGTCGAGACCCCGCAACCGGCCTTCTTCGAGTCGCTGGCTCGCCAGCAGCAGGTGTACGCCCAGCGACCGCCCCAGGCGTCCGATCTGGACGAACATGTCGATGAAGTCGGGCTTGGCCGACAGCAGTTCGGAGAACTCGTCGCAGACGATCAGCAGGCTCGGCACCGGTTCCAGCGGTACGCCCGCCAGCCGGGCCCGCTCATAGTCGCGTAGGGAGGCGTAGTTGCCCGCCCGGCGCAGCAGCTCCTGGCGGCGTACGAGTTCGCCGTTGATCGCGTCGGTCATGCGGTCGACCAATGGGAGTTCGTCGGCGAGGTTGGTGATGACCGCGCTGGTATGCGGCAGCAGGTCCAGCTTGGTGAAGGTCGCGCCGCCCTTGAAGTCCACGAGGACGAAGTTGAGGATCTCCGGCGGATGGGTGACCGCCAGTGCCAGCACCATCGTCCGGAGCAGCTCGGACTTGCCGGAGCCGGTCGCGCCGATGAGCAGCCCGTGCGGCCCCATGCCGTCCTGCGCCGACTCCTTCAGGTCGAGTTCGATCCGCTCGCCTTCGGGACCGACGCCGATCGGCACCCGCAGCCGCTGCCGATTGGGCCGGGGCTGCCAGGTCACCTCGGGGTCGAGCGCGTACGGGTCGGGGATGTCGAGCAGGTCGGTCAGGTCGTGGGTGAACGTCATCGCCTGCTCGCCGGTGCTCGCCCGAGCCAGCCGCAGCGGCGACAGCTGATGCGCCAGGCACTCCGACACGACCAGGGGCAGGTCGTCGGCGTACCCGAGGACCTGGGAGCCGGCGTGCGTGGTGGCGGTCAACCGGCCGTCCGCGCCGACCTTGAGGACCAGGGTGCTGCGATCGGGATGACGGGGCGGCTCGCCGCCGATCCAGACGACGGTCGCGCCTTCCACGCCGCCGTCGGCGGCCAGGTGGTCCGAGCCGGCCGTCTCCGCTCCGTCCACGACGACGAGCACATGCGGACCCTCGATGCTGACCTCGGTCGCCGCCGGGTTGAAGCGCGGCCGGGTCGACAGCGTCTCCTCCAGCATCGCCTCCAACGCCGCGAGCGACGTGGTGACGAGGCGGAGCGCGCCCAGCGCGTCGGTGTTCTCCGGATGCGCCGCGTGCGGGAGCCACTTGACCCACTCCCAGAGGAACCTGGACTTGTCCCCGGCGCACGCCCCGATCAGGAGATCGTCGGGTGCGTGGAAGAACGCCGCCTGCGCCACGATCGCCCGCGCCACGTGCCGGGCCTGATCGAGATCGCCGTGCAGGTGGACGGAGGCGAACCCGTCCAGCGCCACCACGATGGGCAGCTGGTCGACCTGCCGATAGGTGCTCAGGAAGCGGCGCAGCGCGCCCGCGCTGACCGGCTCGGCCTTCTCCACCGGCACGAACGGCGGCGGCACGAGCGGCGTGGCCAGGTCCCGGGCGCCGAGGCCGAGGCGTACCTGGCCGAAGTCGGGGTCGGCGGGGCGGCGCTCCCACAGCCGGGAACTGTCCACAAGCGACCACAGCAGGCCCGGTTCGGGATGGCGGAAGTACTCCGCCGCCCGCTGAGTACGGATCGCCGAGCGCACCGTCCGGCGTACGCCCGCCAGCTCGAAGAGGTAACCCCGCCGCAGCTTGGTCATCTCGCCCTTGCTGCCGCCGGCGAACCGGGAGAACTGCGTACCCACCATGCCCAGCATGGCGACGCCGAGCAGGCCGCCGGTGATGATGCGCAGGATCCCGCCGGAGTTGCCCGCGAACAGCAGCATCATGGCCACCGCCCCGGCCATCATCGGCAGGATCATCATCAACCGGCCGCCCATGCCGCCTTCGGGCTCCGGGATCTCCGACGGGGGTTCCAGGACGATCTCGCCGGCGGGGAAGGGTGGTGCGTTCCGCCGCGGCCGGCGCATCCGGATCGTGGTCGCCACCGGCACATGATAGTGACGGAGAGACCGATCTTGTCTATTGTGAACGCCGTCGTCGGGGAGGACGGTCCATGGTGGAACAGACAGGACTGGCACGGATCATCGTCATCGCCCCGCATCGCCGGGTGGAGATGGCCGTCCCCGAACATGTCCCGTTGGCGGGCGTCCTGCCCGCAGTGCTCCGGCATGCCGGCCGCACCCTCGCCGAGGACGGCGTCGACCACGGGGGCTGGGTCCTGCGGCGGGTCGACGGCGGCCGCCTCGACCCTGCCCGGTCGCTGGCCGCCCAGGACGTCTACGACGGCGAGACGCTCGTGCTCGCTCCGCGTGATCAGCACTGGCCCGAGCCCGCCTTCGACGACGTCGCCGAGGCCATCGCCGAACGGGCCGGCCGGCTCGGTCTGGTGTGGAGCGCGAGCGCCACGGTGCGTACCGGGTGGTGGGCGGCGGCCGTCGTGCTGGCCGCCGGGCTGGTGCTCACCGCGCTCACTCCAGCGAGCTGGCAGTCGGGCGCCGCCGCGCTCGCCGTCGCAGCAGTGCTGCTGGGCGCGGCCGTGGTCGACGAGCGGCTCGATCCGGGCCTGTCCGCCGCTCGGCTGACCGCGCCGTTCGCGATGCTCTACGCCGCACTCGGGGCGGTCCTCGTGAGCGCGCCCGGCCCCGACGACCTGCTGCGACCCTGGCCGCTCACCGCCGGGTTGGCCGGTTTGCTGCTGGCCGCCGTCATCGGCCGGGCGCTGATCCGGGACGACGTCTTCTTCACCGCCGGCGCGACGTTCGGCGCCTGCCTGGGGATCGTGGCGCTGCTGAACGCGATCGACTGGGCCACTGTGGAGGGATCGGCCGCGGTCGTGAGTGGACTGACAGCGATGCTGCTGATGACCGTCCCGCGCTGGGCGATGGCCGCGGGCGGCGTGCCGACCCCGCCCGTACCGACGCTGACCGGTCAGGCCGAGGCCGCCAATCCGCCCGCCGAGGTGCTCAACAACGCGGTCCGCCGGTCGGATCGCCTGCTCACCGGCCTCCTCGGCGGTGCGTGCGCCACCCTCGCCGCCTGTGTCCTGCTCCTGGCCGCCCACCCCAGCCCGTCGGGCGTCGCGCTGGTCGGGGCGCTCGGGCTGATCTGCGCGTTGCGCTCGCGCGCCTTCGCCACCGTCCGGCACCGCGTCCCGCTCCTGGCCGTGGGGCTCCTGGCCGTCGTGAGTCTCCTCTGGTACGCCTGGCGCAGTCTCGGCGGCACCGCGGGCGCGACCGCGGCGGTGGTGGCCGGCGGGCTGGCCGTCGCGCTCGCGGCGCTCGCGGCCGGACGGCGCTTCTCCCGGCGTACGCCGTCGCCGCATCTCGGGCGGCTCGGTGACTGGACGGCCTTCCTGGCCACGGCGGCGGTGCCGATCCTGGCGGCGCTCGTCCTCGGCCTCTTCGGCTTCATGCGTGGACTGGGCGGCTGACGATGCTCAGCCGACGCGATCTGATCCAGTCCCGGCAGTACCTGCACCAGCGTCAGATCAAGGCGCTGGTGGCCCACCGGCCCGACCCGCTCGACTGGGCGGGGCGGCATGCGGGCGGCACGATCTTCGCCGGGGTGATGCTGCTGGCGATCGCGCTCGGGGCGACGGCGGTCATCGGCCTGATCTTCCCCAGCGGCAGCACGACCTGGCAGAGCTGCGAGTCGGTGATCATCGAGAAGGAGTCGGGCGCGCCCTACGTGTGCGATCCGGCGTCCCGGACGCTCTACCCGACCGCCAATTACGCCTCGGCCGCCCTGATCGTGGGGCACAGCGATTCGGTGAAGGTCGCCCGCGCCTCCCTGACCTGGCCGAAGGGCGCCCTCCTCGGTCTGCCGGGCGCGCCGAGCGACCTGGTTCCGGCCAAGGCGTACCTGGGTGGCGCCTGGAACCTGTGCACCGCGACGCGGAAGGATTCGGCCGGGCGGCCGACTCCCGTGACCATCGTGCTGGCGGGTGCGCAGCCGACCTCGCCGACGGCGTTGGCGGAGAACGCCGTCCTGGTGGCCGGGCCGGACGGGACGAGATACGTCCTCTGGTCGGGCCGTCGCTACCCCGTACGCGAGCCGCAGTTCGTCCTGCCCGCCCTGGGTTTCGCCGTTCAGCAGGGTCTGCCGGTGGGCGACGCGTGGCTGGCCCCGATCCCGCTCGGGGCGGCGCTCGGCCCCATCGACGTGCCCGGCGTCGGCGAACCGGCGCCGAAGTTGGCCGGGGTCAAGGTCGGGCAGATCATTCAGGTGGGCGGCCGAACGTATCTCGCCCGGCGTGAGGGCGCACAGGAGATCACGCCACTCCAGCGAGCCCTGGTACGCGGCCTGCCCGGTGATCCCGTCACGCTCGACGCCGGGCGACTCGGCGACGTCCTGCCACCCATGACCTTCGCCGGGACCGCACCGCCGGCCGAGGTCCCGAAGTTTGCATCCATCGCCGACGATGGCATCGTTTGTGCCAATATCTTGGCGGACGAACTGTCCCTGACGATCGGCGGCCGGCTGCCGGCGCGCGCCGCCCTGGTCGTGCCCCGGCGAGCGGCCGGGCGCGGTGGCCTGCCGCTCGCGGACGCCGTTTTGATGGAGCCCGGCCACGCCGTCATGGTCCGCTCGATGGCCAGCTCAGAGGCGACCGGCGGACCGCTCATGTTGATCAGCGACCTCGGCGTGCGCCACGCCGTCCCGGACGACAAGACCGCCGTCGCCCTCGGGTACGCCGGCACTCCGGTGCTCCTTCCGGCGTCCCTATTGGACCGGTTGCCCGAAGGTGTGGCGCTCGACCCGGCAGCCGCCAGCCAGGCTGCGGTAACACCAATGTCACCTGTGGACACTTCTCGGCTCTCGCCGTAACAGATATCGTTTACGCCACACCGCGGGGCGCAGCGGCGGACGCGCGTTCGGGGCTCTCACACTCCCCCACCGGGGGGAATGCCACGATGGGAGGCAGGCATGGCAGTACAGCTCAGTATCGAGGATCTAGCGCGGGCCACGACCCAGATCAACACGACGTACGACCACCTGAACACGATCCAGACCGCGCTGGTGAACAAGCTCCAGGCCCTGTACGGCGATGGCTGGAAGGGCACGGCGTCCACCAAGTTCAACCTCGTCTACAACGCGTACGACGCGGCCGTCGAGAAGATCTACGACTCGCTCCGGCTCCTGGGTGAGCTCATCCAGAAGGGCAACCAGACCTACGACACGAGCGAGCTGGACCGCGAGAAGATGATCGACCTGCCGGATGTCGGCCTGATCGGGACCACGCTGGGCTGAGGGAGCTGACATGGGTTACGAAGACGTCATTCGCTATGAGTTCGACACCATCGACACCGGCGTCGCCGCCATGCGGCAGGCGTCCGAGGACGTGCTCGAAGAGCTGGGCCGCCTCAAGACGCAGCTGGCCGACATCCTCTCCCGCTGGGAAGGCGACGCCGACGCCACCTACGTCGAGGTCAAGCAGGAGTGGGACCAGGCGCAGCAGCTGCTGAACTACGCCCACAGCGAGATCGCGACCAGCGTGTCCAAGGTGAACACGAACATGCAGGACACCGAGCAGCAGGTCGTCAGCATCCTGCGCTCGCACACCCTCTGACGGGTCACCTGCCCCGTCCAGCCGGAGCCGTCGTGGGTACGCCCCACGGCGGCTCCGTCGTCTTCAATCGATCGTGATGGGCGCGCATGACGCGCGGGTGACCGACCGCAGCGCCGCGAACGGCGTGATCTCCGGACACTCACGTACGCATCCGCGCCGCCGATACGTATCCCCTCTACCGGAGATCACCAGGCGGATCAGGTGGTGTGGCCGAGCACCCGGGCGAGCGCCTGATCGAAGTCGTCGCCGAGCGGCTGGACGGCGTCTCCGTCCCGTCGGAAGACACCACCGGCGGCGTCGACGATCAGCTCGGCCTTGCCCATGCGGGCCACGACGAGCGCCGGTCGCCCCTCATGCTCGAACAACTGGACCGGCTCGGTCGCCGAGGGCGACATCGGCTCGAAGGCCAGGCCGATGGCGGTCATCCGCAGCGCGGCGAACTCCCGGAGCACCGTCCGGATCGGTTCGAGGAACGGCGTACCGGGCGGGGCACAGCGGCTCCACCATCTGTCCACTGCCGACGCCGCGTCCCGGCCGGGTCGCCAACCCGCGAGCCGCAGCAGCGCCAGCGTCTGCGGCGAGAACCGCTCGGCCGCCCGGCGGATGGCCCGGTAGGCGTCGGCGACCGCTTCCGGCGGCAGGGCCGACCACACCGTCACCGCGCCGGTGTCGCCGTCGATGATCGCCCGCACGTGCGCGTCGAGGATGATGCCGTCTTCGGGCCCGTACTCCGGGGTGTCCCGGCCGACGACGTACCCCATGTCGAACGGGTACAGCCAGATCTGCGACTCCGGGTGGTAGCTCCGCGCCCAGGTCTGCCCGATGTCGCGCGCCTGCTCCTCGGTGAGGTTCACACCGGCCTCCGTTCGCCCCAAGCCGTCGCCATCCGGCGGCGCAGCCGCCGCAACGCCACCACGATGATCACCAGTACGGTCCCGATCGCGCAGGCCGCCGCCACGACAGGCCCGACGCCGACCTCCGGCCGCGCCTTGGGCTGCGGGGACGGCATGCGCTCGCGGGGCACCGGGGCGGCCTCGACCAGGGGTTCACTCAAGGCCCGCACCGGGTTCACGATGCCCTCCCCGTACGCCGAACCACGGCCCATCGCGGGATCGGCGGTGGCGGCCAACCGGGCGGCGGCCTGCGCGCCGGACAGATCCGGCCGTTGCGCCCGGACGAGCACCGCCGCGCCGGCGACGACCGCCGCGGCCAAGTCCGAACCTCCGGTGTAGACGGTGTGCCCGCGGGCCGGCGTCGTGGTCGTCATCTTCTCCCCCGGCGCGGCCAGATCGACCAGCGCGGGGGAGCGGGCCTGCGTACCGGTCACGCCGGTGGCGTCGATCGCGTTGACCCCGATCACCCCCTCGTACGCCGCCGGAAAGGTCCCGTCGTCGCCTTCTCCGGCGGCGGCCACCACGACGACGTCCCGGGCGATCGCCCGCGCGACGGCCGCCCGCAGCGCCTGGCTGTCGAACGCCAGGGTGAACGCCATGACCAGGATCCGGGCGCCGTTCGCGACCGCCCAGTCGACGCCGGCCGCGACAGCCGACGGATTCACGTCGTCCTCGATGCGCTCCATGACGCGTACGGGCAGAATCTGAGCTTGGGGGGCGACTCCGGCGAACCCGACCGCGGCATCGCGCCGCGCGGCGATCAGCCCGGCGACGCCGGTCCCGTGGCCGGTGCAGTCGACGCGCCCGTCACCACCGTCGACGAAGTCGCGGCCGGGCAGCAGCGCGGCCGCGAGTTGTGGATGCCGCCGGTCCACTCCGGTGTCGAGCACCGCGACCCGGACCCCGGCGCCCTCGGCGGCCAGCGGCCAGGCCTGTTCCAGGTTCAGCCACTTCTGCGCCCATGGCAACGCGGCGACGGTCTGGACCCCTTCTGCCCGGCCACGCGAGCAGGGTGCGGCGGCCTGCGCCGGAATGCCCGGCAAGACGGACAGTCCCAGCATGAGGCCACAGACGACAGACGCGTGGAAGACCCGGCGCACGGCACGATCATCGCACCGAAATGGACTGTCCACCATGGTCGGCGCAGTGGCGGCGCTTGTGGACGGTCCACTATCGCTTTCGAAACGTTTCCCGGTTACCGTTGGATGCATGGCGGCCGATCGGGAGATGGTGGAGGCCTTGCGGTCCCGGGCCGAGCAGCTGCGCGGGCAGGTGGAGCGGGCGACGGCCGGCTTCGACTCGGTCATGGCGCAGCTGCGGTCGGTCGAGGTTACCGCGGTCTCCGCGGACCGGCTGGTCACCGTCGTGGTCGGCGCCGACGGCAAGCTTCGCTCGCTGCGCCTGGACCCGGGCATCTACCACCAGCCGGACTCGGCGGAGCTGGCGAGCACGATCGAGGAGACGATCCGCGTCGCCGCCGACGCCGCCCAACAGCGCATGGTCGAGTTGTGCGAACCGCTGCTCCCGCCGGAGCTCGTCGGGCAGCCCGGCTTCACCGGCAGCCCCGAACAGCTGCTCGAATCGATCACCGGCGGATTCGCCGACATCCTGCGGAAGGGCTGAGGCTGAGATGGCTGATCTGACCGACATCCCCGACCCCGAGGGTGCCAAGAACGCCGCCCACCGGCTGAACGCGGCGCTGGCCAATCTGGACGACGTGGTGAGCGACGCGCTGAACCTGGTCAAGACGATGGAGGCGCAGTCGCCGCTGTTCGGCGACGACGAGGGCGGGCGGAGGTTCCGCTCGAACTACACCACCTCGGCCACCCAGATCACCGAGTCGGCCCGGACCTTGGCTGAGGGGCTGAGCACGGTGGGCGCCGCGGTGAACAAGGCGATCAACGGCAGCACGACGGCCGAGGACGACAACACCCGCGCCATCCCCGCCTGACCCGGCCGGACCGGGGGCGACGGCGTGATCGAGCTGTGGGACTTCGGCGAACCGTGGAACGAGATCCGCGACGCGCTGATCTGGCTCGGATCGGGTGGTAGCGGCTGGCCCCAGGCCAACGAGGACCAGATCCGCGAGCTCGCCGCCGCCTGGCGTTCGGTGGGCGAACGCCTGCAGTCCGGGCTGACCGAGGCCAACAGCGCCGCCGCCGACCTGGTCGCGGCGTGGGGCGGCGACGGCGGCGCCACCTTCGCCCAGTCCTGGCAGAGCCTCGGGCACGACGTCCCGCAGATGCTGGTCGACATCATCCTGAACGGCGCCGACGGCCAGCCCTCGCTGGTCGGATCGCTGGAACAGAGCGCCCTCGACATCGAGTACGACAAGATCTCCACGCTGGTCGAGGTCGCCGTCGTCATCATCGAGATCTTCGTCATCCTCATCACCGCGTGGCTGGCCTTCTGGGCCGCGTGGACGGCGGCCGGGATGCGGATCGCGATGGGCCGGGCCGCGATCTGGGCGTTCATGCGCGGCCTGATAGCCAACGCCGTCCGCTCCTTCGGCCAGCACGGCCTGAGCGAGGGCCTGAAGCAGCAGCTCAAGCAGTGGGCCAAGCACGCCGTCAAGTGGGAGGTCATGAAGGAGATCGGCGCCGAGACCGGTGTCGACATCACCGCTCAGCTGACCCAGTTCGCCATGGGCACGCGGACGAGCTGGGACGGCAAGAAGACCTTGGCGTCCGGAGTCGGCGGCGCGGCCGGTGCGTTGTTGAGCTTCGCCACGCCGATCGGCGAGAACATCGCGGGCAAGTTCACCAGCAAGCTCGGCAAGACCGGGATCAACCTCGGCACCCGGGCGCTGGACGAGTTCATCACCGAGGTCGGCGCGGAGACCGTCGCCAACGGTTTGGTCTACCAGAACTGGAACGTCAACCTCGGCAATCTGGGCAACCGCATCGGCTCCGGCATGGTCCGCGACAAGGTCAGCGAGAACGCCGACCTGTCCGGACACGCGCTCGACATCACCAAGTCCGTGCTCGGCCTGGAGACGCGTACGCAGGCCGCCGCGAACGCGGCCCGGCAGGCCGCCCAGAACGCCGCCCGTCAGGCCGAGACCTCCGCGCAGCAAGCCAGTCAGCAGGCGACGCAGGCCCAGCAGGCGGCCGACGCCGCCACGCGGCAGGCCCAAGCGGCCCAGCAACGGGCGAACGAGGCCAACGCGGCCGCCCAAGCCGCCGTCGCCCGCTACGGAGCCGACTCCACCCAGGCCCGGGAGGCGGCGGCGACCGCTCAGCAGGCCACCCGGCAGGCCGAAATCGCCCAACGGGGCGCGACCCAGGCGACCGCCGCCGCACAGCAGGCCGCGACCGCCGCCACCAACGCCGAGACCGCCGCCCAGCAGGCCCGCCAGAACGCCGACCGGATTCCCGCCCCGCCGGACGGCGCCCAGCCGCCGGGTACGCAGCCCGACACCGACGACTCCGCTGCGCCGGCACCGGGAACCGACCCGGATGACACGTCGACCCCTCCCCCGGACACCGACGACTCCGCTGCCCCACCGCCCGGGACCAACCCGGACGACGCATCGGCTCCGCCACCGGGCTCGGATTCCAACGGGGCTCCACCGGCTCCCCCAGGCACCGACCCCAACGGGGCTCCGGCGGCACCGCCGGGAACCGGGCCCGATGGCGCGCCCGCTGCCCCGCCTGGTACCGGCCCGGACGGCGCTCCAGCGGCTCCTCCCGGTACCGGACCCGAAGGTACGCCCACCGGACCGGACGGCACGCCCGCCGCTCCCTCCGCACCAGTCGCGCCCACTGCGCCCACCGCCCCCACCGGGACTGGGCCAGACACCGCGCCCACCGGGACCGGGCCGGACAACGCGCCCGCCGCGCCCACCGCACCGGCCACGCCCGTCGCGCCGACCGGGGCCGGACCGGCTGCCGCACCCGTCGCGCCGACTGGGACCAAACCCGACGGCGCGCCTGCGTCTGATGTGGACGGGCAACCGGCACCGGCCGATGGCGACGCCACGCCGCGTACTGCCGGCATCCCGAGCACGGATGCAAACGGCGACCAGCCCGGCTCGGACGGCGATCAGAACGACACCACCGCACCAAGCAGGCCGACCACGCCCATGGGCGGCGCACCCGTCGGAGGCGGGCGCGGCACCCTGAACACGACCGGAACTGGACCCGACAGCAACGGCGTACCTGTGGGTCCAGGCGGGCCGGGTGACCGGCGGCGCGCCGGAAAACCCGACGAACGCGGCACGACCGACCCGGAGGACGACGCCGAGGCGAACGCCAAGCCGGAGTCCCGCCCTGACACGGACGACACCGCCGAGCCCGGGACTCGTCCCGAAACCGACGAACGCGGCACGTCTGAGCCGGACCCGTCGGCGGACAGCGATGCGGACACCGACACCGACGAGACGGCCCAGCCCGATGGGAAGGTCTCACCCCGGGTGACCATCGCGATCGCCCGGCTCGTCCTCGACGCGACCGCTCAGGCTCAGCTCGCGGCGCACCAGGCGACCCGAGCCAATGCCCTCGCGCAGGCGCTCGCCTCGCCGGACGGCCAGGTGCAGATCACCGGCCCGACCTCGCTGACGCTGGACCCGGACACCAGTTCCGACGACGAGACGCCGACCCCGGGGCTCCCACCGGTCGGGCCGAATCCGTTGCAGGGCTTGATCCCCGACGACTCGACGGCCCCGGGGAGTCAGGCGGACGTCCAGCGCCTCTTGTCGATGCTCGGCATCGGGCCGGGCGACGTGCCGCCGATGCATCCGCACCCGGCCAGCCCGTGGGTCGGTGCAGTAAACGACGGCGGTCCCACCGTGCCGGGCCGCAACGACAACTGCCTTCCCTGGGTGGCGAGCACCCACAGCACGCACTACGGCCACCCCTCGGTCGCGGCGGCGAACCGCACCGGGCAGGGCTTCTCCGCCACCGTCCTGACGGCCTGGGCGGCGGCCCCGTTCACCGCGGGCGACCGGACGCGGGGCTTCGCCGACGTCGAGGAGCGGCTGCGTCAGCAGTTGCCCGAGGACATGGACGCCGGACCGATGGCGTTCGTCGCCGCCCTCGACCCGCTCGACTCCAATGTGGCGCACATGTACGCCGTGTTCGCCCGGCGTGAGCCCGACCCGGCCAATCCCGGCGAGACCCACGTCGTCTTCTACTACGCGGACAACAACAGCACCACCGCTGAGGCAGGTCGCCCGCCCGTCAGCCCTGGTACGCAGCTCAGCTCGATCGTCTTCGACCACACCGGAGCGGCCGTCCAGCCCGAGACGGCGTTGGCCGACGACGACGCGTTGCTGGATGCGGTCGTCGCCGGCCGGCCGAACACATCCCGGGTCAACGAGCTGCTGAGCCGCCTCGACACGCTGCTGACGACGACCGGCCCGCCACCCGTTGACCTCCTCGACGACATCGAGCGACGGCTGACGGAGATGGGCCTGGAACCCGGCGGTACGCCGGTCCGCTGGGCGCGGCTCGGCCGGCTGAGCGCGGGCTCTTCGGCGGAGCAGGATGCCTTGCTCGCCTTGATGCAGGAACCGTACTGGCGGGTGGCGTACGAGCGGGCGGCGGGGATGCCGGATCACGTCGCCGAAGGCGTCACCGGCGACCCGAATCGGTCGGCCGCCCGGACCGTCGCACTGGCGCAGGCTTTCGCGACCGACCCGGCTCCGGCGTACGCGGGCCGCCCGGACACTCAGGCGATCGATCAGGTCGTCGCTCTGCTCACGCAGGCGTTCGGCTTCCAGCACCCGGCGGAGGTCACCCGCTCCGGCAACGACCTGCGGATCACGTTCGATTCGATCTACCACCGCTCACTGCGAGTCGAGTACGCCGTCCTCCCGCCCGGCCAGCGGGTGCGGCTGGACTGGACCGGGGATCAGGGCTTCCGGTTGACGGTCGCGCACGACGCCGACCTGACCACTCCGGCGGCACGGGCCGAACTCCAGGTACGCCTAGCGCGGGAGATCGCCCGGGTCCGGTTGGGCGGCTTGGACTTCCGGGCCGACGACGCGAGCGACCAGCACATGTTCGGCGACGTGCTCCAGGCGTACGCCGCGGCCGGAGTCGCCGACGTCCAGCATGTGCTGATGGCGAACCGGCCGGCGGGTCAGACCGGCCTCTCCGCCGATGTCGCAGCGGCGGTTCGGCTGACTCAGCAGGCCCGAGCCGAGACCGCCAGGGTCATGACCCTGTTGCAGGAGGCGGCTCGGGCGAATCCCCGGGCGGCGGACGCGATCGTCCGGCTCCTCGCGGCCGAGGCGAGCTGGGGTGATCAGCTCGGCTCTCGGCTCGCGCCCATGCTCGCCGATCTCACCTTGCCGACCGGCTCCGATCGGCGGGCACAGCGGGAGCGTACGCGAATCCTGCAGCTCACCGCGGCGACGGCGCAGCTGGCGGCGGCCGGTCTGGCGCAGGAGTTCCGGGGCCGGGGGCGGCAGGACAGTGCGCTGCCGGCGGCGCTGACCGAAGCGGTGAACCGGGCGCGGTTCGTCCGCACCGTGGCTCAGGCCCAATTGGCGCAGCAGAACAACGAACTACGCGGCGTCCTGCGCCCACGGGACGCGACCTTCGCCCGGAATCTCGTGACGGCCGCCGACCGGCAGCGGGCGGAGTTCACGACCGAGCTGACGACTCGGCTGGCCGACGCCACCGCCGCGCGGCCGGAGCCGCAGGGAATCGTCCTGCCGCCGCTGGCCGGCGACGCCGCCCGGCTGGACTCGTCGCTGCAGCAGACGCTGCGCACCGCCGCGCCCCGGCTCGGTTTCGCGGAGCCGAGCGCAGAGGCGGTGATGCTCGGCCGATGGGGCGGCGCGCTGCACGCCTTCGGGAGCCAGGACGCCACACCGTCCACAGCGGAGGTCGTGAACGGGGCTCGTACCGTGATCCGGCAGACCATCGCGGACCCGACCCGGGTCACCGTCCAGGACGGGGACACCGGCGACGCCCGAGTGCTGTTCCAGCGGACTTTCACCGATCCGCAGGGCAACCGGCACACCGTCGCGGTCACCGTGCATGTGCAGCGTTCGGTGAACGACCGGACCGCGTACGTGGCCGATGTGCGGGTGACACCGGACACGCGCACCGACCACGGGCGGCCGATGCACGGTCAACCACCGCATCGGGTCCGCTCCGACACCCGGCTCGTCCCCCGTCGCCAGGTACGCGACCCGGCCGATCGGGTGCGGACGCGCCGGTCCGCCGCCCGCGACGGCGCCGTCAACGAGGCGACCCGGCAGGCACTGCGGGCGTTGGGCGTCACCCTCGTCCAGCACGGCAACAGCACGACCTACGACCTGACCTGGCCCAACGGCGACGGGCCGACACGCGTACGCGTCACGACCGGGCGGGTGCGCGGGGACGCGGCCGCGGAGGTCCGGCCGCCGCGATTCGGCGATCCGGCCTGGGAGATCCGCATTCCGTCGCGGGGCGTCACGCGTACGGGGATGATGCTCGATGTCGCCGAGGCGCTGGGCCTGGCCCTCGGCCTTCACCAGGACCGCGAGGCGGGCCGGGTGACCGGGCAGCGGCCGCATGCCCTGGCGCGGGCGGCTCGGCTGGCCGCGGTCGCCCACGGACTGGCCGCCGTCGGGTCGCCACCGACCGGCACGACCTGGGCGTCCAGCGCCCGGCGATGGTCAGCCGAGGCGCACGCGCTCGTGGAAGACCTGCGGCTCCGGATGGACCAGCCCGAGTACGCCGAGCGCCGGGCCGCCCTGGATACCCTGCTCACCGAGGCGTTCGGGGCTTCGGTCGCAGCCCCCGTCTCGACCGCAGTCGACCAGAACGGCGCGGCGGTCGCCGACATCACCGACCCGGCCGCCCGCCGGGACGCGGAGGCCGCGAGGCGGGCTGCCGAGGTGCGCGGCGTCGGACGGACCGTCACCGACATCCTGCTGGGTCAGCAGCAGCCTGGGATGACGTCGCAGACCGCCGTCCTCGGTGACCTCCGCACCCGGGGTCCGGCCTTGACCGGTACGGATCTCGCCGACCACGTCGCGACGGCCCTGCCCGGCGTCGTGGCCGAGCGCGGGCTCACCCAGCTCGGCGTCCGGCGCGACGGCGACGTGACCACGACCACGGTCGTCCATGATGGACTTGCCGGTGGGCCGGTCACGGTTCGGGTCGACGTCGCGACACTGCCCACGGGCGTCGCCGCCGATACCCGGATCGACCTCACCGGACGCACCGTCACCGTCTTCCTCGCCGAGGGGCTGACCGCCGACGCCGCCACGATCCACCTCGTCGGGGAAGTGACCCGGTCGCTGGAGACGATCGGACGGATCGACGAACGGCGGACGATGCCGGCCGACCCGCGCCGGCTCCCCGGGCAGACTCGCGAGGCACGTCAGCGGATTCGCGCGCAGAGCCGCGAGAACGCGAAGATCCGCCGGCGGCCGGTCATTCCCGCCGACGTCCTCGGCGACCACCCGCTGACCCGCGGTATGCACAACGACGTGTACGGGGCCAGTCCGTCCGACGTCGCACTGGCTGCGCAGATCCAGCACTTGGCGGAGGATCTGGCGACCCGGCGGGATCCGCTCGAGCTGCGAAATCTGATGGTGTTGCTGCATCGGGCCGGTGTCCGCGACGGTCAGCGGCACGCCCGGCTCCGCCGGGCCGTCCTCGCCCAGTTGCTGCCGGACACCGTCGCCGACCAGGTGACCAACCTCCTCACCGTGACCGGGGCGCTGGCGCGGGCGATCGAGGCCGGTTTGCCGCCGACCTTGGACTCCCCGTCGGTGACCCGCTCGGTCGGCCGACGGCGGTTCACGGTGCACCTGCCGGTCGGCGTCGATTCGACGGGATCGCTCAGCACCCCACCTCACCAGCCGCTGCATCCGACCGTACGCCGCATCGCCGGACGCCACGCGAACCGCTTGGAACGGCACATCGCCGCGCGGCGATTCAAGATCAGCCGGATCGGTGCGGACGCGATCGCCAACGCGGAGACCCGGCTGCGCAGCAACGCCTTGCGAACGGCTCTCTGGGCGCCGAAGTACGCGCTGGCTCGGGGCTGGTCCCTGCTCACCGGGAAGTTCCGATATCAACGGCCCTGGCGGCTCGTCAGCCTCGGCACCAAGTCCGGGATCGCCCGCGTGCAGTTGCCCGACGGCAGCCACCGATGGGTGCCGTACGTCCAGACCTCGGGCAGCCGTGGCGTGAACCGGCTAGGCGCGATCCGGTTCTCCACCTTCACCCCGTGGGCGGACAACCGGGACCCGGAGAAGCTGCCCGAGCATGGGCCGAACATCCCGCCGCCGCGGATCCCGTTCATCTTCACCGGCAGTCACTGGCTCGACGTGATCGCGGCGATCATCCACCACCTGCCGATTCTGAAGGCCAGCGCCAAGAACGGCAGCGGCATCGGCACCCCGTTCCCGTTCGGCAACAAGGACTCCGAGACGCGGCCGACCACCATCCGCGCGGTCGCCCGCCTCGGTGACGGCGTCACCGGCGTCGTCGGGATGGTCGGCGAGACTGATCCGGCCCCGGAACTCCGGCAGACCCACAGCTCGACCGCGTACATCTTCACCGGCACGTTCATCGACGTGTCGATCGGCCCCGTCCGGCAGTTCTACGTCTGGATCGGCGGGCAAGGCTTCGCCGTCACCGGCAGTGAGGACTACCGGCAACTGCTGGAGCGGTTGAAGCCGTTCATCGAGTCGTGGCGGCGGCACATCGCCGCCGGGCACAAGCTGCGGGCCGCCAAGGCGTTCGCCCGCCTGCTGAACGAGTATCGCCGGATCTTCTCCACCGACGGTGCGGAGTTCCAGCCGTTCGTCGTCGAGATCGGCTACGGCCACCGGTACACGCCGTGGCTCACCGCGCCGAGCATCACCGGCCACGACGTGTCCGACACGCACGACAACCCCAAGACCCCGCAGGTCGAGCACGCCGACGACTTCCACGACCCGTTCACCCAGGCCAACGACCGGTCCGGCTGGCAGACCAACCCCAACATCGCCGTCTACTTCGGCAACTTCAACCCGCGGTCGGTGCTGCACGGCATGGGGCGGTTCGTCCGCAGCTGGTTCCACCGGCCCAGCCTCACCGAGACGCTCGGCCTCGACGCCGCCCGCCCGGCGCTGCCGGCCACCCGGACACCGGCCATCGCCGCCGCGCCTGACACTCGCGCCGACGTCACCACGGCGCTCACCCAGCGATACGCGGACCTGCTCGCCCGGCAGGCGACGGGCTCGCTGACCGTCGCCGAGACCACCGAGTTGCGGAGCCTCGAAACCCAGGCGTCGCAGGATCCGACCCTCGCCCCGTTGTTCGGAGCCGTGCGGCGGCAGCAGCCACCCGGCAGCGGCCCGGTCGGACCCACGGGACCAGCTGGTCCGGCGGGTCCGACGGGCGGGCAGCCGGTCAGTCCCGGCCCGCAGGGCACGCCCCCGGTCACGCCCGGCACGGCGACCACACCACCGGCCGCCAGCCCCGCCACGACCGGCGCCAATCCCAGCAGCTCCGCACCGTCCAGCACGACACCGTCCAGCACGACAGCGCCCGGCGCGACGGCGCAGACGATGGGTGCCGATCCGGCGGCGGCTCTGATCGCGAACGGACAAGCCGCACCCGGCAGCCAGGTCGACGACCAGCGCCTGCTGCAGAGCCTAGGGGTACGCCCCGGTGAAGCCGCGCCGGTGCATCCGCATCCGGCCGGCACCTGGATCAACGCGTCCAACGACGGCGGCCTCACCGTCCCGGGCCGGGCCGACAACTGCCTGCTCTGGTTGTCGAGCGTGTATCACACGTACTTTGGCCGCCCGACCGTCGCCGCGTCGAACCTCACCGGCAAAGGCTTCCTCGCCCGCCTCGTCGAGACGTGGACGAAACGGCAGTTCCAGGCGCACCCAAGCGGCGCACAGGGACTGTCCCAGGTGGAGGATCAGCTCCGGGAGGCGCTGGGCGCCGACGCCGAGGCCGGTCCGCTGGCATTCGTCCTCGCCGCCGACCCCCGGGACCGCACCGCCGCGCACGCGTACGCCGTCTTCGCCCGGCGGGAGCCGGATCCGGCGAATCCCGGGCAGACCAGAGTCGTCTTCTACTACGCCGACCACGGCAGCACGGCGGGTGATCTCAACCGGCCGCCGATCGACCCCGACGCGCAGATCTACTCGATGATCTTCGACCGGACGGGTACGCCGATCCAGCCGCCGGCCGGTGCGCCGACCAGTGGCAACCGGCTGAAGCACGCCCTGGTCGCCGGACGGCCGAACGCCCCGGGTGCCGCCGATCTCACCAGCCGCATCGACACCCTCCTGTCCGCCACCGGTACGCCGCCGACCGCCGTCCTCGACGACCTCGAACGGCGGCTGGACGAGATGGGGCTCGCACCGGGCGGCACCCAGCGACGGTGGAACCGGCTGGCCCGGATGACGACGGGGTCCACACCGGACATCGACGCGTTCGTGACGCTGATGCAGGAGCCGGAGTGGCGGGCGGCGTATGTGCGCGCGACGGAGACGCCGAACGATCTGGCGGCGGCGCTGACCGGCGACCCGGGCGACACCGCCGCCCGCCGGATCGCGCTCGCCACGATCTTCGCGACCGACCCCGCTCCCGCGTACGCCGGCCGCACCGACCAGGACGCGGCAACCCTGGTGACGCAGCTGGTCGGCGGCGACTTCCGGTTCGAGCACGCGACCACGGCGACGATCTCCGGCGACGACGTCCACATCACCTTCAACGAGCACACGACGCGCACTGTGCGGGTCGAGTACGCCGTTCTCCCGCCCGGTCAGCAGGTGCGCCTCGACTGGAACGCCGGCACCCGGACCTTCCGGTTGGCGATCGCGCACGATCTGGACGTCACCTCACCGGAGGCCCGCGTCCGAGTAGCCCGGGAAGTGGGCCGGATTCTGCTGGGCGGGCCGGATTTCCGATCCGATCACTCCGGTGCGCAGGACATGTTTCTGGATGTGCTCCAGGCGTACAGCTATGTCGGAACCGCGGACGTCGCACACGTCCTAACGGCGAACCGTCCCCTGGGCCTGACGGGCGAGGCAGGCGACGTGGCCGCGGCGGTACGCCTGGTTCAGCGAGGCCGGTCCGACGCGGACCGGGTCATGCGGGTGCTGCTGGCGGCGGTGGCCGTCGATCCGGCCGCCGCCGGCACGATCACACGGTTGACGGCGGCCGAGGCGACCAACGGCGACGTGCCCGGGCGGCAGCTCGCCCGGCTGGTCGGCGACCTCGACCTGCCGCCGGGACGCGGTCGCCGGGTGGACGAGCGGCGACGGCAGCTCGGGCAGCTCGTGGCAGCCACGCTGGCCGTCGCCCGAGCCGACCTCGACCAGGCGCTCAGCGGGCAGATCGCGGAGAACGACCTGCCCGGCATCGTCCTCGCGGCGGTCGACCACGCGCTGTTCGTCCGGTCGTACGCGCAGGTCAGGCTGGCCGCGCGAGGGGTGAGCCGGGAGTCGGTGCTGCCGTCCGCCACAGCGGTGTTCGACGCGGCCTTCCGCACCGAGGCCGAGGACCGGCGCACCGCGATCCTGGCCGACCTCACGGCGCGGGCGGGCAACCCGGACTCGATCGTCGTGCCGCAGTTGGCCGGATCCGGCGGCGACCTGGATCTGGCGCTGCAGCACGCGTTGCGTTCGGTCGCGCCGACGCTGGGCTTCGCCGAGCCGTCCCGGGAGGCCGCGGTGCTGGCCCGGTGGGGCCCGGCGCTGCACGGACTAGGCGGCCGAGGAGCCGATCCGTCCACAACGGACCAGGTGGACGCCGAGCGGGACGTCGTCCGGCGGACGGTCGCGGAGCCGGACCGCGTCTCCGTCCGGGACGCGGCGGGCGGCGACGCGCATGTGCTGTTCCAGCGCCGGTTCACCGACGGAGACGGGCGTACGCGGGTCGTGGAGGTCACCGTCCATGTGCACCGGTTCCTCGCCGACCGGGTGGCGTACGTCGCCGACGTGCAGGTCGCCGCCGACTTCCGCATCGACTTCGGGCGGCCGATGTCCGGCTCGCCGCCCCGCCGCGTCCTGGTACGCACCCTGCTGACCGATCGCCTTCACGTCGAGGACCCGCTCGACGGGCTCGATGTCCACAGCCCCTACGAGGCGCTCCAGGCCAACCGCCGGGCGCTGTTCCAAACGGCCACCGCGTTGGGCGTGACGGTCCAGCAGGAAGGCCGCTCCCCGAACTTCCTGCTCACCTGGCCGAACGGCGACGGACCCGTCCGGATCACGCTCGAGACGAGTCCGGTCGGCGGCTCCGCGATCGCCGAGGTACGCCCACCCCGGCCGGGCAGCCAGACCTGGACGATCCGGATCTCGCCGCGTCGCATGTCGCGCTCGGGACTGCCGCTCGACCTCGCCGAGGCCCTGGGCATGGCGCTGGGCCGGCATCGGCAGTTCGCCTCCGGGCTGGCCACGTCGCAGCGGCCGGCCGCGATCGCGCAGGCCGCCCGGCTGGCCGCCGTCGCCACCGGGCTGGCCACCGCGGCGCCGATGCCCTCCGCCAACGCCGCGCATTCGCGTACGTCGCGGCTGTCGGCCGAGGCGCACGCCTTGATCGAAGGTCTCGGACTACGCCAGGATCAGCCGGAGCACGTCGTCCGGCGCGCAGACCTCAACCAGCTGCTCACGGAGTTGTTCGGCCCGGCAGCCGCCGCTCACGCCGACATACTTCTGTCCGATGTGGGCGGTGCGATCGCGGATCTGACCGACCCCGCCCAACGGGCGTACGCCGAAGGCGCGCGCCGCAGCGCGAGATCCGCCGAACGGGGCCGCCTGATCACCGACATCCTGCTCGACCAGCACCGGCCGGGGCTCGTGACCGACACTCCGGTCATCGGCGACCTCCTGTCGATCGGCTCGCCGATCACCGGAGAGGCGTTGGCCCGGCGGCTGTTCACCGGGACCCGCGACATCCTGCTCGGCCGGGCGCTGACCGTGTCGGCCCATCGGCGTACCGGTCGCGACACCGTCGTCGTCGTGCGGCACGACGGGCTGACCGGCCCGGTGACGATCACCGTCCGGGCCGACCCGCTGCCCGCCGGCACGGCGACCCACCTGCGGATCAATCCCGGCGATCGGTCGGTCGTCGTCACGGTCGCGGAAGGCATGACGGCGGAGAACACGCTGCTGCACCTGACCGGGGCGCTGGCCCAGGCGCTGGAGACGGTCGCCCGCGCCGATCACGACCGCCAGACCGGCCCGGCCGACCTGCTGGGCGATCACCGGCTGACCCGGCGGCTCCGGCCCGACACCGACGGTCTCAGCCCGATCGACATGGCACTGGTGGCCCAGATCGAGCGGCAGACCGACCTGCTCGTCACCGACACCCGCCCGCCGGTGCTGGCGAATCTGATGATCCTGCTGCACCGGGCCGGCGTCCGGGACGGACAGCAGCACTCCGGGCTCCGCCGGCGGCTGCTGCTGCAGGCGGTGCCACCGGCGACCGCGAGCCGGCTGCAGAACGTGCTGAACCTGGATTCCCGGCTCGGACCCGCTCTGCAGAACATGCTTCCGGCAACGATCGGCGTACCCACGCCGACCCGCTCGGTGGGGCGGCGGGTGTTCACCGTCCTACGGCTGCCGACGCTGGGGCTGGAGTCGTCCGGGTCGCTCAGCACCCCGCCTCACCAGCCGCTGCAGCCGACCGTACGCCGCATCGCGGGGCGGCGGGCCGACCGCCTGGAACGGCGGATCGCCGCCCGGCGCTTCAAGATCAGCCGGATGGGCGCCGATCGCGTCGACGCCCTCCGCAGCCGCCGGGTCGCCGCCCTGGCCCGGACGGTGCTGTGGCCGGTCAAGTTCGTCCGCGGCCGCCCGTGGGCGCTGCTCACCGGCAAAGCGCGCTATCAGCGTCCGTGGCGGGTGTTCGCGTTCAGCAACGTCACGGCGTACGCCCGATTGCGGCTGCCCGACGGCAGCCACGCCTGGGTGGCGTACACGAAGACGACGGCGACGCGGGCGGTCAATCGGCTCGGCGCGATCCGGTTCTCGACCTTCACCCCGTGGAAGGACAACGGCGACCCGAACCACGGTCACGACAACCAGTACGGGCCGACCGGGGTGCCGCCCGGCTATCTGTTCCCGCTCACCGGCCAGCCGATCATGGACACGATCGCGCACTTCCTCAGCTACCTGCCGTTCGTCACGGTGAGCGCCAAGGACGGCAGCGGCATCGGCACCCCGCTGCCGTTCGGCAACAAGGACTCCGAGACACGGCCGACGACGGTGCGTACGCTGGCCAACCTGGGCGACGGCATCACAGGTGTCGTGGCCCGGTCGGAGCCGTCCGGGACGCTGGATCGGAAGCACTCCTTCACGACCTACGCCTTCATCGGCACCTTCCTCGACGTCAAGATCGGGCCGGTCAAGCAGTTCTACGTCTGGATCGGCGGACAGGGACTCGCGGTCAGCGGCAGCGAGGACTACGACAAGCTCATGTCGGACCTGCGCGACATCCGGGAGAACGCTGCCGCGGCGCGTACCGACGGCAAGCGCTTCGGCCGGATCCGGTCGGCGTTCCGTCTGCTGAAGGCCGTCAACCGCTATCGCAAGATCTTCCAGGGCGCCGGGATGGAGTTCCAGCCGTTCGTCCTGGAGGTCGGCTACTCGCACCGGTACGCGCCCTATATGGACGCGCCGGACCGGCTGGGCTGGGACACCGACAACGTCCACGGCGGCGACGACGGCTGGCAGGGGCCGTTCACCCAGGCCAACGACCGAGCCGGGATGCAGACCAATCCGAACGTCGCGATCTTCGTCGGCGCGTTCTCCCCGCGCAAGCTCATCCGCTTTCTGCTGAAGCCGGTCAACCCCCGGGCGTACGCGCGCGGGTTCCGGCGGGTGCGGGCCTGGGTCCAGCGGCCCGGCCTCGACGAGGTTCTCGGCCTGACCGAGGCGGCCCCGATGGTGCCGTCGACTCTGCCGGGGTCGGTGCCCGGCATGCGGCTGCCGGACGCCCTCAACCGAGTCATCCGCGACCGCTACAAGGAGTTGGTGACTGCGCGGACGACCCGGTCGCTCACTGTCGCCGAGGCGAGCGAGCTGGGCGATCTGGAACGCCTCGCGAGCGGCAATCGCCGCCTCTACCAGCTGTTCGAGCACGCTCGACGCCAGGCGCTCGGCCTCGGCCCGGTCCGCCGCCGCCCGAACCCGCCCGGCGGACCTCATCCCGGCGGGCAGGGACCGGGCAACCAGGGTCCCGGCAACCCGGGTCCCGGCAATCCGGGCGGCCCGACGGGTGGATCGCCGGCTCGTCCCGGCCCGCGGACGACCCCACCGAGCGGCTCCGGCGCGGCCGCCCGGCCACCGGCCCCGCAGCAAGCTCCAACTCAGCAGACACCGGCCCAGCCGCAGGCACCCGCCCAGCCGCAGGCACCCGCCCAGCAGCAGCCGCCCACCCGATCGGCGGCGGAGGAGGCGGCCCGCCGCCAGGCTTTGGGCATGGATCCCGCCACCGGCCGGTTCCGGCCGGCGGAGGCGGAGACGGCCCGCCGCGTCGAGGAGCTGCTCGGCATCGAACTCGAACGGTCGGCGAATCCCGACGTCGACTGGGTCGACCCGGCCACCGGCTTGACCTACGACGCCGTGGGGAACTTCGACGGCGCGTACTTCGACCGGCAATGGCCGAACCTGCAGACCAGGATCATCGACCATTTGGCCAAGGCGGACCGTGTCCCCGTCGACGTCGCCCGGTTCACTCCGGCGCAGGTTGCTACAGTGCAGAAGTTCCTCGCCGACAACAATCTCGGCCCGCGCGCATTCCTGGTAGGTATCTGATGTCCGGGACCATCGAGGTCTCCCCGCAGCTCCGCTGGTCCGCGGCGGGCTGGCTGTTCGACTGGACCGTCGGCTACCTCGCCGACCATGTCGCCGACGCCGAGGTCGCCGCCGGGTTGCGGGAGATCGTCGACGAGAACCTCGGCTGGCTCGGCCTGGACGACTACGGCCCCGAAGCCCGTGCCGAGCTGATCGCGCTGTTGCGGGACAAGGTGGTCCCGGCGGCGGAGGCCGACCTTCCGAACACTGTGGACAACAAGCCCGCTGTGCTCGATCTGCTCCGCGATCTCGCCGAGGCGACGCGCTAGCCGCTCATCGCCACCACAGTGGACGCGGGTCGATCCACCAGAGTAGGCGCCGACGCCGGCTCGCCTTGCGGCGTACTCGGTGGATCAGATCCGCGGCCTGGGCGACGGCCGGTTCGGCGGCCAGGTCCTCGGCCGCCTCGGCGAACTCCGCGCGGTTCACCGCGCGTACGAGGTCGTCGCCCGGTTCCACGGCGACCGCGTCGCTGACCGCGGCCACGACTTCGGTCGCTGTCCAATGTGTTCTTATTGGTACGCCGCCCAGCCGAGCGCCGTCCCGAAGTTCGGCCCAGGCTCCGCGTACGCGGGCCGCGTCGTCCGCCCCGGCGAGCCGGAGCCGGGTGCGCCGGACTCGGAGCAGCGCCACGACGGCGAAGGCGAGCGGGAAGAGTGCCGTCGTCCAGGCCAACCAGAGCCAGGATCCCGGTACGCCGCCCGGCGTTTCCGCCTCCGGCGTCATGACCTCCACGTCGGGGGCGGCCGACGGGTCGTCGCCGCCGTCCGGGGTGTCCTCGGGTTCGGCCGACAACGACGGGCGCGGCGACGCCGTCGGGGCGGCCGTGCTGGTCACAGGCGGCGCGGTGACGTCGATCGCGACCCAGCCGACCGGGTCCAGATAGATCTCCGGCCAGGCTCGGGCGTCGGCGGCGGTCACCGTCACCGGGCCGTTGCCCGTCGCGGCGCGGAATCCGACCACCACCCGGGCCGGGATGCCGAGCGCGCGGGCGAGGACGGCGTACGCGGTGGCGAACTGCTCGGAGGTGCCCCGGTCGTCGCCGGGCTGAGTCCCCGTGAGGAAGCGGACGATGCTCGGGTAGCCGCTGCCGCCCGGGGCCCGGGGATCGAAGCGGTACGTCGTCTTGAGCCAGCGGGCGAGCTTGAGCGCCTGGGCGTACGGCAGGCCGTCACCGGCCGCCGTCAACGCCAGTTCGGGGATGCGGCCGGTGTTGCCGGTGGGCAGTTCCCGGTACCGGTCGTACTTGGCCGACCGGGGCAGTTGCGCCGTCGCCAGCTGCACCGGGGTCGGGACCGGGACGGCCGCGTCGACCGCGTACGCGAGACCGGGGCGCAGCCCGTCGGTGACCGCCACCGCACCGGATTCCTCGTCGACCGCGATCGCGACGCCCTCGACCCGGCGGAGCCCGTCCGGCACGGGCAGCCAGGTGCCGGTCAGCTCGGCGACGGTGATCTCGGCGTGCACCTCGTCGACCGCGACGGCCGGGTTGGGCGCGCCACCGCGGTCTCCCCCGGCGGCGCGGTAGGTCGTCGCGGGCAGCCAGCTCTTGCCGTCGAAGTCGCCCAGCACCGCCCAGCGCAGGGTCACCGGCCGATCGGCGGTGACCCGCAGCAGCGGTTGCTCCGGGTGTACGCCCCAGCGCCCGACGAGGCTGAGCGGATGCGTCTGCGGCGGCGCCTGGACCGGCGCGATGACGTACGCCCGCAGGTCCGGCGGGGCCGCGGTGACCCCGCTCAGCAGCGGCGGGGCCAGGAGGAGGGTGCCACCGGCGAGCGCCACGGCGACCAGCGCCGCCGAGGCGAGCCGGAGCAGCCGCGGAACGGCTCTACGCGTATAAGCCGGAAGTGGACGGACCACCACGAGCAGGAGGGCGAGAGCGGCGATGAGCAGCGCGGTCCGGCGGTAGTTCGTCCCGGCCTGCGGTCCGGCGAGCACGAGCATCGCCGCTGCCAGCGCCACCAGCGGCAGCGCCGCCGCGCCAGGACGACGGCCGCGAGCCAGCGCGGACGCGGCCGAGACGGCGAGCCAGGTCGCGGCGACCGGCAGGATGAGGGTGTCCGCCCGGGCCGGCACGGGTGAGGCGCTGGTGAGCAGACGCGCGCCCGCATGGGTGACCGCGTCGGTGAGGTCGAGCGGACCCGGAAGCCAGCGGTTGAGTCCGATGAGGACGGCTACCAGGCCGACGGCCGCGATCGGCAGATGCCAGCGGCGGCTGGGAATCAGGCCGAGCAACGCTGCCGCCAACGACGCGCCGGCGATCGCAAGCAGGGCTTCGCGTCCGTTGTAGAGACCGGCGATCTGCCCACCCGCCGCGGTGCCGGCGACCGCGAGCGCTAGCGCGAGGACGAGGCGTTCCACAACCGATCCTGCAGGGCGTTGACGAGATGGGCGGCGGCGGGGGCGAACACCGCCCACTTCGGCGGGTCGTCGGGAGTCGGGCCGACGACGGCGGCGGCGACGCTGCGATACCGCGCCGAGAGCGGCCCGAGCAGGGAGAGGTCGGCTTTCGTCCCGGTGATCAGGAGCACGGCGTCGCCTGCGGTATGCAGGGACAGGCGGGCCCGTAGCTCGCCGACGTCGCCGCCGCCGATGGTCAGCCGCGCCGCCGCGAGCTGGTCGAGGCCGGTCTGGGTCTGGCCGATCGGACGCTCTCCCCCGGTGCCGGAGGCGAACATCATCCGCAGGCTCAGCCCGCTATCCACAGTCGACACGACGACCGACGCGGCCACCTCCACCGCCTCCTCGAACGCGTCGGAGTCCGGATAGGACGCCAACCGGTCGTCGAGGACGAGTACCAGCCGGGCGACGGCGGCGTCGACGTGCGTCCGGACCATGAGCGTGCCCGCCCGGGCCGACGTACGCCAATGGACATGCCGGAGGTCGTCGCCGGGAACGTATTCGCGCAGGGCGTGGAAGGTGATGCTGCCCGCGTCGACCAGTTCCCGTTCGCCTTCGATCTCGGCGGCGGAGCCGTTGGCGCCCCGGGTGAGCGGGTGCCAAGCCGGCCACACCGTAAACGTCTCGGCCGGACCGGCCGGGCGGGTCACCGACCAGAGCCCGAGCGGATCATCGCGCCCGACGGTGACCGGTCCGATCTGGAACACGCCCCGGCGGCCGGTGGGGAGCGAGAAGCTGACCCGGGCCGGGATGCCCGGCTTGGCGAGCACCGCTGCCCGGCCGGACGGCAGGTCGTCGCGGTCGCCGCCGACTTCGCGGACCGGATCGGCGAAGGTGAGCAACCGGCGGAACCGGCCGAGCACCACGACGTCGGCGGTGGCGACGGCCGGTTCCCCACGGCGTACGCGACGCGGCTCGACGAGCCGGTCGACGACCACCCGGGGTGGGGACAATCCCCAGAGGGAGCTGAGGGCGAAGGCGGCCAGCCCCGCCGCCCCCAGCATCGCCATCTCCCGGTACGCCAGCAGCAGCCCGGCGGCGAGCAGGGCGGCGGAGCAGACGGCCGTCGTCAGCCCGCGCGCGGTCGGTCTGGTCAACAGTCGGGGATCGCTTCCACGTCGTCACCGTTGTCGAAGTGGAGCCACACCCAGGAGATCCAGTGGCCGTCGGTCAGCTTCAGCCAGTGGTCGCCTTCCTTGTCGTCGTGGTAAGGCCCGGCGTTCTGGTTCTCGCCGTGCACCTTGCAGACCACCGGGAAGGTGTCACCGTCGTGCACCCGGCGGACAACCGAGCCGTTGTCGTTGCTGGCGTTGTACACCGGCACGCCGGCGGCGCAGAAGTTCGGATCCGGGTTGCTCGCCGAGTCCTCGCAGTTCACGGTGGCCCGCACCGACCCGGACGCCCCGGCGTCGGTCTTCTGCGCAGCGGTGTCCGTCGCCGATCCGGCGAACGTCGTGATCTTCGCGGTGATCGTGTACTGCGTGTCGGCGGACAGCCCGGTGATCTTCGCGGGCGAGGAGCAGTCGGACACCGTCTTGCCACCGGCGGTGAAGGTGCAGGCCGCGGCGGCTCCGTCGCCGTCGGCGGTGAAGTTCACCGTGATCTCCGACTCGGTCGCACTGGTCGACGAGATCGCGATGGTCGGCGCGCTGGGCTGCGTCACCTGGTCGTAGCCGGACGGACCTTCGCCGTCGTCGTTGAAGGCCACCACCTCGACCCAGTCCAGCTTGGCGGCACTGGTGATCGTCGCGGTACGCACCGTCCCACCGGTCTCGCCGATCTTCTTTCCGTCTTCGTCGCGGATCTCGTACCCGGTGATGGGCAGCCCGTGCCCGTCCGCCGCGTTCCAGGTGACGACGTACTGGTTCGCGCTGATCTGCCGGCCCTTGACGTTCGTGGGCGCGGCCGGCGGGTAGTGGACCGTCAGCTCGTTGCTCTGCGGACTGGCGTCGCTGGCCGCACCCGCCGAGTTCCGCGCGACGACGGTGAAGGTGAAACTGTCGCCCGGGGTCAGACCGGCGAACCGGGCGTCGGTCCCGGTGACGGTCTGCGGCGGGTTCGCCCCGGCCGCTCCGCCCTTGAGCGGCGTGACCACGTAGTCGGCGGCACCCTGGACACCCGGCCAGGAAACCAGCACGGCACCGGTGTAGCAGCCGTCGGAGTCGGTCTCCAGTTTCGCGGTCGGGGCGGCCGGCGTGGCCGGCGGCGCGGCGGCGGCCGGGGTCACCGGCTCGGACAGGGCGGGCGGACCGTCGCCGACCGAGTTCGTGGCCCACACCTTGAAGCGGTAGGACGTGCCGTTGGTGAGCCCGGTGATGGTCGTCTGCAGCGTGGCGCCGTTGACCTGCACCCGGCCGCCGCCGCCTTCCTCCCAGGTGACCGTGTACGCCTCGACCGCGGCCGAGCCCGCCTTCGCCCGGCCCCAGGACAGGCGGACCCGGCCGTCCCCGGCCAGCGCCGTCACCGGCACCGGCGGCCCCGGGCGCTGCGGCTCGACCCGCACGGTCGGCGACGGCTTGGGCGACGGCGGCCGCCGGGTCGGCTGCGTACCGGGCTTGTCGGACGGCTTGGCCGTCGGCGACTGCTCCGGCTGCGGCGATGTCGTCGGCAGCGGCTGCTGGGTGGGCGTCGGCGACGTCTCCGGGACCGGGTCGTACTTGTCCACCTTGGACGTCTTGCCGTCCTCGTCCACCATGACGGCCGTGGTGGTGTCGGGCGCGTTGATGAACAGGTGCTGCTCGCGTACCTCGAGTTCGACGGCGGTCTGCGCGGAGCCGACCTGGATCGTCCCGGCGGGCTGGCCGGACGGCGTCACGACGCGGACGGCTCCGGTCGTCTGATCGGGGATGTAGACCTTGCCCGCGAAGCTGACGGCGGGCTGCGTGGTCGCCGCCTGGGCCTCGGCCGGAGTCAGCGACATGGTCGCGACCGGGCCGCCCTTGGCAACGTCGGCGATGGTGACGATCTTCTTCTCGGTGGGCAGCGTGATCGCCACCGCCGAACCGATCGTCCGCGCGGGCAGGACCGCGCCCGCGAGGGAGACGGGTGAGGTGATCTTCCTGGTCGGCGACTCGCCGACGACCGCGATCTGGTCGCTGCCGCGATCGACGACGAGCGAGCCCTGGTCGAGCACGGTCAGCGCCTGCTCGTGACCAGGGGTGGAGACCGCCTCGGTCCGCACCACCGCGATCTGCCGATCCTTGACGACCAGCGCGATCGCGACGCCCTGGCTGGGCACGCCGAGCCACAACCGGCCCGCCTTGTCGAACGCGCCGCCGACCAGCGAGCCGGAGAGGCGTACCTGGTCGCCGATCGCCTGCAGACTGCCCGCGTCGACTGGGCGGACCAAGCCACGCGTCCGGTCGACGACGATCGCCGTCGCACCGTCGAGGAGAACCGCCGTGTCCTCGGCCGTGCCGAGGTCGAGCGAACCGGAGAAGCCCATCCGGGTCAGGTCGATCGAGGTGACGCGCCCGGTGAAGAGGTCGTGGAGGATCACGAAGTGGTCGCTCTGCGTGACCCGGACCTGATGGCCCTGCGCGTCGATCATCGGCTGGCGCAGCGACACGCTGCCGGAGACCGCGTTGACCTGCGACGCCTCGCCAACCTGTTTGCTCCACAACCACGATGCGCCGTCGGCGATCGCGGGCTGCTGGCCCGTCACGCCGAGCGCGAAGACGGTAGTGCCGAGGGCCGCCACCAAGGCGAGCACGATCCCCGCGGGGTAAACCTTTCCGAGCCTTGTCAGGTGCCGCAGCCGCATCTTCATCGTCCCGGTGCCTCCACGGTCTGATGTCATTCGAAGAATGTGGATCCGCCGCACCCACCACAAGCGACGTCAGCGTATCGCGCTGTTGTTTCGTGCGCTATACGCACCAAGCGGCCAACCGCAACAAGGCACGGCACGTGGCGGGCTTCGCCCGTTCCAACAGATCGCTGCCGAGCTGCGCGAACGCCCTGTCAGAGGGGATGACGAAGCGATCGGGAGCCGACTGTCCACTCCGGCCGGCCAGGGCCCGTTTCGTCGCCGGCGCGGCGGTGATCACCCGCGCCATCGCCTTCTCCTCGCCACGACCGTCCTCATCGGTCACAACCAGAATTCGGTCCGCTGTGGACAAAAGCACCCGGGTGGTGCGGCTCGCGTGGACCCCGAGATCCAGCAGGAGCACGCTATGCCGGTCGCGCAGATCCTCGACCGCCTCCAGCGTCACCTGGTCGGTCCACATCGTCTCCGCCGCCACCTGCACGCCCGCGATCGGCGGAGCGGCGAGCAGGCCCGCGTACGCGATCCGGCCGGGCCACAACGCGGCCAGGGTCGCACCGATCCCGGCACAGACCGAGGTCGCCCCGACTCCGCCCGCGCCGGAGCAGACCGCCACGACGCGGCCGCCCGCCGGGAGACGCCGGAGCGCGGCCGCCGCCGCCCGTTCCTCGGCGACCTCGTCGGGATCGGTGAACCACTTCACGATCGGCGCTTCACGGAGTGTCGCTTCACGGAGTGTTGCTTCACGGCGTGTCGCTTCACGGCTTCGCCAGCGGGTCGGCCAGCTCGGCGAGGCCGGTCGCCGCGACCAGGACGGCCACGGTGGCCGCCGCGACGAGGATCTCCGCCACGCGCAGCAGGCGGCTGCGCCCGACGCGGCGTGCGCGGCGAGCCCCGAATGCCATCGTAAGCACCAGCACCGCGCCGAGCGCGGCCGGCAACGCCCAGGCCCAGCCCAGCAGCAGTACGCGTACCGCGCCGGACAGCAGGATCGCGCCGGTCGCCAGCCGCAACGGCAGCTGCTGACCGGTTCGCTCGAACAGCCGGGAGCGCAGCCGCAGCAGCAGCGCCAGTCCGAGGGCGAGCGCGATGTCGCGGTAGTCGCCGGTGCCGATCAGGACTGCGCCGCAGACCCCGGCCCCGGCCGCCAGACCGATGAGCCCGCCGAGAAGATGCTCTCCGGCGACGCGTAGCGACCGGTCGACCTGCTCCGGCGGCACCGACTGCGCGGCGGCCCGCAGCCGGAAGGACGCCTCCGCCAGGCCGCCCGCCCCGAGAGCGAACCGGGGCAACAAGCCGACGCCGAGGACGACGAGCACCGGCACGATCCGCAGCGGTTGCCGGACATCGGAGCCGAGTGCCACCCAGACCGCCACCGCTGCCGCAACCATCGCGCCGACGAGGAGCGCGGTCGCGAGCGGACGACCGACCCCGAGCAGACGGCTCGCGATCGTCACGACTCCAGCGGCGCAGACGATGGCGGCCGCCACGGCCACGACCGGAACCCGGTCGAGCAGAACGGTGCTGAGCCACCCGGCGAGTGCGGCCCACGCGCCGGCCGCCGCGAGCAACGCCGTCACCGGCCCGCTCCCCGTACGCCGACGGCCCCACCAAGCAAGCAAGAGCGCCACGACGACGGCCAGACCGGCGGTCGCGGTCGCCGTCCAGGTCGCCGACCGAGCCGCCGGGAGCAGGATCGCTCCACCCAGGACCGTCGCGGCGGACCAGAGCGCGAAGGCCGGTTGCAGCGTCCCGCCGAGCCGGTCCTCCGTCACCGCCACATGATCCGGCCTTCCCCGGATCCCGCGCAACCCCGGCCGCGGATCCCCGTGCCCCCGCTGCCTGGCGCCGCCCCGGCTCCGCCGCTCGGCGCGCTGCGTTGCCGCCAGATCAGGGTTCTCGGTCGAATCATGGTCCATGATTCGACCGAGAACCGTGATCCAGCGCTAACGGGCCGGCGCGTAAGAGGGCAGCGCGTGAGGAGGACGGAGTGCAACCAGATGGCGGCGAGAAGCGTCGGCAAGGTGTGACCGTGATCGAGCTGGGCGTACCCGAGGACCACGAACCGGGGCCGCCGCCCGCCCCGCCCTGGCTGCGCGAGTGGGGCGTACGCAGGCCGCTCGCGGCGCTCGCCGCCGCCGTGGTCTGCCTCGCCCTGCTCGGCGCGGCGGCCCCCGCCCGTCCGAAGGTGCCGGTCAGGAGCATCGGCGGGCTCTCGTCTCAGGACGGCTACCAGATCTTCGGGGACACCCTGCTGGCGTTCCATTGGGGGACGTCGTCCGGGATCACGGCGTACGACTTGACCACGGGTGCCATCCGCTGGGCCAGGTCGCTGGCCAATTCGCTCGACGGTCTCGAGGATCTGGGCGACGCGGTGCTGGTGAGCACCTCGCCTCAGCTGCTCGACCCGCAGAACCCGACACAGGAACAGCTGGACGCCAACCTCGCGGCCAGCGTCGTCACGGCGTACGCCGTCGACACCGGTGAGGTCCGCTGGACTCGCCGCGGCAGCCTTTACAGCGCGGCCGACCGGAAGGTGGCGCTCATCCGGCCCCCTGGTCAACCGGGGCGTCTGGAGGCGGTGGAGGCGGTCGGCGGCACCACGCGGTGGTCGCGTCCGCTCCAGCCGGAGGGGAGCTGGCAGCTCGGCTGGCGACCTCGGAACAGCCTCTACGGCGGGTACGCCGACGGCCTGATCGAGCTGGCCGAGGACGGCACGGTGACGCTGGTGGACCTCGCGACCGGCGCCGTGACGCATACGGCGCACGTCCCGCCGGGCGGCGATCTCGCGCTGGCGTGGAACGGGGTGCTCGGCGTCCGCTACGGGCCGGTCACCCCGACCGGCGATCCCGGCGTCGACCGGCACATCACCTTCTTCGATCTCGACGGCGGACTCACTCACCTGTGGACGAGGGCGATCCCCGAGAGCGACCTGTCGCCGTGCAGTCCGGACCAGGTCTGCTCCTGGTGGCCGGATCCCCATCCGCGACGGTTCGACCTGCGTACGGGCCAGGACATCACCGCGCGCAGCGCTCAGCAGCTGTCCCTGATCGATCGGTTCCAGACCGGCCAGATCGGAATCTGGCGGGTGGTCGGCGGCGACGAGGACCACACCCTGGTCTACAGTGCCCCGACCCCGGTTCGGCGTGGGTGGGTGGGGCAGCTCGACCTCACGGATCCGGCGCCACGCGTACGGCCGCTGATGTGGCTGACCCCGGTCGATCAATGCCTGACCGGAGTCCAGTGGCTGGTCTGTCTGAGCAACACGGCCACGCCGTCGGGAGAGTCGATCGCGTACGCCGTCCGCCGCGCCGATCTGGCCGCCGAGCCCCGGCTCCGGGCGACCAGTGGCGCAGACTTGAGACCATGACCGAGCTGGAGAGCCGCTGGCGGCCGTTGCGACTGCTGCTGGAGGGCGTCGATCAGCAGATCGCGTCGATCTACGTGGACGCCGGGGTGGACGGGATGCGGACTCGCTTCGTCGGGCCGCTGATCCACCTCGGCCGGCGCGGCGCGATGACCGTCCGCGAGCTGGCCGAATCGGTCGAGGTGACCCATTCGGCGATGAGTCAGACGGTCGCGGCGATGCGCTCCGCCGGGTTCGTCGCCGACGCGGACAACCCCGACGGGCGTACGCGCCGGGTCCAGCTGAGCGACCGCGGCCAGGCGGTGATCCCGCTGCTGGAGGCGGAGTGGCGCGCGACCGAGGAGGCCCTGGCCGAGCTGGAGGCGGAGATCCCCTATCCGGTCACCCAGGTGGTGGCCGACCTCACGGCCGCGCTCGCGAAGCGGTCGTTCCGCGAACGCTTGGACGCCCGCCTGCGCCCGTGATCGTCGCGCTTTCGGGACAGCTGGACACCCGTTCCCGTCCTTGATCGTCGCACTTTCCGGGATAACGCGCCTTCCCCGCCCCCAGGAGACCGCGATATCCCGGATAACGCGCCAGCGCCAGCAAAGCGCCAGCGTCCACCAGCAAAGCGCCAGCCCGCGTGCTAATATAGTGAGCGTGGCTCACTATGAACCAGCGTCATTATGAATCGGCATCACGAGGCGCTGAACCAGTTGATCGAGTTCTCGGTGCTGCTGAACGAGGACATGACGACCAGCCTCGGGCGCGCCGGCCTGACCACGTCGCGGACGCACGTCCTCTGGGAGCTGGCCGCGCACGGCCCGATGAGCCAGCGGCAGCTCGCCGAGCGGCTCAAGGTCAGCGCGCGTACCGTGACCGGTTTGATCGACGGGCTCGTCGCGACCGGATTCGTGACGCGTGAGCCGCACCCGTCGGATCGGCGGGCATTCCTCGTGACCTTCACCGAGCAGGGCTCGCGAACGGCCACCGCTCTCGTCAAGGGTCAGGAGCAGTTCGCCGAGCTGCTCTTCGGCGACATGGACGGCAAGCGTTTCGAGGAGTTCACCGCCGGGCTCGCCGAGGTCCTCGAACGGTTCAAGCACGGGTTGGCCACGCAGACCTGGGAGGCGTCGTGAAGCGACTGATCGCGTACGAGCTGCGAATGTGGCTGGCCCTGGGCCGTTGGATCGCGCGGCGCCCGCCCCGGGGCGGGCGGCCGTTCCGCTACGCCGCGCCGGTCGTGCCGATCATCTGGACGTTCATCGTGCTGTCCGCTGTGGAGATTCCGATCGCGGACCTGTTGCTTCCCTGGCACAGTGTGCGGATCGCGATGCTCGTGCTGGGCGCGTGGGGCGTGACCTGGATGGTCGGGCTGCTCGCGAGCATGTATGTCAACACGCACACGATCGGCGAGGAGGGCATCACCATCCGGTATGGACTGAACATCGACTTCTTCGTGCCGTGGGAGGCGATCGCGGAGGTCCGCGCGAACAAGCGTCCGCTGCAGACCTCCAAGACCATCCACTTCGATCAGACCAGTGCCGGGTCCGCGCTGAGCGTGGCCGTGGGCAGCCAGACCGCCGTCGACCTCGTTCTCGCCGAGCCCCGAGTGGTACGCCTGCCGTCCGGTGACAGCGAGCCGGTCACGGAGATCCGCGTCAACGCGGACGACCCGAACGCCTTCGTCGCCGAGGCGCGCGAGCACCTCAGTCGACGTCGTGCGGAGTCCGCCTCGGCGCGCTGACGGGAGCCTGGCGCGGGCGTGGGATGGACGGCCGGCGGAACCGCCGCCGATCGCGGCCCTTGGGCCGGGTCAGCAGCGCGCCGACCACCGAGATGACGGTCAGCAGCAGGACGACGACGGCGATCTCCGGCCGCGGCGTCCCACTCGCCGTGGTGTTCGGCTCGGTGAGGAAGTCGTACCAGACGAGGATCGACTGGATCAGGGTGATCGCCGTGAAGACGAAGATCAGCCGGTTACGCCGCTCGTCCCGGTCGTTGAAGATGCGTTCGCGGTGCAGGCTGAACAGGTCGCGCAGGGCGGCCGTCCGCTCCTCCAGCGTCTCGGCCTCGGCGGTGGTGCTCCACGCCTGGGCGGCGGCCTGGCGTACGCGCAGTCGTCCGGTGGTCAGGTAGCGGCCCTCCTGCCCCAGCAGCAGGTTGCGCATCGTGACGTCCTCGGTGAGCGACAGGACGTCGACGTATTGGGAGTCCACAGTGATCAGGCTGTGCTCGTCGGCCTGGCTGAGCCCGACGAGGTGGTCGGCGATGTGCCGCTTGGCCTCGTCCACCACGATCCATTCCTGGGTGGCCACCATCAGGCCCTCGACCACCTCGTGCACCAGGCCCGGCCGGCCCATGGTGTGCACGTTGGTCATGCCGAGGCCGACGTGGACCGTCGCGCCATGCGCCAGTTCCACCGGTACGCCGTACCAGCGGGCGTTGGGGAACTCGACGCCGGGCGGGGCGTCGACGCACAGCCGGTGCCACCACAGCAGCGTGCCGCTGTCCATCGCCGACGGCGGCAGCGGCCGCAGCAGCGACGGCTCGACGACCTCGGCGATCCGGGCGCTCCACTGCGAGATCATCGGCTCGACCAGCCGGGTGACCGGATCCTCGTACTGCTTGAACCGGTCGCAGTCCTCCGGGACGTCGAGGTCGAGCGAGATGTCGTCGGGCAGGTCCAGTTCGATGACCACGAAGGCGATGGCCAGGCTGCTCACGTAGAGCCGGACCGGTGTGCCCTGGACCTGGGTGGCGCCCGAGAAGACCATCGTCTCCATCCGCTGGTACACCGACCCGACCACGTCGAAGAAGAGGTCGGCGTCGTCGACCGCGGCGTCCGACTGGAACTCGGTGAGGCCGCTGCGCAGCATGTCGGCCAGATGCTCGCGGCCGCCCGGCTTCATCAGCGCGCCCAGCGAGAAGCGTACGGGCAACAGGAAAGTCCCGATCTCGACGATGCGCAACGCGCGCCCCTCCCCAGGTGCGTGGTCAGCGGATGCGGACGGCCAGGATCCAGTCGCCGTGACCGGCGTGTCCCGCTTCGGCCGTCCAATCGGGACCGAGCATATCCGCAACCCGATCGGGCGGTAGATACAGCGGGGTGCCCGGCCCGAAGGAGGTGCACCACAGCAGCTGGCCGCCGACGCCGAGGATCCGGTCGAACTCCCGGAAGTCCGGTACGCCGTTCAGACTGACCAGGAGCGGCACCGACCCGTCCCGGAACGGCATCCGGCGCACGTCGGCCGCGACGTAGGTGACGTGCTCCAGCGCGGGCGCGCCCGACAGCATGGAGACGTTGACGTCGGTGGCCACGACCGGCGGCCCGACCCGGGCGAGCAGCTCGGTCGCCTGGCCGGTCCCGCAGCCGATCTCGACGATCCAGCCGGCCGGGCGGGCGTGCTGCAACCCGGCGGCCACGCCGGCGGCGTACCAGGGCTGCTCCTGTGCCCACTCCGTCCACTCCGGAGCCATCTCGTCGTAGGTGACGGCCAGCTCCTCCCACGTCTTGTCGTCGTCGGGATCGGCGAGCACCCGTTCCAGCGCCAGGCGACTGCGATGGGTGGACGCGTTGAGCTCCGGCGGCGGCGCGTCAGGAATCTCCACGGGGTCGTACCACAGCTGCACGGGCATACCGAGCAGCGTACTCACATCACCGCAAGGAGGCGGTTGATGTGCTGGGGCGGGCCGGGAGCGCCGAAGTGCCAGCCTTGGGCGAGGTCGCAATCCAGCCCGGCCAGCAGCGACGCCTGCGCCGCGGTCTCGACCTCCTCGGCGGTGACCGTCAGCTTGAGGGTGTGCGCCAGACGGACGACCGTGGCGAGGATCTCGATGTCGGCCGCGCTCGGCCCGGCCGGCCGGCGCAACGCGGAGACGAACGGTCCGGCCAGCTTCAGCGCGTGGATCGGCAGGTTGCTCAGGTACGCCAGATTCGAGTATCCGGTGCCGAAGTCGTCGATCGCGATGCGTACGCCGAGGTCGGCGAGCCGGTGCAGGACCGCCAGCGGTTCGCCCTTGGTCGCCATCAGCGCGCTCTCGGTCAGTTCCAGTTGCAGCGCGCCGGGATCCATGCCGGTCTCGTCGAGGATCCGGCGCAGGTCGTCCACCAGGCCCGGTTCGGCGACCTGACGCGGCGACAGGTTGACGCTGATCAGCGGCTGCCAGTCCGGATGCTCCCGGCGCCACCGGTCTGCCTGCGCGCACGCCTCCCGCAGCACCCAGTGACCGAGCCGGACGATCAGCCCGCTCTGTTCGGCCATCTCGACGAACCGGTCCGGGCCGAGCAGCCCATGCTCGGGGTGCTGCCAGCGGACCAGCGCCTCCACCCCGGCCGGTACGCCGTCGTTGAGGTCGACGAGCGGCTGGTAGTCGAGGAAGAACTGCTCGGCGTCCAGCGCGGCCGGCATCTGGGCGGACAGCCGATAGCGGCTGACGGCCTGCGCGTGCCGATGATGGTCGAACACGGCCGACCGGTCGCGTCCGTCGCTCTTGGCCCAGTAGAGGGTGGTGTCGGCGGCCTTCATCAGCTCCGCGGCGGTGGTCCCGGCGGCGCGGCGGTCGACGACGCCGACGCTGGCCGCCACGCTGAGCTTGTGCCCGCCGAGGACGACGGGTTCCCGCACGACCGCCAGCGCCTGGTCGGCGAGGCGGACGAGGTCGGCCTCCCCGGGCGACTCCTCGACGAGGAGCACGAACTCGTCGCCGCCCATCCGCGCGACCAGCCGGCCCGGCCCGGACAGGCTGCCGTGCAACCGCTCGGCGACCGACCGCAGCAGCTCGTCGCCCGCGTCGTGGCCGAGCGTGTCGTTGATCATCTTGAAGCCGTCGAGGTCCAGATAACACACCCCGACGCGGGCGTCCGGGCGCGTGTCGGACAGGGCGGCGGCGAGCCGCTCGAAGAACACCGTGCGGTTGGGCAGGCCGGTCAGCGGATCATGGGTCGCCTGGTACGCCAGCTCGGTCAGCAGCCGATGCTGCTCGGTGATGTCCTGCACCATCCCGACGGCGAACCGGGGAGAGCCGTCCTGCGCCCGGATCAGCGAGACGGCCAGCTCCGTCCAGATCTCCTCGCCGTCGCGCCGGTAGTACGCCTTCTGCGTACGGAAGTGGTCGGAGTCGCCGCTGAACAGGTGGGCCAGATCGGTCCAGACCGCCGGATCGTCGGACGGATGGGCGAAGTCGCTCGCCGACAACTGCCGCAACTCGTCGATGCTGTACCCGAGCATCTCCGACAGCGACTGGTTGACCTCCATGATCCGGCCGCGCAGGTCGCCGATCCCGATGCCGATCGCGGCGTCGGCGAAGACCGCCTGGAAACGCGCCTCGCTTTCCCAGCGCGCCTGTTCAGCGGCCGCCCTCGCCTGCATCGACGCGATGTGGATGCGCTCCTGCTCGGCCAGGGTGCGTTCGCGCAGCGCTTCGGCGTACCCGCCGGCCAGCTCGGCCAGCACCCGGCGCAGCCGATCGTCCTTGTGCACACTCGCGGCGTACGCCGACAGCCGGTCGCCGAGCGCACGCAGCGTCCCGGTGATCGCCCCGACGTCGGTGAAGTGCGAGGAGACCAGGGCGGCGCCGATCGACCGGGCCGGGCCGAGGTCGTCGCCGGCCGCGTCGAGCAGGACGAGGATCTCCTCCACCCGGCTGGTCAGCCGGGCCGCCAGGGCGGTCCGTCCGATCACGACATAGCTGGTCTCGGCGATGGCGTCGGTCCACGCCCCGGCGACCTCGGACGGATCCGGCGGTTCCATGATCTGGCGCCCAGGCCGTCAGGAGACCCGGCCGACGCCCGCGAACCCGGGATACTCGTACGCCTCCGGCCCGAGCTCCTCCGGGGCGTCCGGCCGCCACAACGGCGTCTGCACGACGCCGGGGTCGACGAGGTCGAGGCTGCCGAACAAGGCCGCGATCTCCGGCTGCGACCGCATCGTGACCGGGCTGGCGGTCTTCTGATACAGGTTCGCCGCCTGACCGAGCTGTGCCGCCTGCCGGTCCGGGCTGGCGTGCGAGATCGCCACATGGCTGCCGGGCGCGAGCTGGCCGGCGATCCGCGCGATCAGCTCGATCGGCTGCTGCTCGTCCGGAACGAAGTGCAGCACCGCGATGAGCAGGACCGCGGTCGGCCGGGCCGGGTCGATCAGCGCCTTGACCCGCTCGTCGGCGAAGATCGTCTCCGGGTCCCGGAGGTCGGCGCCGATGACGGCGGTCCGATCGTTGTCCTCCAGGATCGCCTGGCCGTGCGCGACCGCCACCGGATCCCAGTCCACGTAGACCACGCGGGCCTTCGGGTCGAGGTCCTGCGCCACCTCGTGGACGTTGCCGACGGTGGGAATGCCGGACCCGAGGTCGATGAACTGGTCGACGCCCTGCGCCGACAGCGCCCGCACGGCGCGCCGCAGGAACGCCCGGTTCTCCCGGGCCAGCTGCGGAACGTTGGGCATGGCCTGGAAGACCTGCTGGGCGAATTCGCGGTCGACGGCGAAGTTGTGCGAGCCGCCGAGATAGTAGTCGTAGACGCGGGCGACACTCGGCCGGTCGAGGTCGAGATCGGCGGGGGCCCAGCGAGGACGTTCCATGGGGCGATCTCCGACTGTCGGGAGGGGACGCGACGCGAGAAGCATATGCGGTATTCCTGCAAGTTGCACCCGGGCAGCGGACGGTCCCATCGTTACGGTGAGGGCATGAAGATCTCCATCGGACTGCCCAATCCCGTCCCGGGAGTGTCCGGCCGCCTGCTCGTCGACTGGGCGCGCCGGGCCGAGGAACGCGGCTTCGCCGGGCTGGCCACGATCGACCGGATCGCGTACCCCAATCACGATTCGCTGACGACGCTGGCGGCGGCCGCCGGTGCGACCAGCCACATCGGACTGATGACGAACATCCTGCTGGCCCCGCTCTATCCGGCGCCGCTGCTCGCGAAGGTCGCGGCCAGCGTCGACCAGCTCTCCGGCGGCCGGCTCACGCTCGGCCTCGCCCCAGGTGGACGCCAGGACGACTACGAGCTGACCGGGGTGCCGTGGAACCGGCGCGGGCGCGTCTTCGACGACAGCCTCGCGTACCTGCGGAAAGCCTGGCAGGACGGCGCGGCCGTGCCGGTCCCGGTCCACGACCGGCGGGTGCCCGTCCTCATCGGCGGCACCAGCGACAAGGCCGTCGAACGCGTGATCGCCTGGGGTGACGGGTGGACCGCCGGCGGCGCGCGGCCCGACCAGGTCAAGCCCTTCAACCAGCGAGTACGCACAGCGTGGGCGGATGCCGGGCGCGCCGGTGAGCCCCGGCTGGCCACGCTGGCCTACTTCTCGCTCGGCGACGACGCCGAACAGGAGTCCCGGGAGTACCTGAGCCACTACTACGCCTTCACCGGGGACTTCGCGAAGATCATCGCCGACGGAGCCCTGCGTACGCCGGAGGCGATCCGCTCGGCGGTGGCCGCGTTCGAAGACGCGGGCTGCACCGAGCTGTACCTCGACCCGACCGCCGCCCGGCTGGATCAGGTCGACCGGCTCGCCGACCTCCTCCTTTAGCGGGTCTGGTCGGCCGACTCGCGGTCGATGCCCATCGTCAGCAGATGCAACGCCAGCGCCCGCGCCTGTTCGCGGATCTCCGGCGCGGCGGTCGTCTCCCACAGCCGGCCGCGCCGGGCCGAGCCCAACGCGAACAGTGCGGGCGCCCGATGACTCCGGCCGGACACCGTGCCGTGCTCGTCAACGGCCAGCCCCAGCTCGTGCGGCCCGGGTGCGGCCAACCCGTCCGCGACCAGCGATCGGACCAGCGGATCCCGATCGGTCAGCCGGCCCGGCCCGGTACAGTTGATCACCGCGGCGTACGCCTTCGTGTCGATGCCGCCGTGGCCCCGGATCACCGCCTCGATCCGGCCGTCCGGCAGCGGCCGCAGGCCGCACACCTCCCCCGCGCGGACCCGGAAACTCCTGTCCCGCCGCCGCGCCTGGATCGACGCGGCCACCTGCGGCGCCATCCGGTGCCGGTGCACCTCCCAATACCGCGCCACGTGCCGCAGGAAGCGCCGCTGCTCATGCTCCGGCAGGCGACGCCACATCCGGTCCCAGTGCGGTCGCAGTCCGTCCATCACACCGCGCCAATCCCCCGTGGTCGCGGCCTGAGCGCGTACCCAATGGAGAAGCGTGGCCACACTCGTGGCCGGCGGCGGCGCGACCTCCCGGCGGACCGACGGCGCGTGCGCCCGGGGCAACAGACCGTGGCGCGACACCGCGGTAATCTCGCGGTCCGCGAGGCTCAGGGCCACGTCGACCGCGGTCAGGCCCGTCCCGATCAGCAGCACCGGGCCGTCGGCCACTCCCGCCAGCACGTCCTCCTGCCAGGGATCATGAATGTACGCCGAAAGCCGCCGGACGTCGTCGCCGGCCGCGATCGGGTGCCTGGGGGCCGGATTGCCGACCGCCAGCACCACCGCGTCCGCTGTGAGCACGACACCATCGGTGAGCAGCACAGTCAGCCCAGCATGGGACGCCTCGAAAATGCGGCTGACGGTGCCCCGATGAACGGTGAGCTTCCCCGGAGCAACCTCGTCGACCGCACGCAACGCCTCGGTCAAGTAGTCGCCGTACCACCCCCGCGCGACGAAATCGCTCCCCTCGGTATGCGGATCCCGGCGACGGCACCACTCCAGAAAGTCCTCGGGCCGATCCGGGTCGACGCTCATCGCCGAAACGGGCGAATTCAGCAGATGCCAACGCGCCGCCGTCGAGTACGCCACCCCACGGCCGGGCCGCGCCTGCGGGTCGACCATGATCACGGACCAACCCGTCCGGACCAGCTCCCGAGCAGCGACGACGCCACTGAACCCGCCTCCGACGACCACCGCTACGGCCATGACGCGCCCCTTTACCTACAATTCCTATCGACACCATAGGATATCCCCGGCCCTCGGCGCCACCCCCTCCCGCCGACCCCCTCCCGCCGATCATGAACTAACGGTCGTGCTCGACGGCGTGGCGGTGCCCGGAACACCATGATCGCTCCCCCAAGTTCGTGATCGACTCGGGGTGTCCATCCGGCCCGCCGAAACTCCGTGAGAGGCGACACGGGATACCGAGATGCGCGCGGCCCGCCGGATCAGGTACAGTCTGAACCCGTCCCGGGCGATTAGCTCAGCGGGAGAGCGCTTCGTTCACACCGAAGAGGTCACTGGTTCGATCCCAGTATCGCCCACACATTGTTCCAGCTCAGAAGCCCTCCAGAGGATCTTCCTCGGAGGGCTTCACCGATATTTGGTGGGTCGAACAGTCCGCAAGACCGGAATAGAGGCCTGAATTTGCGGTGTCGGCTGACCCGACCCTTCCGTATACGGCGAACCGCCGGGTGTGGTCGCGATCGCAACTACACCCGGCGGATCAGATTTCCTTACCGACGGTCCCGATGGGACGGTCGGCTCACAACGTGGAGCACTGGCCGACCCGTGGACCGCTGACGGTATTCGCCACCCCGCTGTTCACCGGTGGCGGCTCGTTGCCCACGCATCGCAATATCCCGACGATCTGGTTGCCGGAGACCACGCTCGGATCGTCGCCGGTCCGGTTGCCGATCAGGCTGACCGGGCCGACCACCCGTACTCCGCTGACCAGGACCGGGCCGGTGGTGCCGGTGATCGAAAGCGGGCCCTCAATTTGGCTACGGCTCAACTCCACCACCGTGGCACCCGTTGCGGTCACCGGCCCGACGACGCTGGCCTCGAGCGCGTACAGCCCGGCGCCCTTCTCGACCGTCATCGGCCCGATCACCTTGGCGCCCTGAGCCAGACATGTCACCCCGGCGCTGACCGTCAGCGCGCCGCTGTGCTCGCCGCTGATCACCTGGGCGCAGGTCTGATCCGTGACCTCAAGCGTCACCGGCAGCGTCACCAGCCCGTTGTTCGGGTCATCGTTGCTGACGCAGAGTTGCGCCCGGTATATGCCTGCGGCCAGCCCGGTGCTGTCCAGGGAGACTGTCACCTCGCTGGACTTGCCAGCGCCGGTGCCGTCCGAGGCACGGTCCACCGACAGCCACGGCACCTCGTCAGGTGTGACGCACGGTTGCAGATCCGGCAGCTGGACGTGGGTGATGAACCGAGCCGTCCCCTTGTTGTTCTTCACCGAGACCAGCTGGTTGGCCCGGTTGATCTCCTCGACGCCCCGCGAGCTGGTGACCAGGAAGTTGCCATTGCCGAGCTGGTAGACGCCCTGGTAACCGGTGCCCTTCGCAGGTGCGTAGGTGCCGATCAGTTTTCCGGTGGAGTCCATCTCGTATACCCCTGCGGGGCCGCCGCTACCGTAGTTCGCGGCGAGCACGTTGCCGTTGGGCAGCTCCACCATCTGGCCGGGCCAGCTGATCCCGTTGACGAAGCGGGGGTTGGCTCGGGATCCGTCCTTGCTGAAGCTGTGGATGGCGTCGCTGTCGCTGGCTGAGATCAACATGTCGTTCTCACGGAACAGGATGCCCCATGGACCCTTCATACCGTCGGCGCCGGGGGCGACGAAGGTGCCCAGGTACTTGCCGTCGGCATCGAATTCGACCACCGACTGGGCGTTTGCCTGCGCGGCGACCGTCACCAGCACGGTGCCACGCGGAGACAGTGCAATACCCCGCGTGTTGGCCATGATCCTAGGGTCGTACGCCCCGGCGGACGGGGCGAAGACACGGCGGAAAGTGCCGTCCAGGCTGTACTCGGTGACCACTCCGTTTATCTGGTCGGACATGAGGAACCCGCTGCCGTCCGGTTTGGCCACGATATGGAACGGCGTGTACAAGGTGCTGGTCGGATCGAACGAGACGTGCGGGATGAACTGCGGGTCGATGAGGTTTCCCGTCTGCGGGTCGAACGCCATCACCCCGCGCGTACTGCTGCCCGAGTTGGGAATCAGCAGCAAACCGTTACGCAGGAGCCGGACCCGCTCGTCGTCTGGTCCCGCGTCCGGGTCGTCGACCCGCCAGTCCAGCACTCCGTAGCCGGTGTTGCGGACCGTGAAGCTCTGTTTGGTGACCAACCCGGCCGGCTGCCGAGAGGAGAGCGACTTCTGCGCCACCGCGATCCGCGGTACCGGTATGACGGTCAGCGTCAGCGAGATCCTCGTGTTCGGCTCGTCCTGGTCATTGCTGGCCAGACAGAGGTCAGCCCGGAACACGCCACCGTCATCCAGGCCGGTCGAATCGAGCGTGATCTCGACGCTCTGATCGGTGAACGGGGCCAGGTCGCCCTGTGCTGGGGTTACTTTCGCCCAGGACGGCCAGGAGCAGCCGGCGCCCTCCCCCGTGGCCCGCCAGGTCAGCGGGGCGCCGCCGGCGTTGCTCACCTTGACGGTGTGGTTCTCGCTCTGCGCGACATCCATGCTGCTGCTCAGCGCGGCCCGATCCACGGTCAGATCCGGAACGGCGGGCAGCACGGCGACCGGGAAGTGGGCTGCGGCGACCGCCGGCCCGTCCCCGCCGTGCCGGGCATCGGTCGTCAACTCGATCGAACCGAAGAGCCACTTGTCCCGGGGGGTGCCGGTGACGTCCAGGGCGATGGTCAGGGTCTGGCTGGCTCCGGGCGCCAAAGTGAACTGCGTCGGCGTGACGCTGATCCGTACCCCGGTAGGCGCCTTGGCTGCCACCTGCCAGGTCGCGGTCACTCCGGCCACGCTGGACACCGTACGGGTGAAGGTGCAGACCTGGAGGCAGTGGTGCTCGACGACGGCCGGCAGATTCAGGGTCTGGGGATCGCCACCGCTCTCGGGGTCGGCCGCGATGAAGTTCGCGGCCGTCTCATCCAGCACCAGTCCGGCCCGGGCGGCCTGGTCCAGGTTGATCCGGCCGGAGCCGACGTCGAACGGGTCGGCCGGGGTGACCCCGTCCTCCTTCCGTACGCCGTCCCGATCGGCGGTGACCGCCAGCGCGGAGCGGATCCGGGTCGGCGACCAGTCCGGGTGCAGGGCCGCCAGCAGCGCACCTGCCCCGGCCACGTGGGGCGAGGCCATGGATGTGCCCTGCATGAAGGCGTACTGGACCGGGTTGGTGGCCGTCGCCATCGTGGCGGCAAGGATGTTGCGACCAGGGGCGGCGAAGGTGGGGGCGAGCAGATCGAACTGGCTGGGTCCGCGGGAGCTGAAGTCGGAAACCAAGTCGGTCCACGTCGGATTGCGTATCACTTCACTGCCGGTGCCCACGTGCACCTGGACCGGAGCGTTGATGGTCGTCAGGTGCTCACGAAGCCGTAGCCCGTCCGCCAGAGCGACCATCACCGCAGGGATCTTGCTGCCCTTCAGCTCGCCCATCGTGATGGGCGGGCCGGCGAACTGGTTGTGCACGATCACGCCGGTCGCGCCGGCGGCGGCGGCGTTGGCGACTTTGACGGAGAAGTTGCAGCCTCCGCGGGTGATCAGCGCGACCTTGGCACTGAATGCGCCGGCCGGGAAGGTCTCACAACCCAACTCGTTGCCAGGCTCGGCGGTGCCCGAATACCGGAGTTCACCCTCGATGGGCGGGATCGGTGAGCCGTCGCCGATCACAGCGGGAATGCCGGTAAGCGACGGCGGCACCGGTCCCGGCGCGGTCACATCGAGCCGATGGGCGATGACCCGCTCTTGGTCTACCGAGGCTACGGAGGCGTTCCACGGCGCGGTCTTCGCCACCGTCTCCGCGCCCGGTCCCTCGTTGCCCGCGGAGGCGGCGATGAAGATGCCGGCCGCGTACGCCTCGAGGAATGCCTGGTCGACGAGGTCGTTCCACGGGTTGTCCGACCCGGAGATCGAATAGTTGAGGACGTCGACGCCGTCGGCGATCGCCTGGTCCACGGCGGCGATCGACGCCGACGAGAGGCAGCCGATGCTCAGACAGACCTTGTAGGCGATGATGTTGGCTCGGGGCGCCACCCCGGAGACTGTGAGGGTGTGCGAGTCGGTGCCAACCTTGATGGTGGCCTGGTGCCTGTTGCCGGCGGCGGTCGAGGCGGTATGGCTGCCGTGGCCGTTGTCGTCGCGAGGGTCGGTACCCACAAACGACCAGGCGCCGATCAGCTTGTCGTTGCAGATCGCCCGGTAGTTCGGGTGGTTCGGAGCGCAGACGCCGACGTAGTTGCCCGTGCCCATGGGGTTGGTGTGCCGGTAGCCGTCACCGTCTACCGCGGCGAACGACGGGTGGTCGGGGTTGATGCCGGTGTCGAGTACGCCGACGATGACGCCCTCACCGCGGGTAGCGACCTCGTCGGGAGTCCGGCCCTCCCAGACGGCCGGCGACTGGATCTGCGTATTGCTGGTGTCGGTGGTCAGCTTCAGAGTCTGGTCGGGTACGACCGCCGCGACCCCCGGCAGGTCGGCCAACCGAGCAGCCTCTTCCGCGCTGGCCTCGATCGCCAGTCCATTGACCACGTTCTGATACCTGTGGGCGACCCGCACGGACCGGCCCAGGCTCGCCGCGATCTCATCCACCACTGTGTCCTGCTGCCGAGCCAATTCCTTGAGATAGGAGGCGCTGGCGGTCGACCGGGTGTTGATCTTTTTACGGGAAGCCGCACCGGTCTTGCTGACGGCCGCCAGTGACGGCTTGTCCAGCCGCAACAGCCAAAGCCCGCTCTCGGGCTGCGACAACCGGGCGGGCGCCGGTGTGCCGGGTGTCTGCCGCCCGCCTGGCTGCGGCGTACGGGCAGGGGTCGCAGCTGCGGGCACGCTCAACGTGCTGAGCAGCAGCGTCCCCGCCGCCAGCGCCGCGACCACGCGGCCCGGCGCCTTCCAGGAAAGAAAGTTCCGACGAAATAGGGGTGGTGCCACCGTGAGCTCCTCACTATGCGGCGCAATACTCATGTCTCGCTGCTGTGGCGGAGCAGCGTGTGCTCCGTGGGGCGCGCTTGATCATGCAACCTAAAGTGCTCAGACAGGTTGGGGCAACGACTTGGGCGTCGTCGGTTGAACAGATCGGGCTCGTTGATCGGACCTTGTGGAGGTACGCGGACAGCTCCGGTGGAGGACGGACCCACAATGGACTGCCCAAGCACTGCCGCCGATGCAGCCGAACGGGGCGGAGACCTACCTCATCAGGATGGCTATTCTCCTTCGGCGCCCGATGGAGAGCCACGGTTGGCATGGTCGACAACCTGCCGTTGCCCGCACATTGGACTGTCGCCCAGATCACCCGCCACCTTCACCGGGTGGTCCTGGCCGCACCCAGCTCAGAAGCCACCTGGAGGATCTTCCTCAGGTGGCTTCTTCGATATCGGGGGGCAAAGGCGATGCGCTTTACACGCCGGGCACCCACTCATCCGCACATCCGATGTTCGAAAGCGGCAGGGTCAGCGCCGTCGGATCAACTCAGCCGAATGCTCAGCCGCCTGGTCTGCTCCACCGCTGCCGTTGCTGCTGCCTCGATCAAGGGGTCCAACTCACGGACTCAGCCGACTTGGTATCGGCTGAACTTTTGGATCGCGTTGGGCGTGACCGGGGGTGAAGAAGTTGACCATGTTGCCGTCGGGGTCGCGGAACAGCAGGGCCCGGTTGCCCCACGGCATCGTCGTGGGCACGTTCACGAAGTCCTCCACGACCTCCTTCAGGTCCTCGTACAGCGCGTCCACGTCGTCCACCAGGAACTCGATGATCGCGGTGTGGTTGTCGGCCGGACGGGCCGAACCCGGCGCGAACAGCGCGACCGTACGGGCGCTGCCGATGGCCAACGTACCGTGCGCGGTGCCCAGCTCGGCGAAATCCTCGCTGCCCCAGACCGCAGACACACCCATGACCTTCTCGTAAAAGCCGACGAGGCGGTTGATGTCATCGGTGATAACGCGGGTCGAGACGAAGTCCATGGTGAGCGCTCCCTTATCGGTGGTTCGTACTGGTCGACATTCACGCTAGAACGGATACTGGACAGAAACGGTCCGGTATCCTCGATACGCTTCGGATATGGCGCGACCGACGGCCCAAGTCCTCACGCTGCTGGAACTCCTGCAGTCGGGCGGCATTCGCACGATGGCCGAACTCGCCGACCGCCTCGATGTCCAACCGCGCACTGTGCGGCGCTACGTGGACCATCTGATCGACCTGGGCGTGCCGGTCGAATCGTTGCGCGGCCGCTACGGCGGATATCGGCTCGCCGCCGGCTACCGTCTGCCGCCCCTCATGCTGAGCGACGACGAGGCCCTGGCCGTGCTGCTCGGCCTGGTTGCCGGACGGCGCGCCGGGTTGGCAACGGCGACGGGTACGGCGAGCGAGACGGCCGCCGCGAAGATCCGTCGGGTCCTGCCCTCCCGGGTCGCGGATCGGCTGGACGCCGTACTCCAGTCCCTCGCCTTCACGGCTGACCCCGGCGACGTCCCCGTGCCGCAGACTGGCGTCCTGCTCGCCATCGCCGACGCGATCCGCCGCCACAGCCCGCTCTCCATCCAATACACCGCGGACCGCGGCCTGCGCAGCGTTCGCACCCTGCATCCGTACGGGCTGGTCAATCACTCGGGCCGGTGGTACGTCACCGGGGTGGATCCGGAGATCGGTGAGGATCGGACCTTCCGGCTCGACCGCATCGCGGACGCGCGGACGGTGCCTGGCTCATTCGAGCCGCCCGCCGGCCTCGATCCCGTGGAGCGTGTTCTCACCTCGATGGCACGGGTGCCGTACCGACATGAGGTGATACTGCGCATTCAGGGGACGCTGGAGCAGATCCGCAAGCGGTTACCGGCCAGCATCGCCGGGATCCGGGACGACGAGGAGGAGGGCTGGCAACGGGTGGAGATCCGAGCCGAGAGTCTCGACTGGCTGCCCGGGGTGCTGGCCGTGCTCGACCTGCCGTTCGTCATCGAGCGCCCGCAGGAGCTCCGCGACCGCGTCGTCGCCCTCGCCGATCGACTGTCGGCTTCGGGGCGCAAACTCCGGTAGCTGCCCGCACGTGAGTAGCCGGCAACCCCATCGTCGCCGGCAGAGGTGACGCGACGGGGTCACTGTTCAGTGGCTATTTCAGCGGCTGCCAGCCGGCAGGGTCAGCGGGATGGGCCAGCAGAGCGACATCGGCGTACGCCGCCGTCGCGTCGCCATGATCGTCGGGGTACCACACTGCGGAACGCGTATCGCTGGCGCCAAAGACGATGACGGCCGCTCCGTCCGCCGACCGCCACGCCGGGTGTCCGTTGACGGTTGTGTTGGGCTCCCCGTCGCGATCCTTGATCCGGCCCGACGGGTCGCCGGGGACGAACATGACATCCACGGAGAGGCTGATGGGGTCTAGGTTCTCCCCCGGCTTGACCACCGTCCCAGTCGGCACAAGTTGAACACTGGCGGACCATGCTTCGCCATGGAATCCAGGTGTGCTGTAGATCTGGGTGCTCGTACGGGTCACCGTCATGCCTGCCAGCTTGCCCGTGAGCGTGAACGGCATACGCACCGCCTGGTCCTTCGTCAGCGTCACCGACTCCGCGACTCGGCGGGCGACAGCCGCCGCTTGCGCCGGGGTGGCACCGGCACTGCCCGCATAGGACACCCGAGCCCAGGCATCCGGTGCGTATTGCCATCGGATCGCCGAGCAGGAGCCGAGTACCTGCGGGTCGGTGAGACACTCAGCAGCGCCGCCGTTGACCGGCTCGGTGGGCTTGGCCACGGCGGCGGGCGGCAGGCCGAGCGCCCCATCGTAGAAGTCGGAAATGGGCCGCTTCTTCGCCAGCACGGTCACGACGAGGCCGATGTCCGGACCGCCGTTGACGTAGGCAGAGTCATGGCCGCTGAAGGTCTGCTGCCATGGTGTGATGTCGGCGTGCTGACCGCCGAGACCAGCCGGAATCCAGCCGACGTTCAGCGTCCGGCTTAGCGGATCGAACCGCACCGGGGCCTCGGTGGTCGTGGACGAGATCGCGGCAACGAGAACGGGGTTGGGTGCGCCACCGGCGACCGGGGGCACGGTCTGGTCCGGTCCGCTCCCCGTTTGCAAAGCCGTGAACAACCCGACGCCTTCGGCTACGGTGACTGCCGCGAATCCAGCCACGGCTCGTTTCACGGCTCGGATACGCCGGCCCTTGGCGATCATCCCGATGCTCTTCGGCGCCATGCCGACCCGCCCGCGCCAACACCGCTCCTCTGCTCTGGTTCACCGGCGGGGCCAACTGGCCGGGCGTCACCGGTCCGTTCCTTGGAGTAGACGTTGCCCTGTCATGCCCCCGAAGACGTGCGACGGCTACATCAGGTTCTGTGAGATGACCGGCCGTTCATTGTCCGACCCCGCTGACGCCCGTGGCCCTATTCCTCAACCGTGCCGAGGTGGAAGACCTGGCCGCCCGATTTGCGCCGCGCTGGGGCACATGCCGAACCTCGGCGCCATCTGTCCTGCTACGCCGCTATGCCGTCTCGTCAGCTGACCGCTGCCGACCGATTGATCGACGTACCGACCCGATAAGTGACATGATCAGCAGGGTCCCGCCGATCAATGACAGCGCCCGCGTACCCGTCTCCACATACGGGCTCCACAATGCGGGTGGAGTGACGACCTGATCGGGTAGCCCGAGATACGAGTAGACCAGCTGCCCCGTCACGAGAACCGCGCTTGGCAGCAAGCAGAGGGCACCAGCAACGAACGCACGGCTACGCCGCAGGCGGCGCCAGAGGATGATCCCTACGACCGCGCCAAGGGCGAACCCCGTCAACGATAGCGGCAGCACTGATTGCGGCTCTGCACGTTCGATCGTGACAAGTACCCTCTCGGGGTCTAGGACTTCCACGGCCACAGTCCGTCCGTTGCTGTGGCCCAGCATCGTCGCAGGATTGCCGGGGTCGGCCATCCAGTGGAACTGTGACGCAGCTACTTCAAGATCACGGACTTGCGCTAGCGCCTGCGGATGATGAACTTGCACGCTGACGTAGCCGGAATCCAAGTCGTCCGTACCGAGTAGCGCCGACATGAGGAGGCCGTCCGCTTCAGAGTTGGGCTCAAAGAACGTCTCGTCACGCCGCTCGATGACATCGATGCGACCACCCGGAAGGATCTCGTCGTGCGCCATTCTCGTCGCAGACTCGTTTGACGGAAGGCTGGGGCAGCCGCGCCACCCCAGCCAAGCCCCGGCCCCTGCAGCCGGAGCGGCGAGCGCTATGGCCGCCGCCAGGCAGAAGACAGAGGTCCATGCTCGCCTCAATTTCCGTCCTCAGGATGTAGATGGTCGCCCGGGCTCGTCCGCAATGATGATGATGCACTCACTCCCTTTAGACCGCTGTACGCGACCATTGTTGGTTGGTGCCGGTGTTGCAGGTGTACTGAATGAGAATCACGCCGTCGGCGGTCGACGCGGCTGGTACGTCGACGCATTTGCCGCTGTGCCGCGCCCGGAGCTGGAAGTAGCTGCCGTTGGCGACCATCTGGAACTGCTGGTTCGTGCCCGTGCCGCAGGTGTACTGGATCAGTTCAGCACCGTCGGCCGTGGAGGCGCTCACGACGTCGAGACACTTTCCGCTGTTGCGGCTGACGATGCGCCAGTAGCCGCTGCCCGCGTCCTGGAACTGCCATTGCTGCCAGGCATTGCCGCTGTAGGCGTACTGGCTGACGCGCGCACCGTTGTCGGTGTTGGGCGACTGGACGTTCATGGTCTTGCCGCTGTGACGGACATCAATCCGGTAGTAGGTCGACGGCGGCGGACTCGTCGGGTCGCCGACGGTGTCTCCCCACGCGTAGCGGATCCGGTCGGCGCCGGAGGTGTTGCGGATGGTCAGATTGAGGTCGGTGCCGCTGCCGCTCAGGGCGTACATCGAGTACCAGTCGTAGCCGATCGAGCCCGGTTTGCCGCCGAGGGCCGGCCAGTAGGTGCCGCCCATCTGGTTGTCGCGCATGACCTGGGCCATGGCCCGGATGTAGCGCACGAAGTTGTCGGTGCTGTTGGCGTCGGCGTAGTTGAGGCCGGTCGACATGGGCGCGCCGAACTCGGTCGCGACCGCGCGGGCGGCACAGTTGCCCAGAAGTGACTGGATGTGGCTGCGGAATCCTTCGTAGGTCATCGCACCGTAGAAGAAGGCGTAGTAGTGGAACGACAGCAGGGTCGCGTTGAATCGGCTGTCGTTGCAGATGTCGCGCAGGTCCTGGCTGTAGCCGGTGCCGCCGATGAGCACCCGGCCGGGCGTCGCGTCGGGGTGCGCGCTGAGCCAGTTCGCCGCGACGTTGCGCCAGTCCGCCGAGGAGTAGCCGTGCGGCTCGTTCATCGGCTCGAAGTAGACGTTGCTGTTGGACCCGTAGGTGCCGATCACGCTGGACCACATCGAGTTCCATGCGCCCAGGTTCGTGATCTTGCCTCCGGAGGCGGCACCGTCCTCCCAGTACGCGAGGATGACCTTGAACCCGCGCTCCGTGGCGGCGTCGATCGCGCCGCGGTATGCGTTCCACCAGCTGGTGTTGGCCACGGTGTGAGTGTTGATCGGCAGCCGGACGGTGTTGATCCCCATGGTGGCGGCCATGTCGTCGTAGAGGGCGTTGGCCTTGGCCCGCACCGTCGCGTTGCTGTCGGACAGACTCAGCCCCTGCACGACGAGCGACGTGGTGCTGAAGTTGTCACCCAGCACCGCCCAGTTCATGCCCCGGAACTGGCGGGTGGCCGCGTTAGCCGGCGACGAGACCACGACGAGGCCGGCCAGCACCACAAGCACTGCGGCCACCAAGCTTACGAATAACCGGCGTACCAGCCGAGTACGCCGCGGCCACGCGGAGACGGAGCCGCCAGAGGAGACGTCTGTTGCCATCGGACTTCCCATCCTTAAATTTACATTTCCAACTTAAACAGGGTGCAACACATTCACCCACTTGTAAACATCATTGGATTCCGGCGAACGGTCACCCAGGTGGCCCGCAAGGGACTAGCTGGGCATCGACATCGCGCGATGCTGCTGCGGCCGTGTCGAGCTGACCGTGTCTCCACGCTGAGCGAGAACTTCCCGCGATGTGAAGTAGCCGCCGTGAAGGGCCCGCCGACATGGGTCCCCGGCGCGCTGCAGCGCTCCCGTCGTCCACCCGGCCCAGCCGTTCTGGACCGGGTGAAGCTTCCTCAGGATGCCTCACTCCGCACTCTCAGAAATTCTCTAGGCGCGGTTGTAGACATTCGGCGTGAGCGTCGGTAAGGTATCAGATGTTGCGAAGGTTGATTGAGTGCGACAGCTGAACTGGCGCACCGAAAGACACCACCGAAGAAGGACCCGCTCCAGGCGGGCCTTGCGGCCAGGCAAGTGAACGGGGCTGCAGGGCGGCTGGCCGGGTGATGGCCCGGAACTGCCGAGTCATCGGCACGTGATGGCCAGAAGGGAAGAAGGGAGAAGAGCGGCACCATCGGATCGCCCACCTGGTCGCGCTCAGCGCCGGTGGGAGCCGTAGACCCCAAGGAACGGAAGGTGGTCCTCGGTCGATATCCACGCCAAAGTCCCGCGATGCCGTCTCATGGCATGCCGGTGGGACAGACGAAAACCGGTGCAACTTAACGGCCGGTGATGGTTGGAACCCGTAATACTCCCCGGGTCCCGGTGCCGCCATATGGCACCGGGACCCATACCGTGTATCACAGACAGGACGTATATGACAGTTGACGGCACTGCGTCGCCGGACCGGTTCGACGACGAGCATTACCCGGCCTACACCATGGGGCGCGCCGCCGAGATGATCGGCGCCACAGCCGCGTTCTTGCGCTCCGTCGAGGCGGCGAAGCTGTTCGCCCCCGCTCGATCCGAAGGCGGCCATCGCCGCTACAGCCGCTATCAGCTACGGTTGGCCGCCCGCGTACGCGACATCGCCGATCAAGGCACCGGGGTGGAAGCGGCATGCCGCATCGTGATTCTGGAAGACCAACTCGCCGAGGCCCTGGAACTGAACAGGCGCTACGAGAGCGGGGCGGCGGGGGTCCGCGACTCATCGAGTGGCGGAGCAGCGCGCTGATCAGCTCACGACACCGGCCCGCGGTCACAGTCGAGTCCAGGGCGGGCACCAAGATCCACCGGCGTGGGATTGACGACTTCGCCTTGGCCGCCGCGACGAGGTCATCTTCCAGCCAGGTATTCCCGCAGCTTCTGGGGCCACACTTCGACCTCCCGGCCGGTCCATGCCGCCGCATCGGCTGGATCGGCCTCGATCCGGTTCCAGAGGGCCTCCTCCAGTGCAGGGCCGCGTTGCAGTTCGTGTTCGAAATCGCGTGCGTACGGATACGACCAATGCAGAAGACGTCCCCTTAGTTGCCCATCGATGACCAGCTCAGGCCTCGCCAGCCAGCGCATGCTGTTGCCATGGGCAACTGTCATCTCGAGCAGAAACGACTCCGGGTACGCCCATCGCCCATCGGTCACGACGATCGCCGAACCGGTACGCATGAGCATCGGCCTCGTCGTAGCTTCCACGAGCGTCGACCTGATCTCGTCGTCTTCGATGACGATGCGGTTGACCAGTTCGGCTGCCTCGGGGGCGTCCACGTCGCCATACAGGCCGTAGAAGGAGGCACCGATCCCGTACGCCAACGACGCGTGCAGCGTAGGGACGTCCGCCGCCGCGAGGAACAGCGAACGCTTCACCGGCCACGGTACCGTGCCCGCCGCACGCAGCAGCCAGTGCGACTTCGAGAGGGGAACCTGTGCCAGCAGACCGGCGAACACCTCGTCGACGAGGCGGCGATCTTCGAAATAGTCGACGTTGAGCGCAAGCCGAGCCGAGTCGGCGACTGGATCAGGACCGTGGACGAGCATCGCGGCGAACTGGCGCACGATCCAGTCCCGCAGGATCTGGCCGGTGCCGTTCCAGACGAATTGCAGGTACATCAGCGAGGAGTACGAAGGATTGTCTTGGTGGAACAGAACCAGGACGGCCGCCGTTTCCGGTGATGCGTCGTTGAGGTAGACGTCGTGCCCATCAGGTTCGGCCGCATCGTTGTCCCTGAAGTCTGCCAGGACCTCGTCGAGCTCCCGATCCACGGTCGCCCGGTCGATCCCGAGGGCCAGAAGCTCACGATCCCATGCGGCGCTGCCGATCGGAGGCGGCAGCGCCGAAGCGGGCGAAGCCAGGAAGGACGGGCCGGACACCGGCGAAGGCTATCTCACCGTGACTTCCGCAGGGAGTCGTTTTCGGCCCTCGGCCGCTTGCGATACACGCATCCCTGAGCGTGCAGTCGTCTGATCCTGGAACGGTTTGGGGGCGGATACACCGACACCGGCGCTACCGCGGCCCCGTCACCCGGCTCCGCCGGGGATGTCGGTCAACCGCACGATATCGAGGAAGACAGTGCGGTGCCCAAGCTCTGGATTCGGCGCCGTCGGCGATTCCGCGAACGTCTCGATTTCTTGGATCACCAGCCGGCAGTGGTCGGCCGGGTCGCTGGTGAGCGTGATCGGCGGCAGATCGGTGCCGAGCGGCCCGTTCACTGAGGTCGAGCGGCGCCATGCCGGTACGCCGTCGGTCCCGTCGCCCAGTGTGGTGACTTCCACGATGGCCGGGTCGAGGTTGCCGGGCAGGATTTCGAGGGTGGCCTGGACGAGGTTCGTGTGGGCGCCGATCGGCCCGGTGCCGTCGAGGCGGGCGTGCAGTCCGGCCGCGTCTTGCCAGCAGGTGAGCGTACGCAGGGGCAGCAGTTGCGCCGCTTCGGCTCGGATGACGGCCGACGCTTCACAGCCGCCGAGGCTGGCGGGCTGGAGGCGGACGAGTGCCAGTTCGACGAACGGGTTGTACGACTCGGCTGGTGGCTGGACGATGTCGATGTCGGCGTACCAGCGGCGGGATCGGTCGTCGAAGTGCACTTCGTGCGCCAGCACCTTCAGCGGTGTGGGGCTGCCGGCCGATGTGACCGACAAGACTTGCAGCTTTCGGGGGAACATCGACTCCGTCGGATCGGCGGTGGGCAGCGGGGTGGCCCAGATCGGGTCGCGGCGGACGCGGGTCACCAGCGTACGCGGCTGCGGGGCGCCGTCCGGCTGGATGACCACGCCGAGCCGTTCGTCTTGACCGGTGAGGTTCCAGGGCCGGTCGAGTTCGACGCGCAGCAGCGCTTTGCGTACGCGGGTCAGGCGGGCGCCGACGTCGGTCCGCCAGGCGAACGCCGGGGCGACCGCTAGGACGGCCGGTCGTTCGGGGGTCGCCGTATTGGGCACGGACACCGAGACGGTGGCCTCTTTGCTGAGGTCGGCGTCGGTCAGCCCGGCGAAGTACTGCCGAAAGCGGCTGGCGGCGACCAGCCGGTAGGAGACGACGCGGTGGCGGGTGTCGCCGAACTCGTGCCGCAGATCGGGCAGCGCTGTCGCAGACGGGTCCACAGTGAACGAGCCGACGTGCTGCTGCAGCGTCTTCGCCGGGTTCTCTCCGCCCATCGGGTCGTATTCGGGCCACTCGGCGTACACGTCGAGTTGACCGGTGCTGGCGGCGTCGAGGCCGAGCCACGGGTTCTCGCCGGGCTGGGCGTCGGCGATCCGCGCGTAGGTCTGGCCGAGCCCGCGATGTGCCGTCACCGCGCCCTTGGGGGCGTACCGGGGGTGCTGGACGGCGTGGACGAAGCGCAGCTCGTGCGGCGGGCTGACCAGTGGGTGCCGGCCGAACCGGACGAGTTCCATGAGGTGGTCCAGGACGTCTTGGCCGTCGGTCGGCGAGGTTTGCCCGACCCCGTTCTGCAGCCAGTTGGTCATGGCGAACGGGTTGATGTCGGCGACACTGCTGCTGACGGCGACCGTCAGCGTCTCGGCCGGGTTGAGCCGGACGACGGCGTTGCGGTCGTCAAGCCATTCGACGACCTTCGTCGAGCCGCCCGAAGGTGTCGTCAGGTGAATGTGCTTGGCGGCGTAGTCGGGCCATTGCCCACCGGTCACCGCCCAGCCTTCCGGAACCGTGGGCGGGACGACCGGGGTGCCGAGCGGAGGCCCCGGTCGCGCGGTCAGGCTCACCCCTTCGGCCGACGGGTCGGGCAGCCAGCTGTATTCGCCGTCGTCGCTGTAGGCCGGTGGGGTGGTGGCCCGGGCGAGCAGGTCGGCGAAGGCGTCGTCGGGCAAGGTGTCGGGCAGGGCGTCGAGCTGATCGCACAGGGCGAAGGCGGCCACCGGCGGCAGGAGCATGCGGATGTTGTTGACCGGATAGTCGTGCTCGACTGCGTACTGGTCGGCGTCGAGCGCCCCGACCGGCGCGGTGTCCGGGGGCGGCCAGGGGTCGCTGCGGATGACGAGCACGTCGAGCAGCCCGCCCGGGCCGAGCAACTCGGGATGCTCGGCGAGGTTCGGTGGCATGGCCAGCTCGGGCGGCAGCAGCGGATCGTGACGGCCGTAGAACGTCGCCGGTGAGGCCCCCTCGCTCTGCGCGGGGTCGTCGGGCTCCAGCCCGCCTCCGGCGAGATCGGTGACCCGCAGGCGGACCAGATAGCTTTCGCCGAAGCGTAGGCGCGGCACCTGCAGCGGCGAGAATTGCCAGGTCAGCCAGGCGCGTGCGGGCGCACGCTCGGTGCTGGAAGGCTGGACCACCCGTGGGGTGACCATGCTCCAGCCGTCCCAGCGGACCACGGTCTCGTCGGCGACCAGGCCGTCGGTCGGCTGCCCGGTCCGCCCCGCCCCGCGAAAGGCGGCGCCGTGCGCCTTGACGTGGCCTTCCTCCTCGGCGCCCGCGGGCCCGATCGCCAGACCGCCGGGCGTGCCGTAGGTGGCCTTCCGCCGGCACACCGACATCCAGGCCGATGCGGTGGTACGCACATCGACGCGATAGCCGAGGACGAGGTCGTCGGCCCACAGCTCCAGGTCGGTCGAGCGGCGTGCGGTGTTCGCGGTGGCGGCGCGGTTGCGAGCGCGCAACTGCCGTTCGCGTCCACCGTGCAGCAACGACAGTCCGGTCGAGCGGACGGCCGGAAGGGCGTTCCGTTCGCTTGTGGACTTGGCCAGCCGCAGACGATCCATCGTGGTCGTGACGTCGAATGTGGCCACCCTCCATTGCGGGCCCTCGAGGTCGAGCAGTCCATTTCGGATGCTGGAGCCTGCTGCCGGTTTCGGCAGGAACCGCTTGTTCGCGTACTCATAGTGTGTCCACGGCGTGGCCAGGACGAAGCCGGCGGCGGCCGCGGGCAGGGTGAGTTCGATACGGATGACGCCGGGGCTCGACGCGGTGAGCGCCCCGGGGTCCGTGACGTCGAATTCCAGGATGAGGCCGAGCGCGCGCAGCACGGCCGGGTGCTCGCGGAAGAGCGTGACGAGCTTGTGGAAGTCGGGGTCGGGTTGGCCGGTGTCGGCGGTGGCGGGCAGCTCGGCGGGCGGCAATGTCGAGTCGGGCACCGTCTTGAGCTGGGTGTCGATGACGGCCGGGTCGCCGGCGTGCCGCCCGGCGGTCGCGTAGATGGTTTCGACGGTGCTGACGTGCGCGGCGCTGGGCAGCACGTGGGGGTCGGGATATTCCTTGGGCGGGGTGAAGGGTTTGACGTGGATTCCGCCCAGCATGGCCTGCCACACCGGTGAGCTGGCGACCGGGCGAAGCGTGACGGGGACCGTCGTCGTGGGCATCTCCGGCGACTGTGCTACGTGGACCGTGATGGTGCTGTGGCTGAGCAGGTCCGGCCAGTCTGCCAGTCCGTACGCGGCGGCGGTGGCGGTTTCGTCCAGCCCGCTCAGCCGGGGCACGACGAGTCCGCGGAGGACGACGCCGTGTTTGGTGGTGCCGCCGGGAACGGCGACGATCTGCAGCTCGGTGCGCGCGTTCATCGGTACGCCTCCCGGTACGCTCGCGTGGCTTCGAGGTCCCGGGCGGAGGCGCCGGGACGCACCGTGGGCGCGGCCATCCGGTGCGGCACGACGTTCTCGTCGCCGCTGATGACCCACTCGCCGCTGTCGAGTTCGACGGTGTCCGACCACAGGGTCAGATCGAGTTCCAGGACGAGGGTGGCCCGGCCGACCAGGCGGTTTCCGGCCGACTGGTAGCCGAGTTCGAGCAGGAGTTCGACGGAGACCGAGACCAGCCCGAGGACCTCCAGGGAACCGCCGATGCGCAGGAAGCCGGTCAGGCGTACGTCGGTGCCGATCATCTCGTAGCGAATGCCGCCGAGCACGTGCGCTTCGCCCTTGGCGATGAAGAAGTCGACCGCGACGGCCGCGCCGAACTCCAGCGCGATCTCCAGGCGGCTCAGCGTCCCGCCGCGGAACTCGATGTCGGCGTACCCGCCGCCGCCGAACATCAACACACTGAGGCTGAACGGTTTCTCCCGGCTGGCGAAGCCCAGCTGCACCGACGGCGGCTCGCCTTGCAGCGGCACTGTCAGCACGATGCTGAACGAGGCGTTGCGGATGACGAACGCGCCGGTCGACACGTCCGGCACTGGCAGGCAGTACCGGGCCTGGATCGCGTTTCCGACCGGGCGTACCTCGGGAAGGGAATCGCCGATGCCGATCTTGTCCTGCAGGCCCTTCAGCAGATCCAGCGCGCCGAGGAACTCGGCCTTGAGCCCGTCGATCTTCACGTCGGGCGGCCGGCCCGCCTCCTGGGTGAACGCGACCTGGTCGAAGGCCAGCTTCAGCAGCGGGTCGCCGGGCGGCAATGCCAAGGCGAACGCCTTGACGGTGCAGGTCGACGTGGTCACGACGCCCGATTCGACGTGCAGGTCGACCGTCGGGGAACCGTTGGCCTGCAACAGGTCCCCCGGAGTCAACGGCAGATCGGACCAGTCCAGCGTGACGGTGGTGACCCCGTCCGGCGACAGGTCGGAGGTGATGGCCGGCGCCTTGGGGGCGACGTCACCGAGCAGGGAGCGCAGGTTGATGCCCAGCAGCGTCGCGTCGGCGGTCACGAGATCGGCCGGGTTCAGCGTGGCCAGCCCGGCGGCGTTGCCCAGGCCGTGCTCACGAGACAGACCGGTCGCGTCGATCACCGGCGTCGTCAGGCCGCCCGAGCGGTCGGCCGCGCTGCGGAAGTCCAGCGTGATCGGCGCGCCCGGGATCCGGAGCGGGATCGCTGCGGCGTCCCCATTGGTCTCGAACTCCGACGCGTACGCGAGTTTGGCGGTATGCGCGGCGGGTGTGTTGGGCAGCAGCGTGCGTGTCTCGACCAGGTCCACCTCGGCGGCCCAGTCGGCCGGGTCGTCGGTGCCGAGCCGGACGCGATACGCCCGGCCGTCGCGTACGCCGGTGATGTTCAACCGGCGGGTCAGCTGAATGTCGATCGATGACGAGTTCGCGGGTACGCCGTTCGGCGTCGGCGTGCTGTGCAGCAGGTCGACGGGGACCCCTGGCACGTCGGTGGGTCCGCCGCCGGCCGCCGCGTACGCCTCGGCCAGTTTCTCGTCGACCCCGGCGACCCCGAGCGAGTCGTACGCGGTCATCGTGAACGTCTCGGGCAGTTGCTCGTCGGCGACGAAGACGACCGGCACCGCGATCTGCACCGGGCCGAGACGGCCGTGGCAGCGTACCGGGAGCCGGATCGGCTGTCCGTCCACCTGCGGCACGAAGTACCACGGCTTCGGCACGCTCTGGGTCAGCATGACGGCCTCGATCTGGTCGCTGAGGACGTCGATCTGCTCGATCAGCGAGAGGAACCTCTCCGCCCAGGCCGCCTGCTCGGCCTCCAGTTGGCCGCCGCCGCTGAGGTCGGCGTAATCCTCGGCCGACGGCGGCGCGCTCATGTCGCCGGTGCCGGGCATCGGTGGCAGGGACGCGAGCAGGTCACGCAGATTCTGCAGCTGTTCCTGCAACTGCTCCGGCGGGCGGCGGTCGCGGATCGTGGTCGCCCAGCGTCCGAGCGTCGCCGTGTCCACCCCGTCGGGATCGTCGATGTGCTCGAACCGGGGCACCAGCGTCTCGACGCTGTGGAACGGGAACAGCCGGGCCAGCCGCGGGTCGGCCGATTGGGTCCGCACGGGCTCGGTGATGATCAGGATGCGGCTCTTGCGGATCACGGCGATCGGATCCTGGCCGTCCGGGTCCGGCTCACGCTGGCTGAGTTCGACGTACTCGGCTCGGTGGCCGGTCGGGTAGACGATGCCGCGCTGCAGTGTGCGTACGCGCCAGTCGCGCCCGAGGACCGCCGCGTGATCCCATTCGAAGGCGGGCCAGCGGCCCTGCGCCACCAGCGTGCCGCCCAGGGCGCTCAGCTCGAGACGCTCCACGGCGGCCGGTTCGTTCTGGCCCACGATCTGGCCGCGCATGGTCTGCCCCAGCGGCACGGCGATCCAGTCCTCCTCGCCGTAGCCGGTCGCGACCAGTCCCAGCTCGCCGAGCAGCCGGGTTCGCCACAGCGCCACGACGTCGGATCGGGTCCACGGCTCCGTGTGGTGGGCGGCGCTCGCCGAGCCGGACAGGTGCGAGCCGAGCCGGTAGGGCAGTTCGATCGCCGAGGAGTCGGCGGGGTCGTCGGTGACGAGGGCGGTGGCGGCGGCGAGCAGATCCCGGGCCGTCAGCGGAACGTCGTGGTCGACGTCGAAGACCAGGCGGCTCGGCCCCGCCGGCCCCGACCGCCACACCGGTACGCCGCCCTCGCTGACATCCGCCTGGAGCGTGTCACGGTCGTTGACGGATTCGCCGATGTGCTGGGGCGGGAAGGTCAGCCCGACCCGGCCCGGTTTCACGTCCACGCCCAGGACCACGAGGTCGTCGGCCCGGCGGAGCAGATGGCTGGCGGGGACGAGGTCGATCACGACCGGTTCGGTGAGGCCACCTTCCGAGGGCCATTCCGGGACGTCGGCGATGTGGTTGCCGAAGCTGTCCCAGTGATGCAGTACGCCGCCTTCGGCCCACGCGTACAGCACGCCCAACCGCCCGTCTGCGGAGAGCGTGGCCGACGGCGAGGAGATCACCGGCCCGAGGTCGGCCTTGAGTTCCCACACATTCCAGGGGGAGAACCCCTTCGTGCCGTCCCAATGCCAGTTCTGCAGCCGGAAATCGCGGGTGACGGCGTACACGTCCATCTGCACGCCGTCACCGGCGAGGACCAGATCGCCACGGAACGGCCCGGTGATCACCGGGCCGTCGCCGTACCAGCGGCCGGTGTGCAGCGGGCTGTCGTGCTCGGGGTTGTCCCAGTACTTCTCGGTGCCCTTCCAGCCCCAGTGGTTGATGTCGCCGTTGTCGTCGATCGTCATGACGTCGATGCGGTTGGGGTTCCAGAGCTGGGCGGCCGGCCGACCGGCGACTCCCCCGCCGAGGCGGTCGGTCTTGTACCCCTCACCGGAGTGGAACTCTCCGGTCGCCGCCAGCTCACCGTGCTCATCGCGGGTGAACAGGGCGACCTGGCCCCGGAACGGCAGGCCGAGGGGCGATCCGTACGCCGTGAACGGCAGACTGTCGACCGACCAGTCGCTTCCCACTGTCTGGAAGCGACGGATGCCGTTGTTGGCCTCCTGGGCGTACACGTGTGCCTCGGTGTCGCTCACCTGGACCGCCATCGGGTCGTACGCCACCCGCCAACCCTGGCGGGTCTCGGGGCCGGCGACGTGATCGCCGTCCCACCACCAGTGCAGCAGGCGGCTGTCGTAGCCGCGGGCGAACACGTCGAACCGGCCCGCACGCCCCACCGTCACGGGGTCACCGCGCAGCTGTCCGCCCAGGTTCTCCACGCCGGACGCACCGAAGTCGATGGCCCACCAGTGCACCAGCTGGTCTTCGGGCCCGCGGACGAATTGGTCGATCCGCCCGCCGAGGCCCTCTGTCGCGACGCGACCCGGGCGGTAACCGTCCATCACCACTCCCTCGCTCAGCCGCTTGACGCGGCCGGTGGTGTCGGCTGTCTCCTCAGTGATGGCTGTCCCTCCAGTCTGGCCCACAAGATCCCGCGCGAGTCGGCAAAGCCGGTATTTTCGCAGGTCAAGAAGGGCGAAACGGTATCCTGGAGGTCGGCCACAGGACGGTGAGTGCTCATGGCGACCATCTCCGCGCCGCGGTTCGGCGGAATCACTCAACTCCAGCAGTGCCTCGACGGGGCCCGGATGACTCCGGGTGGCTTCGACTCCGACGGCGACCTGCAGGTCGATCAGGCCAACGATCCGATCGCGGTGACCGCGGTGCAGAAGGCGCTCGCCGACCTCGGGTACGCCGTCGGCGTCGACGGCGACTACGGTCCGCAGACGACCGATGTCGTGCGGCAGTTCAAGAACGACGAGGGATTGCCGCTGCCCGCCGGATTGGCGGCGCATGACGGTGTCACCGGACCGGGCACGATGGGCCGTCTGGACGAGATCTACACGGCCGAGTCCGCCTCCGACGACGAGCTGCAGGCCATTGTGGACGCCAAGCTCGCCGAGGTCTCCGGCACCGACGTCGATCCTGGGCAACAGGTGGGCGGGCTGGTGCGAACCGTCGATCTGCACGGCGCGACCGCGTCGTGTGATCTTGGTCTGGTGGTCGTCACCCCGGCCCAAGAGGCTTGTGTCGTCCTGGAGCCCATTGCCACGCAGTGGATCGCCACGGGTGCCGAGGCCGGGCCGTTCGGCTATCCGGCCGCCGACAGCGCCGTGGACGCCGGACGCCTGGTCCAGGACTTCGGCGGCGGCGGCATGGCCGCACCCGGCGGACCGGCCACGCAGGGGCTGGTCCACAGCGTCGACCTGCCCGTCTGGCAACGCTGGCGCGAGCCGATCGGCGGATTCGACCCGGGATTCCCCGCCGCGGGCACAGTCGCGGTGGGTTTCGACGCCGCGGCCGAGGTCGGCCTGTTCGACGCGGCCACCATCGTCAGTCATCCGGACACCGGCGGTCAGGTGCTGCCCACCGCCGTGGCGGATCTGTGGCAGTCGCTGTCCGGCGGCGCCGACCTGGGTCTGCCCACGTCCAGCGGCACCCCGGCGCCGGGTGGCGGCCAGGTCTTCGGATTCGCCGGGGGCACCATCCTGCAGGCGGCGGACGGCACCGCTTCGGTCAAGCTGGACGCGGCCGGCGGCGAAGCCGTGCCCGCCATGCGTTTCCTGCTGCCGGACGACGCCAACCGCGGCCTGCGATCGGCGTCACCCGACAACCGGGCCGAGGCGTTCATCGGCGGCAAGCGGGCGCTGCCGCGCATGGCCGCCGACATCGCGACCGCCGCGGGCCCGAACGATTTCATCTACCTGCTCAACTGGTACTGCAGCGTCAATCTCGCGATGCAACCCGGCAATCCCGACTCCACGCTGCGCAAGCTGCTCGAGGCCGCGACCCGTGGGGCCAACGGTCAGCCCGGGGCGCAGGTCGACGCGATGTTCTGGAAGTCCAAGTCGCAGGCGAACGCCACGAGCGTGACGCTCGCCACGCTCGCCCCGTTCTTCTTCCTCGATCAGGTGCTGACGCCGATCAACAGTGAATCGATGGCCTTCATCAACTCGCTGCCGAACTCCGGCGCCATTCTCGACGGCCGGCACCTGATCGCGGGCAGCCATCATCAGAAGGTCCTGATCGTACGCAGTGGCGACCGGCTGATCGCCTGGACCGGTGGCATCGACGTCAACCCCGACCGGCTGCACGAGAAGGGTGTCAACGGATCGCTGGCCACCGGCTCGCCGCTGTTCGACGTCCACGTCCGGATCGAGGGGCCGGCCGCGGTCGACCTGTTGCAGACCTTCGTCGACCGGTGGACGCGGCACCCTGAGGCACCGTCGTTCAAGCCGTTGCGCGGGGCCGGTTTCGCGCCCGTCGGGGGTGCGACGGGGCCGCATACGGTGCAGATCTCGCACACCTACGGCCGGGGCTTCCCCTTCCCGCATCCCGTCCAGTCGGGCAAGGCCGTTTTGGAGAACGCGCTGCGGAACACGCGCAGGCACGCGTACCTGACCTGTCAGTACTTCGTCGGTTCCGAGCCGCTGCGGGACGCCCTCCGCGTCGCCCTGCGAGCCGCCGACTACGTCGTCGTGGTCATGGCACCCCTGGAGGCCGTGGACGACCTGCCCGACATCGCGTTCCGGCGAAACGCGTTCCTCGCCCCGCTGCTGGCGGAGTTCCCGGGCAAGCTGCTGGCCTTCGAGGCGCTCGGCACCGCCGGTACGCCGACCTCGCCGGAGGCGTACGTGCACTCCAAACTGCTCCTGGTGGACGACGAAGCCGCCTTCGTGGGCACGCTGAACTACAGCCGTCGCTCGTGGACGCACGACAGCGAGGTGATGGCGACCATCATCGACACCGGTGGGCCGAGCTTCCCGCCCGCCCCCGATCCGAGCGCCTTCGCCGCCGACCTGCGCGCCGCGCTGTGGGCCGAGCATCTGCAGGTTCCCGTCTCGTCGGTCACCGATGTCGGGGCGGCCAAGTCCCTCTGGGTCACCTTGCCGGCCGGGGCCCGCGTACGCCCATACAACCCAGCGGCGCCGATCAAGCGACCGACCGTGGGCGGCCGCCCGATCGCGCCACGCATCCTCGACGCGTACTGGAACACGACCGCCGATCCGCAGGGCTGACCCACGCGGCCCACGTCCGGCAGGAGGCGTCCACCGGCCCGGTCCGACGGCGGCCGGCCCTGATGCCGACACCACCACCGCTGCCTGACGGGACCCTTCTCGTCACGACTGACACGCGCTGGTTTCAGACAGAGACGGGTTTCGAACACCCGGTGGACGGCGATGGTGTTCGGCCCCCAGGCTCGGCGCATGATGTCCGATCACTTGCGGCGTGCCACTGCGACCGTTGCCGCAGCCCTGCTGCTACTGGCCACCGTTGCGGCCCAACCCGCGTCCGCGGCCGACGACGTACGCACCTCGTCGCTGCGCCTGTGCGACCCCACCGGCTGCTACGTGGCCTGGCGAGTCGTCGACTCCGATCACGACGGAGTCTGCGACGCCGACGAACTGATGGCGGGCACCGACCCGTACGACCCGGCCAGCCGCCCCGGGCTGGAGGTGGTCGTCGAGATCGCCCACGAGCGCAAGCTGCCGTCCTTCGAGAACGGGCTGGGCGTGTTCCTCGCTCTCCCCCAGGAGATCATCGAGGCGCGTGGAGAGGCTGGAATGGACGTGCTCGGCGCCTTCGACATGGCGTCCCGGCACGACACGCTGCACCACTTCAGCCTCACCTTCGGTGAGATCACGACCGGCGGCGTCGACCTCGACCCGATGCGTGGCTTCTCCATCGGTCTGGCCGGGACGGGCGGACCAGGCTCCAAGCCCGGCCTGCGGGTCGGTGGGGTCTCCGTCGGGCTGATCGCGGCCGGGTTCGACGAGAACCGGTACACGTTCGGGCAGGAGCACGGTGGCGTCAAGTCCGTCGAAAGGTACAAGGACGGCGGCAGCCGTTTCGAGTTCGTCGACGGCGCCAGCCGGGAAACTCACCCAGACGGCCAGGGCGGCTTCGTGCAGACCACCACCAACCCTGACGACAGCCCCGGACCCACGACGACGGGGCAGTCCCACACGGAGAGCGACGGCGAGGGCGGCACCATCCACCGGGAAAAGGAGACCACTACCGACCCCAACGACGATGTGGACACCGTCGTCTACCGGGAGACGCACGACGCCCCGGGCGGCGGACGCAGCAGTTACACATCGGTCGTGCAGGTTGTCCGCGACGACAACGGCGACGTCACGGGCACCTACAAGACGACGATCGTCACCATCATCTCCGCCGACGGCGAGTACAGCTCCACGGACGTCACGATCGAGCAGTGCGACAACAGCGACAACTGCACCGTGATCGCCTCCGGCTATGAGGACTCCGACACCGTCGACGACGAGGAGTACTACAACCCTGACGCCGACACCACGATCGTCACCGTCGAGATGCGAGACAACGTGCTGCGTACGCGTGGCGCAGCGGTGAAGGTGATGAACGGCTGGGCCGCGCCCGGCTTCGAGAAGGACCCGGCCAACCCGAACGACCCGGGCCTGATCGGACTGATCGACTCCGACCTGCAGACCAGCTATCTGCTGGTGTCGCCGCCCCGGGTGACCAAGGCCCAGCCGGAGGTCCATCCCGGTCTGCCCCAGCCGGGCCAGGCCGCCCCGAAGGACGGCGGCTGCGGCGGGTACTGCGGCTGACCTTCGGCCGGCCGCCGGGCGCGTACGCCCGGCGGCCGGTCCGGTCATCGTGCCGCGCGGTCCGGCTGCGGATGGCCCTGTTACGGCGTGGTCGGGCAGGCGGTTCCCCGGTCGAGCGTGTACCTGGCCTCGATGGTGAACGTGCCGGCGGTGGGTGTCGACAGTTCGGTCCACCTGCCGTGCTGGGCGAGGCAAGCGTGCGAGGCTCCGTCGTCGACGACGCCGCGGATGGCCAGCCACGGTGACCAGGCGATGCGGATGAGCACCGCACCGGGCCGGGGCACGTCGAGGGTGATCGCCGCGGGTCCGTCGGAGGTGACCGTGGCCGGCGGCGTGGCCAGCGGTTCGACGCCGTCGACCCGGTACACCCGCCAGTCGGCGTCCGCCCACACCAGGCTCAGCCACGGATGCCCGGCGGTGATGATCTTCGCTTCGGCGATGCCGGCGTCGTCTGGCTCGTCGGCCGACAGCACGACGTATCCGACGCTCCATTCGCGGAGCCAGGCCCGATAGTCCTCGGCCGTCAACTGGTCCTGGTAGAAGATCGGGTTGCGGGCCACGTCCGCCTGCCGATTCCAGCCGCGGGCCAGGTTGACGTAGGGCGCGAGCCCGGCAGCCTCCCAGTGCGAGCGCAGCGGCACCACCTCGACCCGGACCTGCCGGGCGGCCAGTCGCTGGAGTTCGTCGATCAGCGGCCGGGCGTCGGCGACCCCGGCAGTCACCGGCGCGGTGTTCACGATGTTCACGACCGGGTGCACGACGGTCCAGACGGCCATCACCACCATGGCCGCATAGCGCGCCCGCCGGGGCCAGCCGCTGCGTTCGCGGGCGGCCTCGGCGCACATCAGGACGGCCGCGCCGGCCAGCATCAGCAGCCGCTCGACGTTACTGCCGATGGGAGTCGGCAGCACCCAGCACAAGGCGACGCCAGCAGCGTAGACCCAGGCTCCGGCCCGTACGGTCGACCAGTCCCGTGGGACCAACGCCGCGACCGCGACGGCGGCGGCGAGCGTGGGCACCGCCGAATACCAGTGAAACGGCTGCACGCCGGAGAACGGGAACAGCAGGGCGGTCACCCCGATCACCACCGGCGGGCCGGCCGCCATCAGGTAGGCAGGTCGCCGCCGGCCGGTCAGGAACAGCGCCGCCGCGAACACCTCGATGAACAGTCCGGCAACCGGACTGCACAAGGTGGCCACGGCGCCCAGCAACGCGGCGAGCACCGGACGTGGCCGGCGATCCAGCAGGACGACCACCGCGAGCAGGGCGACGGCCAAGCCGAGCAGGTAGGTCACTCGACCGGCGGCAAGGTTGAGCCAGACGGCGACGGACAGCCAAAGGATCGACGGCAGCGGCTGGCGTACGCCCGACCGGGCGAGCAGCTGGGCGGCCAGGGCGGTGCTCGCGACGGCCGCGACGACGCCGGTGGTGCGTACCCCGATCAGGGCCATCAGGTACGGCGAGAGCACGCTGTACGACGCCGGATGCATCCCCCCGTACCAGGACAGGTTGTAAGCCGAGCCGGGATGATCGCGGACGAAAGCGGTCCAGGCGTACTGAGCCGCGAGATCTCCTGCGTCGCGGGCCAGCCACAGCGCCCAAACCAGGCTCAGGCCGCCGGTCAGGAGGGTCGCTGCGACGACCGGCCGGGTCCACCATTGGGGCCAGCCGGTGCTGGGACGGGTCGCCGTGCTGCCGGGAACCGCGATATGCGTCATGTCATCCGTCCTACGAGCCGGCCGCGAGGGTGCGGCGGACGTATGCCGGCCGCGGGCTCGCGCCAGGCCATCATCCAGCACGAGAATGTGCCTGGCTGCTCCCCGGCAGTAAGTGCCCGGCATCGCACACGACGCCGGGCAGGACGGGCGAGCCACACGGTCACAGTGGGCGAGTGAACATCTTCCGGTTGGCGAAGTTTCGGTAGCCCGCGCGCTGGAACGCCTTGGACATGCCGATGTTGTCCGCGTCGCAGTCCCCGCGGATCTCCTCGGCCCCGGCGTCGACGAGCACTCGAGTGCCCCGGGCGACCACGCTGGTGGCGTAGCCCTGACCTCGGCCGATCCGGGCGACGGCGACCAGGCCGATGACCGCCGAGGTCGCCGTACGCGCCGGCATGCTGATCGCCACGGGCGTGTCCGCCGCGTCGTAGCCGATCTCGTACCAGGCGGGCTGGTGGTTCATCTCCAGCATGTCGGCGACATTGCGTCTGGCCGCACCCCGCAGGCCGTGCTCGGCGATCTCAGCCTGGAAGATCGAGTCTTTCGTGTCGGTGAAGGTGTCGGCGAGCAGCTCCACGAACGGCGCCTCACCCAGCTCGGCCAAGGTTCGCCAATGCAACCGCTCGTCTTGTGCGGGCATCGGGTCGCTCGCGGTCCACAGGAACCGGCAGCCGTCACGGGTGACGGTGAACCCGGCGCCGGCGAGCAGCCCTTCGCGCAACTCCGGGTCCCGCTGGAACTGGGGGGCTTGGGCCGGGCTGTCAAGGACGTGTCCCTGGGTCTGTGCGCCGAGCCGGCGGGCCTGTTCGGCGGCGTATGCCAACAACGCCTCGCCGGTGGCTGCGTCGCCGGGTTCCAGCAGGACGATGTCCATCGGCACTGTGCGGCCGGGGATCGTCCACAGCACCACATTGCCGATCAGCCGGCCATCGCGCTCGGCGACCAGGCACCACTCCGGTCGGGTGCACCCGCTCTCCAGCAGACCGGCCAGGTAGGCGGCGGTCGCCGCGTTGCGTTCGTCGTCCTCGGGAGAGGTCGTCAAGGCGGGGAGCTCGTCGGGATGAGCGGTACGAATTGTGAGCACAGTCAGATTCCTTCGTCGGCGATCGTTGGCAGAGTACGCAGGTTGCGTACGGGTGAATGCAGCAGAGGGAGTAGTGCGGTGAACGCCAGGCAGGCGCAGGCGAATAACGCCGGGCGTAGGCCGAGCCGATGTCTCAGGTCCTTGCTTGGCAGGTCGTGCCGCTCGGCGTCCCGAACCAGCCGAGGAGCGCCTCGCGTAGCGCGGGCGCAGCGGAGTCGGCGGGCTCATTGAGGCTCGCCACCCAGACGACGTGGCCGTCCGGCCGGATGAGGAGCGCGTCGGCCGGTCGATCGTCGGTCTTGGCGGTGCCGAGGTCGACGCGATGCCGCCAATCTCGGGCGGCATCGCGCAGCTCCGGCCGGTCGGCGAGGTCGAGGAGGACAGGCCTGGCGCCATGCATGAGGTCCGCGACGCTGGTGGTGCCCCGGTCGGTATGCAGAATGAGGTCGGGGGCGAAGGCGCCGGCCAGCGCGTGATGGCCGGACCCGGGCATCGGGTAACGGATGTCACTGCCGGCAACGAGCGCTCCCATGCGGCGCAACGGTTGCTCGTCGGTGAGCAGTTCCTGGAAGACCGCTCGAAGCGCCTCGGCGGCGGCGTCGTGCCCGCGTCGCAACGCCACCTGGGCGCGGGTGTGCAGCATGGTCCGGGCGTTGGCCAGTTGACGTTCGTCGTGGTACGTGTCCAGCAGACCGTCCGGCGCCCAGCCGTGCAGGTCAGCCGCCAGCTTCCAGGCCAGGTTGACCGCGTCGAGCATTCCGGCGTTGATCGCGACGCCGGTGGCCGGGAACAGGTGCGCCGCGTCACCGGCCAGTAGGATCCGCCCTTCCCGATACCGTTCGGCCTGCCGGGCTTTGAAGGTGAAGCGCGACAATCGTGTGGTTTGAGCTACGGGCAGGTCCACACCGATGACGCGGCGGAGACTCTCCTGGAGTTCGGCGACAGTCATCGGCATGTCGTCGTCGTAGTCGACGGTCTCGTCCTCGACGGTGTAAAGGGAGACGACACGAGAGGACGGCGAAGAGCCGACTCCTAGCAGGCCCTGGTCGGTGCGAGTGAAGCCCGCGCGGACCAGGCCGAAACCGGGTACGTCGAGGTCGCCGTTGTCGAGCACGGCCACGGCATCGGACAGGGTGACCTGGGCGAGCCGGTTGACCTCCGGGTAGACGGTGCCGGGGAAGCCGATGCCGGCCCAATCCCGGACGCGGCTGCGGGCGCCGTCACATGCCACGAGGTAATGGCCCGTCACCTGGTACGGCCCGTCCGGGCCCCGCACCTCCACCGTGACCGCGTTCTCGTCCTGGGCGACCCCGATCACCTCCTGTCCGCGACGGAGGTCGACATCGAGTTCGGCGGCGCGGTCGTCGAGCAGCTGCTCGAGTCGCTGTTGCGGCAGCGGAAGGGCGTGTAGCGGCGGGTCGGCCAGCTCAGTGAAGTCCAGGTGCACTCCGCCGAACGGGAACCGGGGAGCTGGGGCGGGTCCAGTGCAGGCGGCCTCGAACCGTTCCAGCAAGCCGCGATAGCGCAACAGCTCCAGGATCTGCCCGCCGAGACCACCGGCTTTCGGTGTGTCGCGGCGCTGCGGTTGCCGTTCCAGCACCAGCGGTCGCACACCCGCCAGGCGCAGTTCTGCCGCCAACATGAGACCGGTGGGCCCGGCCCCGACAATGATGACGTCGATCATTCGAAATTGCCTCAATTCGTCTCAGAACACTGCCGGTCCCGGGTCTTGCGATGGCCCGGAGAAGCCGATTCCGCCGATGACCATGCCGGATTGAGCCCGCCGGATCTGCAGCGGCCGAACACCGGTTTCATCCTCGAAGCGAGCGCAGGGCGAAACAACGGCCAATGCGACCGTGCAGGTATAACCGTGAAGTTATGGCAGGTCCAGGGAGCGGCTGCCGACGGTAGCCGCCGTCTCGACGAAAGCCCGGAGGAGGGCGGAAGTGTCGTTGGCCCGCCAGACCAGCGCCCACTCCGTGGCGGACGCGTCGTGAATCGGTACGAGGACGACGCCTGGGTGGGAGTAGTAGTGCCGCGCATGCTGGTTCAGTGGCGTCACGAAGGCGTCGGCGGCCACCGACGTCAGGATCTCGTGGAGCGTCGCGGCGTGTGGGCCCCGGGGAATCGGCCGCCCCGACGGGGTGCGGGAAGGCACCATCGCCTCGATCCAGCCGGAGGGCAATGTTCCGAGATCGATGGTGACACAATCACCCAGATCCTCCAGCGAGACTTCGGATCGCCCGGCGAGATGGTGTGCCGCGGACACGGCGAGGACACGGCCCTCGGTGAAAAGGACGGGTCCTTCGGCGAGATCCGCTTCACGGACCGGTCGCCACAACAGCGCGACGTCGACTTGACCGGTACGGAGAGCGGCGAACGGGTCGCTGAAGTGGATCTCCTGAAGCCGTACGCCGCAGCCCGGATAGCGGCCGAGGAAGAGATCGATGGTGCCGCGGAGTTCGTGTCCCAGCGCACCCATCACGCCCACTCGGATCGTGCCGGTGACGCCGCGGACGGAATCGGCAGCCCGGGACAGGCCCGCCTGGATCGCGTCGTACGCCGTGCGAAGGTCGTCGCGCAGCTGTTCGCCGACCGGCGTGAGGCGTACGCGGCGGCTGGTGCGGTCGAACAGCGGCGCACCGATACGGCGTTCCTGCGCCTTGATCGCCTGGCTCACCCGCGCCTGCGACACGTGCAGGCGCTCGGCCGTACGGCTGAAGTGAAGCTCTTCAGCCAGCGTCAGGAAGATCTCGATGTCGCGCAGTTCCACCCGGCGAAGTGTAAAGGCACTGGCTGGGCGGGTTCTGCCCATCGTCTCTTGGTTCGACTCGACCGGGTACTCCTCAATCGGATAAATCCGACCTATGCAGGATCAGTGAGCCCCACGTCTCCTGTCAACCGACGGCAGCCACCGAATATCACCCGTTCCTCCACAGCTTGACCCTGTTGGCGGCGACCGCGAGGACCATCGGAATGATGGTCAGTCCCTCTCCCGGCCCGGGGTGCGCCCCGGGACCCATGTTGTTCGGCGTATGAACCTCGGTTGCCTGATACCCCGTATGCGCGATGGTGTTGATCGCCTCCGCCCCTGCTGTCCGCCTCTTTTTCGAGAGGTCGACCTCAAGAAAGGCCTCTTCCCGGTTGTCGGACTTCGCAAGCTCATCGTGGTGGCGTTCGGTCCTCGGCGTAACAGGGTCGCGGTCCGCCGAGTGAAGCCGAGCCGCACCCTTGGTTGGGCCGCCGGGGCCTCCGAAGCCGACCGCGCCGGTCACCGCCCCGATGCCGCCGGAGACCGCGACGTCGGTCCAGTTCACGCGTCCGGTCGTGGCCAGCTGCTCCGCAGTGTCGACGCCGGATTCGCTGGCGAATCCGGCGATCATCCGGCCGCCGATCTTCGCTCCGAAGGCGCCTAACGCTCCGGCGACTTTGCCCGCGACGATGCCGCCGACGCCACCGGTGACGACAGTGAGGGCGCCTTGCACCGCGCCTTGGCCCAGTGAGCCGAGGGCGTCTTTGAAGCCGTGGATGTTGCCTTGGGCGGCGTCCTTGCCGAGGTTGATCACCGCCATGGCTCCGACGACGCAGGCGACTGCGCCGGCTCCGGCGGTGACCGCGGTACAGGCGATGCCGGCGGCCACCCCGGCGACGATCGCGCCGATCTGGATCAGGGTGTCCTTGTGCTCCTTCACCCACTTCGCGGTGGCGTGATAGGCGTCCTTGACCTTGTTGGCTACCTGTTTGACGGTCTTGGTGACCTTGTTGACGATCCGCTGACCGGCCTGCTTGATCCGGTGGTACGCGTTCTTGACTTTGCCCTTCAGGTGGTTGATGTGCTTGGCGACGCTGTGCTTCACCCGGTGATACGTGTGTTTGACCGCTCTGACGGCCTTCTTGTACGTCTTCTTCGCATAGTGCACGGCTCGGTAGACGGTGTGTTTGACCGACCGGTACGCCCGGTGGACGACCCGGCTGACCTTGTGCACGGCTTTCTTCACGTGATGGACGACGTGACGCACCACGTGGGTGGCCGCATGCCAGTAGGACCGGGCGTAGCTGTAGGCGTAGTGGAAGACTGAATGGGAGACGTACTTCTTGGCCTTGTGGACGGCCTTCTTGACCGCCTTGATCGGGTTCCAGCCCCAGTGGCCGGTCGAGTCGATGGTCTGCAGCGGGTTGCCGTCGCCGTACTGGTAGTGGTTGGCGTCGATGGAATCCGGGATCGGGTCGTTGTCGGCGGTGTCCCGGTTGTCGAACTGCCCGGTCGCCGGGTTGTACCAGCGCGCGTGCAT
>NZ_JBFAHM010000010.1:0-10044 GCF_040654195.1 Hamadaea sp. NPDC050747
CCGGGTGGGGTGGCTGTCTTGGTAGCTCCACACCTACCCGGAGGTCCTCACCCTTTCAAGATCCAGTCACCAACGTCCGTGGACAGAACACCTAGATCAATGTGACGAGCCGGGTTACTTGAGCAGCGCGGAGAAGACCTCGATCGCCCGGTCGATCCCGGCGTCGTCGACGTCCAGATGCGGGATGAGCCGGACCGTACGCGGCCCGACCGCCGCGCACAGGACGCCTTCCTCGGTCGCGGCCCGAGCCAGGGCCGGCCCGTCCAGGGCGGCCTTACGCAGGTCCAGCATGACCATGTTGGTCTCGACCGACGACGGGTCGCAGACGCCGTACGCCGACAGCGCCTCCGCCAGCCGCTGGGCTTTCGCGTGATCGAGGGCCAGCCGAGGCAGGTTGTGGTCGAGGGCGTACAGGCCGGCGGCCGCGAGGATGCCGACCTGGCGCATGCCGCCGCCCAGCCGCTTGCGGATCAGCCGTGCCCGCTCGACGTTCTCCGCCGAGCTGACCAGCACCGAACCCACCGGAGCGCCGAGACCCTTGGAAAGGCAGACGCTCACCGTGTCGAAGAGCCCGCCATAGGTGGCCAGGGGGATGCCGGTCGCGACCGAGGCGTGCCAGATCCGTGCGCCGTCGCAGTGCAGCGCGACACCGGCCCGGTCGGCGACCCCACGCAGCCCTTCGAGCGAGGCGAACGGGACGATCGTGCCGCCGTCCCGGCCGTAGGTCTGCTCGACGGCGATGGCCCGGGTGACGGCTGCCCGATACCCGTCCGGCATGACCAGCGACTCGATGAGATCCAGGTCGAGCGAGCTGCCGCCCGGCGTCCAGGTACGCGTACTGATGCCGCCGAACGTGGCGGCCGCCGCCAGTTCGTAGGTCACGATGTGCGCACCCGCGTCGCAGAGCAGCTCGTAGGTCGGCGGCACCAGGGTCTGGAGGCAGATCTGGTTGGCCATCGTCCCGGACGGGGCGAACAGGGCGGCCTCGTGGCCGAGCAGCTGGGCGACCCGGCGCTCCAGCTCGATCACGGTGGGATCGTCGCCGAAGACGTCGTCGCCGACCTCGGCGGTCATCATCGCCTCGCGCATGCCGGCGGACGGCCGGGTCACCGTGTCCGACCGGAGATCTACTGTGCCGATAGGGCCGCCCCGCCGTCCTCCCAGTTCACGCCGGTTCGAGCGGCGGTCGGCGCCGACCACGTCAGCCACGGAGCATCTCCGCCACCAGGAAGGCCAGTTCCAGCGACTGCTGGGTGTTCAGGCGCGGGTCGCACGCCGTCTCGTATCGGGTGGCCAGGTCGGCGTCCTCGATCGCCTGCGCGCCGCCCAGGCACTCGGTGACGTCCTCGCCGGTCAGCTCGATGTGGATGCCGCCCGGATGGGTGCCCATCATCTTGTGGACCTCGAAGTAGCCGAGCACCTCGTCGACGATCCGGTCGAAGTGCCGGGTCTTGTAGCCGTTGGACGACTCGTGGGTGTTGCCGTGCATCGGGTCGCACTGCCACACCACCTTGTGCCCGGCGTCGCGGACGACCTCGATGATGCGCGGCAGCGCGTCCCGGACGAAGTGGTTGCCCATCCGGCAGGTCAGCGTGAGGCGGCCCGGGATGTTCTCCGGGTTCAGCTTCTCGCAGATCTCCAGCAGCTCCGAGGACGGGATCTTGTGGTCGATCTTCACGCCGATCGGGTTCGCGATCCGCGAGACGAAGTCGAGGTGCGCGCTGTCGAGCTGCCGCGTCCGGTTGCCGATCCAGAGCAGGTGGCCGGAGAGACCGAACGCGCGGCTGTCCGAGATCCGGGTCAGCGCCCGGTCGTACTCCAGCGCCAGCGCCTCGTGGGAGGCGTACAGGGTGACGGTGCGCAGCGCCTCGTCGTCGGTCATCCCGCAGGCGTTGATGAAGGCCAGCGCCCGGTCGATCTCGCGGGCGATCGCCTCGTACCGCTCGCCGAAGGCCGAGGTACGCACGAAGTCCCGGTTCCAGTCGTGCACCGCGTGCAGGTCGGCCAGGCCCCCACCCAGGTACGCGCGCAGCATGTTCATCGCGGCGGCGGCGTTGGCGTACGCCCGGATCATGCGCTGGGGGTCGGCGACCCGCGCCGATTCGGTCGCCTCCAGGGAGTTGATCATGTCACCCCGGTACGCCGGCAGCCCGAGCGCGTCGGTGTCCGACGACCGCGGCTTGGTGTACTGCCCGGCGACCCGGGCCACCTTGACGACCGGCAGCGACGCCCCGTAGGTCAGGACGACCGCCATCTGGAGCAGCGTCCGGGCGTTGGCGAGGAGGTGCTCCTCGGTGTTGTCGGCGAAGGTCTCGGCGCAGTCCCCGCCCTGGAGCAGGAACGCCCGCCCCTCGCAGACCTCGGCCAGGCGCATCCGCAGCTGCTCGACCTCGTAGGGCGCGACGATGGAGGGCACACCTTCGAGCACCTTCGAGACCTGCTCGACCTCGGAGTAGTCCGCCCATGGCGGCATCTGCGCTCGCGGCAGCTTGCGCCACTCGTCGAGGCCGAGGGCAGCGGCCTCGGCCGGGTCGGCCGCAGTCCTGATCTTCTGTTCGAAGCCCGGATGCCGGAGCTGATGCCACTCGGGACGGGAAGCCGTACGCATGCCAGCAGCCTAGTGCGGCGATGGGAAACCACGGCGACCGCCCGGGTGCATCCCGACAGGTGATCACCTGCGAAAAGGAACGATCATGGCGCTGGTCACACGACACGCCGGGCGAGCACGCACGCAAGTTCATGATCGCGCGGAACACTGGTGATTTGTGCGTATTCGTCCACTTATTGTAGTAGCGCTCGCATTGGCGGGCGCAGCAGCAGCCGCCGTAGGCGGAGGGGCTGCAGGGGCAGCGGCAGCCGCCGGTTCCGTGCCGGAGGCGGCCAAGCCCAACATCCTGCTGATCAACACCGACGATCAGCGCTGGGACACCATGCGGGTCATGCCCAAGACCATGAAGTGGCTCCGGGGCGCCCGGAACTTCGACCGCGCGACGGTCAGCATCCCGTCCTGCTGCCCGAGCCGGGCGAGCATGCTGACCGGCCAGTACCCCCACAACACCGACGTGCACCTGCAGACCGACGGGCCGAAGGTGCACCAGAGCGAGCTGCTGCCGGTGCTGCTGCGCAAGGCGGGCTACCGGACGGCGATGGCGGGCAAGTTCCTGAACTCGTGGCCGCTGGACTCCGCCCCGCCGGGGTGGGATCACTACAGCGCCATGCACGGCGGCTACCAGGGCTTCAAGACCTACACCGACGGCAAGCTGGAGTGGGTGAACGCCTACTCCACGACCTGGTACGCGAACAAGCTGAAGGGCTGGATCCGGGGCTTCGACCAGGCGGGCGGCAAGCCGTGGTTCGCCTACTACGCCCCGTACGCCCCGCACCGGCCGTCCACTCCGGAACCCAAGTACGCCAAGTCCGACGTCGGCAAGTGCCTCCAGTCCGGCGAGTCCGACGTCTCCGACAAGCCGATCTGGCTCAAGTGGACCAAGCCGGACCCGGCCGCCTACGACGAGATCTGCCACAAGATGCTGCGTACGCTGCTCAGCGTCGACGACTCGGTCGACTCGCTGCTCAGCGATCTCAACTCGCGCGGCGTCCTGAAGAACACGATCGTCATCTACACCAGCGACAACGGCTACCTCTGGGGTGAGCACGGGCGTACTGAGAAGTTCGTCGGCTACCTGCCGTCGGTGCGCGTACCCCTGCTGCTGCGGTGGGACGGGCACGTGACCGCGGGCGCCGACCACCGGATGGCCGGCAGTGTGGACATCATGCCGACGCTGATGGCGGCGGCCGGCGCGAGCGGCGGCAAGCTCGACGGGCGGTCGCTGCTCGGCCCCGCGCGGCCGGGGCCGGTCCTGACCGAGTACTGGTACGACCTCAAGAACTCGAAGGTGCCGACCTGGGCCGCGCTGTGGGACGGCAAGGCGCACTACCTCGAGAACTACGACGAGCAGGGCAAGACCACGTTCCGCGAGCTGTACCACACGGACACCGATCCGGGCGAGCTGACGAACGTCCTGCACGGCAAGGTCTCCGACGCCGACCGCAAGCTCGGCGACGCGCTGCGCGACAAACTCGCCGCCGCCCGCCACTGCACCGGCTCGGGCTGCCCGTGAGGCCCGACCTCGCGCTGTACCGGCCGCACCGGGAGGCCTTCGACGTCACCGTCGAGGGCCTCCGGGTGCCCGGCCTGCACGCCACCTACTACAGCCGCCCGGAGTCCGCGCGAGTCGCGACCGTCGGCGTCTATCGCTTCAGCGGCACCGAGATCTTCATGGCCTGGGGGTACGCCGACGAAGCGCACTGTCGCTGGACGGCCTATCGGCAGCCGGACGGCTCGTGGACGGATCCCCAGCCGGGCTGCCCCGACCCCACCCGCGTCCTCGCCCTCTCCCGCCGCCTTGCCGCCGATCATGAACCTTCGGTCATGATCGACCGGCGTGTCATGTCCGCAGCGTCCTGATCGATTCCTCGGCGCCCTGATCAACGCAGTCGGCCGCCGTCGACCACGGTTGCCCCTCACACAACCGCGGCCGACAGCGGGATAGGTGCGCCGGACGACTTGCGGGTCAGTGTCCGGCGCGTACGGGCGTCTCCTGGCCGGCTCGCGACAGCCGGCGGACGGAGACGATCGAGGCCACGGTCACGGTCAGGGCGAATCCGAAGAGGACCGTGTGCAGCACGGGATTGGCGATCGGGACGAACCCGATCACGGCGACGGGGAGTTGGACGAGCCCGATCAACGCCACCAGGGCGCCACGCCGCCGCCCGCCCCAGGCGTACGCCGTCCACAGTGGAGCGCTGACCACCGCGAGCGTCAGAACATCGAGAACGGCGTGCCAGACCGGGTTTCGCACCGCGTTATGAGCGAACGCGTACGAGGGGGAAGATACCGCGAGTACGGCGAGAACCGTGCCCGAGAAGATGACTGCTCGACGCATGATCGCCTCCACTGTGTTCGGACCTGTACCGACGGTAAGGCGGTGCCGGTCCGAGACGGAAGGCTGAACCGGATTCATTCACGCAATCCGGGCATCCCACCCACCGCCTGGGTGACGGTCTGTCGTCAGGTGTTCTGGGCGGCCAGTTCGCGCGCCCGATCCCGGGCCGCTTCGAGCGCGGCGAGCAGCGCCGCGCGTACGCCGTGGTTCTCCAGCTCGCGGATGGCCGAGATCGTCGTGCCGGCCGGCGAGGTGACCGCTTCACGCAGCTTGACCGGGTGCTCCCCCGAGTCGCGCAGCATGACCGCCGATCCGATGGCGGTCTGCACGATCAGGTCGTGCGCCACCTGCCGCGGCAACCCGAGCAGGATCCCGGCATCGGTCATGGCCTCGACCAGGAAGTAGAAGTACGCCGGCCCCGACCCGCTCAACGCGGTGACCGCGTCCTGCTGCGACTCCGGCAGCCGAATGGTCCGCCCCAGCGGCCGGAACATCTCCTCCGCGAGCGCGAGATGCTGAGCAGTGGCGTGCGCGCCCGCCGAAATAGCGGTCATCGCCTCATCGACAAGCGCCGGCGTATTCGTCATGACCCGAACGACCGGCACACCCTCGCGCAGATACTTGGCGAAAAACGCCGTCGGGAGACCCGCGCAAAGCGACACCAAAAGCTTGTCCGGGCTGATGAGCGGGCCAAGGTCAGTCATCAGCGCACCCGCGTCCTGCGGCTTCACCGCGATCGCGATGACATCGGCAGAGGCAACCGCCTCAGCGTTGTCCAGCACCCGGACGCCATAACGAGAACGAAGCTCGTCGGCTCGCTCGGGCCGACGAGCGGTCGCGATCAGGCGGTCGACGGGCCAACCGGCCTTCACCAGACCGGAGAGCAGCACCTCACCGATCTTCCCCGCACCCACTACGGCAACGGTGTGCATACCCATCCCGTCCAACCCCATTAGCCAACCACCCACGGCAGCGTCAAATGTGGTTGGGGCGTTATTGACCCGCGCAGGGATCAAGCCTGACCGCCCGGAGCGGGTCAATAACGCCCCAACTGCACGAATCTCAGCCGAAGAGCACTTCCGCCTCGGAGTACTTCTCCACAGGAACGGTCTTGAGCTCACGAGTGGCCTCGACGAGCGGAACCCGGACGATGTCGGTGCCGGCGAGGCCGACCATCTTGCCCCAGTCCCCCTCGTGCGCCGCGTCGATGGCGTGCAGCCCGAAGCGCGTCGCGAGGACCCGGTCGAACGCCGTCGGCGTACCACCGCGCTGGGTGTGGCCGAGCACGACGGCCCGCGCCTCCTTGCCCGTACGCTTCTCGATCTGCTCGGCGAGCCAGGTGCCGATGCCGCCGAGGCGGACGTGGCCGAACGCGTCGAGTTCGCCGCCGAGGGTGACCATGTCGCCTTCGGCCGGGACCGCGCCCTCGGCGACCACGATGATCGGCGAGTAGTTGGTGCGGAAGCGGTTCTCCACGTGGTCGACGACCTTCTCCAGGTCGAACGGCCGCTCGGGGATGAGGATGACGTTGGCGCCGCCGGCGAGGCCCGAGTGGAGGGCGATCCAGCCGGCGTGGCGGCCCATGACCTCGACCACGACGGTGCGGTGGTGCGACTCGGCCGTGGTGTGCAGGCGGTCGATCGCCTCCATCGCGATGTTCACGGCGGTGTCGAAGCCGAACGTGTAGTCGGTGGCGCCGAGGTCGTTGTCGATCGTCTTCGGTACGCCGACCACCTTGACACCCAGCTCGTGGAGCTTGGTCGCCACGCCGAGGGTGTCCTCGCCACCGATCGCGACGAGGGCGTCGACGCCCATCTCCGCGAGGTTCTTCTTGATCCGCTCGACGCCGCCCTCGATCTTGAACGGGTTGGTCCGGGACGAGCCGAGGATCGTGCCGCCGCGCGGGAGGATGCCCCGCACCTCCTGGACGCCGAGCGGCTTCGTCAGACCCTCCAGCGGGCCCTTCCAGCCGTCCTTGAACCCGACGAACTCGTGCCCGTAGGTTCCCACACCCTTGCGGACGACCGCGCGGATGACTGCATTGAGACCGGGGCAGTCGCCCCCGCCGGTGAGAACACCGATACGCATCTCGATCCCTTTCGAGGGTGCATATACCAAGCCCGTGGTGGAGCCCCAGAGCAACATGATCGGCGACGCTGCCGGCCCGGGGCGGGCCGCAATTGCGCACTGTATCGCCCCTAGCTGGGCTCTTTCCACTCGCCCCGGGCGAACTGGTGGCTACTTTCCGGTAACTTGCCGGAAACCTGTCATGGCCTGCCACCGCGCGAGGTTGTGCCGCGCGTCGACCAGAGCGTCGTGCCGTGCCGCTTCGGCGGACGGCAACGGCGGGCGGCCCGCGTCGTCCCACAACTGGCGCAGATCCTTGGTGAAGCGTGGGATGATCCTGGGCAAAGCCTGCATGTTGCCCCAGAGCTGGGCGAGCGCGACATGATCGTAGGCGGCGTACCAGGCCCACAGCTCCAGCTCGCCGTCCGGGTCCGCCTGCAACGGCTCGGTCAGGAACGCCAGGAGGTCGTCCCGGAGCCGTTCCCGGGAACGCCACGCTGGATTGCCCGGCGACGGCAGCTTGTCGAGCACGTTCTTGCGTACCCAGGGGATGGCCTTGGTGGGGTCGAACTGGCTGGAGATCGCGTAGAACTCACGGCCGTGCTCGTCCACGACGCCGATCGAGACCAGGTCGATCGTGATTCCGTCCTCGATGAACTCACAGTCGTAGAAGTAGCGGTACGGCATGAGTCCCCTTACTGTTCCGGCATGACCTTCTCGATCGTTGCGCGCTCCAGCGACGGGCTGGCCCACGGTGTCGCCGTGGCCAGCAAGTTCCTGGCCGCGGGGGCGGTCGTCCCGGCCGCCCAGGCCGGGGTCGGCGCGCTCGCCACCCAGTCCTACGCGAACCTCGCCTACCGCCCGCAGGGGCTCACACTACTGGGTACGCAGGTGGCGGCGGCGGAGGTCGTGGCCGGATTGACCGCGGCCGACCCCGGGCGCGACCAACGGCAGCTGGGCGTGGTCGGCAAGTTCGGCGAGGGGGCGACCTACACCGGACCGGCCTGCCACGAATGGGCGGGCGGCGTCGCCGGTGACGGGTACGCCGTCCAGGGGAACATCCTCACCGGACCGGAGGTCGTGGACGCGATGCGGGACGCCTTCCTCGCCAGCGAGCACGGTACGCCGGGCGACTCGGCGATGGCGTTGGCCCGGCGACTGGTGCGGGCACTGAGCGCGGGCGACGCCGCCGGCGGCGACCGTCGCGGGCGGCAGAGCGCGGCGGTCTACGTCGTCGCGCCCGGGGCCGGCTACGGCGGCACGAGCGATGTCGCCGTCGACCTGCGGGTGGACGACCACCCCGATCCGTGCGGCGAACTGAGCCGGCTGCTCGACCTCCACGCGCTGCTGTTCGAGAAGGCCGATCCGGACTCGTTGCTGGACTTGACGGGCGACCTCGCCGAGGAGGTACGCGCGCTGCTGGCCGACCGCGGCCACGCCGACGCCGACCTCGACGTCGCGTTGGCCGACTGGGCCGGGATCGAGAACCTGGAGGAGCGCATGATCCCGGGCCGGATCGACCCGTTGGTGCTGGCGCACCTGCGGGAGAAGTCCTGACTCCACTCCGACGCCGAGCGCTGGATCAGCGATCTCGGTCGAATCTTGGCGCAAGATTCGACCCGGAACCCTGATCCGGCGGCGAAGAAACGCGCGAAGACGTCACGGCGTCGCCCGCGCCGATCCGGCGTCCACATCGGCGGCGCAGAGTCGTTCGGCGAGCACCAGCCCCGCCTCGAAAGCGGTACGCGTCCCCGGCGGGACCAGTTTGGCCACATACCGGTGGGAGCCGACGCGCACCGACCAGGTAGCTGAGGTCATCCCTCCGGACAGTCGAGTGCAGCCGTCCGGCGGAAGATGCCATGCCGTGTGCAAGGCGGACCGCACCGTATCGTCAGCGCCCATGGGGGATTCCGTGGCCGTAGCGCTTCGTGCGGGCGTTGTCGCACCGCGTGCGTACGCACAGGGGCCGGATTATGGCATCCTCGCAGCAGATCCATCGCCGACGATAACCCGGGAGTGGCATGCATGACCGCCACCTGGGGGTGTACAACACCCGGTCGGCAGACGATGATCTGGGATGGCGGCCGCACCGGATCGGTGTGGCCCGACAGGAAGACCGGCAATGCTTAAGCCGGCGGGGAGGGGTGGCGCCGTGGAGATGCGGCTTCCGGAGCCGGCTGATGCGCTCACCGGCGTGGAGATGTTCGCGGGCCTGGAACCGGATGCGCGGCAACGGCTGATCGCAGCCGCCGTGCCGCGGACGTACCGTCGCGGGCAACTGCTGTTCGTGGAGAACGACCCGGGTGAGTCGCTGATCGTGCTCAAGCGGGGCAGCGTGGCCGTGTTCCGCACCGCGCCGACGGGGGAACGCGCGGTGTTGTCGGTCATGCGGCCGCCGGACGTCTTCGGCGAGGTGTCGCTTCTGGACGGTTCGGCCCGTTCGGCCTCGGCCGAGGCGCTGGAGGACTGCTCCGCGCTGGCCCTGAGCCGTGGTGCGTTCATGGAGTTGGTCCACACGCACCCGCGCATCCTCGACGCGGTCATGCGGTCGCTGGGCGCGCTGATCCGGCGGCTGACCGACCAGAACGCCGACTATGTCTTCCTCGACCTGCCGGGCCGGGTCGCGAAGACCTTGGTGCGGCTGGCGGGCGAGAGCCAGGCGCCGATGATCACCATCGAGCTGAACCAGAGCCAGCTGGCCGAGATGGCCGGTGGTTCCCGGCAGAGCGTCAACCAGGCGATCGGCTCGTTCGCCAGCCGGGGCTGGCTGCGGACCGAAGGCCGGCGGATTGTGGTCACCGACCTGGCGTCGTTGCGCCGCCGGGCCGGGATGGCCGACCGCTGAGAGCACTCGCCGGGGCGAACGCCTCAGCGGATCGACTCGACTCTCGAGACTGCGCGGGGGGGGGGGGGGGCGGGCCGGGGGCCCCCCCCCGCGGGGGGCCCCCCCCCCCCCACCGCGCCGGGCGCGCGCCGACCCCCCGCGCGCGTAGTGGCGGCGCACCGGGAGGGGTTGGCGGTGCCCGTAGGC
>NZ_JBFAHM010000010.1:10054-71152 GCF_040654195.1 Hamadaea sp. NPDC050747
GGGGCGGGTTGGCCCCCCCCCTTCCTCAACGCGCGGGGCCCCCCCCCACCGGCGTGCGACTCCACCCACACCCCGCGGGGGGGCGCCAGGCCGATCGGCCTGGCGCCCCGCTGTCAGTCACTCTTCCGCGGCATCCTCGGACTCGCCGGCGTCGCCGTCGGCTTCGTCCGCGCTGCCCGGGCCGTTCCACTGCGGCTCGGCCTGCTCTTCCTGCTCGCCTGGCCCGTTCCAGTCCTCCGGAACGCCGTCGACGTCCTCAACCACTCCCTGCTCCTCTAGCTCAGCGAGGGTGATTGCGTCGATGTCAACGACATCTCCGGCGTAATGAGCGATCCCGAACGGATCCGTCCACTCTGCCGCAAGTCGCACCAGCACCGCGCAGCCTCCCTCGCGCATGATTTGCCCATCGGGCTGGCAGAACTGTAACCATCACGGCGGATCTGTGCTGCACCTTGTCGTTTTACCTACACACCTGCTGGCTCGCGGCGGGGGTATCGCGGATACTGGACGCCCACCCCCTTGGAGTGAAAGATTTCCCTCACCTGCCCAAACTGCTCGCGAGTGGCCGGAGCGGAGGACGCCTTCTGCGGCGGCTGCGGATCGAGTCTGTCTGTTTCCTGCTACCAATGTGGCCGCAAGCTCTCGCCCGGCGGCGCGTTCTGCACCGGCTGTGGCGCCCGGATCGGGGTCGCCCTGACGGTCCCCCGGGAGGACCGTCGGCAGGTCACGATCCTGTTCGTCGACATGGTGGACTTCACGCCCTATGCCGAGCATCTCGACCCCGAGCAGGTGCGGGGCACCCAGAACGAGTATTTCGCCGCGGTGCGCAAGGTGGTGCGGCAGTATGGCGGCGTCCTGGAGAAGTACATCGGCGACGCCGTGATGGCCGTTTTCGGAGCGCCGGTCGCCACTGAGAACGACGCGCTCCGCGCCGTGCGCGCCGGCCTGGAGGTCCAGCGGGTGCTGGGCGGCCGCGAGGGCGCGGTCGCCGACCTCACCTTCCGCGTCGGCGTCGCCTCCGGCCAGGCCCTGGTCGACCTCGACGCGGCCCGGGAGGGCGGGCAGGGCTTCGTCGCCGGCGACGTCGTCAACACCGCCTCGCGGCTGCAGGCGGTCTGCCCGGTCGGCGGCGTGGTCGTCGACTCGCCGACCTTCGACGCGACGCGGAACGAGATCGACTACCAGCAGCAGCCGCCCGCTCTGCTGAAGGGCAAACGCGAGGCGAGCCAACTCTGGCTGGCGAAGGCGGCGCGGCGGGTGCGGCTCGGCGAACGCGACGAGTCGACGCCGATGATCGACCGCGACCACGAACGCGGCATCCTGACGACCGCGCTGCACCGCATGCTGAGCGACTGCTCGCTGCAGTTGGTCACGGTCTTCGGCAACGCGGGCATCGGCAAGAGCCGCCTGCTCCGCGAGTTGTCGCGCTACGCGCGGCGACTGCCCGGCCCGCCGGTGCGCTGGCTCACTGGTCATTGCCCGCCGTTCGGTGAGAACGTCACCTACGCGGCCCTCGCGGAGATCGTCAAGTCTCAGGTGAGCATCCTGGACACCGACGACGACACGACGGTACGCGTCAAGCTGTCCGCCGCTCTGCACGCTCTGGCCGAGCCACTCGAAGCGGCCCGGCTGGCCGAGGCGATGGGTCCATTGCTGGGTCTGCCCGCGGCTCGGCTCGCACCCGCGGAGACGGAGTCGGCCTGGCGCCGATTCCTGCAACTGCTCGCCGCCCAGGGTCCCACCGTCGTGGTCTTCGAGGACATGCACTGGGCCGACGAGGCGATGCTGCGCTTCGTCGAGATGCTCTGTGGAGCGGGCAAGGACCTGCCGCTCATGGTGATCACCACCGCCCGCCCCGAACTGCGTGAACGCAATCCCGCCTGGACCAGCGCGATCACGGGCTCGTTCTCCATCTCGCTGGGCCCGATGCGCGACAGCGACATCTCCACCATGTACGCGCAGATGTTCGGCCAGGCGGTGTTCCCCTCGACCGGGCTCGAACCCCTGGTGGAACTCGCCGGCGGCAATCCCCTCTACGCCCACGAGTACGCGCGGATGCTGGTGGACCGCGGTGACCTCCAGCCGGAGAAGTCCACTTTCCCGCTGGAGCCCGGCGCGGCGAATCCGATGCCGCAGACCGTCCAGGCCGTCATCGCCAACCGGCTGGACCTGCTCGATCCCCACGACCGCACGGTCCTGCAGGCGGCCGCGGTCGTCGGTACGCAGTTCTGGCCCGGCGCGATCGCGGCCGCGGTCGGGGTGACGGCGGAGGCGGCGGCCCGCTCACTGCATCGCCTGGAGCAGCGCGATCTCGTTCAGGAGCGGCCAGTCTCCAGCATGTCCGGCGAGCAGGAGTTCGCCTTCCGGCACATCCTCGTCCGCGACGTCTGCTACCAACGGCTGCCCCGGGCGGAGCGGGTGGTGCGCCATCAACGCGCCGCCGACTGGCTGCAGTCCATGAGCGACGGTCGCACCGACGAACTGGCCGAGGTGCTGGCGAACCATCGGTGGACGGCGCACGAGATCGCCCGGACCATCGGCCTCGATCCGTCTCCGTACGCACCGACCGCACGCGACGCACTGCATCTGGCCGCCCGTCGGGCGTACGCGCTGCACGCCCTGGATCACGCCCGCACGATCGTCAACCGGGCGTTGAGCCTGAAGCTGGACCCGGATCTGGCCGTCGAGCTGTTGTCCCTCGAGCTGGAGCTGTTCGCGGACCGCGACGCCTTCCTGGACACCGGCGGCCCGCAGCGCCTGAGCGACCTGTTGACGCGACTGGAGGCGACGGGCGACGTCGGCGGCATGGCACGGGCCTGCACGCTGCTCGGGACGGCCGCCTGGTTCCGCGCGGACCGCGACGAGACGCTGCGCTGGCTCGACCGGGCCGCGGCCTATTCCGAGGTGCTGCCGGACAGCCCGGAGAAGGCCGAAGCGCTGCTCGAACTCGCCCGCGTCCGGATGATGGACTACGAGTCGGCCGACGCCCTGGCCGCCGCCGATCGCGCGCTGGGCATCGCCGACCGGCTCGGGCTGGTCGAGGCGCAGGCCAACGCGCGCATCACGATCGGCCTGGCCAAGTATCTGAAGGGCGAGGACGACGGGCTCATCGAGCTGACGGACGTCACCGGCTTCTGCCGGGAGAACCGGCTGAGCAGTTTCCGCCGGGCGGCCGGCAACCTCGCGTGGGCGCTGACCGAGGAAGGCGACGTCGCCGGCGGCGACCGGTTGCTGGCCGAGAGCCGGGGGACGTCGTCGAGCGGGCACGGATTGGCCCCCAGCTTCAACGAACAAGCGCAGAACGCGTACATGGCCGGGGACTGGCCGAGCGCCATCTCCGCCACGACAGCGGTGATGCGCCGGCCGACGGACGAGTGGGACCTGCACACCATCGCCATCGCGGCCTGGATGCGGGTGCTGCGCGGGGAACCCGTCCTCGCCGACGGCGAAGACCCGGTCGAGACCGTGACGGCCGCCGCCCGCCGCTCGGGCTTCCATCGCGTACTGCGCTCGACGGTGGCGCATGCCGCCTTCTGCCGGGTGCTGCAGGGCCGCCCCGACGACGCCGCAGCCCTGCTCGCCGAGCTGAAGGCGGATTGGGCCATCACCGAGATGATCGGATTCGGCGAGTGGGTCGCCGGTGCGGCGCACGCGGCCGCTCTCCTCGGCCCGGCGGCGGCCGCCGAGGCGCGGACCATGTTCGAGCGGTCCACCCGGCGTACGCCGTGGATCGAAGCGGCCCTGGCGACCGTCGCGGGTGCGCTCGCCGAGGACCCGGCCGAGTCCGGAGGGCACTACCTGGCCGCCGCCGCGTGCTACGCCAAGATCGGTACGCCCAGCGACGAGGTGCTGGCGCTGTCGGCCGCGTTGCGAGTGCTGCCGACCCGAGATCCACGCCGATCCGAGGTGGAGCACCAAGTACGCGCCTTCGCCGAACGCAACGGCGCGCCCCGGCTCCTGCCGTGACTGCCCGGCTACACCACGGCCGGTTGCACGGGGGCGGCCACCGGCTGGGACTTCACCTTGGCGGCGTAGAGGTCGACGTATTCGCGTCCGGACAGCTCCATCAGCTCGTACATGATCTCGTCGGTGACGGCCCGTTCCACGAACCGTTCCCCCGCCATCCCCGCGTACCGGCTGAAGTCCAGCGGCGCGCCGAAGCGGATCTTGACCCGCATGATCTTCGGGAGGACCTTGCCCGGCGGCTGAACCTCGTCGGCGTTGAGCATCGCCACCGGGATCACCGGAGCGCCGCTCTCCAGCGCCAGCCGGGCGACGCCGGTCTTGCCGCGATAGAGCCGCCCGTCGGGCGAGCGGGTGCCCTCCGGATAGATCCCGGCCAGCTCCCCGGACCGCAGTACGCGCAACTGCGTGTCGAGCGCGGCCTGGGCGGCCCGCCCACCGGACCGGTCGACCGGGATGGTGCCGGTGCCGACGAAGAACATCTTCTTGAGCCGGCCCTTGATGCCCTTCTCCGTGAAGTACTCCGCCTTGGCCACGAAGGTCACCTTCCGCGGCACGACCAGCGGCATGAAGATGGAGTCCGAGAAGGACAGATGATTGCTGGCCAGAATCGCGGGGCCCTGCCTGGGCACGTTGTCGAGTCCCTCGACCTGCGGCCGGAACACCAGCCGCAGCACCGGCCCGAGGATGACGTACTTGAGCAGCCAGTAGAACACGTGGTCCTCTCCGTGACGTCGGCGTGCCTCAGTGCATCCTCCCGCCTGGGAGCCGCCGCAGGGAAGGGCTTGCCCGAGCCGCCAGGAGTGCGGTCGGTCGACCGCCAGGAGTGCAGTCAGAGCCTATGCAGCGGATGCGACCCGCCACAACGCACTGCACAATCTCGGTCCCCCCGTGTCACACTGAAATGTCCCCGCGTCCACCGCCCCGTCTTCCCGCGGCCGGTCCGGCGCGACCACGTTCGACCTGAGGGAGGGCCTGATGTCTGTGGTCGGCGACCCTGACGGGCGCTCCTCGGATCAGGTAGATGCCGCTTTTGCGCAGATTGTCGCTAGTTACGACGCTGCGCCCGCCGAGGTGACCTGGCCGGAGAGCGAAGACATCGCTCCCGCCCCCGCCGCCTCGCCGTCCCCGGCCGCGCCGGCCGAACCAGCCGGGCCGACCGGACCCGTCTTCCCGGCGAACGGGCCGATCCTCAACCGGCCCGAACCGTCGCTGCTCGACGGGCTCGACACGTTCGGCGCCGACCTGCCGGACGACGAAGAACCCTTCGTCCCCCCACCGCCGCCCCCGCTGCCGCGCATCTCGGCGCAGGCGATCATCGGCGTCATCGCGATCATCGCCGGACTGCTGCTGTTCTTCAAACCGGACCTGCTGCCGCTCGGCGACCAATCCGGCATGGTGCTGGGCCTGCTCGGCATCATCGGCGGCGCCGCGCTGCTCATCATGCGGCTGCGACCGGGCGGCCCCGACGAGCCGGACCTGCCCGACGACGGCGCCGTCGTCTAACCCGTCACCCTCCACCTCGCGCCCGCCCGCCTCCCTCGCCCACCGTCCCCGTCTGCGCGATCATGAACTAGCGGTCGTGATCACGCGGGGTCAGTGGGACTTTTCGAGCCAGTCGAGGATGGCGTCGATCGGCTCTCGCCAGCGGCCGTCCAGCATCAGGTCGTGGCCCATGCCGGGGAAGAGCAGCGGGGCTCCCCCGTACGCCCGGGCGGCGTCCTTCAACGCGGCGGGTGAGACGATCTTGTCGTCGGGGCTGCCCACGACCAGCACGGGCGGGTCGCCGACGGCTCGTTCCGGGGTGACTCCGCGCAGCAGTTGCCACTGCGCCCGCGTACTGGCTCGGCCCATGCGTTTGGCGTACGCGCGCGCGGCGGCGGCCGGAAGTTCGCGGCTGAACAGCTGACCGGCGGGCAGCCGCAGTCCGCCGCCGAACAAGGCGGGCAGCACCAGTCCGGGGTTGCGCAGTGCGGCGGAGACTCCGCCCAGCACCGGCGAGAGCAGGACCGCCGCCCGGGCGGGATACCGGGCCAGCGCGTGCGTGACGACGAGCGCTCCGGCGCCGTGCCCGGCGAGGACCGCCTTCCGGGGCAGACCGGCGGCGACCTGCACGACGTCGTGGGCGTACGCCCGGAGGTCCGCCTTCGGGGCCGCTTCGCTCGCCCCGTGCCCGCGCGGGCTCACGGCGTACGCCGGGAAGCCGCGCGCCGCCGTGTGCTCCAGCCAGTGCTCGGCGTACGCCCAGGCGCCGTGGCCGAAGCCGGGCACGAACAGCACCGGCGGCCGGCCTTCGTCGAGTTCCGGCGTGGCGCTGAGCACCTCCCGGCGTACCGGGGTGACCGGGTGGGCCCACTCCTTGAGCCGCAGCACCGAGACGGTCATCGCGATCCTTCCAGGGTGTCGATGGCCCGCTGCAGCTCGCGCAGGTAGAGACCGTGGCTGACCTCGAACCAGTGCCGGGTCGAGTCGGTGGTACGCCCTTCGTGCCAGGTGCCGGCCGCCTCCTTCTCCACGCGGCGGCCGAATTCGGCGGCTCGCTGCGGCGCGGTCTGCCGGGCGCGCAGGTAGCGGGCGAAGACGACGGCCTGCCAGTGGGCGAGCGGGAAGACTCCGGCGTCCGGCTGCACGAGTCCGGCGACCGCGAGGGTCGGGTGGCGACGCGGGAAGGTGTGCAGGTAGAGCGTGGGTTTGCCGCGCTGGTCGATGCCGAGCAGCTCCGGCTCCAGGAAGTCGAACCGGGGCAGGTAGCCGGTGGCGAGCACGACGAGGTCCGGCTCGATCTGGCGGCCGTCGGTCAGCTCGACGGAGTTCCGGTGGAACCGGGCGATCTCCGGCACCGGCGTGATCCCGCCGTGCCCGACGTAGTAGAGCAGCTGGCTGTTGACGACCGGGTGGCTCTGGTAGATCTTGTGGTCGGGCTTGGGCAGGCCGAATCGGGTCACGTCGCCGACCGCCAGTTTCAGCGTCCGGTGGGCGAACCACTGCCGCAGCCGCATCGGCGCCCGCAGCGCCAGCAACTGGTCGTTGACCTGGTCGGTCGGGCGGCCGAGGACGTACTTCGGGGCGTACCAGTAGCCGCGGCGGGTCGAGTGCCAGCAGCGGGCCGCCTGCTGCGCCGCTTCGACCGCGATGTCGCAGCCGGTGTTGCCGCCGCCCACCACGAGGACGCGGCGACCGCGCAACTGGGCGGAATCCTTGTAGGCGCTCGCGTGCAGCACGTTGCCGCGATAGTCCTCGATCCCCTCGTACGCGGGCATCTTCGGCGACCAGTTGTGCCCGTTGGCCACGATCACGCCGGCGTACCGGTGGATGCGTTCGGCGCCGCCGTACTTGCTGGTGCTGCGGGTCGTGACGTCCCACTTGCCGTTGTCGGCCGGCTCGACCTTCACGACCTCGGTGCCGAACCAGATGTGCGGCCGCAGCTCGAAGTGGTCGGCGTAACGCTCCAGATAGGACAGAACGAGCGCGTGGTGCGGGTAGTCCGGCCAGTCGTCCGGCATCGGGAAGTCGGGGAACTGGGTCAGCGGCTTCGACGAGATCAGGTGCGTGCTCGCGTACACCGGGCTGCGATCGTGGCGCCAGTTCCACGCGCCGCCGACGCCGGTCTCCCGCTCGTAGCAGTCGACGCCGAACCCGGCCTCCTTGAGGTTCTTGATCGCGGTCAGCCCGCTCGGCCCGGCTCCGACGACGCAGACCGTCTCCCCGCGGTCGTAGACCGGCCAGCCGTCGCGCCACAACGTGGTCCCGGTGTGATCGCCGCCGAAATCCTGGTCCACGCTCACCGGTTCGCTCCCTCTCGCCGCGCGGGCAGGGGTGAGGGCAGGACGCTCGCGCCCCGCCGCGTTTGCGCGACGCGAGGCATTTTCGCGGGCGAGCGCCCTGTTTGTCCACCCCTACCGGCGCGCCGGAGGCGCTGTTGGCATGCCTCGCTTGAGCAGTGTGTTCTCGGCCGCCGTCCAGGCCGTCGTGGTCAGCAACGCCAGGACCGCGGCCAGCGGCAGCCAGATCGCGCTGATCAGCACGGTGAAGGGCAGGACGCGCGGCAAGGCCGCGAGCAGTCCGGTGGGCGGCGGGTCCGCCAACGCCAGCAAGCGTGCGGACCGCCGGGACATCAGCCACGCGACCAACGCCAGGGCCGCGAAAAGTCCGGCGAAGATCCAGATGGATACGCCGAGAGCACTGAACTGGGCGAGGAACCGGGCGCTCAGCGGCGCCCCGAACAAGGTGTCGGAGAGCAGCGCATTCGGCCGGCCGCCGATCTTGGAGCTGTTGTAGAGGTGGAACAGGACGATGAAGAAGGGCGTCTGCGCCAGCAGCGGCAGGAACCCCGCGAACGGCGAGATCCCCTCCGCCCGGTGCAGTTCGAGGGTCTTCTCCATCAGGGTCGCCGGATCATCGGCGTACTTCTTGCGGAGGGGTGCGAGCTTCGGCGCGAGCGCTGCCTTCGCGCGCTCTGTGCGTACCGCTGAGCGGGTGAGCGGATGCAACGCGAGCCGGAGGAGGACCGTGGCCAGGACGATCGCGGCGGCCGTGCCACCCACCGGGGTGAGCAGGGCCGCGAGGTGGACGAGCAGATTTTGCGCGGCCTGAGCCGCGCTGTCGATCGGATGCATGGAAAGAGCCCCTTGACGGGAGAGAAAGCCTGACGGTGGACGCGGAACGCCCCGGTGGGGCGGTCAGGCGGACGGGGCTCGGGGGCGGGCGCGACCGGGGGCGTCGGGGTCGGTCAGCCGCAGCGGGGTCTCCCGGCGCTCCCAGTGCCGCATCGTCTGGCGGGCGCGGACGGGAGCGGGAACGGACCGGTGGGCGAGCTGGACGACGACGATCGAGACGACGGCCGCCGCGGCCAACCCGCCGACGATCGCGCCGACGGCGGTGGGGCCGGCGAATCCGGCCGCGGCCACGGTGACGCCCAGCAGGGCGAACAACCACCGGTACGCGGCCACGACGGACATGCGCACTACGGTAGCGCCTCGCGGCAAGACCGTCAGCGGTCGGCGAACCAGCTGGAGTACTCCCGTAGTGCCGTCTCGACCACGGCGAGCATCTGCTCCCGCTGCGGAATCAGGCGGTCGAAGTGGTTGTCGGGCGCGTACCAGGGCATCGCCTGTACGCCGAGACTGAGCTGCAGGTGGAGCGCCCGCAGCCAGTTCAGCGAGTTGATCCAGGCACAGGCCTCCGGATCGAGGTCGACCCGCAGACGCTGCCGGCCCAGCGTCTGCAGCGGGGCGATGACCTCGTCGAGGTCCGCCGCCGACAGATCACCCCGATGGAGGAGCGCCATCGTCGCGTACGCCAGCCGGTCGTCCTCGGAGGCGAGCAGGGCCCAGCCGTCGGTGGTCCGGAGCCGGATCACGATGCTGCCCAGGAGCGCCCGCGCCTGGGCGGTGCCGAGGAGGCGACTGCGAGCCAGCGAGGCGATCGCGTCCGCGCCATGGGCGAGCGCGTGCGCCCAGCCCCGCTGGGCGTCGACCGCGCCGCGCAGATCGCCCTCCAGCTCCCACCACATGGTGAAGCCGCCGATCCAGCGGCTCAGGTCGGCCGGGCCGAGGCGGTGCACCGCGTTGTCGCGTTCCACCACGAGGCCCAGCACGACGGCGGAGAAACTGCGCCCGAAGACGGAGTCGGTGCCCACCTCGCCGATGCCGCGCAGCAGCCCGGCCGCCATCCGGTCGCCCAACCCGGGCAGATCGTGATCGCACACGCCGAGCTGAATCCACTCGCCGAGGATCTCGAAGGCGAGATCGTCGCGCAGGCGGGAGTCGGCGTACGTGAGCATGTGCTCCAGCTCGGCGATCAGCTCGTCGACCGGATACCCGGCGGGCGGCCGGAAACCATCGTCCTTGATCCGCTGCCACAGCGTCACGTCGGCCATGAGGCAGCACATTAGATGATCACCCGGCTGGCGTATAGAGCGCTGGATCAGGGTTCTGGGTCGAATCTTGAGGCAAGATTCGACCGCGAACCCTGATCCAGCCCGAACGCGGCAATCGGGTGGTCTATCGGGCTCCGCCGATGCCGATCACCGCCGCGAGACCGAGCGCGCTGCGGGGCGCGTACGCCGTCCGCCAGAGCCCGCCGTGCGCGGCCGAGTGCGCCTCCTCCTGCCAGACGTGCTCCTGAGCCGGCAGCGGACGGTGCAGATCATGCACCAGAAGCGCCGCCATCAGGGTGTTCGCGGTCGCCGGTTCGAATACTTCGACGCCGAAGACGTGCGCCCCGGCGTACGCCGCCGCCAGCGCCCGGTTCTTCACCACTGATCGCGTACGCGTCGGCGGGGCGACGGTGAAGCTGACCGTGGTCCCCTCCGACCGGGCGACCGCGGCCCGCCACCGCTGCAGGCGCTTGGCCAGGGCGTAGTTCGGCCCCTGCTGCGAGACGAGGCTGTCGCAGATCCCCGGATCGGCCCCGGGCGCGTAGTTCCGCCGCAGCAGCTTGCCCGCCGAGAGCAGTCGCACCGGCTGCCGCAGCGTCTTGAGCAGCGACGACTGCTGATAGTTCCGCTCCGCCTGAGCCACCGCCGCACCCGGGACGGCGAACGCGTCCGTCGGCGTCGCGAGGAACGCCAACGCCAGATCGTCCCGCTCGTCGAGCAGGTACGTGGTCAACGCGTCCACGGCCACCGACACCCGGACGTTCGTCGCGCCGTCGGCGTACACGTAGTTTCCCAGCACCAGGTCGCCCTCCTGCCCGGCCAGCCAGCGGGCCACGGCGGGCAGGTCGTGCAGCAGGTCCGCGCCGGTGGCGCCGTCGGGGCCGACGGGCACGTGCAGGCGGCCGGCGTACCGGTGGGCGGTGGCGGCCAGGCGCTCCCAGATCGCCGGACGCGGCAGATCCACCGCGACCACGTCAGCGCCCCAGCGCAGCAGCGAATGCACCGGACCCATCTCGGCGCCCGCCCCGAGCACGGCGATCCGCCGCCCGTCGACGGAGAGCCAGTCGGGATTGGCCAGCACCGTCCGCACCGCCTCGGCGCACGACGGCTCGATGACGCCCGCCTCGACCCACTTGTCGAGCTGCCGCCGCAGGTCGTCCCCGGCGAGCCGGGCACCCCGGTACGGCAGCGTCAGCTCCTTCTCCCGCCCGCCGACGCCACGCTGCACGGCGGTGGTCAGCTCCGTCCCCGGCGTCCCGAAGACCTCCCGGAGTCCGACCTCGGCACCGTCGGGCGTGATCACCCGCATGCGGTCGTGCAGTTCCCGCAACCCGTCGTACGCGCTCCGCCGGGCCGCCTCCCCCGACGGCAGCCCGGCCTCGATCTGCCGCCGGAAATGGGCGATGTAGTGCGACCGCCAGACGGTCTCCTGCTCGGCCGCCCTGGAACCCACCGGGTCGACCTCCCGCAGCGCGGCCGCCATCACCGCCCGGCCCAATGCGGACGTGCTGCGGTTGCCCGCGTCGTCGCTGACCGGAAACACCACACCACTCGTCACGGGGGCACCCTATCCGTACGCCCCGGCGCCGGCCTCGCCTTCCCCGCGCGATCCTCCGCCACGTCCGCGCGCCCTTTCCGCGCGATCATGAACCTTGGGCCATGATCGACCGGTAGCCGGGTGTTGACATCACCGCAGGTCAGACGTATTTTGAAGGTGAAGCCCGACATTTCTGGAAAGTCAGAAAAGCCGGGCTTCCCGCTGTCCGGAGTGCGAGCCGCCGAGCGAGCGGAGTGCGACCGCGAGCCTCTGGAGGTCCTCAGAGGGTCAGGTCCGCGACGAGCGGCAGGTGGTCCGACGCCTGCGCCGTCAGCGGCCCGGTCTCGACCCGGTACGCCGCCACCCCGACGGAGGGGCTGACCGCGATGGTGTCGATCCGCCGGTTCGGGGCCGCGCACGGGAACGTGCAGCCGCCCTCGATCCCCACGTCGACGAGGTCTTGGTGCACGAGGTTCCAGCTGACCGACCCCGGGACGTCGTTGAGGTCGGCGCCGAGGATCACCGGCCCCGCCAGCCCGGCGATCGCGTCGCGCAGCAGAGCGGCCTGGGACGGCCGCTCTTCGTCGTCAGTGGACAGATGCGAGCCCACGAGGGTGAAGCTCACCCCGCCGGCCTCACAGCGCGCGAACGCCGCCCCGCGCATGTGCCGGCCCGGCTTCAGCGGAAACCGGACCTCCCACGAGTCGCGGCGGCGTACTCGGAGGCTGGTGAGGATGACGTTGCCCAGCGCGGGCAGGCCGCCCCCGACCACCACCAGCCCGAACGAGCTGGCGAGCGCCGCGACCTTGGTGCGCCAGCGAAAGCGCCGCGGTCCCTCCTGCATGATCAGGACATCCGGCTCCAGGCCGCGCACCACGGCGGCCAACGCGCCGAGATCGTCCCGTGACGAGTGGATGTTGTACGCGACCACGCGCAGACCGACGCCCATGGCGGCAGCCTAAAGCGTGAGTCAGCTGCGGGCGAGGTCGGCCGCGCCGACGATGCCGGCCGTGTTGCCCATCTTCGCGGGGCGTACCTCGGCGATCGGCGACTTCGCCCGCTGCGCCAGCTGATCCTGATAGGACAGGAGAGTGGGCTTCATGAGCAGGTCGCCGGCCTCGACGACGCCGCCGCCGATGACGATCACCTGTGGATCGAGGATCTGCACCATGTCGGCCATCGCGACGCCGAGCCAGGTACCGACCTGCCGGAAGGCGTCGACGGCGAGCGCGTCGCCCGCCAGCGCCGCCTCGGTCACCATCGGGCCGGTGATCGCGCCGATGTCGCCACCGGCCTTGTCCAGCAGCGTCGCGCCGGCCGCGGTGTCGTCCTTGACGCCGGTCTGGGCGTACCGCACCAGGGCGCTGCCGGAGGCGTACTGCTCGATGCAGCCGTGCCGGCCGCAGCCGCAGGGGTGCCCGTCCGGCACGGCCTGGACGTGACCCAGCTCCGCGGCGATGCCGTGCGCCCCGCGGACGAGGCGGCCGCCGAGGATGATGCCGCCGCCGATGCCGGTGCCGATGGTGAACAGCACCATCGAGTCGGTGGCGTCCTCGGCCGCGCCGTAGCGGAACTCGGCCCAAGCGGCCACGTTGGCGTCGTTCTCGACGATGACGGGCAGCCCGGTGCCGGCGCTGACGGCGTCGCGCAGCGGCTCGTCGCGCCAGGCGAGGTTCGGGGCGAACAGCACGGTGGAGCGATCGGCGTCGATCCAGCCGGCGGCGCCGATGCCGACCGCCTCGATCTGGTGGTCCTGGGCCAGTTCCCGGACGACCTCGACGATCACGTCCCGCGTACGCGCCACGTCGTCGGCGGGCGTAGGGCGGCGAGTCGTCGCGAGCACCTTGCCGGTCTCGTCGACGACGCCGCCGAGCACCTTGGTTCCGCCGATGTCCACGCCGATGGTCAGTCCCACGCCAAGCCCCTCATTTCTGCGATTACGCGCGTTCACCTTATCCGTTGTCGTCGGGACGCGGCCTGGGCATGGCCTTCTTGGCGGCCTTCTTGGGAGCGGCCTTCTTCGGCGGGACTTTTTCCTGGTCAGTGGGCGAAGCGCCGGAGGTCTTCCGGGGTGCGACCGCCTTCTTCGCGATCGCCTTCTTCGCCACTTTCTTCGGTGTTGTCCGGCTCGCTGGGCCTTCCGGGGCCGGCTCGGTCCCGGCGGGCCTACCCGATTCCTCGGCGGACTCGGCGGTCGCCGATCGCCACGGGTCGGCCTCGCCCGGCTCCCGCGTCCCGGACAGGCTGCGCAACAGGCTGGCCAGCCCGACGGCGAGGTCGCCCGCACCGGTGGCCAACCGCTCGACGAACTGCGGATCGGGGTCGCGAACCGCCTCGATCAGCTTGCAGAAGGGGCAGACGCAGCAGGCGGCGCTGCCGGTGGCCAGCTCAGGATGGTTGCCGGCGGCCAGGGAGGCGACGGCAAGGGCCGCCGCGACCAGCCGCTCGGCCTCCTGACGGGCGGTCGAGGGCTCGGTGAACACCGGTTCACCCCCGGCTCTCGACGCGCTTCTTCAGCCCGCCCAGCGCGGCGTCCATGATCGCCTTCTCCGCCTTGCGCTTGAACATGCCCAGCACCGGCATCGTGAGGTCGACCTCCAGCGTGTAGGTCACGGTCGTCGTGCCGTCCTCGTTGTCCACGAGGTCGTACGCGCCGTTCTGCACCTTCAGCATCTTGGAGGGGTGGACGAGCCGCCACTCGATCCGGCTGAGGTCCTCGGCGTACTCGTAGAGCACGGTGTACTCGTCGGAGACGACGCCCGCGTCGAGGGCGAAGGTCACCTCGGCGGCGTAGCCGTCCTCGTACTCCGTGAGCACCTCCACCCGCTTCATCGCCGGGATCCACTCCGGGTACGCCGGGAAGTCGCAGATCACCTCGGCGATCCGGGCGGGTGTGGCGTCGATCACGATCGACTGCATGGAAGAGTCGGCCATGATGAGCAGGCTACCGCCCGGCCGGATTCCGCGCGGAGCAGGTAGCTTCGATAAGCGGAGTCGTGGCGTTCCCCCGGCTCGTGGACCTCGCAGCACCAAGGAGGGCGCCGTGCGGGAGATGGCGGTACCGCCGGTCGTGACCGTCGGCGACGGTGACAGTCTCACCGATCCGGTCTGGACCAACGCCGAGCGGCATCCCGATGCCGTGCAGTTCCTCCTCGACGACCGTCAGGTGACCTGCGCCCAGTTCCGGGCGGAGGTCGTCGCGCTGGCCCGGGGGCTGATCGCGGCCGGCGTCGGCCCGGGCGACCGGGTGGGCCTGATGAGCCGGACCCGCTACGAGTGGACCCTCACCGACTACGCGATCTGGGCGGTCGGCGCGGTGACCGTGCCGATCTACGAGACCTCCAGCCCCGAGCAGGTCCGCTGGATCCTGGCCGACTCCGGCGCGGTGGCCTGCGTCACCGAGTCCGCCGCGCACACCGCCACCGTCCGGGAGGCCGCTCCCCTGCTGACCGAGGTGTGGCAGATCGACGCGGGCGCGCTCACCGAGGTCGTGACACGGGGGTCGGCGATCGAGCCGGGCGCGGTCGACGAGCGCCGGGCGGGCGTACGCGCCGACGACACCGCGACGATCATCTATACCAGCGGCACCACCGGACGGCCCAAGGGCTGCGTGCTCAGCCACCGGAACATGCTGGCCGACATCGGCAACGCCGTGCCCGAGCTGAGCATCCTGTTCCACCAGGGTTCGACGACCCTGCTGTTCCTGCCGCTGGCCCACGCCTTCGCCCGGCTGCTCCAGATCGGCGCGGTCGCCGCCCGGGTGCAGACCGCGTTCGCGCCCGACGTCAAGAACCTCGTCGCCGACCTGGCCCGCATACGCCCGACGTTCGTGCTCGCCGTGCCCCGCGTGTTCGAGAAGGTCTACAACAGCGCCCGGCAGAAGGCGCACGGCGACGGCAAGGGCAAGATCTTCGACGCCGCCGAGGCCACCGCGATCGCGTACTCCCGGGCGATGGAGACCGGCGGTCCCGGCCTGGGTCTGCGCCTGAAGCACGCCCTCTTCGACCGTCTCGTCTATGGCAAGCTCCGGGCGGCGCTGGGCGGCCGATGCACCGCCGCGATCTCGGGCGGCGCCCCGCTCGGTGAGCGGCTGGGCCACTTCTACCGGGGCATCGGCCTGCTGGTGCTGGAGGGGTACGGGCTGACCGAGACCTCACCGGCGATCACCTTCAATCGCGAGGGCGCGCAGAAGGTCGGCACGGTCGGCCGCCCGCTGCCCGGCGTCACGGTACGCATCGCCGACGACGGCGAGATCCTGGCCCGCGGCGACATCATCTTCCGGGAGTACTTCAACAACCCCGTCGCGACCGCCGAAGCCAGGACGGACGGCTGGTTCCACACCGGCGACCTCGGCGAGCTGGACGACGAGGGCTATCTGCGGATCACCGGGCGCAAGAAGGAGATCCTCGTGACGGCGGGCGGCAAGAACGTCGCCCCGGCCGTGCTGGAGGATCGCGTACGCGCGCATCCGCTGATCAGCCAGTGCATGGTCGTCGGCGACCAGAAGCCCTTCATCGCCGCCCTCGTGACGCTGGACGAGGAGGCGTTGCCCGACTGGCTCGACGGGCAGGGCCGGGCGGGTGCCACCATCGACGACCTGCGGGACGACCCGGCGGTCCGGGCCGCGATACAGTCTGCTGTGGACGAGGCGAACAAGGCGGTCTCCAAGGCCGAGGCGATCCGCGTCTTCCGCATCCTGCCCCGTGACTTCACCGAGGCCACCGGCGAGCTGACCCCGTCCATGAAGGTCAAGCGCGCGGTCGTGATGAAGGAGTACGCCGACGAGATCGACGCCATTTACCTCCGCTGAGCGGAGCCGCTCCGAGTCGACGGCGCTCGGTGCGGCACAGCAGCCCGGCGGCCGGACGGCCGGCGGGCGCGCGGCCTTTCTCGCCATGGCGATGCGGGTCACGCTGCTGGTCCTGGTGGCGGTGCTGACGCTGCTCGCGACCCGGGATCCCCAGCAGTTGGTCTGGGTGGGCCTGCTCGCCCTGGCCACCGCGGCGGTCCCGGCGAGCGCCCGCTGGCCGGTCGTCGGGACTCTCGGCCGGTTCGCCGAGGTCCTCATCATCGGCGTGGGCGCGACCGCGATCGCGATGGCCGCGGTCGACGCCGGGACGGTCACGGGCGGCTTCGGCGCCGGTGCGCTGCTGCCTTACCTGGCGGTGCCGCTGACCGCGGCGACCTTGAACAACCGGCCGGTCGAGGCGGCGACCCTGCTCGCGGTGACCGCTGGGACCCTCGTCGTCGCCGGTTTGGTGACCGATCTGGACGGGCGGCCGCTACTGGCCTCGTCCGGCTTCGTCATCGTCTGCGCGCAGTGGCTGGTGCTGGTCGCGCTGGGCACGGTCACCACCGGCGCCCTGCAACGAGCCGTGCTGGCCCGCCGCGAACCGCAGCCCTATGTGGAGGCGACCCGGCTGCTGACCCAGCTCCGGACGGTGGCCCGGCAGCTGCCCGGCGCCACCCTCGACCCGGGCGGCATCGCCGAGCATTTGCTGGAGGAGGCGCGAGCGGTCGCCAAGTCCGACCGCTCGGCCGTGCTGACCGCCAGCGGCGGGGGCCGGCTGATGGTGCTGTCCCAGGCGGGACTCGCCCACGACGGCAGCGAGCAGCACGACTGGGAGACCATGCTCGACACCGACACCGGGATCGCCGAGGCGTGGGCCAGCCAGCTCCCGCACGTCGCGACCCGGTCCCAAGTACGCGACGCGCCCCGGGACGCCGACGTCACCGCTCTGCTGATCCCCCTGGTCGCGGGCGTACGCACAGTGGGCGTGCTGGTGCTGGAGCGCGACGACGCCGGCGGCTTCGCCTCCCCGGCGATCGCCCGCATCCGGCACGCGGCCGAGCAGGCGGCGCTCCGCCTCGAAGCGGCGCTCCTGTTCGACGAAGTACGCTCCCTGGCCACCAATGAGGAGCGGCAGCGCCTGGCCCGGGAGATCCACGACGGGGTGGCCCAGGAACTGGTGATCATCGGCTACGGCGTGGACAACGCGCTGGCCAGCCTGCCCGAGGGGGCCACCGAGACCGCCGACGAGCTGCGTTCGCTCCGGGAGGAGATCACCCGGGTCGTCACCGAGCTGCGGCTGAGCCTGTTCGAGTTGCGCAGCCAGGTCGACCGGCACGGCAACCTGACCTCGGCGATCGCCGAGTTCGCCCGGATCGTCGGCGCGTCGGCCGGACTCCGGGTGCACCTGTCCTTGGACGACTCGCCCGGCCGGCTCCCCTCGGCCATCGAGGCCGAGTTGCTGCGCATCGCGCAGGAGGCCATCACCAACGCCCGGAAGCACGCCGGCGCCAGCAATCTGTGGGTCACGTGCTCCGTCGACCCCCCGAACGCCCATATTGAAGTGTCGGACGACGGACAGGGAATCGCTGACCAGCGGGTTGACGGACGGTACGGTCTTGCGATCATGGCAGAGAGAGCGGAACGTATCCGTGGCAGGCTGGAGATCCGGCCCCGTCACCCCCATGGCACAACGGTCGCGGTGGTGTTGGGTCCGGCCGGTCGGCGCGATAGCGTGTGAGCACGCCGTCACAACCGGCGGCCTTGAAGGGGAGAGCACCGAGCATGTCCACCAGCACCGTACCGGCGGGCCGTACCAAGGTACTACTCGTCGACGATCACGACCTCATCCGTAAAGGTTTGCGGCATGCCTTCGAGCGCGATCGCCAGTTCGAGGTCGTCGGCGAGGCCGGGACGGCGGCCGAGGCCGTCCGTCAGGCCGGTGCCCTCCAGCCCGACGTGGTGATCATGGACCTGCGGCTGCCCGACGGCAGTGGCCTGGAGGCGACCCGCGCGCTGCGCAAGGCCAGCTCCACGATGGGCATCGTGGTGCTCACCATGTACGCCGGCGACGACCAGCTGTTCGGCGCGTTGGAGGCCGGTGCGTCGGCGTTCGTGCCGAAGACCGCGCCGGCCGACGAGGTCGTAGCGGCCGCCCGGCACGCCGCTTCCGCACCCAGCGCCTTCACCGCGGCCGATCTGGCCGAGGCGATGAAGCGCCGGCTGGCCCCGGCCGGTCCGCAGCTGAGCCCGCGGGAGGGTCAGGTGCTGCGGCTGCTCGCCGACGGCATGAGCGTCAACGGGATCGCCAAGCAGCTGTTCGTCAGCGAGTCGACCGCCAAGACGCACATCTCCAAGCTCTACGAGAAGCTGGGCGCGGCCAACCGCGCGCAGGCTCTGATGACCGCTCTGCGCCTGGGTCTGCTCGAGGCCCCCGACGCGCCCAAGTTCTAGGAAGAGGTCAGCCTCATACATGGGACGGCACTCCTCCACGCCCGCCGACGAGCTGGCTGTCGACTGGCGCTCTGACCGGGTGGGTTCGGCCCGCCGCGGCGAGAACCCGATGGTCATGGCCAAGGTTCCCAGCGGCTACGTGGTCTTCGGCGACACGCAGCACCTACCGGGCTACTGCGTACTGCTCTCCGACGTCGACGACGCCGATCACCTCACGGACCTGACCGGCGCTCAGCGTACGCAGTTCCTCGAGGACATGGCGTTGCTCGGCGACGCGGTCTTCGCCGTGTGCGGTGGCCGGGACCCGGCGTTCCGGCGGCTCAACTACGAGATCCTCGGCAACTCCCTGCACCACTTGCACGCGCACGTCCACGCCCGATACGCCTGGGAGCCCGCCGAGTTCCGCAAGGGCCCGGTCTGGCGCTACGCGTACGAGGACCGGTTCGCCGAGCAGCACGATCCGCTGAGCTCCCCCGAGGCGGAGGAGCTGGACGAGCTGCGGACGGCGATCACCACCGAGATCCACCGCCTGCTCAAGGCGCGCTGAGGCTACGCCCGGTTCCGCCGGAGCCGGGCGTAGACCAGCAGTCCCACCGCGACCCAGGCCACCGCCAACGCGGTGTAGCCCAACGTGTTCGCGGCGGTCAGCGTGTGCCGGCTGACAGTCTTCGCGACCGCTGTCATCGGCGGCAACACCCAGGCCAACGGGGTCTTCGGCAGCCCGAGAACGATGGCGAGCGCGCTGCCAGCGGCGAGGACGGCGACGCCCTTCCCGGCCGACTCGGTCACCGCCCGGCTGCTCAGCGCGCCCAAGACGAGTCCGGCGAGCAGGGCCAGCAGGTGCGCCCAGAGGCCGATCGCCAGCTGTTTCGCCAGCGGGTCGTGTTCGGCCTCCACCGCGCCGATCAGCCAGGGCAGCGCCATCGACACCCCGGTGACCACCAATCCGGCGGCGGTCGCCGCGAGCAGTCCGGCCGCCTGTTCCCGCCGGGCCGAGCCGACCGCGACGGTCGCCAGGCGACGCTGCACATCGGGGTCGCCGTCGAGGATCATCCGGGTCTGCCAGGCGTACGCCGGGAAGAGGATGAGCGCGCAGACGGCGTACGCCTCCGCCGCCTCGCTGCGCCCGCCGCCGTGGAACAGCAGGAGCGCCAGCAGCACCACGAGCCCTGGGGCCAGCACGCGCCCGGTCTTCAGGTACGCGGTCAGCCGCATCTTCGCCAACGCGATCATGACCGCACCTGTCCGCGTACCCCTTGGGCTGCCAGCGTCGCGAGGAAGGCCGTGACCTGACCCGCGGGCATGACCACCTCCACGACGCATTGTTCTTCGGGATCGGCCCGGACGGCCGTGACCGTGCCGTCGGCGACCGTCCACCGGGTGGCGCCCGGCAGCCGCGCGGTCTCGCCGCGATGGTCGCTGACCAGGACGGTGGCGCCGCTCGCGGCAGCCTCGCTGACGATCGCCGGGACCAGCGCGCGGGCCGCGGCGTCCAGGCCCTCCCACGGCTCGTCGAGGATCAGGAGGCGCGGCGGGACGAGCAGCGCCTGCGCGAGCCCGACCTTCTGCGCGGTGCCTTTGGACAGTTCGGCGAGCCGGACGTCGCGGAACGGCTCGAGCCCGAGGCGCTCGATCCAGCCGGTGGCGGCCTGGGCCGCCGCCGACGCGCGCAGGCCGCGGATCTCGCCCATCGCGATCAGATAGTCGTACGCGGAGAAGGGCTGGTCGGCGGGGAACCGCTCGGGCACCCAGCCCACGATGGGCGGGCGACCGCGGACCCGGCCCTTGCCCGGCCGCAGCAACCCGGCCATGAGCTGCAGCAGAGTGGATTTACCGGCGCCGTTGCGACCCTGGACGGTGACGACTTCGCCGGGGTGGGTCTCCAGCTGGATCCCTTGGAGCACCCAGGGGCCGGAGCGGTGGTACCGCAGCCACACGTCCTCGAGGAGCATTCGAGAATTCTGCCAGGCCGAACCGGCGTCCGGCTGCCCCGTCAGCCGTGCAGGAGGTCCCGCAGCCGCTGGGCCTGGAGGTCCCAGCCCCATTCGCGTTCCACCCAGGACCGTCCGGCCTCGCCCATCCGCCGAGCCAGCGCCTCGTCGGTGAGCAGCTCGACCAGCCGGTCGACGAGCGTGGTGAGGTTGCCGACGACGTACCCCGTCTCGCCTTCCAGCACCGCGTCCGGCGCCCCGCCCGAGTCGCCGGCGATCACCGGCAACCCGGTCGCCGAGGCCTCCAGGTAGACGATGCCCAGCCCTTCGACGTCGAGGCCGCCCCAGCGCGTACGGCAGGGCATGGCGAACACGTCCCCGGCCGCGAAGTGCGCCGGCAACTCCGCCCACTCGACGCCGCCGGTGAAGACGACCGCGTGCTCGACCCCGTTCTCCCGGGCCAGCCGTTCCAGCGCCGCCCGATGCGGTCCCCCGCTGACGATGAGCAGAGCGGCGTCGGGGACCTTCTTCAGCACGTGCGGCAACGCCCGGATGAGACTGTCCTGACCCTTGCGCGGCACCAACCGGGAGACGCACACGATCACCGGACGGTCCCGCAGGTCGTACCGCTTGCGGACCTCCGTGCCGTCCACGTCCGGCCGGTACGCCTCGACGTCGACCCCCGGCGCGAGGCGGCGCAACGAGGTCAACGATCCGATCGCGGGCTCCAGCCGCTGCCGGAAGTACTCGCCCAGGTAGGTGATGACGTCGCAGCCCCGGGCGATCCGCTTCAACGCCGCCCGGGCGCCGGGCAGCGCGGCCCAGCCCGCCTCGTGCCCGTGGGTCAGACCGACGGCACGCTCGATCCCGGCTTTCTCCCGCAGCCCGTGGGCGAGCAGCCCCAACGGCGCGGTCGCCCCGAACAGCACCCGGTCGCAGTCACGGGCCCGGGCCAGCTCCTGAGCGCGCTTGGCGACCGCCCGGGTCGGCAACAGCATCCCGGTGTCCTCACGGACCACCTCGAACGGCTGCTCGGCGTCGAACGCGGCCTGCCCCTGCCACGACGACGCGTAGACGACGACCTCGTCCGGCGGCAAGCGCAGGGCCAGGTTGTGCACGAACTGCTGGATTCCGCCGGGGCGCGGGGGAAAGTCGTTGGTGACCAGCAGTGTCCTCACCCTGGCAGCCTACCCGCGGGCTTTCCGCGCTCGGCGCTGGACCGCGCTCAGCGCTGGACCGCTCGGCGCTGGACCGCGCTCGGCGCTGGACCGCTCGGCGCTGGACCGCGCTCGGCGCTGGATCAGGGTTCCGGGTCGAATCATGGGTGATGATTCGACCGAGAACCCTGATCCAGCGCGGGAAGGGCTATCGGGGTGAGCGGGCGTACGCCCGGGCGGCCGCGATCCGCTCCACAGTCGACGGATGGCTGCCGAACAACGTCTGCTCCCAGGCGGGCGGATCCGGGTCGCCGAGATTGACCAGGGCGAGGCGTTTCTGCATCTCCTCGAAGGTCCGCGGATCGCCGGTCACGGTCAGGGCGTGCTCGTCCGCCCGCGCCTCCACGGAGCGGGAGACGTACGCCTGGATCGGCCCGCCGACGAGTCCGGCCACGGTGCCCAGCGCCAGCAGGAGACCGATCGCCCGCGGGTCGGTCAGCGACTCCACTCCCGCCCGGCGCAGCAGCCCGGTCCATCCTCCGATGAGGAACAGCAGCACCACGAGGGTGGCCGAGCCGAGCGCGCCGATGAGCGTACCGGTGAGGACGTCGTTGCGCTTGGCGTGGCCGAGTTCGTGCGCCACCACGCTGACCACTTCGTCTTCGGGGGCCTCCCGCAACAGCGTGTCGTAGACGACCACCCGTCGGGTCGGCCCCAGGCCGGAGACGTAAGCGTTGACCGCCCGCGTCCGCCGTGACGCGTCGGCCACCAGCACATCGCGTACCGGGACGCCGTCTTCGGCGGCAATCGCGACGATCCGGGTGCGCAGCGGGCCGTCTTCCATCGGCGTGAACTTGTTGAACACCGGCTCGACCAGCAGCGGGAAGATGAACGACAGCAGCACGACCAGGCCGGCCGCGCCGGCCGCCGCCCACGCCCACCACCAGTTCGGGGCAAGGCGGGTGACGCCGAAGAAGACGAACAGGACTATCGCTCCTAGGATCGCCGTTATCGCGTACCCCTTGAGAAGATCGAGGGACCACGCGCCCCAGCCCTGCGTCGACAGCCCGTAGCGCACGGAGATCCGGTGGCCCACGGCCGCGAGCGGCAGCGTCACCAGGTCTGCGAGGAACAGCACCAGCAGGCCGCCGCCGACCGCCTTGACCCACCACGGTCCCGGCACGAGATCGACGAGCTTCGCGCCCAGCGGCGTCAGACCCAGGATCAGCGCCGCGACGATCCCCAGGATCATGCTCGGGTACGCGATGAGCCGCAGTTCGGCGCGGTAGTGGCGGGCGCGGGCGACCTTGTCGGCGGGCAGCTCGGCCAGGGCCGCGAGCTGGTCGGACCGGGGCGCCGGCGGCCGGTGCCACGGGACGAGCAGAGCGGCCGTGACGACGAGCCCCGCCACCAGCACCAGCAGCGTGACCCACGCCCACCCTCGCACGCTCATCCGCCCACCCTAATTCCCACCCCCTGTTCCCCGCGATCATGAACTATCGGTCGTGATCGACCGGCGTGGCGTGTCCGCAGCGCCCTGATCATTCGCTCACCACCATGATCAACGCGACGAAGTCCGCCCGAGATAGGGTCGCGATCATGAGTGCGAAGCTGGCTGTGGTGAGCGGTGGCGGAACGGGCATCGGCGCGGCGATCACGCGGGCGCTGGCCGAGGACGGGCACGAGGTGATCATCGCCGGGCGGCGCGAGGACCCCCTGGCGAAGGTGGCGGCCGAGGTTCCGGGCGTGACCGCGGTCGTCGCCGATCTGGCGGATCCGACGCAGGTCACCCGGGTCGCCGACGCGGTGGGCGACCGGGCGGTCGACGTGCTCGTCAACAACGCGGGCGGGTTCGTCATGTCCGAAGGCGACTCGCTGGCCGACGAGGCGGCGATGTGGCGCCGGACGTTCGACGTCAACGTGCTGACGGCGGTGTTGCTGACGACCGCGCTGGAGACGTCTCTGCGCCGGCCGGGCGGCCGGGTGATCCTGCTCAGTTCGATCGCCGCGCAGCGTGGCGGCGCTGGGCCGTACTCCGCCGCGAAGGCGGCCCTGCACGGCTGGGTGTTCGACCTCGCCGCGCGGCTCGGCCCGGACGGCGTGACCGCCAACGTCATCTCGCCCGGGTACGTGGCCGAGACCGAGTTCTTCGGCACGCGGATGACCCCGGAAGGGCACGCGCTGCGGGTCGGGCAGACGCTCGTCGGCCGGGCCGGGGTGCCGGACGACATCGCCGCGGCCGTGCGCTGGCTCTCCGGCGCGTCCGGCGGCTATGTGACCGGGCAGATCATCGGCGTGAACGGCGGCTCTGTCCTCGGCCGCTGACGCCCGCCCTCGCCCGCCCGGCGTGGTGATCATTGCGTCAGCCAGGTTGTTTCATCGGACATTTCGCCGTGGGAAACAGCGTGACTGACGCGATGATCACGAGCGGCGGGAGGCCGAAGCGCTGCGGAGATCCGGAGTTCGTCCTAGCGTAGGGGGAACGAAGGAGGCAAGCCGTGAGCAATACCAGGAAGGCCGGCAATTCGAAGAACCACCACAAGCCGGATGAATTGGCCTTTGATCTCGACCTGCGTGACCCCTCCGACGACCACGGGTACGCCGGGGAGCAGGCGCGGGAGGAGTCTCGCCAAGCGGCGATGGCCGCCCGGGAGAAGTCCATGCGGACGAAGATGTCGGTCGGTCAGGCGAACACGATGCGCCTCAAGCGGGGCAACCAGCCGCGCGGCGGCCGGTGACCCTAACCGCGCGCGACCCGGCGTAGCAGCGAATCCGCCGCCATGGGGTACGCCCCGTGGCGGCGTACGCCGTCGGCGACCTCCCGATCGGAGGAGACGACCACGATCGGGCGCCCCGCCGGTTCGGCCCGGACCAGCCGCCGGACCAACTCGTCGGCGGTCTCTCCCTTGCGGGAGAACAGCACCCGCAGCCCACGCGGGTTCGGCGGCAGCCCGTGCACCTTCTCGGCGCCGTCGAAGACCACGGTGACCTCGGCCCGAGTCTGCGCGCCGAGCGCACCCAGCGCCGTGATCAGCCGCGTACGCTGCTGCTCCAGCGACATCTCGGGATAGCCGCGCTTCGTCACGTTGTAGCCGTCGACGATCAGATGCACCTTCGGCAACGCCAGCAGCTGATCGAGGCGGCCGGGATCGTCCTGGCTCTGGGCGCGCGCGGACGGGCCGGCACCGGCCGGGCGGTCGGCGTACTGCTCCGCCGTCGCGTCGGCCGGCAGGATCGTCGCCGGGTCGAGGGCCAGTTCCCGGCGCAGCCCGACGGCGGCCTGCCCGATCGTCTCCAGCAACAGCCACAGCCGCGCCTCGTCCACCGCTCGCTGCTGCCGGGCGTCCTGCCGGGCGGTGGAGGTCGACGCCTCCGCCTCGGCCAGCTTCGCCCGCAACCGGCGCAGTTCGGCGTCGTGGTCGGCGGTGTTCTTGGCTAGCCGCCCGCGTTCGGCCGCGAGCGAGTCGGTGGCCTTCTTCAGGGCCGCCTGCGCCTCCCGCAGGGCCTTCGCGGTGCCCCGAGACTCCTCCCGGACCGCGCTCAGCTCCTGGTGCGCCTTGGCCAGCTCGTCCCGCAGCTTCTCCACTTCGACGCGGGCGACGGCGCGATCGTGTTCGGCCCGCTGTGCCCTTGATTCGGCCGCCTGCAGCACCTCGCCGACGGCGGCGCTCTCCGCCTCGAGGCGTACCGCGTGCTCGGCGGCGTCGAGCAGGTCGCGCCAGCCGGCCGGACGAGCGAGGTACGCCAGCGCGGCGACCTCGACGGGGTCGGCCGCCGCGGGCGACACTCCGTCGACAACGGCGGCGCCCAGGTCTCCGGCCTCGGTGACGACCCGCTGGCTGACCCGCTGGCGGAAGATGGGATCGGCGGTGAGGTGAGCGGCGATGACCGGGCCGCCCATCCGGGCGCGGCGGTTGGGGGCGAACTTGGCCACCTTGCGCAGGGGGACCGACAACTCGTCCTGCGGAATGCCGGCGAGCACCGCGGCGGTGAGCGTGATCACTCGCTGGCGCACCGGCTCGGGCAGAATGGGCTCCGGCTGAAAGTCCAGGTCGTCGCCGGTCTCGTCGGGTGCGGCGGGGTCGGCGGGCACGCCGGAGACGCCGCCCGGATCCGGGCGGCCGGTCAGCTCCGGCTCCGACATCTCTCCAGTCTCCCACCTCGGCGGGCCGCACGACGAGGCATCTTCTGTCACACCCGCCCCATATGGTGCGCTGCGTGCCGTCCGGACTCCCCCGTGCCGACCCGTCGGGTCGGACGAGCCGCCCGATCCCCGAGCAGCTCACCGTCGACCTTATCCTCGATGATCCGTTCGCGCAGGATCTGATCCACACCACGTTCGTCGTCCTCGACCTCGAGACGACCGGGGGCAGCCCGCACGACGGCGACGGGATCACCGAGGTCGGCGCGGTCAAGGTGCGGGGCGGCGAGGAGCTGGGGCGGTTCGCCACATTGGTCAATCCGGGTCATCCCATTCCACCGTTCATCACGGTGCTGACCGGGATCACCACCGCGATGGTCACCCCGGCGCCGAAGATCGAGGCGGTGCTGCCGGGGCTGCTGGAGTTCCTCCGGGACGCGGTCGTCGTCGCCCACAACGCGCCCTATGACGTCGGGTTCCTCAAAGCCGCCTGTGCGCGGCACGGCTACACGTGGCCGAATCCGCGGGTGCTCGACACCGCCGCGCTCGCCCGCCGGGTGCTGATCCGCGACGAGGTGCCCAACCGGAAGCTGGGCACGCTGGCGGCCTACCTGCGGACCGAGCACCAGCCCAACCACCGGGCCTTCGACGACGCACTGGCCACGGTGGACGTCCTGCACGCCCTGATCGGCCGGCTGGGCAGCTTCAAGGTGCGGACACTCGGCGACGCCATCGAGTTCACCAAGGCGGTCACGCCGACGCAGCGGGCCAAACGCGGGCTGGCCGACGGGTTGCCGCACGCGCCCGGCGTCTACATCTTCCGGGCCGCCGACAACCGGGCGCTCTACGTCGGCACCTCCGGCGACATCGCGACTCGCGTACGCACATATTTCACCGCCGCCGAGAAGCGGGCCCGGATGTCGGAGATGATCCACATCGCGGAGCGCGTGGAGGCGGTCGTCTGCGCGCACGCCCTCGAAGCCCAGGTACGCGAACTGCGCCTCATCGCAGCGCACGCGCCGCCCTACAATCGGCGGTCGAAGTTCCCCGAGCGGGCCTGGTGGGTCCGGCTGACCGACGAGCCGTTCCCCCGGTTGTCCGTCGTACGCGAGCCGGGCGGCGGCCGGGCGAGCCTCGGCCCCTTCGCCGGACGGCAGGCGGCGCAGGCCGCAGTGGACGCCTGTCACGAGGCGCTGCCGCTGCGGCAGTGCACGGCGAAGTTGTCGGCGCGTAAGCCGTCGGCCACTTGTGCGCTGGCCGAGCTGGGCCGGTGTCCCGCGCCCTGTGAACTGCGAGTCGACCCCGACGAGTACGCGACGCTGGCGGCCGACCCGTTCGCCACGTCGGTGACCGGCGACCCCGGTCCGGTGGTCGACCGGCTGATGGCGCGGCTGAAGGTGCTGGCCGACGCGCAGCGGTTCGAGGAGGCGGCGGCGTTGCGCGGGCGGCTGGCCGCGTTCCTGCGGGCCGTCATCCGGATGCAACGGCTCTCGGCGGTGACCCGCATCGACGAGCTCGTCGCGGCTCGGCGGGACGCCAAAGGCGGCTGGGAGATCGCGATCGTCCGGCATGGGCGGCTCGCGGCGGCCATCACGGCGCCGGTCGGGACGCACCCGAGGATCAGCCTGGAGACGGCCCGTCTCACCGCCGAGACCGTACGCCCCGCGGCCGCCGGTCCGATCCCGTGCGCCACGGCCGAGGAGACGGAACGGATTCTGGATTGGCTGGAGCGCCCGGAGACCCGGCTCGTCGAAGTCTCCGCCGACTGGGCGTCACCAATTGGTGGCGCAGCGCGACTAAAACCCCTGTTGGCGAGGCTCGACGCCGCTTCCACGACACGGATCGTGAACGAAAGCCCATGAGGTATTGACCGAAAGTCCGACACGTTCGTTACTAGTCTTAAGAACGCGAGGAGCCCCCGTTCCGAAGGAACTCTTGACGCACCGTTGCGTAGGAACGTCATGAGCACCGTCCGCCACAAGGGAGGTGTCCATTATGGATGTCAATGCCACCTTGGGCACCACGCCGATATCCGGCCGGGTGCGCTCCTGGTTCGCGGCCCCGGACCGGTTGGGCCGGCCCGCGCCCAGCATCAGTCCCATGGCCGCACTGGTACGCGCGCATCGGCAGGTGCACCCGGGAGCGGACACGACGGTCGTGCGGAAGGCATACGTGACGGCCAAGCGGTCGCACGACGGCCAGTTCCGCAAGAGCGGTGAGCCCTACGTCACGCATCCGGTCGCGGTCGCCCAGATCCTGGCCGACCTCGGGATGGACACGACGACCCTGGTCGCCGCGCTCCTCCACGACACCGTCGAGGACACGCCCTACACTCTGGAGCTGCTGCGCGAGGACTTCGGCGACGAGGTGGCGCACCTGGTCGACGGCGTGACCAAGTTCGACAAGGGTCACTTCGGAGCGATCGCCGAGGCCGAGACCATCCGGAAGATGATGGTGGCCGCCCGCCGCGACGTCCGGGTCCTCGTCATCAAGCTCGCCGACCGCCTCCACAACATGCGAACGCTCGACGCCCGCTCCCCCGCCTCTCGCGCCCGCATCGCGGGCGCGACGCGTGAGGTGCTCGTCCCACTCTGCGACCGACTCGGCATCCAGGTCCTCAAGCGGGAGCTGGAGGACGTCGTCCTGGAGTACCTGGAGCCGGAGACGTTCGCCGAGATCGACAAGGTCGTCCAGGAGCGTCCGCTCTGGAAGGACTTCCTCGACCACATCATCCTGACCACCGAGCACGCCCTGCGCGTCGACGAGGTCCGCGGCGAGGTCCAGCCCCGGCACCGGCACCACTACACGATCTGGCGGGACACCCGCGCGGTCGGGGACAACATCAAGCCCCTGGACATGCCCCGCATCGTGGTCCTCCTCGAGGGACCGGACACCGAGTGTTACACCGCGCTGGGCGCCATCCACCGCACCTTCCGCCCGGTGCCGGGCCGGTTCAAGGACTACATCGCGTCGCCCAAGAACAACCTCTATCGCTCCCTGCACACGACCGTGCTCGGCCCGGACAGCCGCCCGGTCGAGGTGCTCATCCGCACCCAGCAGATGCACCGCGACGTCGAATACGGCATCATCTCCCGGTTCCGGTTCCCGCCGAACCGCGTACTGTCCGACAAGGTCAGCGCCTCCATCGGGCAGGCCCTCACCAGTGCGCCCGTCATCGCGCTCGGCAAGCGACTGCCGGACGCCCTGCGCCGTCCCCTCGCCGGTGCGCTCGGCAAGCTGACCGGCGACGCTCAGGACGCCCGCGCCGCCGCCGCGGAAGCCGCCGAGACCGCCGACCTCGAATGGCTGCGCCGCGTACTGGACCTGGAACAGGACACCTCCAACGCCGCGCACTTCGTGCGATCGCTGCGCAGCGACCTCGCCGAGACGCAGATCCAGGTCATCGCCCGGGGCCGCACCGTCGTCCTGCCCAGCGGCTCGACCCCCGTCGACGTCGCGTACGAGTTCGGGCCGACGGTCGGCGACCGCATCCTCTCGGTCGCGGTGAACGGCGAGATGGCCGCCCTGTCGACGGCGCTGGTCGACGGCGACGTCGTCGAGATCATCGAGGCCGCCCCCGGTCAGCCGTGCGGGCCCTTCGAGGAATGGCTCACCTTCGCCAAATCGCCGAAGGCCCGGGTCTACCTGCGGAGGCGGTTCCGCTCCTACTCCGCCGACGACGTCCCCTCGGGCACCATCACCGACCGCATCGCGATCGGCCGGGCCGCGCTCGGGTTGGCGCTGCGCCGCCGATCCCGGGGGCTCGCCGACGACGAGTGGCTGGTCAAGCTGGCCGAGCACCTCGACTTTCCCGACCTCGACACCATGCTGGTGACCATCGCCGAGCACCGGATGAGCGCCGACACCGCCGTCGACAAGCTCATCCAGCTGGTCGATCACGGTCCCACCGGCTGAAGCCGCGGCCCGAGATTCGCTACAGTCTCCCAGTGAGCCCACGCCGTTCCGCCCTGCGTACCCGGCTGACCGCGATCGGCTACGGGATCTTCTACCGGCTGCCGCACAAGACCCGCCTGCGCCTCGTCCGCCTCGCGACCCCGAAGTACACCGTCGGCGCGGTCATCCTCGTCTTCGACGTGGGCGCCGACCCTGACGGCCCCCCGCGACGCATCTTGTTGCTGCGCCAGCCGCCTGGCCGGGGCTGGACGCTGCCGGCCGGGTTGCTCAACCGGGGCGAGACGCCGCTCGAAGGGGCGGTACGCGAGGCCGCCGAGGAGACGGGGATCGAGTTCAGCCCGGAGCAGCTGGTCCCGGCCGCGCCGAACGCCGTCGTGCACACCAACGGGCGCTGGATCGACACGGTGTTCACCGCCCGGGTCGACGCCGAGGCGGTCAAGCTCTCGGTCGACGGAGCCGAGGTCTGGGAGGCCGCCTGGCATCCGCTCGACGAGCTGCCGAAACTGACCGTCGCGACTGGACGGCTCCTGAGCAACTACGGCGTCGTCCCGGCCGACCGGCCTGCCGGTGGCTCGCCGGAGAGGCTCCCCGGCCATGGCTGAGCTGGCCGCGATCGTGCTCGCCGCGGGCGAGGGCAGTCGCCTTCGTCCACTGACGACGCTGCGGCCGAAGGCCCTGTGCCCGGTCGGCAACGTCCCCATGCTCGACCGCGCGCTCGCGCTGCTGGACGAGATCGGCCTGGCCGGCCCGGATCGGGTCGCGGTCAACGCCTGCTGGCTGGGTGACCAGATCGCCGAGCACGTCGGCGACCGTGCGCACGTGAGCGTCGAGAAGGACCTGCTCGGCAGCGCGGGCAGCGTCGGGCACCTGCGCGACTGGGTCGACGGGCGACCGGTGCTCGTGATGAACGCCGACGCGTACTTCTCCGCCGACGTCACCATCTCCGCGCTCGTCGAGGACTGGGACGGCGAACGCCTGCGGATGCTCGGCCAGCGGCACGTGGGCGGCGTCGGCGAGTTCGGGGCCTATGACTTCGCGGGCATGTCGCTGCTCCCGGCCGCGACGGCGGCGTCCCTGCCCGCGGACCATGGAGATCTGGTACGCCTGGCGTGGCGACCGGCCGAGGCGGCGGGGACGCTGGACGTGATCCGGTTGCACGGCCTCTACCTGGACTGCGGCACTCCCCGCAGTTACCTGCACGCGAATCTGCTCGAGGTCGAGGAGAGCCTGATCGCCCCGGACGCGGTCGTCACCGGCGATGTCCGGCGTAGCGTCGTCGGCGAGGGGGCCACCGTCCACGGTGACGTCAGCGATTGCGTCGTCTGGCCCGGATCGCAGGTCGCCGAGGGCGAGCGCCTGAGCCGGGCGGTACGCGCGCAGGATCTCACAGTGCGAGTAGAGTCACGCTCGTGATCACCGCGATTGTTCTCATCGACTGTGCCACCGACTCGATCCCTGAGGTCGCCGCGACGCTGGCCGATCTGCCCGGGGTGAGCGAGGTCTACTCGGTGGCGGGCAGCGTCGATCTCATCGCCGTCGTGCGGGTGAAGGAGTTCGAGCAGATCGCCGAGGTCATCGCCGCCGGCATCTCGAAGACTCCGGGAGTGGTCGGCACCGACACGCACATCGCGTTCCGGGCGTACTCGCGGCACGACCTCGAGGAGACGTTCTCGATCGGCTTCCCCGCCTGACCCTACCCGTCGGTAACATTTTGGGCTGACTGCACTCCTGGCGGCTCGGCCGAGAGCCTCCCCGGCATACGCTGGTCGCCATGCAGTTGTTCCTCGACCGCGGCGCGGACCGCCTCTCGGTCGGCGTCACCCCCGCGGCCGACCCCGACGCACCCTTCTTCGTCGTCTTCCCGGCGATGGGCGTTCCCGCGCGGTACTACAGCCAGCTCGTCACCCGGCTGACCGCCGACGGCTGTGGCGTGGCCGTCGCCGACCTGCGCGGCACCGGGGAAAGCGGGCCGAAGGCCACCCGAGCCGCCCGGTACGCGATGACCGACCTCGCCGACGACGTCGGAGCCGTCCTGGCCGCCACCGCCGAACTCCGCGCGGGACGGCGTACTTTCCTCCTCGGGCACTCCCTCGGCGGGCACGCCAGCGTCATCCATCTCGCCCGGAGTGCTCCGGAGAATCCGGTCGACGGCTTGATCCTGATCGCCTCCGGGCTACCGCTGTGGCGGCTGTTCGGGGCGCGCTCGCTCGGCGTACTGACCTTCGCCGAGGGCATCCGCGCGGTCAGCGCGCTGCTCGGCCACTGGCCCGGCTGGGGCTTCGGCGGGCGTCAGTCTCGCGGCGTCATCCAGGACTGGGCGCACACCGCCCGGCGAGGCGAGTTCGCACCCCGGCTCGGGGTGGCCGACCGGCTCGGCGACATCACCGTCCCGGTCCTGGCGATCAGCGTCGACACCGACCAGTACACCCCGCCGCCCACGATCGATCTGCTCGTCGGCAAGCTCACCGGAGCGAAGGTGACCCGCGTCCACGTCACCGAGGACGAAGCCGGCGCTCCCCTCGACCACTTCCGCTGGGCCCGGACGCCGGGCGCGATCGTCGACCGCGTCACCGCCTGGCTCCCCGTCGCCGCGCCCGCCGACCTGTCCTAGCCGGATCAGGGGTCTCGGTCGAATCTTGCTCCTTGATTCGACCGAGACCCCTGATCCAGCGCCCGCGGTCCAGCGCCCACGACCCAGCGCCCCCGGTCCAGCGCCCGCGGTCCAGCGCCCACGACCCAGCGCCTGCGGTCCAGCGCCCACGGCGCGACCATTTCCAGCGGCGGACAGCGAGAGGCCCCCACCGGATCGGTGGGGGCCTCTTCGCGTACGGGTGCGATCAGACGCCGGTCTTCTCGCGGTCCTTCTCGGGAGCCGGCGGCAGCTGCGGCTTGACCGGCACCTCGATCGGCCGGAAGAAGCCCCGGATCGCCGGGCCGAGCGCCCCGAGCCGGTTCATCTTCTTGGGCACCGTCCAGTTGACGTACGGCAGCTCTTCCGGGTGCCCGTGGTCGTCCACCGGGGCCAGCGGCTGGTGGACCTCGACGAAGGCGCCGTTCGGCAGGCGCTTGATGATGCCCGTCTCGACACCGTGCGCCAGCACCTCCCGGTCGTGCTGCTGCAGGCCGAGGGCGATGCGGTGGGTGATGTAGTACGCCAGCGGCGGGATCACCAGCAGCCCGATGCGGCCGGCCCAGGTCATCGCGTTCAGGCTGATGTGGAACTTGTCCGCGATGATGTCGTTGCCGCCGGAGATCAGCAGCACGACGTAGAACGAGATCGCCATCATGCCCAGCGCCGTACGCTGCGGGACGTCCCGCGGCCGCTGCGCCAGGTTGTGGATGGACTTGTCCTTGTTCTTCCGGGCCTCGATGAACGGCCACGCCATCGGCAGGATCGTCAGGATGCCGGGCAGCACGACCGTCGGCCAGAAGATGCCGGGGATCATGTACTGGTGACCGGCGATCGAGAAGGTCAGCTCCCAGGCGGGCATCAATCGGGTCGAGCCGTCGAGGAACATGACGTACCAGTCGGGCTGGCTGCCGGCGGAGACCACCGCCGCGCGGTAGGGGCCGAAGAGCCAGATCGGGTTGATCTGGAACAGGCCGCCCATCGCCGCGATGACCGCGAAGACGAGCATGAAGAACCCGCCCTGCTTCATCACGTAGCGCGGGAAGAACCGCTCGCCGACGACGTTGGTGTTCGTCCGGCCCGGGCCGGGCCACTGCGTGTGCTTCTGGATGAAGACCAGCGTGATGTGCACGGTGATCAGGGCCAGCAGCACCAGCGGGATCAGGAACACGTGCACGATGTACAGGCGGTCCAGGATCACGTGGCCGGGGAACTCCCCGCCGAACAGCGAGCTGGTCACCCAGGTGCCGATCACCGGGATGGACAGCATGATGCCGGTGGCGATCCGCAGACCGGTGCCCGACAGGGCGTCGTCCGGCAACGAGTAACCGGCGAAACCCTCCAGGAAGGCGAGCCAGAACAGCAGCAGGCCGATGATCCAGTTCGTCTCACGCGGCTTGCGGTACGCGCCGGTGAAGAAGATCCGGAACATGTGCACGATGATCGCCGCGACGAAGAGCAGCGCCGCCCAGTGGTGCATCTGGCGGACGATCAGGCCACCGCGGACGTCGAAGGAGAGGTCCAGCGACGAGGCGTACGCGTGGGACATCTCCTGGCCGCGCAGCGGCACGTAGGAACCGTTGTAGGTGACCTCGGTCATCGACGGGTCGAAGAACAGCGCCATGAAGGTGCCGGTCAGCAGCAGGACGATGAACGAGAAGAGCGCGATCTCGCCCAGCAGGAACGACCAGTGGTCGGGGAAGACCTTGTTGAGGATCCCCCGGATCGGACCGGCGACCTTGAACCGCTCGTCGACGGCGTTGGCCGTCGCCCCGGGCAGGGCCTTGAGGTCTACTTTGCGTCGCTTCATTTGGATGGCCTCTCCCAGTACGCGGGCCCGACGGAGACGTCGAAGTCGCGCCGCGCGAATAGGTATCCCTCATCATCGACTCCGATGGCGAGCATCGGCAACCGGCGGGCGGCCGGGCCGAAGATCGGCCGGGCGTTGTCGGTGATCAGGAACTGCGACTGGTGGCACGGGCAGAGCAGCCGGTTGGTCTGCTGCTCGTAGAGGCTGGCCGGGCAGCCGGCGTGCGTGCAGATCTTCGAGTACGCCACGTAGTTGTTCCACATCGATCCGCCGTCCTCGGCGTTGACCGGGTACTTGTGGAGGTTGTCGCGCAGCGTCTGCGCGTCTTCGTCACGCAGGTGAATGAGCAGCACCGGGGAGTCGGCGAACTCGTTGGTGACGCCGATCCCGCCCGGCAGCCCCGGGAAGACCGTGATCTGGCCGCCGGTGCTGATGTCCTCCGGGCGTACGTAGGTGTTGTCCTCGAGGACCATGCGCACCGGCTTGCCGTCGTTGAAGGCGGGGTTCCAGCCGGTGGTCATGTACGGGTCGGTGTCGTCCGGGCCCTCGTGCGGGTCCTTCAGCAGCATGCCGACCGGCACGACCAGCGCGGCCGCGCCGAGCCCGAGGCCGCCGAGGCCGAGCGCGCCCTTGATGAGCGGCCGGCGCTGGATGTTGAACTCGCTGCCGATGAAGCCGAGCGTGCCCGCGGCGAGCGCCCGGTCCTCCGGCGACGACGGGTCGTTGTGCCGCTGCTGGATCGCGATCTCGTGCGGCAGGAGCTTCTTGCCGTAGACGAGGATCGCCATGCCGATGCCGAACAGCGACAGCCCGAGGGTGAAGCCGAGCAGCGGGGTGAACCAGTCCTGCGCGGTCGAGCCGAAGTGGTACTCCTTCGGCTGGCCCAGCGGCGACACGTAGATCACGACGAAGGCGATCGCGGCCAGGCCGCACAGCAGGAGCAGCAGGGCGACGAGACGCTCGACCCGCTTCTCGGCCTTGGTCCCCGGCACCGGGAACTGCGGCTCGTAGTGCACGATCTCGATCTCGTCCCGCCGCAGGCCCTCGTCGAGGACCTCACGGTAGGTGAGGTTGGGGTCCGTCGGGTCGACGGCTTTCACGCCGCCCGGAACCTCCGTGGTCTCGTGGGTGCTCATGACTTCCCCGCAATCCAGAGGGTGGCGAAGACCAGTGCGACGATGCCCACCAGGAAGATCGCCAGACCTTCGGTCACCGGGCCGAACCGGCCGAGACCCCAGCCGCCCGGGTCCTGGTCGCTCTTCAGGCCCTGCACGTACGCGATGATGTCCAGCTTCTCCTGCGGGCTCAGCTGGTTGTCACCGAAGACCGGCATGTTCTGCGGGCCGGTCAGCATCGCGGCGTACATCTGCCGATCCGTGGCCGGCTCGAGGCTGGGGGCGTACTTGCCGGACGACAGCGCGCCGCCACCGGCCGAGAAGGCGTGGCAGGAGGCGCAGTTCACGCGGAACAGCTCGCCACCGGTGGCGATGTCGCCCTTGCTGGGGTCGATGTTCGCCGGCAGTTGCGGACCGCCGCCCAGTTCCTGGATGTACTGCCCGAGCGACTCGGCGTTCTGCTGCAGCTGCTCGCCGGACCAGAACGGGGGCTTGCGCGGGATCTGAGCCTCCTGGCGCGCGGCCGGCATCCGGCCGCTGGTCACCTGGAACTCGACCGACGCCGAACCGACGCCGATCAGGCTCGGTCCCTTGCCGTCCACACCTTGCGCGTTGCGACCGTGGCAGGTGATGCAGTTCTGGTCGAACAGCGCCTTGCCGTCCTCGGCCGAGCGGGACAGTGTCGCGGCGTCGGCAGCCTGTGTGGCCGGCGCGACGGCGACGTAGAGGCCGCCCGCGAGGATCAGCGCCGCGAGCATGCGGATGGTGGCACCCGTACGCCGCGCGACCTTGCCTCGCCGGCGCGGCGCCGCCAACCGCCGCATGCGGGCGGTGAGTCCGCCGCCCTTGCCGGTTTCAGTTGTCATGGCCATACCTTTGTCGTCTGCATCCGAGGCGCGCCGGGTCATGACAGGCCGCCCAGGCGCTCCAGCAGATAGATCATGAAGAAGAGGGCGATCCACACGACGTCGACGAAGTGCCAGTAGTACGACACGACGATGGCCGAGGTCGCCTGCGCCGGCGTGAACCGGCCCAGGGTGGTGCGGATCATGTAGATCACGAAGGCGAACAGACCGCCGATGACGTGCAGCCCGTGGAACCCCGTCGTGAGGTAGAACATCGAGCCGTAGCCGTCGCCGTTGATCTTGATGCCCTCCTCGACCAGGCTGCGATACTCGTTCGCCTGCCCGAGCACGAACACCAGGCCCATCAGGAAGGTCAGCGTGAACCAGCGTCGCAGCGCGTACACGTCGCCGCGCTCGGCGGCGAAGACGCCCATCTGGCAGGTGACCGAGGAGAGCACCAGGATGATCGTGAAGGTGAGCGCGTAAGGCAGGTTCAGCGTCGGGAAGTGGTGTTCCCACTGGCTGTAGTCCGCCGCGCGGATGGAGAAGTACATCGCGAACAGCGCCGCGAAGAACATCAGTTCACTCGAGAGCCAGACGATGGTCCCTACGCTGACCATGTTGGGTCTGGTCAACGAGTGGATCCCGCTCTTGGCGATAGCTGGGGCCGCAGTCACGCGGTCATTATTATCCTCGACCAGCATCGAACGGCGTCGGGGTGCCTGTTAAGGCGGCGTGTCGTGATCCGCCGGTCCGCTCGCGACCGCCCCGCCGTGCCGCCGACCTGCGGCGGGACTAGCCTCAAGGGGTGTTCTCCAGCCTGATCGACGCCGTCACGGGCGGCCTGCCGCCGTTCACCGCGGGCACGATCTTCAGCCAGACCAGAGTAGACGGATGGCTCGCCGCGATGCTGCTCCTCGCGGCCGGCTGCTACTTCTACGGCGTACATCGGCTGAAGGCGCGCGGGGACAAGTGGCCGGTGAGCCGCACGATCATGTTCGTCGGCGCCGGGCTGGGCTCGATCGCGCTGGTCACCCTGACCGGCATCGGGGCGTACGACACCACCCTGGTCAGCGTGCACATGGTGCAGCACATGGTGCTCGGCATGGTCGCGCCGATCTTCCTCGCCCTCGGCGCGCCGGTCACCCTCGCGTTGCGCACACTGCCCAAGAAGCCTCGGGCGCTGCTGCTGTCCGCGGTGCACAGCCGGGTCGCGCGGGTTCTGGCGTTTCCCCTGGTCGCGTACGCCATCTTCGTCGCGAACCCGTTCGTCTTGTACTTCAGCGACCTCTACCGGCTCACGCTGGAGCACCCGTGGCTGCACGAGTTCATGCACGCCCATTTCATCGCGACCGGGTGCCTGTTCTTCTGGCCGTTGGTGGGGCTGGACCCGTTGCCGGGGCGCTGGCCGTATCCGGCGCGGGCGCTGCTGATGATCCTGAGTGTGCCTTTTCACACCGTCCTCGGGCTGACCATCATGCAGCAGAAGGAGCTGCTGGGCGGCGATTACTACCCCTCACTCGGCCTGACCTGGGCGAATCCCGCGTCGGACCAGGTGACCGCGGGCGGCATCCTGTGGGCCGGCGGCGAACTGGTCAGCGTGACGATGCTCGCCGTGCTGGTGGTTCAGTGGATCCGTGCCTCCGAACGAGAGGCGGCCCGGGTGGACCGGCAGCTCGATCGGGAGGAGGCCGAGGCCGAGCGCCAGTCGGCAGCCGCCGCGGGCGCTCCAGCGGCCGACATGACCAGTCTCACACCGCATCAGGCGCCCGAGTACGATCAGCGGGCAGCAACCAGCTAGCGGCGCAGCACGGCTGCGCGCAGACCCACAGCGCGGGAGCCCTCGACATGACCGAAGCACCCATCCAGCGGCACACCGTCCTGCTCTACAGCGACGACCCGGCGGTCCGCGAGAGCATGCGCCAGGCCATCGGCGTACGCCCCGCCGCTGACCTGAGCGTCGAGTTCGTCGAGGCCTCGACGTACGCCGAGTGCGTCAAGCTGATCGACGACTACGAGATCGACCTGGTGGTGCTCGACGGCGAAGCCGCGCCGGGCGGCGGCCTGGGCATCGCCCGCCAGCTGCACGACGAGATCGCCGACACTCCGCCGACGGTGCTCGTCATCGCCCGCGCCGCCGACCGCTGGCTCGCCGCGTACGCCAAGGTGACCGCGACCATCATGCACCCGCTCGACCCGGTGACCACCGGGCGTACCGTCGCCGAGCTGCTTCGCGAGAAGGCTCCGGCGTCGGCCTGACCCCTTCCTGACCCGCCAGCGCAGCCGGGTCGGCCCCGCCTACGTGTAGGAGGAGACCCGCCATGGGCGAACGCACCTGGCCCAGTCTGTTGTCCGCGCTGACCCGCGCCCAGGAGATCTCCACCGACGACGCGGCCTGGGCCATGGAGGAGATCATGGCCGGGTCGGCCACCTCCGCCCAGATCGCCGGGTTCGCGCTGCTGTTGCGGGCCAAGCGGGAGACGCCCGCCGAGCTGGCCGGGCTCGCGGCCACGATGTTGCGTAACGCGCCCGCCGTTCAGTTGTCGGCGGCCCAGCGCGCGCAGGCGGTCGACATCGTCGGCACCGGCGGCGACGGCGCGCACACGGTCAACATCTCGACCATGTCGGCGCTGGTCGTGGCGGGTGCCGGGGTGCCCGTCGTGAAGCACGGCAACCGGGCCGCCTCGTCCCTGTGCGGCGGGGCGGACCTGCTGGAGCATTTCGGGATCCCGCTGGATCTCGGCCCGGAGGACGTGGCCCGGTGCGTCGAGGAGGCCGGCATCGGCTTCTGCTTCGCCGGCCGTTTCCACCCGGGCCTGCGGCACGCCGGTCCCACGCGGCGGGAGCTGGGCGTGCCGACGGCGTTCAACCTGCTCGGGCCGTTGACCAACCCGGCCCGGCCGCGCGCCGGCGCCGTCGGAGTGGCCGACAGCCGCCTGGCGTCGACCGTCGCGGGCGTGTTCCGCGACCGGGGTGACTCGGTGCTCGTGGTGCACGGCGAGGACGGCCTCGACGAGTTCACCACGGCCGCGCCGACCACCGTGCACGTCGTACGCGGTGGCGCCGTCCACACGACCACGGTGGACGCGGTGGACCTCGGTCTGCCCCGGAGCGCCCCCGGCGATCTACGGGGCGGCGACGCGCCGTTCAACGCGGCCGTGGCTCGGCGTCTTCTCGCGGGCGAGACCGGTCCCATCCGCGACGCGGTCCTCGTCAACTCGGCGGCCGCCCTCGTCGCCGTGGCCGGCGTGGACGCTCCCCCGTTCGCCGATCCCGGCGTGGAACTGCCGGAGGCGTTGCGGGCGGGCATCGAGCGGGCCGCCGCGGCCATCGACTCCGGTGCGGCGGCGAAGGTCCTGACGACCTGGGTCGAGGTCGCCAACACCCGCTGAAGCAGGGCCCAAGGCACACGCGAAAGCGCCGCCCGGCTTGCCGGGCGGCGCTTTCGTCGGTCAGACCGTCAGTGCTCGGCCGTACGCCGAGTGCCGGTGTAGTACTCGAACAGCATGGCGCAGGCGGCGAAGATGACGCCGATCAGCCCGAGGCCGATCAGCCAGGGCATCCAGAAGACCATGCCGATCCCGGCCAGCGTGGCGAACGCCGCGATGCCGAACGGCCAGTAGCTGCCGGGTGAGAAGAAGCCGATCTCGCCCGCGCCCTCGGCGATCTCGGCGTCGGGCCGGTCCTCCGGGCGCAGGTCGATGCGCCGCGAGACGAACCAGAAGTATCCGCCGCACATCGCGCAGAGCAGCGTCGACATGATCAGGGCCACGGTGCCGACCCAGTCGACGTGGCCCAGCGAGTGGTTGCTCCACCAGGCGTACACCGGCGCGCAGAGCGCCAGGAAGAGTGCGACGCCTCCGAAGATCCGCCATTCAGACTTCATCGTGCGTACTCCTTAGTTGCCCACGTTCACGGGGACCTGCTGCGCGTTCTTCTTGAAGTCGAACGGCGTGGTCGTGGTCGCGTACGGCGCGGATCCGATCGCGGTCAGCGCCTGCGGCGTGGTCTGCCCGGCCTTCTTGGCGTCGAGGAACTTCTGGTAGTCCGCCGGCGAGACCGCCCGGACCTCGAAGTTCATCATCGAGTGGTAGGTACCGCACAGCTCGGCGCAGCGGCCCACGTAGGAGCCGGGCTCGTCGATGGTGACCTCGAAGACGTTCCGGACGTTGCCCGGGAAGACGTCGCGCTTGAAGAGCATCTCCGGAACCCAGAACGAGTGGATGACGTCCTTGCTCGTCTCCTCGATCCGGATCGTCTTGCCCGTCGGCACGACCAGGACCGGGATGTAGTCGCTGGCGCCCGTGGTCGTGGCGACCGTCGTGGCGTTGGCGTCGGTGTCCGGCGCGGTCTTGTAGTTGAACTGCCAGTTCCACTTGAACGCCACGACCTCGACGGTGACGTCGGGGTTCGCCGAAAGCTTGTTCACGTTCGTCTGGATCACCGCGGTGTAGTAGAAGAGCACCGCGATCACCAGGAACGGCAGGACCGAGTAGAGCACCTCGATCGGCAGGTTGAACCGCGTCTGCGTGGGCAGTTCGGTGTCGCCCTTGCGCTTGCGATAGGCGATGATGCACCAGAAGATCAGGCCCCAGACGAAGAAGCCGACCGCGAGCGCCGCGACCACCGACCAGATCCACATCTCGTACATCTGATTGGCCTGCGGCGTCTTGCCGCCCTGCGGCCAGCCGAACCCGCCGAACGGCTTGCCGACGTCGTAGGCATCGCATCCGGTCAGGAATGCCAGAGCTCCCACGGCGAGTGCGCTCAGACCGAGCGCCCGTGACCGACCCTTTGCCACCTAGATCTGCCTCCCTTGCCGCCGCTCCGGGCGTTGACCGGCGGAGCGTCTGTCGACGCGTCGCACACTACTCGACCATGCGTCCCGTTTCGGTCTGGGGGTCGGCGTGTCTGGCGCGGGCAGTAGGTTGAAGACATGTCTGAGCAGGCAAGGCTGGGCGCGTACTTCGATGCCGCGACGGCGTCTCCCCTGCACCCGGCCGCGCGGGAGGCACTGATCGCGTCGCTCGCCGACGGCTGGGCGGACCCGTCACGGCTCTACACGCAGGCTCGCCGGGCCCGCGGGCTGCTCGACGCGGCGCGGGCCGCGACCGCTGAAGTCCTAGGGGTACGCCCAGCGGAGCTGACCTTCACCGGCAGCGGGACGGCCGCAGCGCACCTGGCCGTCCTGGGTGGACTGGCCGGGCGGCGGCGGGCGGGGCGGGTCTTCGTGCATTCGGCGATCGAGCACTCGGCCGTCCTGCACGCCGGAGAGGACCACGTTTCCGCAGGTGGCGAGGCAGTCTCCGTGCCGGTCGACCGATTGGGCCGGCTCGACGAGCAGGCGTGGCGGACAGCGGTCGGCGCCGATGGTGTGGCGTTGGCCGCACTCATCGCCGCCAGTCATGAGGTGGGAACGCTGCAACCGGTCGCCCGCGCCGCCGAGGTCTGCGCTGCTCACGGCGTACCGCTGCTGGTCGACGCGGCCGTGGTCGCGGGCCGGATGCCGCTGCCCACCGGGTGGTCGATGCTGACCGCGAGCGCCCGGAAATGGGGCGGCCCACCCGGGGTCGGCGTCCTCGCCGTACGCACCGGCACGAGGTTCGACCCGCCGCAGTCGGCGCACTGGTCGCAGCCCGAGCGGGCGGCCGGGCACGGGCCGGGCGCGCCGGATCTTCCGGCGATCGTGGCGGCCGCCGCCGCGCTGCGCGCCGTGTCGAACGAGGCGGCCGCGGAGGCGGCGCGGCAGAGCGCGCTGGTGGATCGCATCCGGGAACGGGTCCTCGCGACCATCCCGGACGTCGAGGTCGTCGGCGACCCGGTCGACCGGGCGCCGCACCTCGTCACCTTCTCCTGCCTCTACGTCGACGGCGAGTCGTTGCTGCGGGAGCTGGACCGCCGGGGGTACGCGGTCTCCTCAGGCTCCTCCTGCACCTCTTCGACGCTGGAGCCGAGTCACGTCCTGGTCGCCATGGGCGCGTTGTCTCACGGCAACATCCGGATCTCCCTGCATCGGGAGGCGACCGGGGACCACGTGGACCGGTTCCTCGCCGACCTGCCCGGGATCGTCGCCCGGCTACGCGAGGAGGCGGGGGTGACCGGACTGTGAACGCCACCGTCCCTCCGGCGTACGAGCTGGACTGTCTGGGGCAGCGCTGTCCGCTGCCGGTGATCGCCTTGGCCAAACGGTTGCCCGGCGTGGCCGTCGGCGAGGTGATCCGCGTACTGGCCGACGACCCGGCGGCTGCCCTCGACATCCCCGCGTGGTGCCGCTTGCGAGGACAGGAATTCGTTGGGTCTCCGGCGCAATACACCTTCGACGTGCGCCGAAGCAGTTAGCCGCAACCTGAAAGGGCGCTGGATCAGGGTTCTCGGTCGAATCTTGGGTCAAGATTCGACCTGGAACCCTGATCCAGCGCCGGAAAACTACGCCGGGAGGTGGGGCCGGACCTCGGCGGCCGCCTCGTCGCCGTAGGACTCGGCGAGCCGCTTGGCGAACATGTCCGAGCGGACCTCGTACTCCTGGGTACCGACGGTCTCCAGGACCAGAGTGGCCAGCAGCGCGCCGACCTGGGCCGCACGCTCGAGGCCGAGCCCCCAGGAGAGGGCGGCGAAGAAGCCGGCCCGGAAGCCGTCGCCCACCCCCGTCGGGTCGTACGCGTGGATCTCCCGCGCGACGGGAACGTGGATGCGCGCCATGTCCCGGCCGGTGATCTCGACGCCGTTCTTGCCGAGCGTGGTGACCCGCACCTTCACGCGGTCCAGCACCTGGTCGCCGGTGAGGCCGCTCTTCTGCTCCAGCAGCGACTTCTCGTACTCGTTGGTGAGGAGGAACTCGGCGCCCTCGATGAGCTGGAGGACGTCCTCACCGCCCATGCGCGCCAGCTGCTGGGACGGGTCGGCGGCGAAGCGGAAGCCCCGCTCCCGGCACTCCTGCGAGTGACGAATCATCGCGTCGGGGTCGTTCGCGCCGACCAGCACCAGGTCGATGCCGCCGAGCCGGTCGGCGACGGGGGCCAGCTCGATGTTGCGCGCTTCGCTCATCGCGCCCGCGTAGAACGAGGCCACCTGGCACAGATCCTCATCGGTCGTGCAGACGAAGCGCGCGGTGTGCGCCACCTCGCTGATGTGCACCGAGCCGCAGTCGACGCCGTGCCGCTCCAGCCACGAGCGGTAGTCGGCGAAGTCGGCGCCGACCGCGCCCACCAGCGTCGGGCTCAGGCCGAGCTGACCCATGCCGAAGGCGATGTTGGCCGCCACTCCGCCGCGCCGGACGACCAGGTCGTCGACCAGGAACGACAGCGACACCTTGTCGAGCTGGTCGGCGATGAGCTGGTCGGCGAAGCGACCCGGAAAGTGCATCAGGTGATCGGTGGCGATCGAGCCGGTGACGGCGATCTTCATTGGCTGCCCTCGATAGGTCGGCGGACGTGAGCGGCCGGGGGACACCGCATGGCGTGCCCGGCGCCGGGCCAGCCTACCGGCAACGGAAAGGAAAACGGCCGCCACGTCGCCAAGACGACGTGGCGGCCGAATTCACCGCACGATGGAAGGGGTGGCTCAGTGGAACGAGTCACCGCACGCGCACGAGCCCTGCGCGTTGGGGTTGTCGATGGTGAAACCCTGGGCGTCGATCCGGTCGGCGAAGTCGATCGTGGCGCCCGAGAGGTACGGCGCGCTCATCCGGTCGACGACGACCTCGACCCCGTCGAAGTCGGCGATGACGTCGCCGTCGAGCTGACGCTCGTCGAAGAAGAGCTGGTAGCGCAGGCCGGAGCAGCCACCGGGCTGCACGGCGACGCGCAACCGCAGGTCGTCGCGACCCTCCTGCTCGAGCAGCGCCTTGACCTTGCCGGCGGCGACGTCGGTGAGGAGGATGCCGGTCGCGGTCTCCTGCGACTGGGTGGTAGGACTGGTCACGAGTGCTCCCTGATCTGTTGCGATCGTCGTCTCAAAGCCAACGCTAGCTCGCCGGCGACGATTCCTGGTCGGCGACCCGGCCGTGGGGTGCTAAATCACGGCCGAAATCCTCGAGCGTCTCCGCCAGCACCGCTCGCTGCGTCGGGCAGGCCTGCCGCCAGCGCTCGCGCCCGGTGTCGGTGATGTGCACGAAGACACCCCGGCGGTCGGTGGCGCACGACTGGCGCAGCACCAGACCCTCCCGTTCCAGCCGGTCGACCGCGCGGGACAGCGCGCTCTGGCTGAGGTGGACCTCCTCGGCAAGCTCCTGCATGCGGGCCGCGCCGGGGCACTCCCGCGCCTCGGCCAGCCGGTCGAGGATCTCGAACTCGCTCATGCCGAGCCCGTGCTTGTCGTGCAGGGCCTTGTCGAGCTGACACGAGGTCGACGCGAACAGGCGCGCCAGATCACGCCACTGCCGGACGTGCGGTGGCGCCTCCCGTTGCACGATCTCGAGGCTCACGAGGCCGAATCCTAGCATGCGCCTGCACAACATGCGAAAGCATTTTATGTTTGCGCATTCAATGCGGCTGCATGTAAGTTACCCCGCATGATCGTCACCGAGTCATCGGCAGAAGCGAAGAACAAGCGCGGCCGGCACGCAGGTGTGCCTGGTCCAGTCCCTGATACCCAGCCCGGCGCCCGGTGGACCCCCCAGCTCTGGGGCACCCTGCTGGTCCTCTGCACCGTCCTGTTCCTCGACGGCCTCGACGTCTCGATGGTCGGCGTGGCCCTCCCCGCCATCCAGTCCGACCTCGGCCTGTCCACCGCGTCGTTGCAGTGGATCGTCAGCGGCTACGTCCTGGGCTACGGCGGCCTGCTGCTGCTCGGCGGGCGTACGGCGGATCTGCTCGGCCGGCGCCGGGCGTTGCTCGTGGCGCTCGCGGTCTTCGCGGCGGCGTCCCTGCTGGGCGCGCTCGTCGACGACGGCGGACTGCTCATCGCCACCCGGTTCATCAAGGGGCTGGCCGCGGCGTTCACCGCACCGGCCGGGCTGTCCATCCTCACGACCACGTTCCCGGAGGGCCCCGTACGCAATCGCGCCCTCGGCATCTACACCGTCTTCGGCGCGAGCGGCTTCTCGTCGGGCCTGATCCTGGGCGGCCTGCTCACCGAGATCAACTGGCGGGCGACCTTCCTCCTGCCCGCTCCCCTGGCGCTGATCGCGCTGGCGGCCGGCCTCAAGCTGATTCCCCGCACCAGTGAGCGCGCCGCCGGCGGGCACGACATCCTGGGCGCCGTCACTTCGACAGCCGCGTTGCTACTGACCGTGTTCACCGTGGTGAACGCACCTGCCGTCGGCTGGGGCTCGGTGCGTACGCTCGGCTCGTTCGCGGTCGCCGTCCTGCTGTTCGCGACGTTCATCACCGTCGAGCGCCGGATCAAGCACCCGTTGGTGCGGCTGGGCATCTTCCGGAATCGCACCCTCGTCCGGGCCAACATCGCGGCGGTCACGGTCGCCGGGGCGTACATCAGCTTCCAGTTCGTGCTCGGGCTGTTCCTGCAGGCCGTCCTCGGCTGGTCGCCGCTCCAGATGGCGCTGGCCCTCCTGCCGGCCGGGCTCATGGTCGCCTCGTCCGGTTCGCTGATGGGCCGGCTGATCACCCGCTACGGCACCGGCCGGTTGATCGCGGGCGGCATGGGCGCGTTCGTGCTCGCGTACGCCTTGTTCATCGGCGTCGACGCCACGTCGTCCTACTGGCGGATGCTGCCGACGGTGCTCCTGCTGGGCGTCGGGTTCGCCCTCGCCTTCTCCTCGATGAACGTGCAGGCCACCAACGGCGTGGCCGACGAGGAGCAGGGCCTGGCCTCCGGCCTGGTGCAGACCTCGTTCCAGGTGGGCGGCGCCCTGGTCCTCGCCGTCACCACGGCGATCGTGGGCAATGAGGCGATCCAGCCCGGCCGGGTGCCGTCGGCCTTCGGCCCGGCCATCGCCGTGATCACCGCCGTCACCCTCGCCGGACTGCTCGTGGCGCTGCTCGGCGTACGCCACCGGGCGAAGCCGGAACCTTCGGTCGAGGAAGTCGCCGCCGAGAAGGCGCTGGAACCGGTCTTCTAGTAGCAGTCCTGGTTCTTGACCTGCACCGCCAGCTGGACGACCCGGCCGCCGTACACCTCGATGAGGTAGACGGCGGCCGGGTTGCCCGGCACCGCTGTCTGACCCCGGCCGTCCCGCTCCGCACCGCCGGCCGGCTTCCACTCCGGGTACGCCTTGTGCAGCTGTCCGTAGGAGGCGCCGACCCCGACGCCTTCCGGAGTGCCGACACCGGCGTATCCGAAGATGGCCGCGAGCCCGAGTTTCCTCGAGAAGTACAGCCGCCCCTCGGTTCCGTTCGAGGCGGCCCCCTTCAGGTACGCGTACCGGCCGCAGGCGCCGGTGGCCGAACCTGCCGGGTCGCTGATCAGCCCGGTGGCCTTGGCCTGGTCCGGGGTCATCCCCAGCGTCAGCTCCCCGTACCCGGCCGGGCCGAGCGTCACCGCCGTGGCGACGGACGAGGAGGTCAGGGCGGGCCCGGCCGCCGGAGTACAGGCGGCCAGCGGCAAGACGGTCAGGAGCAGACACACCACACGACGAGACACCTTCATGACGAACCCCCGTTCGAAATGTTTCGATGGAGAAGACGTCACTCGCCGCGCCCGGGTTGCCGACGGCTTTCCGACTGCGCTATTCCCCTGCCAGGCGCGTCGCGGCCGCCCGCACACAGCCCCGCGCGTCGCCCAATGCCCGCTCCAGGCCGAACTCCTCGGACAAGGACAGCGCACGCGTCACCCCGGCCGCGCGCCAGGCCGCCGGCTCCGCGGTGACTCGGCCGGCGATGACCACGACTGGTACGCCGAGAGCAGCGCCCGCCCCGGCGACCCCGTCGATGACCTTTCCGTGCAGGGACTGATCGTCGAACGAGCCTTCGCCGGTGATCACCAGGTCGGCTTGGCGAAGCTCGTCGTCGAGGCCGATGGCGTCCCGGACGAGCTGGATGCCGGAGGTGAGCCGCCCGCCGAGGGCCAGGATGGCCGCGCCCAGTCCCCCGGCCGCCCCGGCGCCCGGCGTCTCGGCGATGCCTTCGGGCAGCACACTCGCGACCCGGATCAGGGCCGCCTCCAATTCCTCGACCGCCGCCGGATCGGCGCCCTTCTGCGGGCCGAAGACATGGCTGGCCCCTCGGGCGCCGGTGAGCGGATTGTCGACGTCGGTCGCCCCGATCAGCTCGATGCCGTCCAACGTCGCGGTTCCCGCTTCGACGCCCTGCCCGTTTCCCGCGTACGCCGCCAGTGCTTCCGGCCGGCCGAATCCGGCGAGGACGCGTACGCCCGCGTCGTTGGTGGCGCTGCCGCCCAGTCCGATGACGATCCGGCGGACGCCGTGGACCTCGGTCGCCGCCGTGAGCAGCGCCAGCAGGCCCGCCGAGCGGGCGCGTCGGGGATCCCGTTCGGCCGGGCTCAGATGGTGCAGCCCGCACGCGTGCGCGCTCTCCACATATGCCGTCTCCCCGACGACCAGGATCTCTCCGGTCACCGGGCGGCCGAGCGGATCGGTCGTCGGCACCGGAAAGCGCTTTCCTTCTGGGTGCGCCGCCGCGAGGACGTCCACGAAACCGGGACCGCCGTCGGCCAGCGGACGCAGCACGAGTTCGTCGTCCGGGCGTACCGACCGCCAGCCGTCGGCCACCGCTTCGGCGGCGTCGGGCGCGCTCAGGGTCCCGGCGAACTTGTCGGGGCAGATCAGCAGACGCATGTGCGGTGCCTATCACATCGCGCGGACCTCTGTCACACCCCGCGCCGCGTGGGACGATTGCGCTGTGACGACCACATGGGTTGAACCGAGCAACACCGCCACCGCGCTTCTCCTGCTCGGCCGGGGCAGCGATCCTGCCTCCGAGCGTGGCGTGGAGTGCCCCGGCGAGCTGCCCCCCGCGAGCGACCCCGACCTGGTCGCGCGGGCCGAGGCGGCCAAGGCCGCGCTGGGCGACCGGGTCTTCGTCCTCGGCCACCACTACCAGCGCGACGAGGTCATCCAGTTCGCCGACGTGACCGGCGACTCGTTCAAGCTCGCCCGCGAGGCCGCCGCCCGGCCCGACGCGGAGTTCATCGTCTTCTGCGGCGTGCACTTCATGGCCGAGTCCGCCGACATCCTCACCACCGACGCGCAGAAGGTCGTGCTGCCCGACCTCGCCGCCGGGTGCTCGATGGCCGACATGGCCGTGCTGAGCCAGGTCGAGAAGTGCTGGGACCTGCTGCAGGACCTGGGCATCTCCGAGTCGGTCGTGCCGGTGACCTACATGAACTCGTCGGCCGACATCAAGGGTTTCGTCGGCCGCAACGGTGGCGTCGTCTGCACCTCCTCCAATGCCAAGCGCGCCCTCGACTGGGCGTACGAGCAGGGCGAGAAGGTGCTCTTCCTGCCGGACCAGCACCTCGGGCGCAACACCGCCGTCCTCGAAATGGGCTACAGCCTCGACGACTGCGTCCTCTACGACCCGCACAAGCCGAACGGCGGGCTCACCGAGCAGCAGATCCGGGACGCCAAGATGATCCTGTGGCGCGGGCACTGTTCGGTGCACGGCCGGTTCACCCTCGACTCCGTCGAGGACGTGCGCGAGCGCGTACCGGGAGTCAACGTGCTGGTGCACCCTGAGTGCCGCCACGAGGTCGTGACGAACGCCGACTACGTGGGCTCGACCGAGTACATCATCAAGACCATCGAGGCCGCGCCGGCCGGCTCCGCCTGGGCCGTCGGCACCGAGTTGAACCTCGTCCGGCGGCTCGCGCTGGCCCACCCGGACAAGCAGATCATGTTCCTGGACAAGGCGGTCTGCTACTGCTCGACGATGAACCGCATCGACCTGCCCCACCTCGTCTGGGCGCTGGAGGAGCTGGTCGCGGGCCGGGTGCCCAACCAGATCACGGTCGACCCGGAGACCGCGCACAACGCCCGGGTCGCCCTCGACCAGATGCTCGCCCTCCCCTAAACCGCCCACCTTGCCGTTGATCATGGAGTTAACTGTCGTGTCGGGACCGGAAACTCCATGATCGACGGGCGACGCTTTTCGCCGCCTGTCCGCAATAGACATGAGGCGGATCGAACGATTCCGACTGCGCGCGCAGGGAACATCGGCGGTTCGGAAAAGGCGCTCGTCAATGTTTCGCCCGCGCCATCTGAACTGCGGTAATCGGCCGACTCCGGGCTGTCACCGAATCGAGGATCGGCAAGGTCCACTCTGGACCGGAGACGGCCGGGAGAATGCCGAAAGGGACACGGCGCGCAACATTGTCGTTCCAGTGCGTGATCAGTGATTCCGGCTATTCCCGAATCGGCGTGACTCCTCTGACGCCGACCGATTCCGGGAGTATGCTTCGGCGGTTCGTACGCCCGACCAACTCTTCGCGCCCATGGAGGTCGTGTTGTCTGACCTGCTCGTCGTGACCGGTGGCACTCCCCTGACCGGCGAAGTCCGGGTCCGGGGCGCGAAGAACCTCGTCTCCAAGGCGATGGTGGCCGCGGTGCTCGGCCACACGCCCAGCCGCATGTTCGACGTCCCCCGCATCCGCGACGTCGAGATCGTCCGGGGTCTGCTGGAGTTGCACGGCGTACGCGTCACCGACGGCGACCTCGACGGCGAGCTGATCTTCGACCCGTCGAACGTCGAGCGGGCCGGCATCGACGAGATCAACGTGCACGCCGGGTCGAGCCGGATCCCGATCCTGCTCTGCGGCCCGCTGCTGCATCGGCTCGGCCACGCGTTCATCCCCGACCTGGGCGGCTGCCACATCGGCCCGCGCCCGATCGACTTCCACCTCGAGGCGCTGCGGCAGTTCGGCGCGATCGTCGACAAGACGCCGGAGGGGCTGCACCTGTCCGCGCCGAACGGACTTCACGGCATCAAGTTCACCCTCGACTACCCGTCTGTCGGGGCGACCGAGCAGATCCTGCTCACCGCCGTCCTCGCGGAGGGCGTGACCGAGCTGGCCAACGCCGCCGTCGAGCCCGAGATCGTCGACCTGATCTGCGTCCTGCAGAAGATGGGCGCGATCATCAAGGTGCACACCAACCGCGTGATCGAGATCGAGGGCGTACCGCGGCTGACCGGGTTCAGCCACCGGCCGATCCCGGACCGGATCGAGGCGGCCAGCTGGGCCTCGGCCGCGCTGGCGACCAAGGGCGACATCCTCGTCCGGGGCGCGCGGCAGGCCGACATGATGACCTACCTCAACGTCTTCCGGTCCATCGGCGGCAGCTACGAGGTCGACGACGACCCGGTCGCCGGGGGCATCCGGTTCTGGCACCCCGGCGGCGACCTCCGGCCGGTGGTCATCGAGACCGACGTCCACCCCGGGTTCATGACCGACTGGCAGCAGCCCCTGGTCGTGGCGCTCACCCAGGCCAACGGCCTGTCGGTGGTGCACGAGACGGTCTACGAGAACCGGTTCGGCTACACCAACGCCCTCAATCAGATGGGCGCCACGATCCAGGTCTACGGCGAGTGCCTCGGCGGCGCCGCCTGCCGCTTCGGCCGCCGTGGCTTCCGTCACTCGGCGGTCATCGCCGGCCCGGCCAAGCTGCACGCCCACGACCTGGTCATCCCGGACCTGCGGGCCGGGTTCAGCCACCTGATCGCCGCGCTCGCCGCCGAGGGGACCTCCCGGGTCCACGGCGTCGACTTGATCAACCGGGGCTACGAGGACTTCGAGGCGAAGCTGGCCGGCCTGGGCGCGCGGGCCGAGCGTCCAGTGACCCAGGCGGCATGACGGGCGGCGGGAAAGTCCCGTCCCCGTCGGCTACTCTTGTCGCGTGTCTACGCTCTTCCGCCGCAAATCCGCCGACTCCCCGACCGAATCAGCCGAGGAGTCGGTCACCTCGGTGACCGTTGAGGAGTCTCCGGAGGAGGCGAGTTCGAAGGCGTACACGCCGGGCAAGGGCAAGGCCACCCCGAAGCGCACCGACGGCCGCCGCAAGCCGGAACCGCCGCCCGCCAACAAGCGCGAGGCGTACAAGCGGATGAAGGACAAGCAGCGTGCCGAGCGGTCCGAGGCGATGGCCGGCATGAAGGCGGGTGACGAGCGGTACCTGATGCCCCGGGACAAGGGCCCGGAGCGGCAGCTGGTCCGCGACATCGTCGACTCGCGGCGGACGATCGGCACCTGGTTCTTCGGCAGCGCCTTCGTCGTGCTGCTCGGCACCGGCACCGGCAACCCGGCCTTCGTCATGTACGCCCAGCTCGTCTGGTTCGCGATCGCCTTCGCGACGCTGGTCGACACCATCCTGATCTGCCGCAAGGTGAACCGCCTCGTCCGCGAGCGCTTCCCCAAACCGGGGGTCTCGATGCGGACGCTCTACTTCTACGCGTTCATGCGCGCGATCACCTTCCGGCGGCTGCGGATGCCGCAGGCCCGGAAGAAGTTCGGCGAAGCGATCTGACGCGAGAACAAAGCCCGCCTGAGTGCGGGCTTTGTTTTCGTCCGCCGTGTCAACTAGAGTTGACAGCATGAGCGAGACTGATCGCGCAGCCACCGAACGGCTGACCGCGGCGGCGAGCAGCCCGGACCCGGCCGTCGGCCTACGCGCGGTACGCGCACTGCGCGAACTGGCCGAGCGGCTCGAAGCCGTCCAGGTGCGGCACGCCCGCAACCTCGGCTGGACCTGGCAGGAGATCGCCGCCCAGCTCGGGGTGACCCGGCAGGCGGTGCACAAGAAGTTCGGCGGCGGCCGAGGACTGTTCGGGAAGGAGAAATAGCGATGCCGTTCCAGAGGTTCCACACCGACGCCCGGCAGGCCGTCGTCCACGCCCAGGAGGCCGCCCGGCAGCTCGGCGCCGGCCAGGTCGGGCCGGAGCATCTCCTGCTCGGCCTCCTCGACTCCCCCGACGGGGTCGCCCGGCGCATCCTCGCCCGGCACGGACTCACCCGGCTCTCGGCGTACGAGATGATTCGACGAAACGGCCTGGACGCGCAGGCGCTGGCCGCCATCGGCATCGACCTCGCGGTCGTGCGCGACAAGCTGGAGGAGGCCTTCGGGCCGGGCGCGCTGGACGGACCGGGACCGGTACGCGGCCGGCTGGGCTTCGCCCCGGCGGCCAAGAAGGTGCTGGAGCTGAGCCTGCGCGAGGCGATCCGGCTCAAGCACGACCACATCAGCGACGGCCACCTGCTGCTGGCGCTGATCCGCGAAGGCGGCACCGCGGTGGACGTCCTGCGATCGGCGAGCATCGACCCCGAGGCCTTGCGCGACGAAGTCGTCGCCGCTCTCTAGGCTGGCGAGATGGGGTTCGATGGCTTCCCGGACGAGGCACTGGTCTTCTACGAGGGACTCCTCGCGGACAACTCGAAGACCTACTGGACCGAGCACAAGGACGTCTACGAGCGTGCGATCAAGGCGCCCATGAGCGCGCTGATCGAGGAGCTGGGCGACTCATGGGGCGCCGCCAAAGTATTCCGGCCGTATCGGGACACTCGCTTCTCCGCGGACAAGTCACCCTACAAGACCCACCAGGGCGCGTTCTGCGAAATCCTCGACGGCATCGGATACTACGTGCAGATCGACGCCGACGGGCTCACCACCGGCGCCGGATTCCACGCGCACACCCGCGAGCAGACCGCGCGCTACCGGGCCGCCGTCGACTCCCCCGCCACCGGCCCCGAACTGGCCACGCTCGTCGCATCCCTGGTGGACAGCGACTTCGAGCTGGCCGGAGACAAGATCAAAACACGACCCCGCGGAGTGCCGGCCGACCACCCGCGCCTCGCGCTGATGCGGCACGAATCACTGGTCGCCCTCCGCCACCACGAACCCACGGCGTCTCTGCACACGGCCGCATCGGCCACCGTCGTACGCGGAGACTGGCAGGCCCTGAACCCGCTGGTCGAATGGGTGGCTACCCACGTCGGCGCGTTCACCGCGCCACCCCGCCGCTGACCTCGTCTCCACACACGCGTCACGGGTAAGCCCCGCGCGTTATCCCGGATAACGCCGTCTCGATCACTGTGCGAGCCGGCGTTATCCGGGATGACGCGAAGTCTCCCGCGCCCGCGGGCGCCCGTGGGACGTCGCGAAGGAAGCGGGAGCGACGCCCGCGGAAGCGGGAGCGACGCGCGCGGCGGAGCCGGGAGCGGATGCGCCAGCGGGAGCGGGGCGCAGGGCGGGCGCGAGCAGCCGCCGGGAGGCGGCGGCGAGCGCCAGCCCGGCGAGCGTGGCGAAGGCGGGCACGGCGAAAGCACCGGAGTATCCGTGCGCGTCGGCGAGGCGGCCCGCGACGGCGGCTCCGGCGGCGACTCCGGCTACGACGCCGGAGGCGACCAGCGTCATCACCGCCGACGCCCGCCGGGCTGGTCCGATCGCGCTGGCGAGGGCGTTGACGGCGATGAGGTAGGGCGCGCTGACGACGCCGAGCACGGCCATCGCCACCAGGACGCCGGCCAGCGACGTCCCGAGCACTGCGAGTGCGATCGCGCCACCGGCGAGGGCCACGGCGGAGGTGGCGTACCGGAAGATCGGCCCCCACCGGGCGGGCAGCCAGGCGGTGGCGACTCCGGCGGCCGCGCTGCCGACGCCGAGGACCGCGTAGATCAGTCCGGCCGCGCCGGGCAGGCCTGTTTCCTCCGCGTACGCCGTCACGCCGGTCTGGGTGGCGCCGAACAGGACGCCGATGACGGCCATCGCCGCGACCAGCAACGACACCGCGCCGATCGGGAGGCGGTCGCGGTGATGGAACGCCGCGGCGACGCGTACCGGTGGGGCTGTCGGGTGCAGCGCGAACGGGACGGCGGCGACCAGCAGGAGCACCGCCGCGATGATCAGCGGCAGTCCGCTCGGTCCGGCCAGCGCGATGATCCCGACCAGCGCCGGACCGGCCATATAGGACAGTTCGTCGGCGGCGCCTTCGTAGGAGAACGCCGTGGGCAGCGTCCGGGTGCGTGCCGGGTCACGGAACAAGGCCGCCCACCTGACGCGTACCAGCGGACCCACCTGGGGATTCGCGAAGCCCGCGAGCGCGGCGACCAGGGCGACCACGACGGGGGCCGCGCCGGAGGTGACCGCGAGCACGATCGCGGTCAGGGCGACCGCGTCGACGACCGCGGCCGTGACCCCGATCGGCCGCTGGCCGTGCCGGTCGGCCAAGGCGCCGACGACCGGGCCGCCCACCGCCGCGCCCAGCCCGAAGGCAGCGGCCACCGCTCCGGCGACGGCGAAGCTGCCGGTCGAGGCGGCGACGAGGGTGACCACGCCCAGCGGGCCCATCGCCGCGGGCAGCCGGGCGAAGAACGCGGTGACGAGGAAGAACGGTCCGGTGGTCTGGACGAGCGCACGATAGCGAGACAAGCAGGGACTCCAACGTAAGAGGTGCGCGCACCGTCCCACCCAACCGGTACGCCCCTTACGGCCCTGTACATCGTGCTCAAGGTCGGGGACGGCGCCGTCCCACACGGAGAACCAGCACGCCCCTTACGGCCCTGAACTCGGCAAGGCTACCCGACGGACGAGGGTGACGGGGAGGTGTAGAGGCGGGAGATCACATCCTCGATTTCGGGCTCGGCGATCGTGACGTCACGCAGGCCGCCGACCGCGACCAGCCGGGCCAGCAGGTCGCCGACCTCGGCCGTGCTTTCGAGGGCGAATTCGAGCCGGGCGCCTTCCACTCGTTCCAGGGTGACGCCGGGCACCTCGATCGAGAGCCCCGTCACGGGCGCCGAGAAGTCGACGGTCACCCGGCGGCGGGAGCCGTAGCGGGCGTGCAGCTCGGTCAGCGAGCCGTCGTGGACGACCCGGCCGTGGTCGATGACCACGATGCGTTTGCAGAGCCGTTCGATGTCCGCGAGGTCGTGCGTGGTGAGGACGATCGTCGTGTCGCCCCGGGCGCCGAGCTCCGCGAGGAACTGCCGGACCGCCTGCTTGCTCAGCACGTCCAGGCCGATGGTCGGCTCGTCGAGGAAGATCACCTGCGGCTGGTGCAGGAGCGCGGCCGTCAGCTCGCCGCGCATCCGCTGCCCGAGCGACAGCTGCCGGACCGGGGTGTCGAGAAAGGCGTCCAAGTCCAGCAGGTCCCGGCAACGCCGCAAGGCCGCCTCGTGATCACCCGGTGGTACGCGATAGACGTGGCGCAGCAACGCGAAGGACTCGCGCAGCGGGAGGTCCCACTGGAGTGCCGAGCGTTGGCCGAAGACGACGCCGATCCGCGCGGCGAGCCGCCGCCGCTGCGGCACCGGGGTGAGGCCGCAGACGCTCAGCTCACCGGCGGTCGGGGTGAGTACGCCGGTCAGCATCTTCAGCGTCGTGGACTTCCCCGCGCCGTTGGGGCCGAGGTAGCCGAGCAGTTCGCCGCGGTCGACCGTCAGATCGACCCCGTCGACCGCGCGTACCTCGGTGGACTCCCGGCGGAACCGGCCGGTCTTCTTGCGGACGGTGAAGTGCTTGCGCAGGTCGCGAACCTTGATGACAGTCATGATCCCGTGCTCCTGTAATGCCGCACCCCGGTACGCCAGATGAGCGCCGCGACGGCGGCGGCGAGCGGACCGGCCAGCGGGGCGACCCAGCCGGTCCAGGCCGGCAGCCCGACCGGGTCCGGCTGTCCCAACAGGGCCAACGCCGGATAGTACGAGATGAACCCGAGTCCGAGGACGAACCCGAAGAGCCGCCGGAACCACGCCCCGTAGATCGACATCGGATACGAGGTGAAGTCCCGGCCGCCGTAGGTGACGATGTTGCCCAGCTCGCCCGACTCGATCCACCAGAACGCCACGGTCGCCGTGGCGACGAAGAGCGAGGCGAAGAAGAGCGCCCCGGACACGATCGCGATCAGCAGCAGGAGCGCTTTCGGCACCGTCCAGGCGACGTGGGCGAGGTGGAGCGCGACCGCGAGGATGACGGCCGCGTAGACGATCCGGCTCAGCCGCCGGATGCTGAAGTCCACCGCCAGCAACTGCCCCAGTACGCCCAACGGCCGGACCAGGACGGTGTCGAGCGTCCCGGTCCGGACGTAGACGCGGATGCGCTCGATGTTGCCGACGGCCAGATCGGCCACGGAGAAGGCGACCGCGGTGACGGCGAACATCAGCAGCACCTGCGGACGGGTGAAGCCCCCGAGGTCGTCGGTGACCCGGAACATGATCAGCATCGCGATGAGGTCGGCGGAGAGCACGACGAGATTGCCCGCCATGTCCAGCCAGAACGAGACCCGGTAGGACGCCTGGCTGCGTACCTGGGCGGCGGCGAGCGCGAAGTAGGGCCGGTCAGCCACCCTGCACCACCAGCTTCCGCTCGGCTCGGCGCTGGACGAGTTCACACGCCCAGAGGAGGAGTGCGGCCCAGACCAGTTGCAGGCCCACGATCACGAGCGGGCCGGGCCGGCCGGCGTACTCGGAGAGGACGTCGAGCGGGGCTTGGAGCAGGGAGGGGAAGGGCGTCGCCAGCCACAGCGCCCACATCAGCGGCGCGGGCAGGAAGTGCAGCGGGAAGAACAGCCCGCCGAGCAGGCCGGAGCAGAACAGCCAGAGCATCATCGGCCCGCGGTTGTCGAGCAGCCAGTACGCGCACGCGTTGACGAGGAAGCGGCAGGAGAAGCAGACGACGACGGAGAGCACGATCGACAGCAGCCCGAGCGGATAGGTCCAGAGGTGCCGCGGAGCGGCGAGCCCGAAGACGAGGCTCGCCACGACGAGCGGCGGGGCGAACCGGATGAGCATCGCCAGCCCGGCCCGGCCCAGATCCTGGGCGAGGTAGGTGGTCAGCGGCCGCTGTGGGCGTAACAGGTCCATCACGACGTCCCCGCTGCGGATGCGGTCGGCCAGCTCGGTCCAGCCCCAGAGCTGCACGACGCCGATCAGGCCCTGCCCAAGCCAGACGAAGGTGAGCAGTTGCTCGGTGGAGTAGCCGGCCGCCGCGCCCGTTCCGGCAGCCACCGCGAGCAGGACGTATGACCGCAGGAACCCGAACATCGTGTTGGTCGCCAGGGAGGCGAGGGCGGCCTGCCGGTAGGTCGCGTAACGACGGAAGCCGATCGCGGCTAATGCCCCGAATCGTCCCACCACTTCGGAGAAGTTTCGGAAAGGTACCCGAGCCACAGTGGCGGTGACATTCGGCACGCCGTACCCTCCCGTTGCAACCGCATCTTCTCAGCCGGCCGGGGTGACCCTATCGTCGGCGGGGAACGGCGGGACAGCCGTTTTCGCCGGGGCACCGGCGACCCGATCTTCACGAGGTGTGGCGTGACCATCGAGCGCACCAACGACCGGCCCGGGTCGGACGTCCCAGCTTGGGCTGGCACGCCGACCTCGCCCTGGTCCAAGGTGCCCGCTCAGCGTCAGCCCGCCGACGACCACGCCGACGCGCCGCCGCGCGGCCAGGCTACGCCGCCCGGGCCGTTCCCGCCCCGGCCGACCGGCGTGGCCCAGCCGCAGTTCGGGCCGAACGGCCAGCCGCTGCCGCCGGGGGCCAACGGTCACCCGCACCACCCCGGCCAGCCCCAGCACCCCGGTCACCCGCAGCACCCCGGCGCCGGCTACGCCCAGCCCGGCTACGGTCCGCCGCCCGGCCAGTTCCCGCCCGGCCAGTTCCCGCCAGGGCAGTTCCCGGCGAACGGCCCGCAGGGACCGCACGGGCAGCCGGCGCAGGGCCCGGGTCAGCCCGGTCAGCAGTACGGGCCGCCCGGCCAGGTCTACGGGCAGCCGGGGCACCCGCAGCCGCCGCACGGCCAGCCATCGCACGGCCCGCAATTCGGCCCGCCCGGTCAGGGCTACGGCCCGCCCGGTCCAGGCCAGCAACCCGGTCAAGGCCCGCAGGGCCAGCAGCCAGGTCAGAGCCCGCAGGGCCCACAGCACGGTCAAGGCCCGCAGGGCCAGCAGCCCGGCCAAGGCCCGCAGCATGGCCAGGGCCAGCCCGGTCTAGGCCAGCCCGGTCAAGGCCAGCCCGGCTTCGGCCAGCACGGCGCGCTGCCAGGCCAGGGCCAGCCGGGCCAGGGCCAGCCCGGACACGGCCAACCCGGACCGCAAGGCGGGCAGTACGGTCCGCCGTCCGGCCAGGTCTACGGCCAGCCCGGCCGTAGCGCGCACGGCTCCGCCGCCGTACCGCAGGCGCCCGCGCCTCAGGCTCCGCAGGCCGCCGCCGCGCCACCCATGGCCGCTCCGCTCAGTGCGCCACCGGCGGGCAGTGTTCCGGTGAGCGCCGCGCCGGTCAGCGCGGTTCCCCCGGTGAGCGCCGCGCCCGCGAGCGCCGTTCCGGCCAGTGCGGCGCCCGTGAGTGCCGCTCCGGTGAGCGCCGCGCCCACCAGCGCCGCGCCCGCGAGCGGCGTACCGGTGAGCGCCGCGCCGGTCGATCAGGAGACCTCGGACGCGCCGGTCTCGCCGGCCGCGGTGGCCACACCCGACACGGTGCTTCCGGTCGCGGCCAGCGCGAGCGGCGCGGCTCCGGCCCTGTCCGCGCCTACGATGTTGCATCCCCTGGTACGCCCGAAGACGCTGGCCGACGTCACGGCGGCCGAGGAGCAGGCCGCCGAGGTCGAGCCGAAGCCGGCCGAGGAGGCGAGCGAGGAACTCGACGCGGTCGAGGACGCGACGGCCGAGGAGAAGACGCCGGACCCCGAGCAGGAGCTGGCCGCGATCGAGTGGCGGTTCCACCACGACACGCTGCGGGAACTCGTCGACGACCCGGATCTGCTGCGGGAGATCCGGGATCGGCTGACGACCAAGCTCACCCCGGCGACCGACAACGCCGTACGTGCCCGGCTGCTGAGCCTGCGGGCGGTGGTCTCCCGGATTCTCGGCGATCTGAGCAAGGCGCTGTCGGACGCCAAGATGGCGCTGATGCACGCCGAGGCGACCGGTCAGCTGCGCCGGATCGCGATCGCGCAGGCCCGGCTGGCGCACGTGTTGCAGTGGCGGGGCGACTTCGCCGACGCCGACCAGTTGTTCGCTGAGGCCAACTCGCCGGAGCTGCCCGACCGGCTGCGCGCGACGATGCACGAGCACGCCGGGAAGTCCTGCTACGACCAGGGCCGCTACATCGAGGCCTGCAACCACTTCGAGAAGGCGCTTGAGCTGCGCAAGGTCGAGGACCCGGAGCTGATGGCCCGGACCGAGATCGCCCTCGACGCCGTCTTCCGCAAGGTCGCCGAGAACGGGTGGGGCCCCTATCCGCGTACGCGGGACGAGATCCTGCGGGTGCACAAGCCGCCGGTGCCGCAGTTCGACGACAAGAAGCAGTGCTGGGGTTACGTCGACCCGTCCGGCACCACCGGGATCTCGCCGGCGTTCGCCGACGTCCAGCCGTTCCGCGACGGGGTCGCCTGGGTACGCCGCCCGGAGTCGGAGACCTGGGAGCTCATCGACGAGGCCGGGCTGCGCCTGATCGACGCGCAGGCGGGCTGGCTCGGGGTGGGCTCGTTCAACGAGGGCCTGGCCTGGGTGTCGCGGGACGGTCACAGTGGCTGGGTGGCGATCGACAAGAAGAACCGGATCGTGATCCCCGGTGGCTTCGACGACGTCCGTCCCTTCCGCCGGGGTGTCGCCGCGGTACGCCGGGGCGGCTGGGGCGCGGTCGACAAGACCGGCAAGGTTGTGGTGCCGACGCAGTTCGCGGCGTTCGCCACCGCGCTCACCGACGGCCGCTACGTCGACGGCTTCACCGACGAGGGCCTCGCGATCGTGGACAACGGCGGCCGCAAGGGCGTCGTCGACAAGACCGGCAAGATGGTCGTCCCGCCGGTGCACCCGGCCCTGGTCATCCATCCGGTCGCGTTCCTCGTCGCCAGCCCGCAGGGCAAGTGGGGCGCGCTCGACCGGCGTGGCCGGCCGCTGATCGACATGGAGCTGGGCAGCCGGATCGCCGTCATCGAGGAGATCGACCGGCTGCTTGCCGACACCAAACCGGTGCTCTGACCGCCCTCCTGACGCCTCACCCGATAGGTTCGCTGGTGGCCGACCCCGATAGGGTCGGTGGCATGGAGTTCCGTCATCTCGGCCGCTCTGGCCTGCTCGTCAGTGAAATCTCCTACGGCAACTGGATCACGCACGGCTCGCAGGTCGAGGAGGAGGCCGCGCGGGCGTGCGTACGCGAAGCGCTGGACCTCGGCATCACGACCTTCGACACCGCCGACGTGTACGCCGGGACCCGCGCCGAGGAGGTGCTGGGCCGGGCGCTCAAGGGCGAGCGCCGGGCGGGGCTGGAGATCTTCACCAAGGTCTACTGGCCGACCGGGCCGGGCCGCAACGACCGTGGCCTGTCCCGTAAGCACGTCATGGAGTCGATCGACGGGTCGCTGCGCCGGCTGCAGACCGACTACGTCGACCTCTATCAGGCGCACCGCTTCGACTACAGCACTCCGCTGGAGGAGACGATGGTGGCGTTCGCCGACATCGTCCACGCGGGCAAGGCCCACTACATCGGCGTCTCGGAGTGGACCGCCGAGCAGATCCGGCAGGCGCACGCGCTCGCGACCGAGCTGCGCATTCCGCTGGTCTCCTCGCAGCCGCAGTACTCCATGCTGTGGCGGGTCATCGAGGCCGAGGTCGTCCCCACCTCCGAGGAGCTGGGGCTGGGCCAGATCGTCTGGTCGCCGATGGCGCAGGGCGTCCTGACCGGCAAGTACCTGCCGGGGCAGCCGCCGCCCGCCGGGTCCCGCGCGACCGACGAGGCGAATTCGCACTTCATCCAGAAGTGGCTCGCCGACGACGTGCTCACCCGGGTACAGCAGCTCAAGCCGATCGCGGCGCAGGCCGACCTCACCCTCGCCCAGCTCGCCGTGGCCTGGGTGCTGCAGAACCCGAACGTCTCCAGCGCGATCGTCGGCGCGACCCGGCCCGAGCAGCTCCGGGACACCGTCAAGGCGTCCGGCGTGAAGCTCGGCGCGGATCTGCTCAAGGCGATCGACGAGGTGCTGGAGCCGGTCGTCGAGCGCGACCCGGCCCAGACGCAGTCGCCGGCCCAGCGCCCCTAAGCGCTCGCTGGATCAGGGTTCTCGGTCGAATCTTGCTTCAAGATTCGACCGAGAAC
>NZ_JBFAHM010000010.1:71162-161490 GCF_040654195.1 Hamadaea sp. NPDC050747
GCCCCTCCCCCAGCCCCGGGCCCCGCCCCAATCCGCCCTGGTGTCATCTGGTTTGTGGTTCTAATTTTCAATCAAGATTCGACCGAGAACCCTGATCCAGCCCTGAAGGACTACGGGGAGAGCAGGCTCATCCGGTACTCGATCCGGTCGTCCTCGACGAGGACCGCGGTCGCCGCGCCTGCCGCGACCGCCTCTTTCCAGGTCTGACCCAGCCACGATTCGGCGTCGGCCTGCCCGCCGAACGATTCGGCCGGATGTTCGACCGGCTGGCCGTCCGCGTCCTCGTACCGCCATGTCCACGCCATCGCCGTGCCTCCCTCGCTGCGGGCAAGACCAACAAGCCACTAGATTACGTGCCATGGCACAAGAAGCTGACCGCACTCCTGGCGGCTCGCGCAAGCACTCCCCGGCGTGGCCGGCCGCGCTGGTGCTCGGTGGCATCCGCTCCGGGAAGTCGGACTTCGCCGAGGCTCTCGCGACCGAGGCCGCGTCCGGCGGTGCGGTCCGCTATGTGGCGACCGCGCAGACCGATCCCGCCGACGAGGCGTGGCAGCAGCGCATCGAGGCGCACCGCGCCCGCCGGCCGGCCGAGTGGACCGTCGAGGAGATCGACGATCCGACCGATCTGCTGGTCGCGCTGCGTACGGCGGAAGCGGGTGAGGTGCTGCTGGTCGACGACCTCGGCGGCTGGGCCGCCCGGCTGTTGCCGCTGTCGAAGGAGGAGCGCCGGGAACGGATCGACGCGCTCGGGCGCTCGGTGGCGGCCTGTCCGGCTCAGGTCGTGCTCGTCAGCCCGGAGGTCGGGCTCAGCCTCGTCCCCGCCACGGAGTCCGGCGCCGACTTCGCCGACCTGGTCGGGGAGATCAACCAGATCGTCGCCGACGCGACCGAGCGGGTCGCGCTGGTCATCGCCGGGCAGCCGACCTGGCTGAAACCGCAGGGCGGCCCGGTGGAGGAGACCGCGCCGGCCCGGCCGGTGATCACCTCACAGCCCGCGCAGGCCGTCGAGATGGACGTCCCTGAGGTCATCACGCCGGTCGCCGAGCCGGACACCGCCGGGGGCGCGCTCACCGAGCCGACGATGACCCTCCCGATGATCGCGACGGGGCTGGTCATCCAGGCCAACATGGAGCTGCCGCTGCCGGACGAGGAGGCCGAGCGGGACGCCAAGGCGCGCCTTTCCGCGCTGGACCTGCCCGGCTCGGGCTTCGGCAAGCTGGCCAAGCCGATCCGGTTCGCCGCGGCGACGCAGCGGGCGGCGACGCCGCACCCGTGGCGTTCGGTGCGCATGATGCTTCTGTACGCCGACCACGAGGGCAATATCGCGGCCGGCGTGGACCCCGGCGACTCGGCGCACTGGGCGGCGCAGGCGCGCGCCGGAGCCGGTCCGATCGGGCTGCTGGCCGCGCGTACGGGGGCGACGATTCAGGTCGTCGACGCGGCGACGGCGGGCGACATCGAGTGGGTCGACGCCGCGACCCCGGAGGCGGTGGAGGCCGGGCTGCGCCACGGCTGGCGGCTGGCCGAGGAGGCGGTGGACGCTGGAGTCGACCTCATCGTGCTCGGCTCCTGCGGAGCGGGTGCCGACACCGTCGCGGCGACGCTCATCTCCGCGATGACCTCGGCCGAACTGGCCGCCCTGCTTGGCCGCCGGGTCAGCGCCGACGGCAGTGTAGACGACAACTCCTGGATGCGGCGGTGTGCTGCCGCCCGGGACGCGCTGAACCGACTGCGGGAGGACTCGTTCTCCCCGAAGATGCTGCTGGCCCGGATCGGCGGCGTCGACTTCGCCATCGCGGTCGGCATCCTGCTCGGCGCCACCGCCCGGCGTACGCCGGTTTTGATGGACGGCCCGGTCGGGATCGCGTCCGCGCTGCTCGCCCGGGATCTCGCCGGACAGGTGCGGCACTGGTGTCTGCTGCCCGACGCGGGCGGCGATCCCGCGACGCTGCAGGGCGCCGACGTCCTCGGCCTCGAACCCTTCCTCGACCTGCGGCTGGGCCTCGGCGAGGGGGCGTCGGCGCTCGCGGCGCTGCCGCTCATCCAGTCGGCGATCAGCCTCGCCCAGACCGCGATGATCGCCGGCGCACCCGCTACCGGGCGCGTCGCCGTCGCCGGGGAGGGCTTGACCGAGCCGCCAGAAGTGCGGTCAGCGACCGCTGACGGCGTACCAGTCGAGGAAGAGAAAGAAAAGGCGGACCTGGATGCCGCCGACGGCCTGGCGTGACGCGCTGCGTCTGGCGGTGACCACGTTCACCGTGGTGCCGGTGCCTGACCGCGCTTCTGGCGGCTCGGGCAAGCCCTCCCCGGCGACCGGTGTCCTGGACCGGCGCGCGGCCGGGCGGGCGATGGCGCTGGCGCCTTGGCTGGGCGCGGCGCTCGGGGCGGTGCTGGGCGCGGTGCTCGTGGGTCTGCGCGAGGTCACCGCCGCGCCGATCGCCGGGGCGCTCACCGTCGGCCTGGCCGCGCTCCTGACCCGGGGGCTGCACCTGGACGGCCTCGCGGACACGGTGGACGCTCTGGGGTCCTATGGCGACCGGGAGCGGGCGCTGCGGATCATGAAGTCGCCCGAGGTCGGGCCGTTCGGCGTCGTCGCGTTGGTGCTGGTCCTGCTGCTCCAGACGCTGACCCTGGCCGAGGCGCCGTTCTGGGCCGTGGTCGCGGCGTTCGCGGCCGGCCGCTGCGCGATCACCCTGGCCTGCGCGCGGGGCATCCCGTCCGCGCGGCCCGACGGGCTCGGCGCCTTCGTCGCGGGCTCGGTCCCCCGGGTGGTCGCGCTGCTCACCGCGCTCGCCGTGGCGGCGCTGGCGATTCCCGCGGTGCCGGGCCGCCCGTGGCAGGGGCCGGCTGTCGTCGCCCTCGCCCTGTTCGCGCCGCTCCTGCTGCTTCGCCATCTGGTACGCCGACTGGGCGGCATCACCGGAGACGTGTTGGGCGCGGCCACTGAGCTGGTGGTGACGCTGGTGCTGATCGGCTTGACCCTCTCCTAGAACACGTGTTCTAATCGACGTATGCGATGGCTCGGCCAAGCTGCTTCTTCAGCTGTACCCCCCACTGACTTCCCGGCTGCGTCGGCGACCCCACCCCTGCCGCCGACGCAGCCGGGATTGTTCGACATCCCCGGTGCCATAGCACGGACGTTCGACACGCCGGGCTTCGCCGGGATGACGTTCTACGAGATCAACGCCAAGTCGCTCCTCAACCGAGTGCCCAGTCAGTCCCAGGTCCCGTTCGAGTGGACGGTCAACCCCTATCGCGGCTGCTCGCACGCCTGCGTCTACTGCCTCGGCGGCGACACCCAGATCCTGATGGCCGACGGCCACACCCGCCCGCTGGCCGAGCTGCGGGTCGGGGACAAGATCTACGGCACGGTCCGGTTCGGCTCGCGCCGCCGTTATGCGGTGACCGAGGTGCTCGACCACTGGATCACCTACAAGCCGGCGTTCCGGGTGACCCTGGCCGACGGCACCCAGCTCGTGGCGAGCGGCGACCACCGGTTCCTGACCACCAATGGCTGGCGGCATGTGGCCGAGGGCGACCGGCTGGCCGGGTTCGGCCAGACCCCGCCGAGCGGCCCGCTGGAGGGTGCGTACGTGGGCGCGGCATCGACCCTGGACGTCGTGCACGTGGAACCGCTGGAGAAGCGCCAGAACCTGTTCGACATCACGACCGGCTCCGGCGACTTCATCGCCAACGGCGTGGTCAGCCACAACTGCTTCGCCCGCAACACGCACACCTACCTCGACCTCGACTCGGGGCAGGACTTCGACAGCAAGGTGATCGTCAAGGTCAACGCCGGTCAGGTGCTGCGCCGCGAACTGGCCCGGCCCTCCTGGACCGGAGCGCCGATCGCCATGGGCACCAATGTGGACTGTTATCAGCGGGCCGAGGGCCGCTACGGGCTCATGCGGGAGATCCTGGCCGCGTTGCGCGACTTCGCGAACCCGTTCTCCATCCTGACCAAGGGCACGCTGATCCTGCGCGACGTCGACCTGCTCAAGCAGGCCGCCGAGGTGACCTCGGTCCGGCTCGCCCTCTCCATCGGCTTCCTCGACGAGACGCTGTGGCGCTCGGTCGAACCCGGAACGCCCAGCCCGCAGCGCCGCCTCGACGTGGTGCGCCGGCTGTCCGACGCCGGTTTCGAGGTCAACGTGCTCATGGCGCCGATCCTGCCGGGGCTGACCGACACCGAGGAGTCCATCGCCACCACCGTCGAGGCGATCGCGGCCGCGGGCGCGGCCGGGGTGATGCCGATCCCACTGCATCTGCGTACGGGGGCCAAGGAGTGGTATGCCGCCTGGCTCGCCCGCAACCACCCGCATCTGCTGCCCCGCTACCGATCGCTGTACGGGTCGCGGGCGTACTTGAGTCAGGACCAGCAGCGCGTCATCAGTGCGCGGGTGCGGGCCGCCGCCCGGCGCTGCGGACTCCTGCCGCCCGCCGCACTCCGGACGACCTGACGCAGGTCGCTCAGGCGCGGCGCGGCCAGACGGTGCGGAGTGCGACGAAGACGAGGAAACCGGCGAAGAGGCGGTCCGCCACCGACTGCGGCAGGCGTACGGACAGCTGAGCGGTGGCGAGCGCGGCGAGCATCCCGGAGCAGCCGATCCACAGCGCCTCGGGCACCGAGCCCAGCCCGTTGCGGAGGTTGCGCCAGCTGCCGAGGGCCGAGGTCGGCAGGATCACGAGCAGCGACGTGCCCTTGGCCAGGACCGCGGAGAGGCCGTAGCCGAGCTGCATGAGCGGCACCATGGCCGCCCCGCCGCCGACGCCGGTCAACGCGGCGAGGACGCCGATCGCGACCGCCGCCGGGATCAGCCACACCAGCCGCCAGCCGTGATCCACCGCCCCGGTCGGCTCGGCGGTGCCGAACGCCATGCGGATGGCGATGCCGAAGGCGAAGACCGCGAAGATCCACCGCAGTACGCCGAGCGGCAACTTCGTGAGCAGGTGAGTGCCGATCCACGCCCCGATCAGTGAACCGGCGATCAACGGGAGCGCCACCACGACGTCGACCTCGCCGTGGAGGGCGTACCCGATCATGGCGGCGAGCGACAGCGGGCCGATCGCGAGGAACGAGGTGGCGACCGCCTGCCGCTGATCCCGGCCGCACCAGGCGACCAGGGCGGGCACGACGACCGCACCGCCGCCGACGCCGAACAACGCGGACATCACCCCGGCGAGCAGGCCGATGCCGACGAGCACCGGACGACGAGCCGTCATCGCGCCTGGTCGTACTGCTGGACCAGCTTCTTCGGCGCAGTACGCCGCCACGCCTCGACGACGAGGTCGTGCAGTTCGTCGGGGTCGGCCTTCGCCAGGTCCACCCGGACCCAGCCGAACCGGCCCACGTAGGCGGCGACGGCGTACACGTCGGGTTGGGTGGCGAGCAGCTGCTCCTGCTCGTCCTTGCTCGCCTTGACGGTGCAGTGCGGGCTGTCCGGAGCCCCGGAGGCGAACATCTTGCCGTTGACCCGGAGCGTCGGGTGGCCCCATTCGGCCACCATGACCTCCGCTCCGCCGGGCAGGTCGAGAACCCACTGCTTGAGCTGCTCGTACGTCACCGTCATACCGGCGACCCTAATGATCTCAAGACCCGGGACGAGACGGGGGTTGCCGCTGGGAGCGCTCTCAGTCGATGATGTCCGCCATGGAGAGCGTCACGAAGCGCAAGCTGACGCCGGACGACATCCGGCAGTTCATCCGGGCCGGACTCGGGCCCGACGCCGAGGTCGTCACGCACTCGGAGTTCACCGAGGGCTTCTACGCCGCCGTGCACGCGGTGACGCTCGCCGACGGGCGGCAGGTGGTGCTCAAGGTCGCCCCCGATCCGGCCCTGCGGCAACTGCGGTACGAGGTCGACCTCATGCGGACCGAGATCGAGTTCTACGAGAAGGCGGCGGCGGCCGGCGTGCCGCTCCCCCGGCTCTGGCACGCCGATCCCGACACCGGCTTCATGATCATGGAACGCCTCGGCGGCGGGCTCTTCTCCGAGGTCAAGAAGGACCTGAGCGCGGCGGAGATCCGGGAGGTCCGGCAGCGCATCGGCGAACTCAGCGCGCGGCTGCATCGCGTACGCGGAGAGCTCTTCGGATATCCGCGCCGCGACGGGCGTACCAGATCGGCGAGCTGGCGCGAGTCGTTCCTGGCGATCATCGCCGACATCCTGGCCGACGCGGAGGAGTTCGGCCGCGACCTGACGCGGCCGGTGAGCGAGGTGCGGGCCTTGTTCGACCGGCACGCGGCCGCGCTGGACGTGGTGACCGAGCCGGCGTTGGTCCACTTCGACCTCTGGGACGGCAACATCTTCGTCCGCCGCGAACCGGGCGGGTGGGCGGTCGAGGGCATCATCGACGGCGAGCGGGCCCTGTACGCCGACCCGATCCTGGAACTCGTCTCGCTGATCACGTTCTGCGGGCCGGAAGAGGCGGCGGCGGTCGTCGACGGGTATCTCGGGCGGCCGTTGACCGACGAGGAACAGCTGCGGCTGTGCCTCTACCGCGTCTACCTCTGGCTGATCCTCGTCGTCGAGCTGGCGGTCCGGCTGTACCCGCCGGAGGAGGAGCAGCGCGTGCTCGACTGGGTCCGGCCGAACCTGGCTGCGGACCTCTCCACCCTGGACGCCTGACCCTCTCGGCACCCTGCCTCTCGGCACCCTGCCTCTCGGCGCCCTGCCTCTCGGCGCCCTGCCTTTGGGCGCTGGATCAGGGTTCTCGGTCGAATCTTGGGGCAAGATTCGACCTGGAACCCTGATCCAGCCGCAACGGCAGCCGGTCGGCAGCACCCGACGGAAACGGCGGCGCCCGATGGTGGCGGCTAGCGGACGGACGGGGTGACGAACGGCGGCCGGGTGATGGTCATCGTGGACCGGCGACCCCGGATGTCGACCTCGACGGTGTCGCCCTCGACCAGCCCGGCGGCGGTGTCGATGAGGGCCAGCGCGATGCCGGCCTTGCGGGTCGGCGAGAAGGTGCCACTGGTGATCTCGCCGACGATGTCGTCGCCGACGTAGACGCTCATGTGCGGGCGCGGGATGCCGCGGTCGTTCGCGACCAGGCCCCGGAGCGTACGCACCGAGCCGGCCTCCTTCTCGGCCAGCAGCACCTCACGGCCCCAGAAGGCCGGCTTGTGCCAGCCGACGGCCCACCCGGCCCGGCCCTCGACCGGGCTGATCTCCGGCGACAGGTCCTGACCGTGCAGCGGATAGCCCATCTCCGTCCGCAGCGTGTCCCGGGCGGCGAGGCCACAGGCGCGCGCCTCGATCGGCGTACCGAAGAGGGCGTCCCACACCTCGGCCGCTCGGCCGGCCGGGACGACCAGCTCGTAGCCGTGCTCGCCGGTGTATCCGGTGCGGCACACGGTCAGTTCGACGGGCTGGTCCCCGACGTTCAGCGTGGCCACCTCGAAGCTCATGTACTCGTGGTCCGTCGGCAGGCCCAGCGCGGCGAGCAGCTCGGCCGACTTCGGTCCCTGGACGGCGAAGACGGCGTAGTCGGGGTGCTCGTTCGTGACAGTCAGCCCGGCCGGCGCGGCGGCGGTCAGCCGGCGGACGACCTCGGCGGTGTTCGCCGCGTTCGGGATCAGGAAGACGTGATCGTCGGCGAAGAGGTACGCGATGATGTCGTCGACGACGCCACCGGTCCGGTCGTCGCAGCACAGCGTGTACTGCGCCTTGCCCGGCTTGATGCGGTCGAGGTCGTTGGTCAGGCAGGCGTTGACGAAGGCCGCGGCGCCCGGTCCGGTGATCCGGGCCTTGCCCAGGTGCGACACGTCGAACACGCCGACGGCCTCCCGGACCGCGGTGTGCTCCTTCAGCACGCCGCCCCCGGCGTACTCGAGGGGCATCTCCCAGCCCCCGAAGGGGGCGAACTTGGCGCCCAGCGCCACGTGCCGATCATGTGCGGGCGACCGGAAAAGAGGCTGGTGAGCGGCGCTGGTCACGTCAGACATGGGGACGAACTTACCCGCTGCCCCCGATGTGGTTAGAGTCGCAGGGTCAGGATCTTTGCCGGGGAGCGCTCGCGCGAGCCGCAGGGAGTGCAGTCTGTGATTCGGAGAACCCGGGTGACCACCTCTATCGCACTGAGCTTGTTCGACACCGATCCCGCCGAGCTGGCCGTGGACGCCGTCGTCATCGGGGTGCACAGCCCCGGTGAGGAGGCCGAGTCCCGGGATCTTCTGCTGGCCTCGGGCGCGCAGAGCGTCGCGGCCGCCTTCGACGGCCGGCTGAGCGCCACGCTGAGCCTCCTGGGCGCGACCGGCTCGGCGGGCGAGGTCACCAAGCTGGCCACGCTGGGCGCCATCACCGCCCCGATCGTGGTCGCCGTCGGGCTGGGCCCGGAGCCGACCGGCGCCGCGCCCACCCCGGAGACCCTGCGGCGCGCCGCCGGCAACGCCGCCCGTGCCCTGGCCGGGACGGCCGACATCGCGTTCGCCCTGCCGCTGTCCGACGACGACTCGGTCTCGCACATGCCGTCGCTGCGCGCCGTCGTCGAGGGCGCCCAGCTCGGGGCGTACAAGTTCGCGGGGTACAAGTCGAAGCCGCAGCCCAACCGCAAGGACCCGGTCGACTCGATCGCCGTGCTGGTGCCGGACGCGAAGGACGACGCGGCCCAGGCCGAACTGGACCGTGCCGCGATCGTGGCGGCCGCCGTCTACCGCGCTCGCGACTGGGTGAACACGCCGGCCAACCAGCTCCGCCCGCCGGTGCTGGCCGAGCAGATCGCGGCCGCGGCCAAGGACGCCGGGCTCGAGGTCGAGGTGCTCGACGAGGCGGCGCTGATCGAAGGCGGTTACGGCGGCATCCTCGCCGTCGGCCAGGGGTCGGACGCCGAGCCCCGGCTCGTGCGCATCGCGTACCGGCCGGAGGGGGTCGCCGACCCGGTCAAGGTGGCGCTGGTCGGCAAGGGCATCACCTTCGACACCGGCGGCGTCTCCATCAAGCCCGGCCAGGGCATGTGGGAGATGAAGAGCGACATGGCGGGCGCGGCGGCGGTCGCGAGCGCGATGGTCGCCATCGCCGCCCTGCGCCCGGCCGTCCAGGTCACCGCCTACGTGCCGATCGCCGAGAACATGGTCTCCGGGTCGGCGTACCGGCCGGGTGACGTCGTCACGATGCGCGGCGGCAAGCGCGTCGAGGTGCTCAACACCGACGCCGAGGGCCGGATGATCCTGGGTGACGCCATCGCCCGCGCCTGCGAGGAGGAGCCGGCCTACCTGCTGGAGACCTCGACGCTGACCGGCGGTCAGGTGGTGGCCCTCGGCAAGCGGGTCTCCGGCCTGATGGGCACCGAGTCGCTGACCGCCCGGATCAAGGCGGCCGGCGACGCCGTCGGCGAGGCCGCCTGGCCGATGCCACTGCCCGACGACATCCGCAAGACGATGGAGTCCGAGGTCGCCGACATCCTCCAGGTCAGCGCCGGCATGGAGCGTTCCGGGCACATGCTGCAGGGCGGGATCTTCCTGCGGGAGTTCGTCGCCGAGGGGGTCGACTGGGCGCACATCGACATCGCCGGCCCGGCGTTCTCCGGCGACACCAACGGCTACCTGACCAAGGGCGGCACCGCCGTGCCGCTGCGTACGCTGCTGTCGGTGGTGGACGACATCGCCGCCAACGGCTGACAGTCTCCGGTTTGGCCGCGTTTTCCGGGATAACGTCCTCTCCCGCTGTCGGTGAGGCCGCGTTATCCCGGATAACGCGAAGACCACGCACGCTCAGGCGGTCCGGCGCTGCCGGGCGTTGTAGTCGCGAATCCGTTGCGGGTACCCGGTGAGGTGGACGTCGTAGACCGGGATGTTCAGTGATCGGCCCCACCGCCACGCGACCTGCGGCGATCCGACTCGCCGGCGGGTCCACTCTCCATCGTGGGCGATGAGGATGACCGTGGTCTGAGTCACCGTCGTCTGGGGCTCGATGTACGCCTCGACGCCGTATTTGTTGCGGGCAAACCACTCAAGGTGCGACAAATCCACCGGTTGTTGCCGGGTGACACTCCCCGAAGGCGTCTGGTCGCCGTCGAGAAGCCGCCGAAGCCATCCCACTGACGCTCCTCATCCGTTGTCGAAGCGGGTTCAAGAGTACGCGGGGGTAACGTGTCCTTGGGCACCTCTGTGCGCGGGGTGGGCCGCCGAGTGACAAGATGACCGGCGTGGGGTGTGCTCTCACGAAGGGCCGCCCGGCCGGTAGCGTTGCACTCGGTGGGAGATGACGTGAGCGACACGTTCGATGTGGTGATTCTCGGCGGCGGAAGCGGTGGTTACGCGACCGCATTGCGCGCGGCTCAGCTGGGCTTGAGCGTCGCCTTGATCGAAAAGGACAAGCTGGGCGGCACCTGCCTGCACCGCGGATGCATTCCGACGAAGGCGCTGCTGCACGCCGGTGAGGTCGCCGACCAGACCCGCGAGGCCGCCGCCTTCGGCGTGAAGGCCGAGCTGATCGGCGTCGACATGAGCGGCGTGAACGCGTACAAGGACGGCGTGGTCGCCGGCCTCTACAAGGGTCTGCAGGGCCTCGTCAAGGCGGCCAAGGTGACCTATGTCGAGGGCACCGGCAAGCTCGTCTCGGCCGACACCGTCGAGGTCAACGGCCGGCGCTACACCGGCCGGCATGTCGTGCTGGCGACCGGTTCCTACTCGAAGACGCTGCCCGGCCTGGAGCTGGACGGCGAGCGGGTCATCGCCAGCGAGCACGCGCTGACCATGGACCGCGTCCCGGCGAGCGCGATCGTGCTCGGCGGCGGCGTCATCGGCGTCGAGTTCGCCAGCGCCTGGAAGTCCTTCGGCGCCGACGTGACCATCGTGGAGGCGCTGCCCCGCCTGGTCGCCGCCGAGGACGAGGACATCTCCAAGCAGCTCGAGCGGTCGTTCCGCAAGCGCGGCATCGGGTTCAAGACCGGCAAGCCGTTCGAGAAGGTCGAGAAGACCGACTCCGGCGTCAAGGTCACCATCGCCGGGGGCGAGACCCTGGAGGCCGAGGTCCTCCTGGTCGCCGTCGGCCGTGGCCCGTCGACCGCCAACACCGGTTACGAGGAGCAGGGCGTACGCATGGAGCGCGGGTTCGTGCTCACCGACGACCGGCTGCGGACCAACCTCCCCAACGTCTTCGCGGTCGGCGACATCGTCCCCGGCCTGCAGCTGGCCCACCGCGGCTTCCTCCAGGGCATCTTCGTCGCCGAGGAGATCGCGGGCCTGAACCCGGTCGCGATCGTCGAGTCGGGCATCCCGCGCGCGACCTACTGCGACCCGGAGATCGCCTCCGTCGGCATCACCGAGGCGCAGGCCAAGGAGAAGCACGGCGCCGAGAACGTCGCGACCTACAACTACAACCTCGCGGGCAACGGCAAGAGCAAGATCCTCGGTACGCAGGGCTTCGTGAAGCTGGTCCGGGTCAAGGACGGCCCCGTGGTCGGCGTGCACATGATCGGCGCCCGGATGAGCGAGCAGGTCGGCGAGGCTTCCCTCATCGTCAACTGGGAGGCGTTCCCGGCCGAGGTCGCGCAGCTCATCCACGCGCACCCCAGCCAGAACGAGGCGCTCGGCGAAGCGCACCTGGCTCTTGCCGGGAAGCCGCTGCACGCCCACAACTGAGCTGTCTACGATCGTCACAGAGAAGATCGAATAACGAGGAGTCTGGACTCATGCCGGTATCGGTCACGCTTCCCGCACTAGGGGAAAGCGTCACGGAGGGCACGGTCACCCGGTGGCTGAAGAGCGTCGGCGACCGGGTCGAGGTCGACGAACCCCTGCTGGAGGTCTCGACCGACAAGGTGGACACGGAGATCCCGTCGCCGAGCGCCGGTGTCGTGACGCAGATCCTGGTCGCGGAGGACGAGACCGCGGAGGTCGGCGCGGTTCTCGCCGTCATCTCCGACGACGGGGCCGCTCCGGCCGAGCAGCCGGCGGCTCCGGCCGCCGAGCCGCAGCAGGCTGAGGCGCCCGCGCCGCAGCAGGCCGAAGCGCCCGCGCAGCCCGCAGCGCCCGCCCAGCCGGAACCGGCGCAGCCGGCCGCTCCGGCCGCCGGCCAGAGCGGCACCGACGTGACCCTCCCGGCGCTCGGTGAGAGCGTCACCGAGGGCACGGTCACCCGGTGGCTGAAGAGCGTCGGCGACTCCGTCGAGGTCGACGAGCCTCTGCTCGAGGTCTCGACCGACAAGGTCGACACCGAGATCCCGTCGCCCGTCGCCGGGACGCTGCTGGAGATCAAGGTGGCCGAGGACGAGACCGCTCCGGTCGGCGCGGTGCTCGCGGTCGTCGGTGCGGCCGGTGCCGCGCCCGCCGCCGCTCCGGCTCCGGCCGAGGCCCCGCAGGCGCCGAAGCCGGCCGCGGAGGCGCCGAAGCCCGCGGCTGAGGCTCCGAAGCCCGCCGCCCAGCCCGCCCCGGCTCAGCCCGCGGCGAACGCCCAGCCGCCGGCCCCCGCTCAGCCCGCGGCGAACGCCCAGCCCGCTCAGCCTGCGGCCGGTTCGCAGGTCAACGGCGAGGCCGGTGGCTATGTGACCCCACTGGTCCGCAAGCTCGCGGCCGAGCACGGGGTCAACCTGGCCAGCCTGAACGGCACCGGCGTCGGCGGCCGCATCCGCAAGCAGGACGTGCTCGACGCGGCGGAGAAGGCGAAGGCCCCGGCGGCCGCGCCCGCCCAGCCGAGCGCTCCGGCCGCTCCGGCCGCTCCGGCCAAGGCACAGCCGAAGGCCGAGCCGAGCCCGCTGCGGGGGCGTACCGAGAAGCTGACCCGGATGCGTCAGGTCATCGCCAAGCGCATGGTCGAGTCGCTGCAGGTCTCGGCGCAGCTCACCACGGTGGTCGAGGTCGACGTGACCAAGGTCGCCAAGCTGCGCGAGCAGGCGAAGAAGGACTTCCTGGCTCGGCACGGCGTCAAGCTGTCCTTCCTGCCGTTCTTCGCGCTCGCCGCGGTGGAGGCCTTGCGCCAGCACCCGTCGGTCAACGCGAAGATCGATGTGGAGGCCGGCACGGTCACCTACTTCGACGTCGAGCACCTGGGCATGGCGGTCGACACCGAGGACGGCCTGATGGTCCCGGTGATCCACAACGCCGGTGATCTCAACCTGGCCGGGCTCTCCAAGCGCATCGCCGACATCGCCGAGCGCACCCGGAACAAGAAGCTCACCCCGGACGAGATCTCGGGCGGCACGTTCACGCTGACCAACACCGGCAGCCGGGGCGCGCTGTTCGACACGCCGATCATCAACCAGCCGCAGGTCGCGATCCTCGGCACCGGTTCGGTGGTCAAGCGGGCGGTCGTCGTGGACGACCCGGACCTGGGCGAGCTGATCGTCCCGCGCTACATGGTCTACCTGGCCCTCTCCTACGACCACCGGCTGGTGGACGGCGCCGACGCGGCCCGCTACCTGACCACGGTCAAGGAGCGCCTGGAGGCGGGCAACTTCGAGTCGGACCTCGGTCTGTAGACCGTCGCTCGATCAGCCCCCGGCCCACATGGCCGGGGGCTTTTCTATAGCTTGGTCTCATGAGGATCGTCGTCGCGGGGGCCTCGGGCTTCCTGGGTCAGCCGCTGGTCGCGCACTTGCGGTCCGCGGGTCATCAGGTCACTCAGCTGGTACGCCGCGAGCCCACCCGTCCGGGCCAGGTGCGTTGGGAGCCCACCCGTCCGGTACGCCTGCCCGACGGGACGGACGTGGTGGTGAACCTGTGCGGGGCCGGGGTCGGCGATCACCGGTGGACGAAGGCGTACAAGGATCTGATCTACAGCAGCCGGGTGGTGCCGACGGCCACGCTCGCCACGGCGGTCCGGGAGCAGGGCGTCCCGCTGTTGGTGAACGCCTCCGGCGTGGCGGCGTACGGGGATCGCGGCGACGAGGTGTTGACCGACGGGTCGCCCACCGTCACCGGTGACTTCCTCGCCGATCTCAGCGTGGACTGGGAAGGTGCGGCGATGGCGGCCGCTCCGGCCCGGGTGGCGATCCTGCGGACGGGGCTGCCGTTGCATCGCAGCGGCGGGCTGCTCAAGCCGCTGTTGCTCGCGTTCAAGCTCGGGGTCGGCGGCAAGCTGGGCAGTGGCCGGCAGTGGCTGCCGTGGGTGTCGCGGGCGGACTGGCTGCGTGCGGTCGGGCACGTCATCGCGACCGAGGAGCTGACCGGGCCGGTGAACATGGCCGGGCCGGAGGCGGCCACCAACGCGGAGTTCACCGAGGCGCTCGGTGGGCTGCTGCACCGGCCGACGATCATGCCGATCCCGGAGTTCGGCGTACGCCTCCTGATCGGTGAGTTCGCGAACGAGGCGTTCAAGAGCATTCGGCTCGTGCCGGCGGCGTTGGAGCGTACCGGTTTCGACTTCCAGCACCGGACGGTCCGCGAAGGGCTGGTCGCGGCGCTGCGCGATTGATCCACTCGGGGTCTGGCGCCACCGAGCCGTTAAGAATATTCTGCGGCTTGGCCATTCTCGTGAAACATTCACGAGATCCCCCTCCCCCGAAGGAAACGTTCATGGCACTCACCCCCAGCCGCCGTTCCTTGTTCAAGGGCGGCCTGGTCGCGGGCGCGGGCGCGCTGCTCCCGCTCACCGCGACGACCGCGGCGTACGCGGACGACGCCTCGCTCGACTTCATCATCGACTGCGATGAGTGGGGTGCCCGGCCGCCGTCGAGCGCGCTCGTCATGCGTACCGGCACCACCCGGAAGATCGTCATCCACCACATGGCGTTCCCGAACGTCACCGACTATTCCCGCGAGCAGGCCATCGCCCTGGCGCACCGCTGCCAGGACCTGCACATGGACGGCAACGGCTGGGCCGACACCGGTCAGCACTTCACCATCAGCCGCGGCGGGTACGTCCTCGAAGGTCGCCACCGCAGCTTCGAGGGCCTGAAGTCGGGGCTGGCCCAGGTGCAGTCGGCGCACTGCGTAGGCGAGAACACGCAGAGCATCGGCATCGAGAACGAGGGCACCTACATCACCGAGACGCCGCCGCAGGCGCTCCTCGACTCGCTGGTGAAGCTGTCCTCGGCGATCTGCACCCAGTACAAGATCCACGCGCACAACATGTTCGGCCACTGGGACTGGAACAGCACGCAGTGCCCCGGCATCGCGTTCTACCGGCTCTTCCCCGAGCTGCGCCGCCGGGTCGCGGTGGCGATCGGCACGCCGCTGTCGGAGGTGCCGGACCGGACCTGGCCGGACATCTTCACCAGCTCGGCCGGCCAGACCGTGGTGGCGGCCAAGTACCTGCTGCGCAACCAGGGGTACACCAACCTCACCACCACCGGCACCTTCGACGCCGGTCTGCTCGCCGCGATCCAGGACTGGCAGGGCAAGCACGGCATCACGGTGGAGAGCGACGGCACGATGTCCGACCCGACCTGGGAGACCCTCGCGGCCGGGATCGGCAAGCATGATTCCGGCGAGCACCTCGCGGGCGCCCAGTTCGTGCTGAAGAACAAGGGGTACACCGTGGACGTCACCGGCGTCTACGACTGGAACACCAAGATGGCGATCAAGGAGATGCAGGTCCTGCACGGCCTCGACGACAACGGCAAGATCGACGTCGACACCTGGTGCGCGATCGTCGGCGGCATCGTCAAGGCCGAGTTCGCCACCGTCCTCAGCTGAACCGGCCGAGGTGGGCCTGCCGCTCCCCGGCGGGGCCGCCTCGGACGCAGGCCGCCGTTTTGACCGTGCCCGTCGTGGATGCAGATCAGGGATACGCATGCTTTCGAAGCGTCGGGAAGGCTGCGTATCTCTGATCTGCAGCTGAACGGCGGACGGTCAGCAGTCGCGCAGTTCGGGCGACTGGTTCAGCAGTTGGCCGCGCGGCGAGACGAACGCCTGGTAGGTCGCGCCGCCGACGGCCGAGGGCCGGAACGCCGCCACCCGGTGGCAGTTCTGGAAGGCGAATTTCACGCCGAAGTGGCGGTCGAGACCACCCCGGATCGCGTCGCTGGCCAGTGCCCGCAGCAGCTGACCGCGTTCGGCCTCGCTCGGCGGCGGGACCTCGTGCTGGCCGAACTCGGCGGCCGGGTTCAGCGCGAGGTCCCCGGCGGCGGCGCTCACCACGGACCAGGCGTACGGGAGGGACTGGCGGACGCAGTCGACGAACTCGGCGTCGTCGACCTGGCCGGCCTCCGCCCGCTCCAGCAGCGCGGTAGGCACATCAAGGGACATTGCGTACTTCCTTTCCGAACGGCTCGAGCACCGGTGGCCCGAGCACGAAGGTGGGGTCGACCTGCGCGCCGAGGTCTTCGCCGGTCTTGGCGTTGCCCCAGGCCTGGGCGTTGCGCAGGTGGAACTCGACGGCTTGGGCGGTGTAGCGCGCCCAGTCCTGCACGCAGCCGTCGAGGGTGGTTCGCAGCCGGTCCAGCGCGGCGGCGTTGGCCGGCTCCAGTTCGGCGAGCGGCCGGGCGACGCCGCGTTCGGCCGCCTTCACATACGCCGATCGCCCGAACCAGGTCAGCAGGTCGTCTCCGACGTGCTCCCGAAGGAAGTCCACGTCGGAGTCGTCGTCGACCTTGTTGCCGACCACGTGCACGCGTACGCCGAAGTCCCGGGCGTAGCCGACGTATTGCCGGTAGACGCCGACGCTGCGGACGGTCGGCTCGCAGACGAGGAAGGTGGCGTCGAACCGGGTGAACAGCCCGGAGGCGAAGCTGTCCGCGCCGGCCGTCATGTCCACCACGACGTACTCCCCCGGGCCGTCGACCAGGTGGTTCAGGAGCAGTTCGACCGCGCCGACCTTGGAGTGGTAGCAGGCGACGCCGAGGTCTTCGGTGGCGAACGGGCCGGTGACCGCCAGGCGTACGCCGCCGACTTCGCGGACGGCCGCGTCGTAGATCGGGTTGTCGCCGGTGACCGTGATCAGCCGGGAACCCGACCCGGGCGGTGTCGTCTTCACCATCGCCGCCGCCGAGGAGATCCGCGGATTCGTTCCGCGCAGGTACTCCTTGATCGCCGGGAGCTGGTCGCCCAGGGCGGGCAGCATGACCGCCTCGTCCTCTGCAGCCCCGAGGGCGGCCGCCAGATGCTGGTTGATGTCGGCGTCCACGGCCAGCAGCGGACTGCCGCCGTGGGCCAGGTGCCGGGAGAAAAGTGCGGCCAGCGTGGTCTTGCCCGACCCGCCCTTGCCGACGAATGCCGTCTTCATACTGATAGTGGTAGTCGTTTTCATTTAGCCTGTCGAGGGCGACACTCCAGGCATTGCTAAAGTTCTCCGGTGGCGCGTACGCAGGTCGAGAACCCTCCCGCTATGGCACCGCCCCCAGCTTCGACGCGGCCGTCGAAGAAGGCCGATCTCGCCGTCGCCGTGATCTCGCTGGCGTTGGCGATCTACCTCACGGGCGGGCTCTGGGCCGCCCCGACGCAGCGGGCGATCGACGTCAACTCCGGTGACCAGGCACTGTTCGAGTGGCTGCTGGGCCTCGGCGCACACGCGCTCACACACGGGGAGAACCCGTTGCTGACGACCTGGCTCAACGCGCCCGACGGGGTCAACCTCGCCGTCAACACCTCGATCACGGCGTACGCGGTGGTCTTCGCGCCCGTGACGATCTGGCTCGGCCCGGCCGTCGCCTTCACCGTGATCCTGACGCTGAACCTCGCTGCGACGGCGTACTGCTGGTTCTGGCTGTTCCGCCGCTATCTGCCGGGCTCGACCGCACTCGGCGCCGCGGTCGGCGGCATCTTCTGCGGCTTCGCCCCGGCCCTGGTCTCCCACGCGAACGCGCATCTCAACTGGACCGCGCAATGGCTGGTGCCGCTGATGATCGGCACGGTCGTCCGGCTGGGACAGCGGCGGCGCTGGATCCGGGACGGGATCATCCTCGGACTGCTCATCGCGGCCTGCTTCTCCATCGCGGCCGAGCAGCTGTTCTTCACCGCGCTCGCCGGGGTGGTCTTCGTCGCCGCCTGGGCCGTCACCCGCCGGGCGCAGGCCCGGGCGATGGCGACCCCGGTGCTCAAGGGGCTGGCCGTCGCGGCCGGTGTCTCGGGGGTGCTGCTCGCGTATCCGTTGTGGCTGCACTTCGCCGGCCCCTACGGTTATCACGGGACCGGCTTCGACGCCAAGATCCACAGCGAGGATCTGGCCGCGTACGGGACGTGGCCGGTCCGGTCGCTGGCCGGTGCGCTCGGACTCAACCTGAACCTGGCGCCCAACCCGACCGAGGAGAACTCCTTCTTCGGACTGCCGTTGGTGCTGCTCAGCATCGTCGCGTACGGGGTGCTGCGCCGTGTCTCCGACCGCGCGCTCGTGCGGGCGCTCGCTGTCACCGGAGTGGTCTTCGCGGTGCTGTCCCTCGGCCCGCAGTTGCGCTGGTGGGGTTCGCTGACCCCGATCCCGATGCCGGCCGCGCTGCTCGTCAAGCTGCCGGTGTTCAACGCGGCGCTGCCGTCGCGTCTGGCCCTGGTGGTCGCACCCGTGGTCGGCGCGCTGCTCGCGCTGCTCGTGAGCCGCCTGCGGGCCCTGCCGGGGCCGCGGTGGGTCTGGGTGGTGGGGCTGGTGGCGGCGTTGCTGCCGCTCGTTCCGACTCCCCTGCTGGTACGCGATCGGCCGCCGGTGCCGCACTTCATCAGTTCCGGCACGTGGGAGCAGTACGTGAGCGACCACGGCGTCCTGGTGTCGGTCCCCATTGCCAACGACCTCGTCCCGGACGGGCAGCGCTGGCAGGCCGACGCGCTGGCCCGGTCGGCCGGCGACCGGGGTCCCGTCTTCCGCATCCCGGCCGGGTTCTTCCTCGGACCGGGCGGCCCGGACGGCACCGGGCGCATCGGCCCGATTCCGACATACACCCAGACCCTGCTGGAAGACGTCGCCAAGACCGGGTACGCCCCACCGATCACCGACGCCGAGCGGGCCCGCTTCCGGGCGGACCTGAAGTACTGGGGCGCGGAGGCGGTCGTCCTCGCCGACGACGTCCAGGGCGCGCACTGGGAGACGCACCAGCCTGCCCTGCTCGAGGTCATGAAGCGGCTGCTCGGCGAACCGCAGCGGGTCGACGACGTCTGGCTCTGGCAGCTCTGACCCCCTTTCCGCGCGATCATGAACCTTCGGTCGTGATCAACCGGCGTGTCGTGTCCCGAGCAGCCTGATCAATCCCCTGCAACCTTGATCAACGGGGCTCGGGGCCCTCAGGTGTCGCGGCGTGAGCCACCGCACAGCGGCTAGCGCTCGGTCGGCGTCGGCATACGCTGGGAGCGTGACGACGACTGAACCGTCCACCGTCGCCGGCCCGTCCGCCATCGCGGTCCAGCGGCTTGGTGAGATCGAGTACCTGGCCGCCTGGGATGTGCAGCGCGAGCTGCACCAGAGGGTGGTCGACGGCGAGCAGCCCGACACCGTCCTGCTGCTGGAGCATCCCCCGGTCTACACGGCCGGCAAGCGTACGCAGCCGTGGGAGCGCCCCTTCGACGGCACGCCGGTGATCGACGTCGACCGCGGCGGCCAGATCACCTGGCACGGTCCGGGCCAGATCGTCGGCTACCCGATCATGCGGCTGGCCGCGGTACCGGGCGGGCACGCGATGGACGTGGTGGCGTATGTGCGCCGGGTCGAGCGCATGCTCATCGCGGTCTGCGCCGACCTCGGCGTGGCGACCGAGCGGGTCAAGGGCCGCTCCGGCGTCTGGGTACGCGAGGACGACCGCGGCCCGGATCGGAAGATCGCCGCCATCGGTATCCGCGTGGCCCGATCCGTGACGCAGCACGGGTTCTCGCTCAACTGCAACCCCGACATGACCTGGTACGACCGCATCGTCGCGTGCGGCATCCGCGACGCCGGGGTCACCTCGCTCAGCCAGGAGCTTGGCCGGGAGGTGACCGTCGACGAGGTGCTGCCGATCGTCGAGCGCAACCTTTCCCTGCTGCAGGAGTAGGCCTGCCGCAGGAGTAGCCCCGCAGCAGGGAAGGGCGGCTCAGGTCAGGGCGTGACCCGATGCAGGTCGCGCGGGAAGAAGGTCACCTCACGGACGTTGGCCGTCCCGGTCAGCTGGGCGACGAACCGCTCCAGCCCGATCGCGAAGCCACCGTGCGGCGGCATGCCGAGCTTGAAGACCTCCAGGAACGCCTCGTACGGTTCGAGCTGTGCACCGCGTTCGGTCAGCGTCGAGACGTAGTCGGCGTACCGGTGCAGGCGCTGGCTGCCGGAGACCATCTCGATACCGCGGAAGATCAGGTCGAACGCCCGCGAGTAGGGTTCCCGGCCCGGTTCCGGATGCGTGTAGAAGGCCCGCTTCAGCGTCGGGTAGCCCTCGACGTAGACGAAGTCGGAGCCGTGTACGCGCCGGCCCCATTCGCCGATCGCCCGCTCGTGCGCGGGGGCCAGGTCCTCCTCGTCCGCCGGGGCGCCCGCGATCTTCAACGCCTCGCTGAAGTGCAGGATCGGGATCTCCGCCGGGACCTCCGGCAGGTCGAATCCGGCGGCGGCCACCGACGGCACCGCCTTGGCCTCGGCGATCATTCCGGCGACCACGTCGCGCAGCACCGCCATGACGTCGCGCTGGTTGTCGATGAAGCCGAGTTCGGCGTCGAGGGACACGTATTCCGCCAGGTGACGTGCCGTGTCGCTGGGTTCGGCCCGGAACGCCTGACCGATCTCGTACACCCGCTCGAAGACTCCGACCAGCGTCTGCTTGTAGAGCTGCGGAGACTGCGCCAGGTACGCCTTGCGCCCGAAGTAGTCCAGCTCGAACACGTTGGAGCCGGACTCGGTCGCGATACCGACGATCTTCGGGCTGTGCACCTCGGTGAAGCCGAGCCCGTCGAGGGTGGACCGGAAGCCGCGTACCACCGCCGCCCGCAGGTCGAACAGCGGACGCCGGGCCGGGTGCCGCAGGGTCAGCGGCGCATGGTCGAGCAGCGTCGGCAGGGTCACGTTCAGGCTGGGCCGGAACAGTTCGACCGGCAGCGCCTCGACCTGGTCCGAGAGGACCTCGATGGCCGGGCTGGTGAGTTCGGCTCCGCCGGGGGCGACCTCGTTCGCGGTCACCGTGCCGGTCACTCGGACCACCGTCTCCTCGCTGAGCGCCTCCAGCTCGGCCGAGGTCGTCACGACCTGGGCGAACCCGGAGCGGTCCCGGAGGATGAGGAAGGCGACCGACTTGAGCATGCGGCGGCGGTGGATCCAGCCGGCGATCGTCACTTGCTCGCCGACGTGCGCGGCGAGTTCAGCTGACAGGATGCGTTGCATGGTGTGGACCTCCTTGATCAATCGCAACGCGATCCCCAGGGAGGTGCGGGCGAGCGGGAAGCCTCGCGGTACCACCACACCTTCGCCGCTCGGGGTGAGCGGCCTCTCGATCCGGTTGACGGAGATCATCCCGGCGGGGGTCTACCGGCGCACGCGCCCTCTTCCCCGCAGCTCAGAACCGGTCCACCCGGGCGTCAACCGGTGACTCGGCCCGTCGTCGCTGTTGCCGATCAGGGTAAACGTGACGGAAGAGACGCCGCAACCAGGTTGTGGCGGTGCTTACCTCGGCTGCTCGGCGGGGTCCAGTGAGCGTAGTCTTTGGCTCGTGACCATGGTTGCTCCCGAGGGCCGGCGCATGCTGCGTATCGAGGCCCGAAACGCCGAGACCCCGATCGAGCGCAAGCCCGACTGGATCAAGGTCAAGGCGAAGATGGGCCCCGAGTTCACCCAGCTGCGCGGTCTCGTCCAGCGCGAAGGGCTGCACACCGTCTGCCAGGAAGCCGGCTGTCCCAACATCTACGAGTGCTGGGAGGACCGGGAGGCGACCTTCCTCATCGGCGGCGACCAGTGCACCCGGCGCTGTGACTTCTGCCAGATCGACACCGGCAAGCCGGCCGAGTTCGACGCCGACGAGCCGCGGCGCGTCGCCGAGTCGGTCGCGTCGATGGAGCTCAAGTACGCGACCGTGACCGGGGTCGCCCGCGACGACCTGCCCGACGGCGGCGCATGGCTGTACGCCGAGACCGTCCGGCAGATCCACGGCCTGGTCCCCGGGTGCGGCGTCGAGCTGCTGATCCCGGACTTCAACGCCGACCCCGCCCAGCTGGCCGAGGTGTTCGGCAGCCGTCCCGAGGTGCTGGCGCACAACCTGGAGACGGTCCCCCGGATCTTCAAGCGCATCCGCCCGGCGTTCCGCTACGAGCGGTCGCTCGACGTGATCACCCGGGCTCGCGAGGCCGGCCTGGTCACCAAGTCCAACCTGATCCTGGGCATGGGCGAGGAGCGCGAGGAGGTGTCGCAGGCGCTGCGCGACCTCCACGAGGCGGGCTGCGAGCTGATCACGATCACCCAGTACCTGCGCCCGACGCCTCGGCACCACCCGATCGACCGCTGGGTGAAGCCGGAGGAGTTCATCGAGCTGAAGGCCGAGGCCGAGGAGATCGGCTTCGCGGGGGTCATGTCCGGGCCGCTGGTGCGCTCGTCGTACCGGGCCGGCCGGCTCTACCGCCAGGCCCTCGACGCCCGCAAACTCGCCGCCGCCTGAACCTGATTAGACTTCAGGACATGGCGAAGCCCTCAGAGGAAAAGGTCTCCTTCGGCGGACGGCTGAAGCAGATCGGCATGGTGTTCAAGTTCACCGCAAAGCAGGACAAATGGTTCATCCCGCTTGTGGTGGCGGCCGTGCTCATCCCGATCGCCGTGACCGTGCTCGTCGTCGGCCTCACGAGCAGCTGGATCTGGATCCCGATGGGCGTCCTCGTGACGCTCCTCGCCGTCCTGCTCGTGCTGAACCTGCGCAGCAACTCGGCCATGATGAACGCGCTCGAGGGCCAGCCCGGTGCGGCCACCCAGATCCTGTCGTCGATGCGGGGCAACTGGCGTACCAAGGAGCAGCCGCTCGCGTTCACCGTGAACAACGACTTCGTGCACCTCGTGCTCGGCCCGGCCGGCGTGGTGCTCATCGGCGAGGGTGAGCCGCAGCGGGTCAAGCCGATGCTCGGCGAGCAGAAGCGGCGGCTCGGCAAGGTCATCGGCCAGACCCCGCTCTACGACATCATCGTCGGCAACGGTGAGGGCCAGGTCTCCATCCGCAAGCTGCGTACGCACATCCTGCGGCTGCCGAAGAACCTCTCCGGCAAGGAGATCAACTCCCTGGACCGGGCGCTCACGGCGCTGACGGCCCGGCCGCAGATGCCGAAGGGCGGACTCCCGAAGGAGTTCCGCCCCCCGAAGGGCGCCATGCGCCAGATGCGCGGCCGCTGACCTACTTCCGCAGGCTTCCGGTGTACTGCTTGGTCTCGCTGCCGACGAGGCACGAGACCGAGTGGTCGCCGCGGTTCCAGACCATGGACGTGTGCGGGTAGAGGTAGTAGATCTCCAAGGTGTCGTCCTTCTGCGCGTCCGCGGTCAGCGCGTCGACCCGCTCGGTGCAGCCGTCCTCGGACTGCTTGATCACGGTGTCGCTGCCCGGATAGGTCGAGCCGCTCAGGTTGAAGACGGCGTACACCTCGGCGCCGTGCGGCTGCGAGCAGGGCACGACGTCGACGGCCCGCACGACACCCTCGGCGGGCAGCTTCTTCAGGCAGTCGCCGAGCTTCAGCTCGACCGAGCTGACCGTGCCTTCCTCGGTCACCGTGCCGTTGGCGTCCCGGTCGGCTTCGTTCATGACGGCGATCGCGACACCGGTCCCGCAGGCCAGCAACCACACCAGGGAGAGCACGAGGCCGGCGATGGCCATGCCCTTGCCCTTCTGGTTGCGCTTCTTGATCTGGCCCAGGGCGATGAAGCCGAAGATGACGGCGAACAGGCCGCCACCCAGGAGGCCGAAGATCAGCGAAGCGATGGCGAAGCCGTTGGTGCCGGACGGCGGTGGAGGCTGCGGTTCCCACTGTGAACCGGGCGGCGGGTACTGCCCCGGGGCGCCGTACTGCGGCTGACCGTACGGCGCTTGCCCGTATTGCTGCGGTTGCCCGTACTGCTGGGGCTGGCCCGGCTGGGGTTGGCCGTAGGACTGTGGGGGCTGACCGTACGGCGGTGGATCCTGCGGATTCTGAGGGGGGTATGTCACAAGATCGCAGCCTAACGGCTTCGATCTCTACCCGCTCACGCAGGCGTTATCACGCTGCGTGCGAAGCGGTCGTGGACCCCGCGGCGGTCCGTGTCCATGATAAGTGCGGGGACGACGAGTGCCAGCAGGAATCCCCGCAACGCCGCCCGGGGTACGCCGATCGGCCCACCGCCGTCGACGCTCACGCAGCGGATGCGGGCCAGCCGCATGCCGGGGGTCTGCCCGAACAGGCCGAGGAAGAAGGCGTACTCCAGGATGAGCACGGCGACCGGCTCCCAGGTGGCCGTCCGGAGATCCGGGACGAAGAAGCCGGAGACCAGCAGGCAGAGCAGCCAGTCGACGAAGAGCGCCACGAACCGGCGGAAGAGCGTCGGAACGGCTTCTTGCGAGGTCTCGGTCACGCGCGTCAGAGTACTCGCCTAGGCTGTGGGAAACGCACGGTGGCGCAGCGCACGTGCCATGTAACACGGCCGAAACAAAGCCGACACGGCTGGGCAACGCCACCTCCGTACCGTCGCGACCAGCCAACGGCCACCTGCGCAAGTCGACGAACGCCTTGACCAGTGACCGCGAGCGCACCGATCTAGAGCCATTGCCAGGAGGACGTGTTGTTCGCCAATCCCGAGGAACTCCTTCGGTACCTCAAGGACGAGGACGTCAAGTTCGTCGACGTCCGTTTCTGTGACCTGCCCGGCGTGATGCAGTTCTTCACCGTCCCGGCGGATTCCTTCGACGAGAGCGCCTTCACCGACGGCCTCGCCTTCGACGGTTCGTCCATCCGCGGGTTCCAGGCCATCCACGAGTCGGACATGCTGCTCCTGCCCGACGTGACGACGGCGTTCATCGACCCGTTCCGGATCCAGAAGACCCTCGCGCTCAACTTCTTCATCCACGACCCGTTCACTCGTGAGGCGTACTCGCGGGACCCGCGGAACATCGCCAAGAAGGCCGAGGCCTACCTGGCGGGCAGCGGCTTCGCGGACACGGCCTACTTCGGCGCCGAGGCGGAGTTCTACATCTTCGACTCGATCCGCTACTCGACCCAGGCCAACCAGGCGTTCTACCACATCGACTCGATCGAGGGCGCGTGGAACACCGGCGCGACGGCCGAGGCCGACGGCGGCGCGAACCGCGGTTACAAGCCCGGTTACAAGGGCGGCTACTTCCCGGTGGCGCCGACCGACCACTACGCCGACCTGCGCGACCAGATGGTCACCAACCTGGTCGACCTCGGCTTCACCGTCGAGCGCGCGCACCACGAGGTGGGCACCGCCGGCCAGGCCGAGATCAACTACCGGTTCGCCACGCTGCTCGCCGCGGGCGACCAGATGCAGCTGTTCAAGTACGTCGTGAAGAACACCGCCTGGCACGCCGGCAAGACCGCGACGTTCATGCCCAAGCCGCTGTTCGGCGACAACGGCTCCGGCATGCACACCCACCAGAGCATCTGGCTCGGCGGCGAGAACCTGATGTACGACGAGACCGGCTACGGCGGCCTGTCCGACCTGGCCCGCTGGTACATCGGCGGCCTGCTGCACCACGCGCCGTCGCTGCTGGCCTTCACCAACCCGTCGGTGAACTCCTACCGTCGTCTGGTGCCGGGCTACGAGGCGCCGGTCAACCTGGTCTACTCGCAGCGCAACCGCTCCGCCTGCACGCGTATCCCGGTCACGGGCACCAACGCGAAGGCCAAGCGCATCGAGTTCCGCTGCCCGGACCCGTCGTCCAACCCGTACCTGGCCTTCTCTGCCATGTTGATGGCGGGCCTCGACGGCATCAAGAACAAGATCGAGCCGCCGGCCCCGATCGACAAGGACCTCTACGACCTCCCGCCGGAGGAGGCCGCGAGCGTCCAGCAGGTCCCCGGCTCGCTGGCCGACGTGCTGACCAACCTGGAGAGCGACAACGAGTACCTCCAGGCGGGCGGCGTGTTCACCGGCGACGTCATCGAGACCTGGATCGACTACAAGCGCTCCACCGAGATCGACCCGATCCGGCTGCGCCCGACGCCGCACGAGTTCCAGCTCTACTTCGACGTTTAGGCGTCGAGTCGGCCGGCTCACCGATGTGTGACGCGCGGCGGCGCACATCGAAGCAGTAGGCACAGCGACGTCTCAAGGGGTCCCGGTTCGCCGGGGCCCCTTGATTTGTTTTCCTACGCTCACGCCATGCACGTGACGAGTCCGGGCGGCACGGACTGGTGGGTCGGCCGCGGTTGGCTGCCCTGGCGTCCGCACAACTGGTTCGACGGCGGCGACGGCACCGACTTCGGCGGCGGCGACGACCTGATCGGGCTCCTCATCTCGCTCTTGGGACTGGTCGTGAGCGTCGTACTGCCGATCCTGCTGGGGATCGTGGTCACGATCGGCGAGTGGGTGCTGTTGCTGCTGCTCTTCCCGGTCGGGCTCGTGCTGCGGGCCGGTTTCGGTCAACCGTGGCCGGTCGGCATCCGGGCCGGCCGCGGTGACCACACCTATTGGACGGCGGCCTCCGGGTGGCGCGCCTCCGCCCAGCTCATCGACGACACCGCCCGCGAGCTCGCCGCTTTCGGCGAGCCGCGAACCCTGGAGGCGCACCTTGAGGCTCAGACCGTCCGCAGGTAGGAGTACTGCACTGCGCAGGGCCGATAGCCGAGCCACTCGTTGACCGCCAGCATCGGCTGGTTGACCTCGTCGTTGCTGGTGTACGCCGCAGTCACCCCTGCGGCGGCGGCGCGGCGTACGGCTTCGGACTTGGCGAGCTTGGCCAGTCCACGTCCACGGTGCGTCCGCAGCGTGCCGGTGCCGCCCGACCACATCCGGCCGCCTTCGCGATCCACTTCGACCAGCGTGTACGCCGCCGGAACGTCGCCGGCGAGGACGACGACGCTGGCGTCGAGGTCGGCCGACGGGTTCTGCCAGATCTCGGCGTACCAGTCTTCGTAGGGGACGGCGTCCATCGCGGTGTCGCCCGGTTCGTCGACGACCGTGGCGGCGTCGACTGAGTAGAGCGCTTCCGGGCCGGCTTCGCGGGCGGAGACGAGGACGACGCCGTCCGGCGTGGCGGGCGCGGGCGGCAGTTTCGCGATGTCGGTGAGGTCGAGCTTCGAGTAGCGCAGTTCCGCCGTACGCTCGTAGCCCCGCCGGTGCAGGAAGCCCGCGACGTCCTCGTCGTCGGTGCCCCAGATCTGGATCTTGCGCCCGTCGTGCTCGGTGAGATGCGCGTCGAGGACGGCGTACAGCTGAGCACCGATGCCTTGTCGCCGGTGGTCGGGGTGGACCATGACGAACATCGAGGCCGCGCCCTGCTCCGAGGTCCAGGTGTTGAACGAGGCACGCCCGGCTCCGACGACCTGGCCGTCGACCTCGGCGACGAGCACCTTCGCGTACGCCCGCTCCGGGGTGACCTCCCAGAAGTGCTGGATGCGCTCGGGGCTGAAGACCTGGTACGGCGTGACGACCCGCCGGAGGGCGTTGAAGGCGGCCGCGTCGGCGGCGCCACTGGCCGGACGGAGGAGTGCGTTCATACCCGAAGGTCTACCAGTGCCCGCAACCTCTTTTCTGACCTGCGGGTCAGCAGAATATGCTGCACGCCGTGCCGGAAAACATGAGCCGTTCCCGCGTTTGGCTTCGCCGCGCCCGCAAGATCTCCCTGTGGACACTCGCGGTGGTGATCGTTCTCGGGCTCGTCGGCGCGGGAACCCTCGTCTGGTCCATTCGCCGGGCGCTCCCCCAGCTCGACGGCACGGCGACCCTGCCCGGTCTGTCGGCCGACGTCCGCGTGCAGCGTGACGCGCAGGGCATTCCCGAGGTCTACGCGACCACGTCGGCGGACCTCTACCGGGCGCAGGGCTATGTGCACGCCCAGGACCGGTTCTGGGAGATGGACTTCCGGCGGCACGTCACGGGCGGGCGGCTCGCCGAGTTGTTCGGCGAGGGCCAGCTGGAGACGGACGCGTACCTGCGGACGATGGGCTGGCGGCGGGTCGCCGAACAGGAGTGGGACCTCATCTCGGCCGACTCCCGCGCCAACCTCACCGCGTACGCCGAAGGCGTCAACGCCTATCTGGCCACGCATTCCCCCAAGGCGATCAGCCTGGAGTACTCGCTGCTCAGCCTGCAGAACTCCGGCTACGACATCGAGAAGTGGGATCCGATCGACTCGCTCGCCTGGCTGAAGGCGATGGCCTGGGATCTGCGCGGCAACATGGAGACCGAGATCCGGCGGGCCGCCCTGCTCGCCGAGGGGTTGAGCGTCGAGCAGGTCGAACAGCTCTATCCGGCGTACCCCTATGACCGCAATGTCCCCATCGTGCCCGGCGGCGAGACGACCGGCACGCCCCCCGCGCAGCCGGCGGTAAAGCCGACGAGCGCGCAGGGCGACCTGCTCCGAGGGCTGGCCGACGGCCTGGACCGGATGCCGCAGCTGATGGGCGACGGCGGGCCGGGCATCGGCTCGAACTCGTGGGTGATCAGCGGCGATCTCACCGCGACCGGCAAGCCGATCCTGGCCAACGACCCGCACCTGAGCCCGTCGCAGCCGGGGATCTGGTACCAGATCGGCCTGCACTGCGCGTGCGGTACGCAGTCCCAGGACGTCGCCGGGTTCAGCTTCTCCGGCGTGCCCGGCGTCGTGATCGGGCACAACGCCCGGATCGCGTGGGGCTTCACCAACCTCGACCCGGACGTCACCGATCTCTACTACGAGAAGGTCACCGGCGACCAGTACGAGGTGGACGGTCGGCTCAAGCCGCTGACCACCCGTCAAGAGGTGTTGCGGATCGCCGGTGGCGGGCAGAAGACGATCACCGTCCGGTCCACCGGCCACGGCCCGTTGCTCTCCGACGCCAGTGAGGATCTCCAGAAGCTCAGCAAGGACGGGTACGCCGTCGCCCTGCGCTGGACCGCGCTGGACCCAGGCCGGACCGCCGACGCGTTGTTCGCCCTGAACAAGGCCGGAAACTGGACCGAGTTCCGGGCGGCCGCCGCCCTGTTCGAGGTGCCCGCGCAGAACATGATCTACGCCGACGTGGACGGCAACATCGGTTACCAGTCGCCGGGCCGCATCCCCGTACGCGGCAAGGGCGACGGTCGCTGGCCCGCGCCGGGCTGGGACTCGGCGTACGACTGGACGGGGTTCCTTCCGTTCGCCGAGCTGCCGACCGTCCTCAACCCGAAGCAGGGGTACGTCGCGACCGCGAACCAGGCCGTCATCGCGCCGACCTACCAGCACTTCCTCACCAGTGACTGGAGCTACGGCTACCGGTCGCAGCGGATCAACGACATGATCACCGCGACGGCCAAGGCTGGGAAGATCACCCTCGACGACGTCCAGAAGATGCAGTTCGACAACCGCAACGGGTTCGCCCCGGCCCTGGTTCCGTGGCTGGCCCGGACGGCGCCGGACGCGGCGAAGCAGGCGGTGCGGCTGCTCGACGGCTGGGACTACCAGCAGGGCGAGGACTCGGCCGGGGCGGCGTACTACAACGCCGTCTGGCGGAATCTCCTCAAGGTGGTCTTCGACGAACTCGGCGAGGACTACTTCCCCGACGGCGGCGACCGGTGGTTCGAGGTGGTCCGGAACCTTCTCGATCGCCCGGAAGACGCCTGGTGGGACGTCAAGTCGACGGCCGAGCACGAGACCCGGGAGCAGATCCTGGCCCAGGCGCAGGCGGACGCGGTCGCCGAGCTGACGAAGGACCAGGGCAAGGATCCGGAGAAGTGGCGCTGGGGCACGATGCACACGCTCACCGCGACCCACGCGACCTTCGGCACCAGCGGCATCGGCCCGATCGAGTGGCTGTTCAACCACGAGAAGACCGGCGTCAGCGGCGGCGACTCGATCGTCAACGCCACCGGATGGAGCGCGGGCGAGGGCTACGAGGTCGACGCCGTGCCGTCGATGCGAATGATCGTCAACTTGTCCAACCTGGACGACTCGCGGTGGATTCAGCTGACCGGCAACTCCGGGCACGCCTTCGCCGACACCTACGACAACCAGTACGAGCTGTGGCGTACCGGGCAGACGCTGCGGTTCCGCTTCGCCCGAGCGTCCATCGACGACGCCACGGAGCACACGCTGACACTGACCCCGTGACGCCGAACCCCACAAGATCGCCGGAAGGGATAAGCTGACGCCGTGGCGCTCTATGTCGTCGGCGACACCCACGGGCATCATGCCCAGGTCACCGAGGCTCTCCGCGAGGCCGGCCTGCTCGACGCGGGCGGCTCGTGGGCGGGCGGCGACGCCCGGCTGTGGTTCCTGGGCGATCTGACCGACCGCGGCCCGGACGGGATCGGCGTCATCGATCTGATCATGGCGCTCCAACCGCAGGCCGCCGCGGCCGGTGGCGAGGTGGGCTGCGTCCTGGGCAACCACGACCTGCTCATCTACGGATCGCGGTACATCCCGGACGCCCCCATCACGCCCGAGCGCACGATCATCCAGTCCTGGGCGCTCAACGGCGGCCAGGGCACCGACCTCGACGGTCTCACCGACGCCCACCTGGCCTGGCTGGCCGCACTGCCGGCGGTCGCCCTCGTCGACGACAACCTGCTGATCCACGCGGACACGACGGCATACCTCGAGTTCGGGGACAGCATCGCCGAGATCAACGCGGCGGTCGGCCGGATGATGGCCGACCGTGATCCGGCGACCTTCGGCCCGCAGATGCGGCTGATCTTCCGGCGCTTCGAGTTCCTGGACCCGGCCACCGGTCCCGACCGCGCCCGCCACCTGCTCGCGCGGCTCGGCGGGCGGCGGATCGTCCACGGCCACTCGACCATTCCCGAGACCTTCTCGGTCCCGCCGGCCGAAGTGGACTCCCCCGTCGTCTACGCCGACGGGCTCGTGATGTCGGTCGACACCGGGATCGCGCTCGGGGCGCGCTGCGTACCGTTCGAGCTGAGCGCCGTCCCGGCCTAGTTCTCGAAGAACAGCCGCTCGACCACGGCTCGCGCACGCCGCGTGGCCCGCAGATACTCCTCCAGCACCAGGGTCGGCTCGCCCTCGTGCCCCAGGACCTGCGCGATGCCCTCCAGCTCCGGGCCGTGCCGCGGCAGCTGGTCGGCGGCCCGCCCCCGGACCAGGGTCAGCGCGTTGCGTACGCGGGCCGCGAGGCTCCAGGCCGTCCGCAGGATCTCCGCGTCGGCGGCGGACGCCAGGCCCGCGCCGGTCGCCGCGGCGAGCGCCGTCAAGGTCCGCGTCGTCTTCAGCTCTGCCAGCTCGTACGCGTGACGCAGTTGCCAGAGCTGGACGGTCCATTCGACATCCGCGATGCCACCGCGCCCGAGTTTGGTGTGGGTGAGCGGGTCGGCCGCACGGGGAAGCCGTTCGTTCTCGACCCGGGCCTTGATCCGGCGGATCTCGACGACCTGCTCCCGGGTCAGCCCGCCGTCGGGATAGCGGATCGGCTCGATCAGCTCCACGAACCGGGCGGCGAGCGTCTCCGAGCCCGCGACCGGGCGCGCTCGAAGCAGCGCCTGCGCCTCCCAGATCGCGCTCCACTTCGCGTAATACCGCTGGTACGCCGTGAACGACCGGACCAACGGCCCCTGCCGGCCCTCCGGGCGCAGGTCGGCGTCCACCCCGAGTGGCGGATCCTGCGCCGGCGCGGCCAGCAGCGTACGCAGATTCTCCGCGACGGCCAGCGCGATGCCCTGCGCCTCGTCGTCCCGCAGGCCACCTGGGCCGCCGCCGGGTTCATAGACGAACAGAACGTCGGCGTCGGACGGGTAGCTCATCTCGTATCCGCCGAGGCGGCCCATGCCGATGATCGCGAACTCGAAGTCGGCCGGGGCTCCGGCGGCGGTCCGGGCCACTTCGAGGGCGGCGGCCAGCGTCGCGTCGGTGACGTCGGAGAGCGCCTGCCCGGTCGCCAACTCGGTCGGCCGGAGGAACAGGTCGGCGCACGCGGTGCGGAACAGCTCGCGACGGCGTACGGCGCGGACGGCCCGAATCGCCTCCGGGGGCACCCGGTAGCGGCCGGCGGCCGAGGACATCGCCTCGATCAGGGCCGGCCGTTCGCGGGGAGCCAATTCGGCGTCCGAGGCCATCAGGCGAAGTGCTTCGGGATCGCGGGCGAGCAGGTCGACGGCGTACCGCGAGGTGCCGAGCAACCGCGCGAGGCGCAGCGCCACTGGTCCCTCGTCCCGCAGCAGCCGCAGATACCACGGCGTCGCGCCCAGCTTCTCCGACACCTGCCGGTACGCCAAAAGCCCGGCGTCGGGGTCGGGCGCGTCGGCGAGCTCCTCCAGCAGCACCGGGAGCAGGGTGCGCTGGATCGCCGCCGTACGGGACACTCCCCCGCTCAACGCCTCGATGTGCCGCAGCGCACCGGCCGGATCGGCGTACCCCAGCAGTTCCAGTCGCTGCCGGGCCTGCGTGGGCTGCAACGACAGGCCGTCCGCGGGCACCTGGGCGACCGCGGCGAGCAGCGGCCGGAAGAACAACTTCGCGTGCAGACGCCGGACCTCGGCCGCGTGCGCCACCCAGTCCGCCCGGAACATCTCCTCCGCTGTCCGGGTGCCGCTTCCGGCGTACCCCATGGAGTGCGCGAGCCAGAGGAGGGCCGCGGACCCGGCGCCGCCGTCATTGGCCGGGACGGTGTGCGTGCGCCGCAGTTTCTGCAGCTGGAGCCGGTGTTCCACCTCCCGCAGGAACCGGTACGCCAGCACGAGCGCCTCGCCGTCGTGCCGGCCGACGTAGCCGCCGGCGACGAGCGAGCGCAGTGCGATGAGCGTGTTGGGTGAGCGCAGCGTCTCGTCGGCGCGGCCGTGCACCAGCTGGAGGAGCTGGACGGCGAACTCGATGTCCCGCAGGCCGCCCGGCCCGCGTTTGATCTCGCGGTCGATCTCGCTGCGCGGGATCTGCTCGACGATGCGTCTGCGCATCTTGCGGACGTCCTCGACCGCCTCGGGGCGTTCGGCGGCGTGCCAGATGAGCGGCTGCAACGAGACCAGCCACGAGCGGCCGAGGGCGACTTCACCGGCGACCGCGCGGGCCTTGAGCAGCGCCTGGAATTCCCACGTCCGGGCCCAGCGCTGGTAGTACGCGAGGTGGCTGGCCAGAGTCCGCACCAGCGGCCCGCGCCCACCCTCGGGCCGCAACGCCGCGTCGACCGGCCAGGCGACCTGGCCGCAGATCTCCATCAGCCCGGCCGCGATGGTGGTGGCGGCCGGGAGATCCTCGTCCTCCGCCGCGACGAAAATGACGTCCACATCGGACACATAGTTGAGTTCTGTGCCGCCGCACTTGCCCATGGCGATGACGGCCAGCCGAGGATGCCCGGTGACCCGGGCCGACGCCAGCCGGTACGCCACCCGCAAGGTGGCGTCGGCGAGCGCGGTCAGCTCGGCCATCGTCTGCTCGACGTCGACGTGGTCGGCCAGATCCGCCGCGGCGACGCGCAACAGCCCTCGCCGGTACGCCAACCGCAGCGCCGGGACGTCGGCGATCCCGGCGTGCACCTCGTAGCGGGCGGGCATCGTGTGCCGCAGACACCGCCATTCGCCCGGCTGCGCCGCGAGGTGGTCGCCGAGCGCCTCGGCCGCGCCCAGCACCGTGATCAGCCGATCCCGCAGGTCGTGATCGGCGCCCACGGCTTCGACGACGGCCGGGTCCCGCTCGTGCAGCCGGGCCAGCTGCCGCAGCGCCAGATCGGGGTCGGCGACGCGGCCGAGCTGGTCGAGGATGAGCGCCGCCTCCTCGTCGTACGGCCGCTGCTCGTCGGCGACCCACAGGTTCATGCCGAGCGGGCCGAGCAACCGCACCGGATCAGGCCGGCCGGGAACCGCGGTGAAGCCGTACCGGGCGAGCCGCCCGATCCCCGGCGCCGGGCTGCCGGGGAGGGCTTGACCGAGCCGCCGGGACTGCATCCTGCTCAGCCGAGCAGCGGAAGCGTCGCACGGGCGCTCACCGGCGGTTCGAGCCGGCCCAGCGCGAGATCGGCGAACCGGCGGGCGAACGGCTGCCAGACCTCGAAGAGGTCGTCCATCAGCCCGTCCACCCGTTCGATCAGCTCATCGGGATCGATGCCCTGTTCGACCAGGCTCGCCCGGTTCGGCGCGATCCAGCTCGCGAACTGGTCGGTGTCGCACTCGAAGTGGAACTGGGTGCCCCAGGCGAGGTCGCCGAGGCGGAACGCCTGATGGGGATAGCGGCTGGAGGTCGCCAGCAGGGTCGCGCCCAGCGGCAGTTCGGTGATCTCGTCGTAGTGGTACTGCAGGACGTCCGGCACGAACGGCACCGGCGCCCACAGCGGGTCCCGCTCGGCGGCGTCCCGCCGGGCGACCAGACCCGGGCCGATCTCCGGTCCGGCGGCGGACCGCCCGACGGTCCCGCCGTGCGCCTGGGCGAGCAGCTGGCCGCCGAGGCAGATCGCCAACGTCGGTACGCGATGCCGCACCGCCTTGCGCAGCAGCGCCTCCAGCTGCGGGAACCACGGCGCGGCGTCGCCCTCCGGGTAGGCGTCCTGCGAGCCGCCGAGCACCACGACAGCGGCATGCTCGGCCAGCTCCTCCGGCAACGGATCACCGGCGTGGACACGGCGTACGTCGAGGGCCAGGCCGGCCTCCGTCAGCCAGTCGCCCAGTCGGCGGGCGTCGTCGGTCGGGTCGTTCTCGATCACCAGGGCGGCACTCACGTCGCCCAGTCTAGTGAGTGCCTCCGGCGTGATCATCGCGTCAGCCATGTCGTTTGATCGGACATTCCGACTCGTGAAACAGCATGACTGACGCAATGATCACGCACGCGGGTTATGCGCGCGGGTTATGCGCGGGTTACGCGGGGAGGTTATGCGCGCGTGGGGAGAACGAGGGTGGCGATGATCATGCGGTGGTCGCTGCCTCGGATGGTGAACGCGGCGAAGGAGCGTACGCCGATCCGCCGGTCGGCCAGCACATGATCGATGGTCACCGGCGGCACGGGGTCGCCGTTGTACGGTCCCCACGTCCCCACCAGCCCCTTGCCGACCACCGAGGCGGCGTCCCGGTAGCCGCTGTCGATCAGGTCGCGCAGCAGCCCGTGGTCGAGGGTCGAGTTGAAGTCGCCCATCAGCACCCGAAGCGGCCCGCCCGGCGTCGCGGGCGGCTCCTTGCGCAGGTTCGATCGCCAGGCCGGGGTGACGTCGGCGTTGTAGGGCGAGGCCGGATGCGCCGATTCCAGCACGACCGGGACGCCGTCCACCGTGATCACCGCGTGGACCTGCTGGAACCAGCCGAAGGCCATCAGGTGCGAGCCGCCGTCGGTCAGCGGCCGCCGCGAGAAGACCGCTGATCCCTCGGCCAGGCTCGCGGGCGCCACGAACCGCTGCGGCAGCACCCCGCCCAGCCCCGCGGCGTCGGCTGCCGCGAGCCACTCCGGCGTCATCTCCTGCACCGCCAGCACGTCCACCTGCTCCTCGCGTACCCGCCGGAGGATCTCGGCCGGGTCGGCCCCGCCGATCAGCAGGTTCGCGCTCGCCACGCGCAGCTCCGGCCCGGTCGCCCCGGCCAGCGGGTCCCGGTCGGTCATCGCCCGCGGCAGGACACAAGCCGCGAGCACGAGGGCGCTCACGGCGGCGACCGCGGCTTCCGGCCACTTCTTCCGCCAGGCAAGCGCGGGTACGCCCAGCGCAGCGACCAGCACGGCATAGGGCGTGAAGGCGATCACCTGGACCGCCGGGTACCACCCGTCGAGCCCGAACAGCCGGATCGCGGCCCAGGCGGCGACCCCCACGGCGAAGGCCCAGCCCGCGACGATGCCCGCTTTACGCATGGGCGGCCCAGGTCGCGTGCATCTGGGCGTACCGGCCGTCGAGGGCGAGCAGTTCGGTGTGGGAGCCGCTCTCCAGGATCCCGTGCTCGTCGACGACCACGATCCGGTCGGCTCGCATGGCGGTGCTGAGCCGGTGCGCGATCAGCAGCGCGGTCCGGCCGTCCAGCAGCCGGTCGAGCGCCCGCTCCACGCGCAGTTCGGATTGCAGGTCCAAATTGGACGTAGCCTCGTCCAGCACGACCACCCGGGGCTCGGCGAGGAACGCCCGCGCCAGGGCCAGCAGCTGCCGCTGGCCGGAGGAGACGCTCTGGCCGCGCTCGTGCAGCCGGGCGTCCAGCCCGTCCGGCGTACGCTCGACGAGGTCGCGCAGGCCGACGGCGTCGACGGCGGCCCATATCTCGGCCTCGGACGCGTCGGGCCGGGCGAACGCGATGTTCTCCCGGATGGTGCCGGCGAACAGGAACGGCTCCTGCGGCACGACGCCGATCTGCCGCCGCAGTGAGGAGACGGTGACGTCGCGCAGGTCGTGCCCGTCGATGAGGATCCGCCCGGTGTCCGGGTCGTAGAACCGGGTGACCAGCTTGGCCAGGGTCGACTTGCCCGCACCGGTCGGCCCCACACAGGCGACCGTCTCGCCGGGCGCGATCACGAGGTCCACATTCCGCAGCACCGGCCGGCCCGGCAGATAGCCGAAGGTGACCTGGTCGAACCGGATCTCCCCCTGCACCGGCGGCAGTGCCACGGCATCCGGCCGCTCGGCCACCGTGGGCTGGGCGGCCAGCAGGTCGCGCAGCTTCACCACGGCCGCCCGGCCCTGCTGGTAGCTCGTGTAGAGCTGCACGAGCTGCTGCACGGGGGCGAAGAAGGCGTTCAGGTAGAGGACGAAGGCGGTCAGCTCACCGACGCTGATCTCGTTGCGGAGCACCCGCTCGCCGCCGATGAGCAGGAGCGCGGCCATGCCGAGCAGCCCGATGACGGAGGTGCCGGGGCCGTAGACGGCGTTGATGTGGCCGGTGAAGTTGTTGGCGTCCCGGTACTTCCCGACCACTTCCTCGTGGTCGGCGACGTTGCGGTCCTGCCGGTGGTACGCCGTGACGACCCGGACGCCGTAGATGCTCTCCGACAGGTCGGAGTACATCGCGGCGATGGCGTCGCGCTGACGGCGGTACCCGTGGTCGGCGGCGTGCCGGAACCACAGCGAGGCGGCCGTCAGCAGCGGCACCACCAGCAGCAGCGTGATCAGGGCCAGCTCGACGTCGTAGGAGAACAGCACGACGGTGACCACGACCATGGTCAACCCCTGGATGACGAACTGGGCCAACCCGTCGGAGAGCAGGTTCTGCAGCGCCTCCACATCGGAGGTCATCCGGGTGAGGATCACGCCGGCCTTCTCGGTCGTGAAGAAGTCCAGCGACAGTCGCTGCAACTGAGCGAAGACGCGTACGCGCAGATCGCGGACGGCGTCGGCGGCCAACCGGCCGGTCTGCCGCATCCGGGCCACCGAGGCCGCCCAGGAGAGCACCACCGAGGCGATGAAGGCGCCCGCCGCGATCAACAGCGTCCGCAGATCGCCCCGCATGATGCCGTGGTCGATCCCGACCTGCACGAGCAGCGGACCGGCCTGCAGCAGCACCGTCTCGCCGAGCAGCATCACGCAGGCGAGCCCGAACAGCCGCCACCGGCCGAAGAGCAGGCCGGACAGGGTGAGCCGCCGTTCGCCGGGCACCGCCTGCCGGAAAGCGACCGGCTCGGCCGGCTCCGGCCGCCGGCTTTCGAGCGCCTCCAGCCGGTCGACCCCGGCCTGGAGTTCGGGCGGGATGCCCGCGAACGCCAAGCCCTCCGGCGACTTGTTGAGGCCGCCGCGGCCGGGTCCGCCCAGCCGTCCGCCGCCGCCCGGCCCGCCGAAGCCACCGCCGAACATCGTCATGCCGTCACCGCCCCTTCCTCGGCGTCCGCCGGTTCTCCCGCCGGTTTCTCGTAGCTCGCCAGCACCGCGGCGTACCGGGGGTCGTCGAGCAGCTCCCGATGGGTGCCGTCGGCGACGATCCGGCCGTCCTCGACAAGCAGTACGCGATCGGCGAGCCCGATAGTGGAGAGGCGATGCGCGACGATCAAGGTTGTCCGGCCGACCATCAAATCTCGCAACGCGGTGTGAATCCGCTGCTCGACCGAGACGTCCACGGCGCTCGTGGCGTCGTCGAGCACCAGCACCGGCGGGTTCATGAGCAGCGCCCGGGCGATGGCGACACGTTGCCGCTGGCCGCCGGAGAGCGTGTAGCCGCGTTCGCCGACCACGGTCGCGTACGCCTCCGGCAGCTGCTCGATGAACTCGTCCGCCCCGGCCGCCCGCGCGGCGGCGATCACGTCTTCGTCGGCGGCGTCGGGGCGGCCGAACGCGATGTTGTCCCGGATCGTCGCCGAGAACAGGAACGGCTCCTCCGGCACGATGCCGACCTGGCGACGCAGCTCGGCCAGGGAGTACTCCCGGACGTCCCGTCCGTCGATCAGCACCGTCCCGGAGGCGGCGTCGTAATAGCGGGCCAGCAGGCGGCCCAGGGTCGACTTACCCGAGCCGGTCCGGCCCACGAGCGCCACGGTCTCGCCCGGCGCGACCCGTAGATTCAGGTCCTCCACCGCGACCGTGCCGTCGGCGTACGCGAAGCCGACCCCCCGGAACTCCAGCTCCCCGCGCAGCCGAGCCTCGACCGGGCGGTCCGCCTCGACGATCTCCGACTCGGTGTCGAGGATCTCGTAGATGCGCTGCGCCGACGCCGCGGCCCGCTGGCCGAGCATGATCATCATGCCGAGCATGCGGAACGGCGGCTGCAACATCAGGACGTAGGAGTTGAACGCGACGATCGTGCCGATCGTGGTCTGCCCGTCGATGACCATCCAGCCGCCGACCAGCAGCACGAGGGCGAGCCCGAGCCGGGGCAGGCTCTCCAGGGTCGGCGCCCATCGGCTGCGGATGAGCGCGTCGCGCCGGTACGCCCACCGCACCCGATCGGCGGCGTCGGCGAGCGCCTGCACCTGCCGGGGTTCGGCCGCGAACGCCTTCACCACGCGTACCCCTTGGGTGTTCTCGTCCACGATCGTCGCGACGCGGGCCAGGCGGGCCTGGATGAGCCAGGACACCGGGAAGATGGCCTTGCGCATCCAGACGCCGAGCAGCGCGATGAGCGGCATGGTCGCCATCGCGACCACCGCGAGCAGCGGGTTGATCGACAGCATCAGCCCGAAGGCGACCAGCGCGATGGCGCACTGGACGAGGATCGACGGGCCGAAGGCGAGGTACATCTGGACCGCGCGGACGTCGGAGGCGGCCCGCGACATCAGCTCACCGGACTGCACCCGGTCGTAGAAGCCGTAGGGCAGGCGGACGAGGTGCGAATAGATGAGCGTACGCAGGTCGTATTCGATCTCGTACGCCGTGCGCAGCAGATACTTCCGCGCCCCGAAGTTCAGGATGCCCTGCGCGACGGCCAACGCAGCGACAAGCCAGACATAGGTGGTCAGATCAGATGTACGCGCGACCAGCGCGTCGTCGATCCCCCGCCGCAGCACATCCGGGATCTGCACCTGGACCAGCAGGCCGACCAACGACAGGCCGAGTGAGGTGAACAGCATCCCGCGATGGGCGCGCACCAGCGGGAGCGCCCGCCGTAACCAGGACTTGCTCTTGTCGGGGTCGATCCGGGGGCTCATACTCCTTTCCTATACTAACGACCCCCTGGTGCGCACACCCGTTACGGGCGTCCTACGGGTTGGACGTGCAGCGTGCCCGCGTCGGCGTCCAGCACCGCCGGCACTCCCACGCCGATCGCCACGTGCTGGTCGCCGTGCCCGATCGGCAGGCCGCCCAGCAGCGGTACGCCCAGCGGAGCGAGCCGCTCCTCCAGCACCTCCTCGGCGGCCGGGCCGCCCTCGGCGTCGCACTCGGTGAACTGTCCGATCGCGACACCCGCCAGCCCGGTCAGCGCCCCCGACCGCAGCAGCTGCGTCAGCATCCGATCGATCCGGTAAGGCTGCTCGTTGACGTCCTCGACCAGCAGGATCGCCCCGGCCAGGTCGGGCATGTGCGCCGTGCCGACGCTGCTGGCCAGCATCGCGAGGTTGCCGCCGATCAGGACGCCCTCGGCCCGCCCCGCACTGCGTACGCGGAACGTGCTCTCCGCCTCGTCGGCCTTGACCGTCACCGGGGCGGACGACATGAGGACGGTCTTCGCCCCCAACGCCGTCGGCGACTGCGCGCCCTTGTCGAGCTGTGCGGCCACCGGGCCGTGGACGGTCGCCAGCCGGGCGCCCTGCCACAGCGCCAGGTGCAGCGCGGTGATGTCGGAGAAGCCCATGACCAGCTTGGGATCGGCGCGGACGGCGTCGAGGTCGAGCCCGTCGACGATGCGCTGCATGCCGTAGCCGCCCCGGAGGCAGAGCACCGCGCGCACCTCGGGATCGGCGAACGCGTCGTTGAGATCGGCCAACCGCTGCTCGTCCGTGCCGGCGAGGTACCCGGTGCGGGCCAGAGCGTGCCGGCCCAGCCGGGTCCGCAGCTCCCATCCGGTCAGCACGCCGACCGCGGCGTCGGCGCGGACGGACCGGACCGGTCCGGACGGCGAGACCAGGGCCACCAGGTCACCGGCGACGAGGGCGGCCGGACGGACGGGTTCGATCATGACGGCAGCCTATCCTGCGTCCATGCTTGCGCGGGTGACGCAGTGTTGACAGTCCGCGACCGACAGGCCCGCCGGCCATGGACCGGCCCTCCGCGGCGGACGGGGCGGCCCGGCCGCGCGGCTAGGATCGGGACGTGGCTGCCGTCTGCGTTTTCTGCTCGGGCAAGTCCGACGCCCCCGAATCCTTCTTCGAGCTGGCCCGCGAGACCGGCCGCGGCCTCGCCCAGGAGGGTCATTCGCTGATCTACGGCGGCGGCGGGCTCGGCATGATGGGTGAACTGGCCAAGGCCGCCCACGCGGCGGGCGTATCGGTGACCGGGGTGATGCCGGAGGGACTCGTCGCGCTCGAACGGGCGAGCGCGGAGGTGGACGAGCTGATCGTCTCGCCGGACCTCGCCGCCCGGAAGGCCTTGATGATCGAGAAGGCCGACGCCTTCCTCATTCTCCCCGGCGGCCTGGGCACTCTCGACGAGCTGTTCGAGGTGTGGACGACCGGTCCCCAGCTGCGCCTGCACGCCAAGCCGCTGGTGCTGCTCGACGCCGACGGCTTCTACTCCGGCCTCGTGACCTGGCTGGAGTCGCAGCCGCTCATCAGCCCCACCCTCCTCGGCGCCGTCACGGTCGCCCCGACGCTCGATGACGCCTGGGCGGCTCTGCGATGATCCGCTGGACGTACGCCTTCCTCGACCGTCCCGCCGACCGGTTCGAGGCGGCCGCCGAGTTCTGGACGCGGGCCACCGAGACGACGCTCTCCCCGAAGCGTGGCGAATTCGACGAGTTCGCGACCTTCCTGCCCGCCACCGGCGATGCCTTCCTGAAGCTTCAGGCAGTCGGCGGCCGCGGTGGCGGGCACCTGGACTTCGCCGTCACCGACGTCCGCGCCTTCATCACCAGCGCGCTCCGGGCGGGCGCTGCGATGACGGCCGACCACGACGACTGGGCCGTGCTTCGCTCCCCCACCGGTCACTTCTTCTGCGCCGTGCCGTGGCACGGGGAGCAGACCCGGCCCGCTCCGGCGACCGGGCCGTCGGGCGTACGCGTCCGGGTCGACCAGATGTGCGTCGACGCGCTCCCGGACCGCTTCGAGACCGAGTACGCCTTCTGGGCCGCGGTCACCGGCTTCTCCTCGGAGAACTCGTCGCTCCCGGAGTTCCACCGGGTCGTGCCGCCGGCGGGGCTGCCGATCCGCATCCTCGTGCAGCGGCTCGGCAGCGCCGCCGACCGCCCGGCGATGCACCTGGACCTGGCGTGCTCCGCCGTCCCCGCCGCCGTCGCCTGGCACGTCTCGCTGGGCGCGGAGGTCGTCGACGCCCGTCCGCAGTGGACGGTCATGCGCGATCCCGCGGGCGGCGTCTACTGCCTGACCTCCCGAACCCCTTAGCCGCCGGCGCTATCCGGACGGCCGCGTTATGCGGGATAACGCTGCCTCGGAGCCTTGCTCAGACCGCGTTATCCCGGATAACGCGCCGCCAGCCCAACGCCGACTACCCCGCAGCGGCGATCGTGATCTCGGGGTAGCGCGGATCGGCCCGGTCGAGCAGCGGTTCCGGCCGATGCCGCAGATGCCGGTCGAACATCGCCCGGTTGAGCCGCCGGGTGATCTGCGTGGACCGGGTACCGGTCGTCGTGGCGCCGAAGTCGATGCCGAGTTGCTCGCCGAAGAGCGCCAGGTCGTTGAAGGAGGCGTGTTCCGTCCCGGCCACGGTGATCCACCGCTTCCAGCCCGCCATGTGGTCCCAGTCGCGCTGCCACGATTCGTCCGGGCCGCCCGGCGAGTGGAAGGACTGCGTACCGAGGAGCAGGAACGGCCGGGTCACCGGCGCGGGTGGGACGTAGCCCGAGGAACTGCCGTCCATGTCGATGCCCGCCCGGATCCGCGAGTCGCGGAGAATCGCCGGGATCGCGCTCGCCCCACCGGCCGAGTGGCCCGACATGCCGATCCGGCTCCGATCGATGAGGTGGCCACCGGACCACACCGGCTGCGCGCCCAGGAGCTGGTCGAGCACGAAGGAGACGTCGGCCGCGCGTACCTCGTAGAGACGGGCGAAAAACGTCCGGTCGTCGTCGAACGAGCAGGTGTCACAACCGGCGATCCGCCCGTCCGGGAAGGTCACGGCGTAGGTCTCGTAGGTGTGGTCGATCGCCACGACGACGTAGCCGTGGCTGGCCAGGTCCTCGGCCAGGGCCGACAGCGAATTGCGCGGCTGCGTGTACCCCGGCGAGAGCACCACCAACGGCAGACTCCGCGGCCGGCCCATCGGCTTCGCCTCGGCGTACGCGAATGTCCGCACCGTGCTCAAGATGTCCGGCGGCAGGTCGAAGTACTGCTTGCCCTCGAGGAACAGCCGGGACTCCTCCGCCGTCATGTACTGCCATCGACTGCCCCGCCGATCATGCGTCGGGTACCAGATGGTGATCATGAGTTCGCGGGCGGGCACGCTCGGCACCCACGGATCGGGACGCGCCGTGTCCCTGAGATACCGCGAGGTGGCGCCCACCGGGTAAGGCCCGGTCGGACGCAGCAGGTGCAGGTCGGTCGAGGTCGCCGAGGCAGCGGCCGCAGTCGGGAGCAGGGCCGCCGAGGCGACGGCCGCGCTCCCCAGGAGCAGACTTCTACGCGAGAGGTGAGTCATGCCGCGACGCTAGGCGCGGACAACCCCGGCGGTCGTCCGCCGCTGTGTCTACTTCGGATACCGCCACGGGACGACATCATCCTCCCGATGTACAAACGCGTCCTCCGGGCGGGAGTGATTCGTCGGTGGAACGCCGTATACCTCACCGCCCGTGGGTTAGGTCGATGGCGTCCCACCGACGCTCGCCCCGGCTAGAGCACCCACCAGACGATGCCGCCGAGCCCCGCCAGCGTCAGCACCCCGAGGTAGGTCAGCACGAGCCGCGTGTCCCGCAGGAAGCACTTCGACCGCGTGAGTCCCGCCCGCCGCGCCCGCCAATATCCCGCGAACCCGATCCCGGCGAAGATCACCAGCGCGACCGGGCCGAGCAGCCAGCCCAGGAGCGCGATCGTCGCGTAGATGCACAGTCGCAGTGGGTCGTAAGGCTGCTGGTTCACGAGATCACCGGCAGCATCGCGCGCGGCAACCGCTGCGCCGACAACGCCGGCCAGGCCTGGACCGCGCAGAACGGTGCGCACTGGTCGGCTCCGGCCGAGGAGCGGGTGGCGACGTGGACGCAGCATTGCGTCAGGCGTTCCTCGATCATCGTGTTGATGTCCATGAACGGCTTGATCGTGATCCGCTTGACCCGCTCGGCGAGCAGCTTGCGCAGCCGGTCCTTGCCGCCCGGCAGCGCCGTCGAGGCCAGCGTGAGCAGCGTCGAGATGCCCAGGTCGCAGTTCTCGCAGATGTCCTTCCACAGGTCGCCGACCCGCGGGTGGGACAGCGACGACTGCTCCGAGAGCAGGTCCAGCAGCGACTGCTTCACCACGCCCCGCATGACCGCCGGCAGCTCGGTGTCCGCGATCCGGTTCGCCACCAGGTCCGGCGACAGCTCCAGGAACGCCTTCAGCCGCTCGTGCCCGATCAAAGCGGTCAGCGACCGCCACTCACTCGAATCGTCTTTGAGCAGGTATCCGACGGAACAGCAATGCGGGTGCGAGCACGGCAGTGCGGTCAGATCGCGCCACGTGACCAGTCCGCCGGTCTGCGGCTCCAATCTGGCGAGTACGCCGGTGTGCGTCAACCGGTCCTGCGAGTCGATCGGCGCCGAGCGGCCCGAACCGAACTGGGGCTGAATGGAGACGCCGCCGATGTACGGCGTGTCCAGCGCCCGCTTGACGACCGCGCCGATCTCGTCGTCGTTGACGCCGAGGGCGCACGTCATCGTCAGTGTGGTGAAGATGCCGGCCGCCGACAGCGCGTCGATCGCCTGTTCCTTGAGCCGGGTGAGGTCCGCCCCGCGATGGTGGCGGCTCGTGGCCGCCGAGGGACCGTCGTACTGCAGGTAGACCTCGACCCGTTCGCGATGCTTGGCCAGCAGCGCGACCAGCTCCGGCTCGCGGGCGATCTTCACGCCGTTGGTGTTGATCAGGATGCGGGTGACCGGCCGGGCGATCAGTTCGGCGAGCAGCTCTTCGAGCTGGGGGTAGAGGGTCGGCTCGCCGCCCGACAGCATCAGCACGTCGATGCGGTTGTTCTCCCGGGACAGCCGTGTATCCACACTCGACAGAACGTCGGCCAGCGGGACGACCCCACTGATCTGCGGCGACGAGTCCGCAAAGCAGGTGGGGCACTTGAGGTTGCAGTGATCGGTCAGATCGGCCAGCAGGATGCAGGTGTGCTGGGTCTGCATTTCCGGCAACCCGTCCAGGTACGCCGACGGCACCGGCGCGAAGTTGCCGGCCAAGTCCGGGACGTGGGCCTTCGTGGGGGCGGTCCACTCCTCCAGGTAGCTGAGGATCTCGGGGTTCTCGTCGTAGAGCGTTCGCACGAGGCCGTGCTCCGGGCAGCCACGCTCCAGCCAGATCCGCCCGTCCCGTTCGGCCAGCCAGCCCGACAGCCGCCGGACCTGGGCCAGTTCCGGATCGGTCGCGTGGCAGTGCGGGCAGAAGGCGTTGACATACCGGTGAATCCGGTCGCCCCGCAGTTGCATCCCGACGGTCATGCGGAGACTCCATCCTGAAGGGCTCGGGGGGCGAGGGCGAAGCCGCCCCGGCGGGTACGGCGTACGGCGGCCCAGACGGCGAGCGGAGAGCAGGCCAGCAGGAACCATTGCGGCCGGGTCAGGCCCAGCGCGACGACTTCGTTGCCGCGGACGAACTCCACGGCGAACCGGAAGGCGGCGTACGCCAGCAGGTAGCCCGCGAACAACGCGCCGGGCTGGGCGAACCGGTCCCGGCTGCGGACGAGCACCACGAAGGCGGCGAGCTGAAAGACGATCTCGTACGCGAACGACGGGTGCATCGGCACTCCGGCGACCGCACGTGGGATGGACGCCGCCTCGGCGGCGGTGAGCGTGACGCCCCAGGAGCCGCCGGTCGGCGTACCGGGGAGTTCGGTGAGCAGGCAGCCGATCCGGCCGATCGCCATGGCCAGCGCCACCGGGGCGGCGAAGAGGTCTCCGGTGCTCACCTTCAGTTTGGTGATCCGCTTGGCGATCAGCGCTCCGGCGTACGCCCCGACGAGGCCGGACAGAATGCTCCGGCTGCCGTAGAGCCACTGCTCGGCGAGGCCTGCGTTGTCGCCGGGCGCCAAGTGCTGGGCCCAGGTGCCGAGGCGGGACAGCAGCGCCCCGCCGGTGAGCGCCCCGGCGATGACGCCCCAGATCCGCTCGTCGATCGGGTCTCGCCCGCGTAACTGCCAGAGGAACCAGCTGAGGGCGGCTGTCACGCCGAGCCCGACGAAGAAGTCGTGGGTCGGTACGCCGAACGGCCCGAGGTGGAACAGGACGGGGTGCAGCATCAGAACGACGAACTGCCCAGCATCGGGCCGAAGCAGGCGCCCGCCATGACCAGTACGCCGATGGCCGAGCCGATCAGGAAGCCGACGCCGAACGGGCGGGTGTTCGGCACCGCCGTCAGCACGATCCCGGTGACGATCTGGACCGGCCCGACGAGCACCAGCCCGGCCGCCATCACGAGCATCAGACCGATCCAGCGATCCGACCCGGTGCCGGAGGCGGTCAGCGCGATCACGATGCCCACCGCCACGATGAGCAGCGGGATGCCGAGGCCGACGACGGCGCCGACGATGCCGAGTCGCATGCGGCGCTTGCGGTCCACCGGGTCCACGAACGCGTTCGGAGCGACCGGGCGCATCGGCGGTACGCCGAACTCAGGCCGGATCGGCGGTTCCGGGGGTGGCTGCGTCATGGCGACTCCGATGAATCCGGGCGGACCGGGGACTGACGTCACGATAGACGGTCGCCGCCCCCGGCCCGTTCCACCACTCGGTCGGGGTCAGGCCGGTACCCGGACGAGGCCGTAGGCCAAGGCGTCGACGAGCGCCCGCCAGCTCGCCTCGACCACGTTCTCGTGTACGCCCACAGTGGTCCAGTCGCCGCCACGGGAGTCCACCGTCTCCACGAGGACCCGGGTGATCGCACCCGTGCCGTGCGAGCCTTCGAGGATGCGCACCTTGTAGTCGGCCAGTTCCAGGGTCGCCAGCGACGCGTAGTGCCGCGTCAGGGCCTGCCGCAACGCCTCGTCCAAGGCGTTGACCGGGCCGTTGCCCTCGGCGGTGGCGATGACCCGTTCGCCCTTCACGCGTACCTTCACCGTGGCCTCGGAGACGACGGCGCCGTCCTCGCGGTGCTCCACGATGACCCGGTAGGACTCGAGGGTGAACGGGGCGGCGGCGCCGCCGAGGGCGTCCCGGACGAGCAGCTCGAAGCTCGCGTCGGCGGCCTCGTAGGACCAGCCCGCCGCCTCCCGCTGCTTGACCTCCTCCGTGACCTTGGTCGCGACGTCCGGCCGCCCGGCCAGATCGAGCCCGAGCTCCTTGCTCTTCAGCTCGATGCTGGCCCGGCCGGCCATCTCGGTGACCAGGATCTTCATATCGTTGCCGACCACGGCCGGGTCTATGTGGTTGTAGAGGGCCGGGTCGTGCTTGATCGCGCTCGCGTGCAACCCCGCCTTGTGGGCGAAGGCCGCGCTCCCCGTGTACGCCTGGTGGGTGTCGGGTGCGATGTTGGCGATCTCGGCGATGGCGTGCGAGACGCGCACCATCTGTTCCAGGCAGCCGTCCGGTAGGACGGGCATGCCCAGCTTCAACTGGAGGTTGGCGACGCAGGCGAACAGGTCGGCGTTGCCGGGCCGTTCGCCGTAGCCGTTGGCGGTGCCCTGGAAGTGGCGTACGCCCGCCTCCACCGCGGCGACCGTGTTGGCCACCGCGCACGAGGTGTCGTTCTGGGTGTGGATGCCGAGCCGCTCCGGGCTCACGCCGAGCCGGGCGCAGACCTCGCCGACGGCCCGGGTGACCTGGGAGGGCAGCATCCCGCCGTTGGTGTCGCACATGACGGCGATCTCGGCGCCGGCGTCGAGCCCGGCCTTGACCACGCTGGCGGTGTAGTCGGGGTCGTGCCGGAACCCGTCGAAGAAGTGCTCGCAGTCGAGGAAGACACGGCGCCCGTTGGCCACGAAGTACGCGACGCTGTCGGCCACCATCGCGAGGTTCTCCTCCGGCGTCGTACGCAGTGCGCGCAGCACGTGCCGGAGGTCGGACTTGGCGACGAGGGCGACCGCCGGGGTCTGCGCGTCGATCAGGCCTTTGATGAGGGCGTCGTCCTCGACGTGGATCCCGGCCTTGCGGGTCATTCCGAAGGCGACAAGGATCGCGTGCCGGAACTCCAGCTCCTCGCGCGCCCGCCGGAAGAACTCGACGTCCTTGGGCATCGCGCCGGGCCAGCCGCCCTCGATGAAGCCCACGCCGAACTCGTCCAGGAGCTTGGCGACCGCCAGCTTGTCGGCGACCGAGTATGTGAGGCCCTCCCGCTGTGCGCCGTCGCGCAGCGTCGTGTCGTATACCTGCATCCGCGCCTTCTTCCCACAAAACAAAACGACCCCCCGCGGATGCGGGAGGTCTGCGCGCCGGCCTGCGAAAACGGCCTGCGCGCTAGTCGCCAATAATGAGGGCGAACTGCGTCACGAGCGTGACTATGCCACTACGCGCCAAGAAGTGGAAACACCGTCTCGGCATGTGGGCGAAACTGGCTGCCGGAATGTCGCACCCGCCCGCTAGTCTCGGGGGCGTGACGATCGAGGCGACCGGCAGTTTCATCCCCTTCCAGGCCGTCTTCAACTTCCGGGAGGTGGGCGGCCTGCCCGCCGCCGACGGCAGCCGCGTGCGCGCCAGGGCGCTGTATCGCTCGGACACGCTGTCCCGGCTCTGTGACGCCGATCGGGAGACCTTCGCCGAGCTGGGCGTGGGCGCAGTGATCGATCTCCGGCGGCACGAGGAGGTCACGGCGGGCGGGCGCGCGCCGGAGTGGGCCGCGCCGGCGTACCACCACCGGCACCTCGACCACCCCTATTGGCGGGCCGAGGACTACGACCCCGAGCGCGGCGTCGCCCGGTTCCTCGCCGACCGTTACGCCGAGCTGATCAAGCACGGGGCGGCCGACATCGCGGGGGTGATCTCCCTGGTGGCTCAGGCCGACACTGGGGCACCGGTCGTCCACTGCGTCGCCGGCAAGGACCGCACCGGCACCGTGATCGCCATGATCCTGGCTCTCCTCGGAGTCGACCAGGAGACCGTCGCCCACGAGTACGCGCTCACCGAGCTGGCCGACCCGGCCTACGTGGCCTGGGCGAACGTGCACGTGCCGGGGTTCGCCGAGAAGCCGCCGGTCCCCTATTACGTGTCGACGCCGCCCGAGGCGATGCTGTTGACGTTGCGTGAGCTGGAGGTGGCATACGGGTCGGTCGAAGCGCTGCTCACCGCCGCCGGGCTGACCGCCGACGACCTCGCGCGGCTGCGTACCAAGCTGCTCGAATAGACCGGCTGGACCAGGGTACTCGGCCGGGTATGAACCTCCGATTCCTGAGGCCGCTGTACGACACGCCGGGCCCGTGGGCCACCGTCTACCTGGACGACTCGCTCGACACCGAACGCGGGCGGTCGGAGGTGGGGCTGCGCTGGCGCGCACTCCGGGAGGCGCTGCGTCGTCAGGGTGCGGCCGAGCCCACAGTGGCCGCCATCGAGGAGGCCGTACGCGACACGACGCCCGAGAACGGGCAGCACGGACTGGCCGTCTTCGCTCATGATCCCGAGCTGGTGCACACCGAGACGATGGCGGCCCCGCCGCCGGCCGACAGCGCCGAGTACGGCGTCCTGCCCCATGTCGCGCCGCTGCTGGCCCAGCGCGGTCAGCGGATCAACTGGCTCCGCGTCGTGGTGGACCGCACCGGCGGGACCATCGAGTCGGCCGACAGCAGCAGCATCGACGTCTCGGGCAGCGAGACTTTTCCGATCCGGAAGATCGCCCCGGGCGGCTGGGCGAATCCCCGGTTCCAGCGCGAGGCCGAGGTCACCTGGCAGCGCAACGCGAAGGACGTCGCGGAGGAGCTGACCGGGCTCGCCGACACCATGGGCCCCGAGGTGATCATCGTGGCGGGCGACGTCCAGGCACGGCGACTCCTCGTCGAGCAGCTCCCCGTACGCTGGCAGAGCAAGACCGTCCTGACCGACGCCGGCTCCCGGGCGCCGGGCGCCGACCCGGAAGCGCTGGACGACGTCACGACCCAGGTCGTCGCACAGACCGCCCAGCAGCACGCCGATGAGGTTCTGGACCGCCTCCGCAGCGATCACGGCGAAGAGGCCGCCATCGGCATCGCGCCGGTCGTGACGGCGTTCAACCGGGGCCAGGTGGAGACGCTGCTCCTCGACCCCATCGGGCTCGCCGGGACGATGCTCTGGCTCGATCCGGCCAGCGGGCAACTGGCCGGCGACCAGGCGGAGCTGCCGGACGGCGGCCCGTCGGCGCAGCGGGTGCTCGCGGAGGACGCCCTGATCCGGGCGGCCGCCACCACCGACGCCGACCTGCTCATGGTCACCGCGGCCGGGACGGACGGCAGCCCGCTCGAGCTACGCGACGGAGTCGGCGCGGTGCTGCGGTACAGCGATCCGGCCACTCCTCACGAGTGACTTGCGCCCTGCGGGGGCGTGATCATTGCGTCAGCCATGCTGTTTGAACGGGCAATTCGCCTCGTGAAACAGCGTGGGTGACGCAATGATCACGCGAGCGGGATCCGTGCGAGGATGCCGTCGACGTCCACACCGGACGGAAGAGTCCCGAAGGCCAGCCCGCCCTCGCCGCTCAGCCGGGCGGCGCAGAACCCGTCGGCGACCGCGGCGGGGGCGTACCGGACGAGCAGCGCGCCTTGCAGGACCAGGGCGGCCCGTTCGGCGAGGTGCCGAGCGGTCGCCTCGGACGGCGCGGTGAGGAGCTTCGACACCGATGCCCAGGCATCGTCCAAAGCTGAGTAGACGCCGAGGGCCGGCGACACTTCGGCCGCCAACGCGGAAGCGGTCGACGGAGACGTCCGCAGCGCGCGCAGCACATCCAAGGCGGTGACGTTGCCCGAGCCTTCCCAGATCCCGTTGAGCGGCGCCTCCCGGTAGAGCCGGGGCATCCCGGAGTCTTCGACATATCCGTTGCCGCCCAGGCATTCCAGCGCCTCGGCGACCATCACCGGCTGCCGCTTGCAGATCCAGTACTTGGCCAGCGTGGTCGCGATCCGCTGGAAGTCCGCCTCGCCGGAGTCGCCGCGCGACGCACGGTCGACCGCGCCCGCGACCCGCATCATCAACGTCGTCGCGGCCTCCGACTCCAGGGCCAGGTCGGCGAGGACCGATCGCATCAGCGGCTTGTCGATCAGCAGCCCGCCGAACGCCGACCGATGCCGAGTGTGGTGCACCGCCTGCATCAGGGCGGCCCGCATCCCGGCGGCCGAGCCGAGACCGCAGTCGAGCCGGGTCATCGTCACCATCTCGATGATGGTGCGTACGCCGCGCCCCTCCGGACCGACCAGCCAGGCGACGGTGCCGTCGAACTCCGGCTCGCTGCTTGCGTTGCTGCGATTGCCGAGTTTGTCCTTCAGCCGCTGGATGCGGAACGTGTTGCGCGATCCGTCGGGCAGCACCCGGGGCACGAGGAAGCAGGACAGCCCGCCCGGCGCCTGGGCCAGCACGAGGAACAGGTCGTTCATCGGCGCGCTGGTGAACCACTTGTGCCCGGTCAGCCGCCAGGTCCCGTCGGGCTCGGCGACGGCGGTCGTCGTGTTGGCGCGTACGTCGGATCCGCCCTGCTTCTCCGTCATCCCCATTCCGGCCAGCAGTCCGGCCTTCTCCGTGGGCACGCGCAGGCCCGGGTCGTAGACCCGCGATGTCAGCAGCGGCTCGTAGGCCGCGGCCAGGTCGGGCTGCGCGCGTAGGGCGGGGATCACGGCGTAGGTCATCGAGATCGGGCAGATGTGCCCCTGCTCGACGGTGCCCCAGACGAGCATGTCCGCCGCTCGCGCGACGTGCGCGCCCGGTCGCGGATCGGCCCACGGCGCACCCGCGAGCCCGTGCTCCACCGCCACGCGCATCAGCGAATGCCAGGCCGGATGGAACTCCACCTCGTCGATCCGGTGCCGTACCGATCGTGGGTGCGCAGCACCGGCGAGTACCGGTTCGCCTCGTTCGCCCAGCGCTGCGCCTCTTCGCTCCCGGCCCGGCGGCCCAGCGCGTGCAGGTCGTCGCGATGCCACTCCGCGCCCTCGCGTACCAGACCTTCGAGCAGAGCGGGGTCCGCGGCCGCGTCGTGGCCGATCAGCGGCGGGGCCTGGTTGAAAACCTCGTGCGTCATGCCCGCTCCCGGAAGGGGCGGGCGCCAGGTCCGGGGCGGGTCGCGGCCTCGCGCGGCGACTTCAGCACGTGTCCCTCCGAGCAGACGAGTTGTACGCCGACAGTCCCGCCGCAGTCGCGATGAGCGACCGTCACGGGTGAGCCGTCGGGGTCGGCCAGGTAGCGGTCGCCCCATTCCCAGACGGCGACGAGGACCGGATAGAGATCGAAGCCCTTCTCGGTGAGGCGGTACTCGTGGCGCAGCCGCTCGCCGGGCTCGCGGTAGGGCTCGCGACGTAGGATCCCCTGCTCGACGAGGGTCGTGAGCCGGTTGGTGAGCACCTGCCGGGGAATGTCGGTGTGCCGCCGCATGTCCTCGAACCGCCGTACGCCGTTGAAGACCTCCCGCAGCACCACGAACGTCCAGCGTTCGCCGAGGATCGCCATGGCGCGCCCGACCGTGCAGTTCTCCACGGACCAGTCCAGCGCAGCAGGCCTCATGTGACCCAACCTAAGTCTTCTTGACAGACTCAGCAAGCGTTGCCAGGCTGAGGCTATGAAACTGGCCGCCGGCTCTTCGTCCTCACTCTCGGCTCGAGCGTTCAAGCCGGCGGAGACCGAGACTCAGCAGCGCACGCGCACGTTCGAGTGGGACGACCCCGGCGTGTACGCCACCGCCCCGGCCGGGCTGACCGGGTTGGAGCTGCTCCAGCTCATGGTCGCGGGCGAACTGCCCCCGCCGCCGATCATGCGGCTGCTGGACATGCAGGACTTCACCGCCGAGTTCGGTCGCGTCGTCGTGACCATGAAGGCCCAGGAGTTCCACTACAACCCACTCGGCACGGTGCACGGCGGAGTGATCTCGACGCTGCTCGACACCGGTGCGGGGTGTGCCGTCCACTCGACGCTGCCGGCCGGGATCGGCTACACGAGCATGGACCTCACCGTGAAGTACCTGCGCCCGGTGACGGTGGAGTCCGGGCTGGTCACCTGCGAGGGCACGGTCCTCTCGCAGGGACGGCGGACGGCGCTGGCCCAGGCCACGTTGACCGACGAGGCCGGTCGGCTCGTCGCCCACGCGACCTCGTCCTGCCTCCTCTTCCCGGTCGGCTGACCCCCGGGTCAGCGGACGGCGGCGGCTGCGGCGCGACCGGCCACCCGGCCGGAGAAGAGGCAGCCGCCGAGGAACGTGCCCTCCAGCGACCGGTAGCCGTGCATGCCACCGCCGCCGAAGCCGGCGGTCTCGCCGGCCGCGTACAGGCCGGGCAGGGGTTCGCCGTCGGCGCGGAGCACCCGGCCGGACAAGTCCGTCTCCAGTCCGCCCAGCGTCTTGCGGGTCAGGATGGTGAGGCGTACGGCGATCAGCGGGCCAGCCTTCGGATCCAGCAGCCGGTGCGGCGTGGCCACCCGGACGAGCTTGTCGCCCCGGTACGCCCGCGCCCCCCGAATCGCGGTGACCTGCAAGTCCTTGGCGAACGGGTTCAGGATCTCCCGGTCGCGCGCGACGACCTGGCGCTCGATGTCGGCGTACGCCAACGCCGGGCCGCCGACCTCGGCGGCGAGGGCGTTCATCTGCTCGACGAGGGCCGGCAGCCGATCGGCGACGGCGAAGTCGGCGCCGTGCTTCTTGAACGCCTCGACCGGTCCGGGCGCGCCCGGGAGCACGCGCTGCAACACCTGCTTGACGCTCTTGCCGGTGAGATCCGGGTTCTGCTCCGAGCCGGAGAGGGCGAACTCCTTCTCGATGATCTTCTGCGTCAGGACGAACCAGGTGTACTCGTGCCCGGTCCGCATGATGTGCTCCAGCGTCCCGAGCGTGTCGAAGCCCGGGAACAACGGGACCGGCAGCCGGTGACCGGTCGCGTCGAGCCAGAGCGACGACGGGCCGGGCAGGATGCGGATGCCGTGCTGCGGCCAGATCGGCGACCAGTTCGCGATGCCCTCGGTGTAGTGCCACATCCGGTCACGGTTGATCAGGTTCGCCCCGGCGTCCTCGGCGATCCCGAGCATCCGTCCGTCCACATGGGCCGGTACGCCGGACAGCATCCGCTTCGGCGGCGTACCGAGGCGGGCCGGCCAGTTCTGCCGGACGAGGTCGTGATTGCCGCCGATCCCACCGGACGTGACGATCACCGCCTGAGCGGTGAACGCGAAGTCGCCGGTGACCTCCCGCGAACTCGACTCGCCCCGGGCCGCGTCACTCGGCGCGAGGATGCTTCCGCGTACGCCGTCGATCGTGCCGTCGGTGCTGGTCAGCTCGTCGACCCGATGCCGGAAGCCGATCCGGACCAGACCGCGGCGCTGCGCCTCGCGTACGCGGCGGACGAAGGGTTCGAGCACGCCCGGCCCGGTCCCCCAGGTGACATGGAACCGGGGTACGGAGTTGCCGTGCCCGTCGGCGAGATAGCCACCCCGCTCGGCCCAGCCGACGACGGGGAACCACCGTACGCCCTGCGCATGGAGCCAGGACCGCTTCTCCCCGGCCGCGAAGTCGACGTACGCCTCGGCCCACCGGCGCGGCCAGTGGTCCTCCTCGCGGTCGAAGCCGGCGCTGCCGAGCCAGTCCTGCAGGGCGAGCTGAGCCGAGTCGCGGATGCCCATCCGGCGCTGTTCCGGCGAGTTCACCAGGAACAGCCCGCCGAACGACCAGAACGCCTGCCCGCCCAGGGACGCCTCGGGCTCCTGGTCGAGCAGGATCACGCGGCGGCCTGCGGCGGCGAGTTCGGCGGTGGCGACGAGGCCGGCGAGCCCGGCCCCGACCACGATCACGTCAGCGTCGGTCACGCGCGGGACTTTACTCGGGCGAGGGCCGCCTCCCGCTTCGCCTCGAACCGGCTCGCCGCCGTGTCCAGCCCGGTCATGAACTCGACGAGCTCCTCGCGGGCCTTCTCGCCTTCGCCGGAGAACCCCTCGCGGTCGAGGACGCGCAGCTGCCGCAGCACCGGCGTGACCACCTCGTCGTGGTGGATCCGCAGGTCGTAGATCCCGGCCATGGCGATCTGGACCGACTTGCGGCCGAAGTTCTCGATGGTGTGGCCGGGCATCTGGAAGTCCTTGACCACGTCGCAGACCGCGCGCATGGTCGCGTCGGGGGCCAGCTCGAAGGCGGCGCTCAGCAGATTCCGGTAGAAGAGCATGTGCAGGTTCTCGTCCGCGGCCACCTTCGCGAGCAGCTGGTCGCAGATCGGGTCGCCGCTGACCTTGCCGGTGTTGCGGTGCGCGACCCGAGTGGCGAGCTCCTGGAAGGAGACGTACGCGAGCGAGGACAGCACGCCGTCGTTGCCGTTGGTGAAGCCGCCCGCCATGTGCTGCATCCGAGCCCGCTCCAGAGCGACCGGGTCGACCGCGCGCGTGGTGACGAGGTAGTCCCGGATGGCGATGCCGTGCCGGCCCTCCTCGGCGGTCCACCGATGCACCCAGGTGCCCCACGCGCCGTCGCGGCCGAACGTCGTCGCGATCTCGTGGTGGTAGCTGGGCAGGTTGTCCTCGGTCAGCAGGTTCACGATCAACGACGTACGCGCGACCTCGGGCAGCCGGGACTGCTCCGGATCCCAGGCCTGGCCGCCCAGGACGCCGTCGAAGTCGCTGCCCTCGCTCCACGGCACGTACTCGTGCGGGAACCACTCCTTGGCCGTGGCCAGATGCCGGTTGAGATTGGTCTCGACCGTCGGCTCCAGCTCCCGCAGCAGGGTCAGGGTGTCGGGCGAAGCAGTCACGCGGGGCTCCCTCAAATCAGGCTACGGTTGCGTAGGTTACGCCACCGTAGCCTGTTCCGCTGAGAGGTCGCTGTCAGGGCACCTCTTCCGGCAGGGGTGCACCCCCGCCCAGGTGAGCGGGCAGCCACCAGTCGTCGCCCGGCCCGTCCGGCTTCTCCGGGTACTCGGTCTGCGCCCGGTCGAGCAGTTCGGCCATCCGCGCGCGCAGTGCGGCGGTGATCTCGTCGGACTTGTCCCGGCGGGCCGGCCGCATCGGCTCGCCGATGAGCACGCTGATCGGCAGGTTCCGCTTGGTGAGGTTGCGTGGGCGGCCCTTGGTCCACATCCGCTGCGTACCCCACAACGCCATCGGGATGAGCGGGACGTCGGCCGCGGCGGCGAGGCGTACCGCGCCGTTCTTGATCTCCTTCACGGTGAACGACTGGCTGATCGTCGCCTCCGGGAAGATGCCGACGACCTCGCCGGCCTTGAGCGCGGCCAGCGCCGCCTTGTAGGAACCGATCCCGGCGTCGCGGTCGACCGGAATGTGCTTCATGCCGCGCATGAGCGGGCCGCCGACGGGATGGGCGAAGATCTCCTGCTTGGCCATGAAGCGGACGAGCCGCTTCGACGGCCGCGCGCCGAAGCCGCAGAAGATGAAATCCAGGTAACTGATGTGGTTGCAGGCGATCACCGCGCCGCCAGTACGCGGAACGTGCTCACCGCCCTCGACCCGCACCCGCATGTCCAGCAGGGTGAACATGGTCCGAGCCAGCGCGATCACGGGGGGATAGACGAGTTCCGGCATCCGGCCAGGTTAAACCCTCGCCCGGTCGCTTTCTCGGGCAAGGCACGGCACAATGCCCGGCATGCCGACGGAGAGCGAGGCGCAGGCGGCGCAACGGCGTGCCCTGCTGGCACCGGTGGCCCGCCTGTGCCTGGAGGCGGGCGTGCCGGTGCGGATGGGTCGCCTGGAACGGCCGGGCGAGGCTTCGGTGGTGGCGCTGACGTGCGCCGCACCCGACGGGACCTGGGACGCGGCGCTCACTGTCGTACGGGCGCGCCCGGTGCCCGACGACTACCGCGACTGGAACGGCCGCTGGGGTCGCGATCCACGCGAGGGCTACGACCTCAGCACGACGGGCACGCTGGTCTTCGAGTTCCAGGTCACCGAGGAGGATGACGGATCAGGCGGGCACGGCCCGCGGCCGACGGTCGTCTTCGAGCTGCTCGACGGCGACCGTGCGGCCGCCGACGCCCTCATCCTCTGGTGGCGGCGGCCGTCGCTCTTCCACACCACGCCGCCCGGTCCGCACCCCCAGGCGGAGCAGCGGCGCGAGCGGGCCGCGGCGGATCGGCTCAAGACCCGGCAAGCTCCACCGGTACGCCGGACGCCGCTCCCGGCAGCGGCGGAGCCGGCCGCCGCCCGGCTCGACGCGAGCGCCCTGAGCGGCAACTTTCCTCGGGCCCAGGACGGCCGCTTCCACCGCTCGGCGGTGGTCGCGCTGATCCCGATCGGCGATACGCCGTCCCATCGACGGGGGCCTTGGCTGACCGCCCGCCGCAGCGCCGACGGGCTGACCGTCACCGTCGAGGACCTCATCGGCGGCAATCAGGAGCACCGCTGGGATCTCACCCCGTGGCTGTGGAGCCGGGCGTACGCCCGCACCAGCCGCCGGGATCGCTGGCAGGTGTCCCGGGCCGACCGCGTACGGCCGATCCTGGCCGCGTTGCGTGCCGGGGATGTGCCGTCGGCCCTGCGGCTCGCCGACGTCGGCGCGGACGAGCAGGTGACCCGGTTGCTCTCCGGAGCCCCGACGCGCACCTTCCGAGCCGAGTACACCGAACGCTGGGTCACCCGGCTCTACGAGCAGTTGGCGGGTTCGGCGCCCTGGCGGTTCGCTCATGCGTACCGGGTGTGGCAGGCGGAGGCCGATCGGGCCCGGTCGGACCGGCCGGTGACGCTGTTCGGGCTCAAGGGGCTCAACCAGGCCCGCAAGCCGAAGATCGCGCTGACGATCTCCGGCGACCAGCCGATGCTGCGGCTGGTGTTCACGGCCGGCAATCTCGTGCTGCCCCGCTCGCTGTGGACGCTGCCGGCCGACTTCCCCGAGTAGCGTTCCCCCTATGGCGATCTCCGTACGACCCGGTCGTCCCGCCGAGGCGGTCGGCCTGACCGAGCTGATCCTGCGGTCCAAGGCGCATTGGGGCTATGACGAGGCGTTCCTGGCGCAGTGCCGGCCTGCCCTCACGCTGCACGAGGACAAGGTCGAGGCGCACCGGACGCTGGTCGCCGAGCTGGACGGCAGAGTCGCCGGGGTGGTGACCGTGACCGGTGAGCCGCCCGAGGGCGAGATCGATCTGCTTTTCATCGATCCCTGGGCGATCGGTCACGGCGTCGGCCGAGTCCTGCTCGACGAGGCGACGGCGGCGGCGGCCGTCGAGGGCTTCGAGTCCCTGCTGATCGAGTCCGACCCCCAGGCGGAGCCGTTCTACCTGCGGATGGGCGCCGTCCGCATCGGCGAACAGATCTCGCCGGCAACCGGGCGCGCGCTGCCACTGCTGCGACTGGCTGCCCGCACTCCTGGCGGCTCGCCCAAGTGACTCCCCGGCGCTCTGCCCCGATACTGGAGCAATGACCTTCCAGGTACGCACGGCGCTGCGGGGCATCGGGACGACCATCTTCTCCGAGATGACGGCGCTCGCCCAGCGCACCGGGGCGGTCAACCTCGGGCAGGGGTTCCCCGACACCGACGGCCCGGCCGGGATGCTGGCCGCCGCGCAGCAGGCGATCGCGGGCGGACTCAACCAGTATCCGCCGGTCGACGGGCTGCCCATGCTTAAAGAGGCCATCGTCCAGGCCCGGCAGGCCCGCTACGGGATGGCGTACGACCCGGCGACCGAGGTCGTGATGACCGCCGGTGCGACCGAGGCGATCGCGGCGACACTGCTCGCGCTGTGCGAACCCGGCGACGAAGTGGTGCTCTTCGAGCCCTACTACGACAGCTACCTGGCCAACGTCGCCATGGCCGGGGCGACACATCGGGCCGTTCCGCTGCGCCCGACCGAAGACGGCTTTGCCTTCGACCCGGATGACCTGCGACGTGCGGTCTCTGGGCGTACCAGAATGATCGTCTTGAACAGCCCGCACAATCCCACGGGCAAGGTGTTCACGCGCGCGGAGCTGGAGCTGATCGCGCAGGTCTGCGTGGAGCGGGACTTGATCGCGGTGACCGACGAGGTCTACGAATACCTGACTTACGACGGCCTGGAGCACGTGCCGCTGGCGAGCCTGCCGGGGATGCGCGAGCGGACGGTGACGATCTCGTCGGCGGGCAAGACGTTCAGCTGCACCGGCTGGAAGATCGGCTGGGCGCTGGGGCCGGCTGAGCTGGTCGGCGCGGTACGCAAGGCGAAGCAGTTCATGACCTTCGCCAGCGGTACGCCGTTCCAGGCGGCCGTCGCGCACGCGCTGACGCACGAGCTGGACTGGGTCGCCGAGCTGGCCAAGAGCCTCCAGGAACGCCGCGACCTGCTGCAGGCGGGCTTGACCGCCGCCGGAGTACGCACCTATCCGGCGCAGGGGACCTACTTCCTCCAAGCCGACGCCGCCTCCTGGGGGTACGCCGACGGCGCCGCCCTCTGCCGGGACCTCGCCGAGCGCGGCGGCGTGGTGGCGATCCCGACGCAGGTGTTCTACGACGATCCGGCGAGCGGGCAGGGCCTGGTCCGGTTCGCCTTCTGCAAGCGTCCCGAGGTCTTGTCCTCGGCCGTTTCCAGGCTTGCGGCCTTCCGCCCGGCTTTCGGTTCCTCGGAGGTGAAGTGACGATGCGCGTAGCCGTCTGTCAGCTCAACGCCCGCGCCGACCGCGCGGCGAACCTGAAGATCGCCGCCGAACTGCTCGAACAGGCGGCCGCCGGCGGGGCCGACCTGGCGGTGCTGCCCGAGTACACCGACTACCTGGGCCCGGCCGCCGGGCTGCCGCAGCCGGAACCGGCCGACGGGGAGTACGCCCAGCACTTCGCCGACCTCGCTCAGCGCCTGAACCTGTGGGTGCTCGCCGGGTCGTTCCACGAGATCGGCCCGGACCTGCAGCACACCTACAACACGTCGCTGTTGTTCGACCGGTCTGGCGCGCTCGCGGCGGCATACCGGAAGATCCATCTCTACGACGTCGAGATCCCCGGCCGGGTGTCCTATCAGGAATCCGCGTCGGTGGCGCCCGGCGGCCAGACCGTCGTCGTCCCGGTCGAGGGCGTCCGCGTCGGCCTGTCGATCTGCTACGACCTGCGCTTTCCGGAGCTGTACCGGCGACTGGCCGCCGACGGCGAGGCCCAGGTGCTCCTGGTCCCCGCGGCGTTCATGGCGCACACCGGCCGGGACCACTGGGAGGTGCTGCTGCGGGCGCGTGCGATCGAGAACCAGTGCTACGTCGTGGCCGCCGGGCAGATCGGCGACCACGAACCCGGGCGCACCTGCTACGGGCGCAGCATGGTGGTCGACCCCTGGGGCACCGTGGTCGCTCAGGCGCCCGACGTCGTCGGAGTGACCTTCGCCGACCTCGACCTCGACCGGCTGGCCGCCATCCGGCTGGAGCTGCCGAGCCTCGCCAACCGCCGCCTCTAACGCCTGCGCGCTCGCGCCGCTCCGACGCCGCTGGCGCATGATCATTGCGTCAGCCATGCTGTTTAAACGGGCGAATCGCCGCGCGAAACAGCATGGCTGGCGCAATGATCACGAAAGGCCCTGGCTACAGGGTGCCGTCGAGGAGTTGGCGCCGGATCTCGCGCTTGAGCACCTTGAGGCTCGGGCCCATCGGCAGCTCGGTCGCGAGCCGCACCCGCCGGGGGTACTTGTGCTTGCCGAGCTGCTCCCGCGACCAGGCGAGCAGTTCCTCCTCCGTGACCGCCGCACCGGGGGCGGCCACGACGACCGCCACGACCTCCTCCCCCAGCGCGTCGTCCGGTACGCCGACCACGGCGACCTGCGCGACGGCGGGGTGCCGGGCCAGGACTTCCTCGACCTCGCGCGGGTAGACGTTGAAGCCGCCCCGGATGATCAGGTCCTTCTTCCGGTCGACCACGCGGATGAAGCCTTCGGCGTCCTTCGTGCCGAGGTCGCCGCTGCGGAACCAGCCGTCGACCACGGCCTGCTCGGTCTCCTCGGGCTTGCCGAGGTAGCCCGCGAAGACGTTGTGACCGCGGATGACGATCTCGCCCAGTTCGCCGGTGGGCAGCAACTCGATCCGGTCGTCGACCTCGGCTCGGGCGATCTCCACCTCGACGCCCCAGATCGGGTGGCCGATCGTGCCGGCACGCGTACCGAAGTGGGGCTGGTTCGTCGTCGCCGTCGGGGAGGTCTCGCTCAACCCGTACCCCTCGTAGATGGTGGTCTGGAAGACCTCCGTGAACTTCTCCAGCACCGCCACCGGCAGCGAAGCGCCGCCGGACACGGCGATCCGCAGCTCGGGCAGCCGTTCGCGGCCGGCCGCCGCCTCCAGCAGCCCGATGTACATCGTCGGCACACCGTGGAACACGGTCACGTTCTCGGCCAGCATCAGGTCGATCGCGGCCGCGCCGCTGAACCGGGCCAGCAGCACGAGGGTCGCGCCGAGCCGGAAGGTGCCGTTCATGCCGACGGTCTGCCCGTAGGTGTGGAACAGCGGCAGGCAGCCGAGGACCACGTCGGTCGGCCGGGCGTCGTTGGCGTCGAAGACGTTGACGGTCGCGTTCATCACCAGGTTGAGGTGTGTCAGCAGGGCGCCCTTGGGCGATCCGGTCGTGCCGCTCGTGTAGAAGACGACCGCCACGTCCTCGGCCTGCCGCGAGACGAAGGTGGGCAGCGGCTCGGCGTCCAGCTCCTCCAGCCGCCTCGGCGCGTCCTCCTTCGCGGAGGCCGGCCCCACCGTCACCACCGGCACGCCCGCGGCCCAGGCGGCCTCCGCGGCCACGCCCAGCAACGCGGTGTGACAGACGAGCAGGTCCGCGCCACTGTCTTTCAGCACATACGCCATCTCCTGCGCGTTCAGCAGCAGATGTACCGGGACGACCACGGCGCCGGCCGCGAGCACGCCGTAGTACGCCCGGGGAAAGTCCACTGTGTTCGGTACGGCGACCGCGACGGTCTTGTCCGGGCCGATGCCGAGATCGCGCAGGGCGGCGGCGTACCCGAGCGCCTCCCGCCACAGCTGGGAGTAGGTGACCCGGTGCGGGCCGTCGACGACGGCGACCTTGTCCGGGTAGCGGCGGGCCGCCTCGGCGAGGACGCTCGCCAGCGAAAGGGACGTCATGGGGTGGGCCTTTCCTTCAGAACGCGCTGACCCCGGTCAGCGCCCGGCCGATGATGAGGTGCTGGATCTGGCTCGTGCCCTCGTAGAGGGTGGTGACCCGGGCGTCGCGCAGATACTTCGCGACCGGGTATTCGTCGATGTAGCCGTAGCCGCCGAAGACCTGCAGGGCGTGGTTGGCGGCCCGCACGGCGGCCTCGCTGGCGAACAGTTTCGCGGCCGAGGCCTCGGTCTCGAACGGCTCACCCCGGTCGATCAGGTCGGCGACCCGCCAGACGAGCAGCCGGGCCGCGTCGGCGTCGATCGAGATCTGCGCCAGCAGCTGCTGGACGAGCTGGTGGCCGGCGATCGGCCGGCCGAACTGGTGACGGTCGCGGGCGTACGCGACGGCCGCGTCCAGGCAGCCTTTGGCGATCCCGACACACCCCGCGCCCAGCGACATCCGGCCTTTGGCCAGGGCCGCCATGGCGATCGCGAAGCCCTTGCCCTCGTCGCCCAGGCGGGCCGCGTCCGGGACGCGTACGCCGTCGAAGGTCAGCTCGGCGGTGGCCTGGCCGCGCAGGCCGAGTTTGCCGTGGATCTCCCGCCGGGCGAAGCCGGGCAGGCCGGTCTCGACGAGGAACGCGGTGATGCCCTTGCGACCGGGCTCGCCGGTCCGGGCGAAGACCAGGGCGACGTCGGCCCACGTGCCGTTGGTGATGAACGTCTTGCCGCCGGTCAGCACCCAGTCGCCGCCGTCGCGTACCGCCCGGGTGCTCAGCGATCCGGCGTCCGAGCCGGTGTCCGGTTCGGTCAGCCCGAAGCAGCCGATCGCCTCGCCGGAGCAGAGCCGGGGCAGCCATTGCGCCTTCTGCTCCGCCGTCCCGTACGCGTCGATCGTCTTCGCGACGAGGCCGAGCGACACGGACACGATGCCCCGCACCGACGAGTCGCCCCGCCCCAGCTCCTCCATGACCAGGCAGTACGCCAGATGGTCGCCGCCCGATCCGCCGTGCTCCTCGCCGATCGTGAGCCCGAGGAAGCCGAGTTTGCCCAGTTCGCCGACGATCGCGAGGTCGACGGCCTCGCGGCGATCCCAGTCGCGCGCGTTCGGAATGATCTCGCGGTCGACGAAGCGGGCGGCGAGGTCCCGGAGATCGACGTGGTCCGCGGTGAGCCGGAAGTCCATGACGCTAAACTAGCGCTGGAAGTTTTACGCCGTCCAGACCCCGGCCCGATACAGTTCAGGCAACGGATCACGGGAGGACGTCCATGGCCAGGCCCCGCACGGCACTGCTGAGCCGGGAACGCATCGTGGCCACCGCGCTGGCGATCGTCGACGCGGAGGGGCTCGACGCGCTCTCCACTCGCCGTCTCGCGACCGAGCTGGGCGTACGCGGACCGTCGCTCTACAACCATTTCCCCACCAAGGACGAGATCCTCGACGCGGCGGCCGACGCCGTGATCGAGCAGGTCGACACGTCCTTCTTCGGGCGGTACGACTGGCGGATCGCGCTGCGGCTGTGGGGCAAGTCGTATCGGGACGCCCTCGCGGCGCATCCCAACATCGTTCCGTTCCTCGCGCAGGGCCCCGGTCGCCGACCGGCCGCACTGGCCATGGCCGACGCGGTGTACGGCGGCCTCGTCGACGCCGGGTGGCCGCATGCACGGGCGACCCACATCGGCGCGCTCATGCGCTATCTGGTGGCCGGTTCCGCGCTCGGCTCGTTCGCCCGCGGCTTCGTGGAGGACCCGGAGTTCTACGACGGCCGTTATCCGCACCTCAGCCAGGCGCACCTGCTCGCCGAACACCAGAAGAGCGTGGACGAGGGCGCCTTCGCGCTGGGGCTGGACGCGCTGCTCACCGGGCTGAGCGCCGAATACGAGCGGATCATCGGCCCGCTGCCGCCCCTACCCTGACACCCGCCTCCTCGCCGCCTCAGCCACCTTCGACGACGCTCGATCATTGCGTCAGCCATGCTGTTTCAACGGGCATTTCGCCGCGCGATGCAGCATGGCTGACGCGATGATCACCCCAAGCGAGCACCCAAGGCGGGGGTTGCCGCACGGAAACCGCGCCGCTACGGTAAAACTTCCACTGATAGTTAAGAGGGACGACATGGCGCGCGCGGACTTCACTCCGGCCGATCGCGGTGAGCTGTACATCGGCGGGCAGTGGCGACCCGCTCGGGGCGGCGGGAGCATCGCCGTCGAGGACCCGTTCACCGAACAGGTCGTCGCGCACGTCCCCGCCGGTACGCCGGCCGACGTGGACGAAGCGGTGGCGGCGGCGAAGAGCGCGTTCGAGCCGTGGGCCGCGCTGGCGCCGAGCGCACGAGCCGAGCACTTGAGCCGCCTGCACCAGAGCCTGGCGAACCGAAGCGACGAGATCGCCACGACGGTCACCGGTGAGCTGGGTACGCCGATCAAGGTGTCCCACCGAGTGCAGACCGGCCTGCCGCTGACCGTCCTCGACGGCTACATCCGTCTCGCGAAGGAGACTGCCCAGGAGGGGGAGATCGGCAACTCCCTCATCCTGCGCGAACCGATCGGCGTCGTCGGTGCGATCACGCCGTGGAACTATCCGCTGCACCAGGTCATGGCCAAGGTGGCGGCCGCCCTCGCCGCCGGGTGCACCGTCGTGCTCAAACCCAGTGAGCTGACGCCGCTGGTGGCGTACCTGCTGTTCGACGCCGTGCACGAGGCGGGGTTGCCGCCTGGCGTGGTGAACCTCGTCCCGGGCACCGGGCCGGAGGTGGGCCAGGCGATCGCCGGTCACTCCGATGTGGACATGGTGTCGTTCACCGGCTCGACCGCGACCGGCCGCCGGATCAGTCACCTCGCGGCCGACCGGATCGCCAAGGTATCCCTGGAACTGGGCGGCAAGTCCGCCAACGTGATCCTCGACGACGCCGACCTCGCCCGGGCGGTGAAGACCGGCGTGGGCAACGCTTTCCTCAACGCCGGTCAGACCTGCACGGCGTGGACCCGGATGCTCGTCCCGGCCGCTCAGTACGAGCAGGCCTGTGAGCTGGCCGTGCAGGCGGCGAAGGCGTACGCCATGGGCGATCCGTTCGACGAGACGACCCGGCTCGGCCCGCTGGTCAGCGCCACGCAACGGGATCGGGTCCACGGCTTCGTCCAGCGGGGCCGAGCCGAGGGGGCGACGCTGCTGACCCCGGACGACGTTCCCGATCGGGGTTACTTCGTCGCGCCGACGGTGCTGGCCGACGTCGATCCGAAGTCGACGGTGGCGCAGGAGGAGATCTTCGGCCCGGTGCTCGCCGTGATCCCGTTCGGCGACGACGACGAGGCGGTCGCGATCGCCAACGACTCGCGCTACGGCCTGGCCGGTGCGGTGTGGTCGGGTGATCCGGATCGGGCGCTGGCGGTCGCGAAGCGGCTGCGGACGGGCGCGGTCGACGTCAACGGCGGCGCGTTCAATCCGCTGGCCCCGTTCGGCGGCTACAAGCAATCGGGGCTCGGGCGCGAACTGGGCGTCTTCGGGCTGGAGGAGTTCCAGCAGGTCAAGGCGGTACAGCGATGACCCGGGCCGTCGTCTTCCGCGAGCAGGTCGGGCTGGAGGAGATCACCCTCCCCGAGGTCGGCCCCGGGCTGGCCCGGGTCCGCGTCACCGCGGCCGGCGTCTGCCACACCGACCTCTCGATGATCAACGGCACGCTCTCGCCGACCTTCCCGCTGGTGCTCGGGCACGAGGCGGCCGGGGTGGTCGAGGAGGTCGGCCCCGGGGTCACCCGCGCCCGGCCCGGCGATCACGTCGTGCTCAACTGGTCCCCCGCCTGCCGCACCTGCTGGTACTGCACCCACGGCGAGCCGTGGATCTGCGAGACCTCCGGCATCCCGTCCTTCCCCCGCGGCCTCGGCGGCGACGGCACGCCGCTCAACCTCACGCTCGGTCTGGGGTCCCTCGCCGAGAAGGTGGTGGTACGCGAAGAGGCGCTGATCGGGGTTCCGGCAGGAGTGCCGGCGGAGCAGGCGGCGTTGCTGGGCTGCGCCGCGCTGACGGGCGTCGGCGCGGTCCAGAACACGGCCGGAGTGCGTACCGGCGATTCGGTGGTGGTGCTGGGGCTGGGCGGCGTCGGGTTGTCCGTCGTCCTCGCCGCGCGGGCGGCGGGCGCCGATCCGGTGATCGCCGTCGACCTGACCGAGGCCAAGCGGTCGCTCGCCTTGGCTGCCGGGGCCACCGATTTCCTGCTGAGCGACGACGCCCTGATCAAGGCGGTCCGCGTACGCACCGGCGGCCGGGGCGCCGACCACGCCTTCGAGTGCGTCGGCCGGTCCGCGAGCATCACGGCGGCTTGGAAGAGCACTCGCCGGGGCGGCCGGGTGACCGTGGTCGGAATCGGCAAGCGGGACGACGTCGTGGGTCTGTCCGCATTGGACATATTCCACTCGGCCCGGACCTTGCGGTCTTCGGTCTACGGCTCCGCCGATCCCGATCGGGATCTGCCCGGCCTAGCCGAGGCGGTGCTGTCCGGGGCGCTCGACCTCACCCCGCTCATCAGTCATCGGATCGCCCTCGACGACGTCCCCACCGCGCTCGACCGCCTGGGCCGCGGCGAGGGCGCCCGCTCGGTCGTCCTCTTCTGACCCCGGGGTGGGCTAGCGGAGGCTGCTGGTGATCGCCGCGGCGAGCAGGGCCGACACCGTCCGGGTCAGGACGCCCCGGGCGGCGCTGAGACCGAGGCCCAGCTCGTCGCGCAGCATCGACCAGGAGGCCCAGGTGCTCGCCACGACGAGGGCCTGGAGGAGCTGCCCGCCGGCGGACCCGGCCAGGGCCAGCTCGGTCGCGAAGACCTCCTCGATCTCGGCCTGGACCACCGCGATGGCCTTGACCCGGTTCTGCTTCAGCTGAGCGGAGAACGGCTCCCGTAACGCGGCCGCCCGGGCGCACGGGGCGAGCATCTCCAGCATCCGCGCCCGCTGTTCGCAGTAGAGGTCGATGCGCCGCGGCAGCGGCAGCCCGGCGTCGATGGGGCGATGCGCTGCCGCCTGCAGTTCGGCGAGCTTCTCCCCGGAGGCGGCGAACAACGCCTCCATGTCCTTGAAGTTGGTCCACAGCGCCCGCAGCGAGATCCCGGCCCGTTCGGCGATGCGTTCCCCGGTCGGGCGTAGGTCGCCCTCGCCGATCAAGGCCATGTGCGCGTCCACGATGGCGGCCCGGGTCCGCTCGGCCCGCAGCGTCCGGCCGTCGACCCGGCCGGTGGTCCCCACGCCGATCACCCTCACATCCTAGATCGGGTCCAGCCCGGCCCGTGATCGTTGCGCCAGCCATGCTGTTGAAGCGGGCATTTCGCCGCGCGAAACAGCATGGCTGGCGCGATGATCACGTAAGGCTCAGGCGGTGGGGATGCCGGAAGAGGGCGGTGTGGCCTGGGTTCCCGCGTACTCCTTGACCGGGCCGTCGGCCTCGTCGGTTTCATAGGTGGGGCCGAAGAACTGCTGCACTCCCCCGGACACCTTCACCATGCGCTCACCGCCGTAGCCGGAGTGGTCGCCCTTGGCGTACCGGAGCGGGGCGAGGCCGGGGCCCTGGTAGCCGCCCTTCTCGACGGCGGCGATCAGCCCGTCCCGGGTGAGGTCCTTGCCGGCGGCCAGGAGCACCTGCACGAACAGGTACGCCACGGACATGCCGTAGATGACGTTGCCGTCGAACTCGGCCCCGCCGTTGTAGTCCTTGTTGACCTTCTGGAAGAGCTGGATCCACGGGTCGTTCGCGTCGAACATCAGCGGCAGGTAGTTCGCCCCGAGCAGTCCCTCGGTCAGGCCCTTGGCGTCGCCGAGCAGCTTGGCCAGGGTCGGCAGGTCGCCGCCGACGTTGGAGACGACGAACTGCGGCTTGTAGGACAGCCGGGCGGCGGTGCCGAGGGCGAGCGCGGTGAAGCCCGGCACGGTCGCGAGGATGATCACCTGGCAGCCCGCCGTCTTGAACGCGCCGATCTGCGGCGCGACGTTCGTGTTGGTGACGACGTAGGTCTGCTTGGCGGTGACGCCGTCCTTGCCGAGCACCTTCTCGACGCCGGCCAGGCTGTCGGTCCCGAAGTCGTCGCTCTGGCCGAGGAAGCAGGTCTTCTGCCCGGCGAAGTTGGTCTTCACGTAGTTCGCGAGGATCTTGCCCTCGACGGTGTAGTCCGGGTTGAAGCCGAACGTGCCGGGATACTTGTCCGGCTGGTCCCAGCTACGGCTGCCGGACGCCACGAACAGGTCCGGCACCCGGTTGGTCTTGAGGAAGTCGAGCACACCCGAATGGGTCGGCGTACCGAGCCCGTTGAGGACGGCGAACACCTTGTCCTGCAGCACGAGCTGCCGCACGACCTGCTGGGTGTTGGCCGGGTTGTAGCCGTCGTCCATCACCTTGTAGGTGATCTTCCGGCCGTTCACCCCGCCGTTGGCGTTGACGAAGTCGAAGTACGCCTTACTCGCCGGCGCGATCTTCGAATAGCCCGCCGACGCCGGTCCGGTGAGCGGCATGTGCGTACCGATGACGATCTCGGCGTCGGTCACACCGGGAACGGCCTCCTTGCCCCCACCGCCGTTGTCGTCGGAGCTGCAGGCGACCGTGGCGGCGAACAGCGTGACGCATGCGGCGAGAGCGAGACCGCGCTGTGCTATGCGATGCATGAGGCACCGACCTTTCATCTTCGAAGGGGACTTTCGAGGGACGGCTTACGGCACCAGCCGGCGTACGACGCCCTGAACCCCGCCGGGCGCGGCGATCATGACGACGATCAAGGTCAGGCCGAACACGGCCAGCGGAAGGTTGCCCTCCAGCCGCTGCGCGGCGGCCGGGCTCAGAGTGAGGCTCTCGACGATCGTGTGGGTGAGATCGGGCAGCACGACGAGCAGCAGCGCGCCCCAGACCGCACCGGCCAGCCGGCCGAGGCCGCCGACCACCACCGCCATGAGCAGGAACAGCGACAAGGTCAGCGAGTACGCCCCGGGCGACACGCTCTGGGTGAGGACCGCCATCAGCCCACCGCCGAGACCGGCGCAGCCCGCGCTCACCACGAAGGCGAGGACCTGCGTACGCGCGACGTCGATCCCGGCCAGCCGGGCAGCCACCTCGTCGTCCCGGACTGCGCGCAGCGACCGCCCGAACCTGCTGCGGACCAGGTTCGCCAGCAGCAGCATGACCAGCAGCGCGCCGGCCAGCGCCAGCCAGGCCTGCCAGCGTTCCAGCGGGAAGTCGTAGCCGAGTCCGGCGGGCGGCGGTTCGAGATAGACGCTCAAGCCCTGATCGCTGTGGAAGACCCCGGCCCAGACGGTGCTCACGGCGGGCAGCGCGACGGCGACGGCCAGCGTCACGCCGGCGAGGTAGGGCCCGCGCAGCCGGGCGGCGGCCAGCCCCACGATCAGGCCGCCGACGAGGGAGGCCAGCACGCCCAGCGCCAACGACAGCATCAGGACGCCGTTGCCGGTGATCCCGGCGTCGGCGAACCGGTTCTGGCTCAGCGCGACGGCGTACGCCCCGACGGCCATCACCGCACCGTGCCCCAGCGACAACTGTCCACTGAGTCCGACCAGGACGGTCAGCCCGGCGGTGGCGCACAGGTACGCCGCCGCCGTGGCGAGCTGGTAGTTGCGGAACGGCGGCAACGCGTATGTGACCGCCAGCAGGGCGGCCGCCGCGATCGCCGTCCACATCAGATGACGGACCAGGGTGCTCATACGGCCCTCGTTCGGACGCCGGCGAACAGGCCGCCGGGACGGATCAGGAGCACGGCCAGCAGCAGCGCGAGCGTCGCGAGCGGAGTGACGTCGCTGCCCAGGTAGCCGGCGGCGTAGGAGAGGACGAGCCCGACGGAAAGGCCGCCGACGACCGCGCCGATCGGGCTGTCCAGGCCGCCCACGACCGCGGCCGTGAACGACGAGACGAAGACGAGGTCCATGGTGTTCGGGTGCAGGCCCAGTTCGGTCGGGACGACGAGCATCCCGGCGAGCGCGCCGACGGCGGCGGCCAGCGCCCAGCCGAAGGTGAGCAGCCCGGCGACGTTGACGCCGAGCAGGCGCGACACCTCCGGGGCGAACGCGGCCGAGCGCATCCGCAGGCCCGTCGAGGTCCGGGTGAACAGCAGCGCCAGGAGCACGACGAGGGTTAGCACCGCGCCGAGGACGAACAGGTCGTACCGCGAGAGCAGGGCGACTCCGCCGACGGTGATCCCGGTCCGGCTGAACGGGGTCTCGACCGGCCGGAACTCGTTGCCGTAGATCGCTCCGAGGATCGCCTGCAGCAGCAGGACCAACCCGAGTGCGACGATCACCGAGTTCAGCGGGGAGGTATGCGGGACGAACCGCATGACCACCCGCTCGATTCCCGCCCCGAGGACGAGTCCGGCGGCGAGCGCGGCGGCGAAGCCCAGCCAGTAGGACCCGGTCGCCTGCGTCACGCTGTACGCGGCGTACACGGTGGCGACGGCCATCGCGCCCTGGGCGAAGTTGACGATCCGGGCGGCTCGCCAAATCAGCACCACCGCCAGCGCGAACGCCGCGTAGACCGCGCCCTTGGCGAGGCCGTCGACGGTCAGGAACAGAAAACGATCCATGTCAGAACCCCAAGTACGCGTGCCGCAGCCCGGCGTCGTCGCGCAGCTGAGCGGCGTCGGCCGCGGCGACGACCCGGCCGAGGGACAGGACGACGCCCTGGTCGGCGACGGACAACGCGCTGCGCACGTTCTGCTCGACGAGGAGCACGGCCAGCCCGGTCTCGTCGCACAGCCGCCGGAGCAGCGCCATGATCTGGGCGGTGATGCGGGGCGCCAGGCCGAGCGAGGGCTCGTCGAGCAGCAGCAGCCGGGGGCGGGCGACCAGGGCCCGGCCGAGGGCCAGCATCTGCCGTTCGCCGCCGGACAACTGGTGACCGGCGTGCCTGCGGCGGGCTGCCAACGCCGGGAACAACTCGTAGACCTCGTCCTGGGCCACCCGGGCGTCGCGGCGGTCGGCCCGCCAGACCCCGCCGAGCCGCAGGTTCTCCTCGACGGTCAGCTCGGCCACGACTCCGCGGCCCTCCGGCACGTGCGCCAGCCCGAGGCGTACCACCCGTTCCACGGGCACCCCGGTCAACGAACGGCCGTCGAACCGGATCTCGCCGGCGGCCGGGCGCAGCAGTCCCGACAGTGTCCGCAGCAGGGTCGTCTTCCCCGCGCCGTTCGCGCCGAGCACCGTCACGATCGTGGCGGCCGGGACGGTCAGGTCGACCCCGTGGAGCACCGGCGCGGCGCCGTAGCCGACGACGAGACCCTCCACCTGCAGCAGCGTCATGCCGTCCTGCCTTCCAAGGTCGGGCCCAGGTACGCCTCCGCCACAGCCGGGTCGTCGCGGACCGTCTCGGGTGGGCCCACGGCGATGAGCCGGCCGAAGTCGAGGACGGCGACCTCGTCGCACACCGACATCACGAAGTCCATGTGGTGCTCGACGAGCATCACCGAGCGGCCGCCGCCGTCCCGGCCTGGCAACGTCACCACCAGGTCGGCCAGTTCGGCGATGTCCTCCGCGCCGAGGCCGCCGGCCGGCTCGTCGAGCAGCAGCAGACGGGGGTGGGCCGCGAGCGCCCGCGCGAGCGCGACCTTCTTGCGGACGGGGTAGGGCAGGGCGGCCGGCTCCGCCCCGGCCTGCTCGGCGATGCCGAACTGCGTCAGCAGCTCCATGGCCTCGTCGCGCAGCCGCCGTTCGTCCCGGTCGCTGCGCGGCAGGCCCAGCAGCGCGCTGGTGAGACCCGAGCGGGCAGTATGCGTCGCGCCCGCCATCACGTTCTCCACGACGGACAGCCCGGCGAACAGGCCGACCCCCTGCAGCGTGCGCCCGATGCCCAGCGCGGCCAGCCGATGCGGACGCGGCCGCAGCGTACGCCCGCCGAACCGCAGGTCACCCCGAGTGGGCCGGACGAAGCCGCAGATCACGTTGAACAACGTGGTCTTGCCCGCCCCGTTCGGCCCGATCACGCCGACGACCTTGCCCGGCGGCACGGTCAGCCGGACGTCCTCCAGTGCGGTCAGCCCGCCGAACTGGACGGTGACGCCGTCGAGCGTGAGGCCACGCGGGTCCTCGTCCATCGTCACCGTCCCTTCACGGGGTCACCGGGTTACCGGCAAGTATTTACACTCGGAGTGTACGTTTCTCGGCCGCCACGTCAATAGGCTCCGGAAGCGGTCAGGCGGGCGGAAGATCGACCAACTCGGCCAGGCGTGCCCGGTGCACGTCGGCCGGCCCGTACGCCACCGCCGCCGACCGGGCGCGCTTGAGGTAGAGGTGGGCCGGGTGTTCCCAGGTCATGCCGATCCCGCCGTGCAGCTGTACGCACGCCTCCGCCGCCTCGACCGCGACTCCCGAGCAGTGCGCCTGAGCCAGCGCGGCGGCAACCTCCACATCCGACTGTTCCGCCAGGGCCGACGCGGCGTACCGGGCGACCGCCCGCGCCTGCGTCACCGCGACCCACACGTCGGCCAGCCGGTGCTTGACCGCCTGGAAGGAACCGATCGGGCGGCCGAACTGGTAGCGGCCGCGGGCGTGCTCGACCGTCGTGTCCAGGCACCACTCCGCCACGCCGACCTGTTCACTGGCCAGCAGGGCCGCCCCGGCGAGCACCGCGGCCCGGACCGCCGCCTCGGCGTCGGCGCCTTCGGCTACCAGCCGTCCCGGGGTGCCGTCGAAACTCAGGTCGCACAGCCGGCGGGTCTCGTCGAGCGACGTGCGCTGCTCTCGGCGTACCCCTGCGCTGTCGACGGCGAACAGACCGCGACCCGCCGGGACCAGCAGGACCTCCGCGGTGATCGCGTCGGCCACGGCCGGGACCGAGCCGGTGAGCCGGTCCCCCGCCGCCGCGACCGTGGGCGACCAGGCGTGGGCGGGCGCGGTCGCGAACGGCACCGCGAGCGCGACGGGGCGCTCCCCCGCGGCGAGACCGGCGAGGAGGTCCGGCTCGCCGCAGGAGAGCAGCGCCGTGCCCGCAACCACGGCGCAGCCCAGATAGGGCACGGGGGCGACCGCCCGGCCCAGTTCCTCGAGGACCACAGCGGCCTCGCGCGGACCCGCGCCCGCGCCGCCCAGCTCCTCCGGGACGAGGAGCCCGGCCAGGCCCATGCCTCCGGCGAGCCGCCGCCAGAGATCGACGTCCACCGGCTCGTCGCGGTCGACACGCGCAGCCGGATCGCAGTGCTGCCGCAACATCGCCCGCAGCTCGCCGCGCAGGTCACTTTCCACTTCGGAGTACAGCAGGCCGGTCATCGGGGCAGCTCCCGCCAGGCGACGGCGAGGTCGGCGCGGGGTTCGGCGGGTAGCCCGAGCACGCGCTCGCCGATGATCGTGCGAAGGATCTCCGAGGTGCCGCCCTCGATCGACGAGCCGCGAGCGCGCAGATACCGATGGGTGGCCGTGCGTAGAGGGAACTCCGGCTGCGGTCCGCGGTCCATCCGCCACTCGTCGTGGCGCAGCGCGCCCTCCGCGAGCAACTCCAGCTCCAGGCCCGTGGTCTCCTGCAGCAGGCTCGCAAAGGCGAGCTTGACCGCCGAGCCCTCCGGCCCCGGCTCGCCCGCCGCGAGCTGCTGCCGCAGGCGCAGTCCGGTCAACCGCACGGCCTCCGCCCGGACCCAGGCGCGCAGGATGCCGTCGTGCAGGCCCGGACGCCGCAGGTCCGGCCGGTCCCGCCAGGTCCGCGCGAGGGTGCCGATCGCACCGCCCTCGCGGGGCAGCGCGTCGCCGCCGATGCTCACCCGCTCGTTCATCAGAGTGGTACGCGCGACGACCCAGCCGTCGCCGACCTCGCCGAGCCTCGCCGTGTCCGGAAGCCGTACGCCGTCGAGGAACACCTCGTTGAACTCCGCCTCCCCGGTGAGCTGGCGCAGCGGCCGGACGGTCACCCCGGGCGCCCGCATGTCGCAGATGAAGAAGGTGAGGCCCTGATGCTTGGGCACGCCGGGATCGGTCCGCGCGAGCAGGATGCCCCAGCGCGCGTAGTGGGCCTGAGAGGTCCACACCTTCTGCCCGGTGATCACCCAGTCGCCGGAGTCCTTACGCGCGGCGCAGGCGAGCCCGGCGAGGTCGGATCCCGCACCGGGTTCGCTGAAAAGTTGGCACCAGACCTCCTCCCCCGTCCAGAGCGGCCGAAGGTACCGCCGCCGTTGCTCGTCGGTGCCGTGCTTGAGCAGCGTCGGGGCGGCCATGCCGAGGCCGACGGCGATCCGGCGGGGCTCGTTGCCCGGCGTGCCGGCGGCGGCGAACGCCTCGTCCGCGACCGGCTGCAACGCCCGGGACGCCCCGAGTCCGCCCAGCCCAGCCGGGTAGTGCAGCCAGGCGAGACCGGCGTCGAACCGGGCACGCAGGAACGCCGTCCGCTCCGTGGGCAGGTCCCCCCGGGCGAGGAAGGCCTTGACCAGCGCACGCGCCTCGTCCGCTGTCGTCGGGGGTGAACCCATCGCGACTCCCGCTCACTAGATGCATTGGGAGTGCAAATATATCCTCCATCGGTCGCCCGGTCGAGGCGTCACCCAGTCGGCCATGTCGAGGTTGGATGTTGCACGAGTGGAACTGCGGTGTCAGTCTCAGTTCCATCAGCTCTCTGTGGCGGTGAGATGCACAGTCCGTACCTGGCGGAGCCGGGGACCGAGCACAAGCAACGGGCGGGCGAGATAGCCCGCGCGCACGAGGCGTTTCTGTCCGGAGCCACCCCGGACCAGCTCGACGTGCGGCCCGTCGTCGCCCAGTCCTGGCAACGATCGCAACGGGCACAGGTCGATCCCGACCGGCCGCCGCCGATCGTGCTGGCCGACGACGACCTGGCCGCGTACCGGGACGATCATCTGCTGGCCTCGGTGCTGCCGGTGCTACGCGAACTCGTCGGCCGGGTCGCCGAGGCCGACCGTCACCTGATGTCCATCTCCGACGCCCAGGGCCGGCTGCTCTGGGTGGACGGGCACAAGACCGTCCGCGACACCGGCGAACGCATCCACTTCGTCGAGGGCGCGATCTGGGACGAGCGGTTCGCCGGGACGAACGCGCCCGGCACGGCGCTGGCACTGGACGAGGCGGTGCAGATCTTCGCGACCGAGCACTACAGCGTGCCGGTGCACCCGTGGACCTGCGCCGCCGCCCCGATCCACGATCCGGCCACCGGCGACATCCTCGGCATCATCGACGTCACCGGCGGCGACGTCGTCTCCCATCCGCACAGCCTGGCCCTCGTGAAGGCGGCGGCCCGGGCGGCCGAGGCCGAGCTGTCGTGGCGGCGCGGCCCGGAGAACGGCCTGTGGCTGCCCGACCAACGCACGACCGCCCGGCTGTCGGCGCTGAACCGGTCCGAGGGCCTCCTGCTCGTCAACGGGCGACGCGTACGCCTCAGCCGCCGGCACACCGAGATCCTCGTCCTGCTGCGGGAGAACCCGGAGGGGATGACCGGCGATCAGCTGGCCGACGCGCTCTACGAGGACTTCGCCAACCTGACCACGGTCCGAGTGGAGATCAACCGGCTCCGGCGGGCCGTCGGCGACCTCGTCCAGTCGCGGCCCTATCGCCTCGCCGAAGACCTGGACGCCGACTACGCCGACGTGCGGGACGCGCTGGGCCGAGGTGAGGCGGCCGCCGCCGTGGCCGCGTACGCCGGACCGCTGCTGCCCACTTCGGAGGCGCGCGGCGTCGCCGAACTCCGCGACCTGCTCGACGCCCGGGTCCGGTGTGCGGTGCTGTCCAGTGACGACCCCGCGATCCTGGAGGCCTGGGCGACCAAACACGGCGCCGACGATCTGGAGATCTGGGAACGGCTGGCCGCTTCCCGGCGCGCTGACCTGGCGCAGCAGGCGCTCGCCAAGACCCAGGTACGCCGTCTCCGCGCCGAGTACGGGCTCGCTCCGAACGGTGCAACCTTCCTGCAACGTTCCCGTCGCTAACCTGCGTCAACGGTGGACTCCGCTGGGCTGCCCAGCACCTGGTGGAGCCCTCGGCCCGGGTCGACGGATCGGCGAGTCCGTCCCCGGCCGCGGATGCCGGTCGCACACCGCATCCGGCTGGCCGCCGGCGTCGCGCAGTACGGGACTGGCTTCTCCCCGTGCCGCTGCGGCGGGGTGCGGTCCCACCCGCCCTTGCCTGCCCTGCGGATGAGGCAGGCGAGGGCCCGGCAGGTCCGCGGGCGCTCGGCCGGGGGCCGCGCGGACCAAGCTCGCCGGGTGAGGGCAACGCACCGCCCCACCCGGCGAGCGCCCAGCTCGCTAGTTCGAGCGCTTCTGCTTCCAGGACAACGGTCCGGGCAGGTCGACTCGGTGCGACCGGGTCTTGGAGTTCCAGGACCAGCGGCCGATCTTCAACCCCCAGGACGAGAACCCGTGCTGGGTGAAGTGGAACCGCAGCGGTCCGAGCTTGGTCATCTTGCGGAAGAGGAAAGGCATGCCGATGCGTTGCCCTTCGCTCCTCAGTGGTCAAACATCGGGCAGCTCAGGCCCCCTCGCCCATCATGATCGCGGCCATCCGCAGATGCGGGACGGCTTCGGCGTGCCGACCGGACCGCTGCAGTGTCCGGCCCAGCATGAGATGGGCGTACGCCTCCGTCGGCTCCCGCTCGATGATCACGCGCAGGTGCTCCTCGGCCCGGCGCAGCTGAGCGGTGTGGTAGTAGGTCCGGGCCAGCAGCAGCCGGGACGCCTGGTGCGCCGGTTCCGCCGTCACCACCTCGACCAGCAGGTCCTCCGCCGTACGGTAGTCCTGCGCGTCGAAGAACACCTGGGCCTTCCGATACCGCTCCGCCAGATCCAGCTCCGGCCACAAGGTCACTTTTGCTCCTTCCCTCGTCGCTACGAACGCCTTCGGAAGGGCCGGACATTCCCGCCCAGCTCTTGTCGGCCGTACCCGCGGGGGCTGCGCAAAGCAGGTTATCCCGGATAGCGCTGCTTCGGAGGGCGTCGATAACCGCGTTATCCCGGATAACGCGCAACGCGCAACGCGCATAGCGAGCGGGGCGGAGCGGAGCGGGGCGTCAGCGCGGAGCGGGGCGTCAGCGCGGAGCGCGCCGCCAGGCGCGGATCCCGAGCACGCCGACGATCGTGCCGATGATCAGGGAAGCCGCGATGAGCAGTGCGTGCACCCACAGGAAGCCCGTGGGCGAGCCGTCGCCGACGACACCCGTCGACCAGGCGCGGGGGTCCTTCCAGATGGCAAGGCCGAACCTGGGCCAGATGACCCAGGTCCAGACGCCGACGGCGATCAGGAACGCCGACCAACCTCGTGTGATGACCACGAGCAGCGAGTATGCCACCGCCGCCGGTCGGATTATCAGGACGTGTGCCGCCCGGTGACGCCCCTCCGGGGCATCAGGGCCAGCCCGATCGCGATCATGGCGATGCCGAGGCCGAAGTGCAGCCAGTTGTCCGCCGTGTTGAAGGGTACGAAGTTCGCGTCGGCGCCCATGTCGACGACCAGCCCGTAGATCCACAGCACCAGGTAGATCGCCCCGCCGCCGATCAGGAAGACGCGAGCGCCGCCGAGCGTACGCGCCATCGCCAGCCCGGCCACGCCGAACAGCAGGTGGACGATGTTGTGCAGCACCGAGACCTGGAAGATGCCGAGGAGTTCCGCACCGGAGTCGTGCCCGGCGAAGGTCATGTCCCCGTAGTTGGTCGTGATGCCCGGGATGAAGCCGAGCACCCCGACCAGCAGAAAGACCGCCCCGAAGAGGCCGGCCGCGGTCTGCAGCGCATTGTCCCAGTGCAGGACTCCGCCGTGATGCTGGTGATGGGTGACGGTAACCATGTTCGCCCTCCCTCGTGGGCTCGGCGCCCAGGGCGAGTGCCGCCCAGGGCTTACTGCGGCAGATCGGCGGTCAGGTGCCCGGCGAAGATCTCCGCCTCGGCATCGGTGACCTCCATGCCGAGCGCCTGGATGAGGGCGACCTGAGTGCAGATGACGTGATCATGATCGGCCAGCTCGGCGGCGGGCAGGACGGCGGGCTGGCCGTCGATCAGCGCCAGCACCGGGTCCTCGTCCCCCGACTGGGCGAGCGCTCGCACGTCGTCTGCGGTGATCGTGATCTGCATGAGGCGCGGGTACCCCGGCGCAAAAGGGGTGAAACACTGTCCCGACCTCGTCCTCGCCAACGTCGAGGAGAACCGGGCGGAGGACGTCGAGGCGCCCACCGCGGCCGGCGTACCGGTCTGGGTGACCTATCCGCGCGACCTCGACGCCGCCTTCGCCTCCCTGTCCCGCCGGCCGGCCACGCTGCGCGCGGACCGGCCGGCGTGGCTGGCGGACGCCGAGGTCGCGTGGACCGCGCCACCCCCGCAGCGGAGCACCCGTGCGGTGATTCCGGTGTGGCGCAAGCCCTGGGTGGTCCTCGGCAGCGGCACGTTCGCCGGGGACCTGTTGCGACGGTTGGGGATCGTCACCGCGTTCGGCGACGATCCGGAGCGCTGTCCGCGCCCGGCCCGAGTCAGACCGAAGCCCGCGAAGTCCTGCTCACGGCGTTGGCGGCCGCTCGTCGTCCCAGCTGACCGAGGTCAGCCGCCAGCCGTCCGGCGTACGCAGGAACTGCATGCTCTTGTTCCCGCCGCCGGTGAACGGCTCACCGCGCAGCACACCCTGCTTGCGGTAGCCGCCGAGCCGGTGGGCGACGTCGCCGAAGAACGTCGTCCGCTCCCAGGTCTCCCATTCGGAGAAGTCCGTGAGGTCGCCCGAGGTGAGCAGGGCCTGGCGCGGGGCGGCGAACGCGTCCAGGTCGTAGAGCGCGGCTTTCGGGCCGCCGTTGGAGATCACGCCATTCGGGACGAACAGGTCGTGGATCCGGCTCACGTCCGGCACCGCGCCCTCCGTGTTCGTGAACAACGCGAAGAACTTCGCCGTCAGCGCGTCCACCGCCGCCTTGTCCTCGTCGGCCACGGCCCGATGGGCGCGCCACTCCGCGGCGAGCACCGACCACACCTCCATGTCCCCCCGTTCACCGGAGGCCGAGGGGAACGCCGACCGCATGGTCCCGTCGAGGCTCATGCCCAGCCGCTTCGCGACGGCGATGCTGGGCGCGTTGCGCGCGTTGGTGTGCCACTCGACGCGCTCGATGCCGCGGTCGAGGATCACCCAGTCGAGCAGCACCGTCGCGGCCCGGGTGATCAGCCCCCGGCCGACGGCGGACGGCTCCAGCCAGCACCCGGCCTCGCTGACGCCGGACTTCAGGTCGAACGATACGAGCAGCACGCCGCCGACCAGCCGCCCGTCGAGCCAGATGCCCCAGATCCCGCCTGCGTCCTTGGCGTACTTGTCCGCGTATCGCTGCAGCACCAGGCCGGCCTCGTCGTTGGCGAACCCGGCGCCCACCCAGGGGCTGATGTGCTCGTAGGCACGCTCCCGGTGCTCGGCGAACTCGGCCGCGTGCCAGGGCTGCAACGGGCGGAGTTCGGCGTCGGCGGTGAGGGGATGGGCGAACATGCGGCCTCCAGCGGGCTGAAGTACATAACAAACGTTCGGTACGTACACTAGCGTACATGCCTCCCGCCCGAGCCGATCATGACGCCCGCCGCGAAGACGTCTCCGCCGCCGTCTGGCAGGTCCTGGCCGAACACGGCTTCCCGGGCCTCACCCTCCGCGCGGTGGCGGGGGCACTCGGGGCGTCGACCGGGCTCGTCACCCACTACTTCGCGGGCAAGCGCGAGCTGGTCGCCCACGCGCTCGACATCCTGGAGATACGCACAGCGCAGCGCACCCGGCTGAAGGCTCCCGCGCCGGGGCTGCCCGCTCTGCGTACGCACATCCTGAACATCCTGCCGTTGACCCCGGACGGGCTGGCGATGAACCGGATCTGGGTGTCCTCGTGGGACGTGGCGCTGGCCGATCCGGACCTGTTCGCCGCCCAGACCCGGCGCTACGAACGCATCCGGGCGGCGTTCCGGGAGTCCGTGGTGGAGGCGCAGCGACGCGGCGAACTTCCGGACGGCGATCCCGACGAGGTGTCCACGACCGCGTTGTCCTTCACGCACGGGCTGGTCGTGCAGGTGCTGTTCGATCCGGACCGGTTCCCGCCCGAGCGTCAGACCCGGTTGGCCGACGACTTCCTCGCCCGGCTACGGGTTCCGGCTCACGAGCCTAGTGCGTGAGACAACAGGCTGGGCCGTGTTCGCAGGCCGGTCTTGGCGAAGATCGACTTCAGGTGATCCTGGACGGTGTGCTCGGACAGGAACAGCAGCTGGGCGACTTCGCGGGTGTCCGCGCCTGCCGCCAAGCGGCGCAGCAGCTCCGCCTCCCGGGCGCTCAACCCGAAGGCCCGGCTGAACAGATCGAGCCGCTCGGCGGGGCTCGACCGCTCGATGCTGACGGCGATGTCGTCGCCGAGCCGGTCCGCCCGCAACGTCAGCCACTCGCCCTCGCTCAGGTGCACGCGAGCGTACGGCGGATGGGTGTCGACCTCGGCCTCGTTGGCGAGGAGCTGAGCCGCCACGTTGTAGGCGCCGGCCGGAATCACCGCGCGGCCGGGCGACGGCGGCACCAGCGTACGGAGAAGCGCGGAGGTCTGCGGCGTCTGCCCGAGCAGGTCCAACTCGGCCGACAGCATGAGGACGATCGGACCGGTACGCTCGGCGACCGGCGGTCGTTGCCGGAAGGTCTCGGCCAGCCCGGACCGCATCGCGGTCGTCATCGGCCCGGCCAGCCGGGCGAGGAACCCCGCTTCGGCGGCGGTGAAGGCCTTGCCCGTACGCCAGAGGTCCAGGAAGCCCCAGCAGCCGTACCGGTCGCGGAACACGACCGAGGCCACGTCGGCGATCCCGAACGGGGCCATCCACTCACGCCACACCAGACTCCGGGCCGGATCCCCGCCCTGTCGTAGCAGGCCGACCGGCGTGGTCAGCGCCGTCCACCGGTTCACCGGGGTGAGGTACTTCAGCCGGATCAGCCGCGGCAGGTCGGGCACGCTCGGGATCTCGGCCATCGGGGCGGCGCCGACCGCCGACCGCGGATCGGTCATCAGGAAGGCGTAGAACTCGAACCCGACGCTCCGGCGAAGCTCCTCGACGAGGTCGCGGCGCAGCTCCGCGAGGTCACCGCCGGCGGCGCAACGGCGCTCGATCCGGCCCACCGCCTCGGTCGGGACGGGCATGCTCCGAGCGTACGCACCGGAAAACCCCAGAATGCTGGGATGCCGCCGCACCACGCCGCGGACCGACGATGAGCGCATGGCTACCTTGCACATCGAACACGCGATCACGGAGTACGCCGTCTGGAAGGCGGCGTTCGACCGGTTCGCGCCGGCCCGCACTCAGGCGGGCGTCCGTCAGCACCGCGTCTACCAGCCCGTCGGCGACCCGCGAGCGGTCGCGATCGACCTGGACTTCGCCTCGGCCGACCAGGCGGCCGCGTTCCTGGCCTTCCTCAGGCGGCAGGTCTGGGGCACCGGCGACGCGCCGGCCCTCGTGGGTACGCCCCAAGCGACGATCCTCGAGCTGGTCGAGGAGAGTGGAGCCGGCGGCTAGGCTCACTCCATGACCAATCCTGCGCTGGACGCGCTGGCCGCGGCCGAGGTGGAGCACCGGGTGATCCAGCACGGACCTGTCCGGAGTTTGGAGGAGGCGGCCGCCGCGCGCGGCGTGGAGATCCCGGACGTCGTCAAGACGATCGTGGTCCGCCGGGGCGACGACGACTTCCTGTTCGCCCTGGTCCCCGGCGATCGGGTGATCTCCTGGCCGAAGCTGCGGGCGCTGCTCGGGGTCAGCCGGCTGTCCATGCCGGACGCGGCGACCGCCAAGGAGGCGACCGGGTATGAGCGCGGGACGATCACCCCGTTCGGCTCGGCCAAGCCCTGGCCGGTGATCGCCGACGAGCGGCTGCGCGGCCGGACGGTCACCCTCGGCGCGGGCGAGCACGGGATCGCGGTGGCGGTCGACGCCGACGCGGCGGTCGAGGCGCTCGACGCGGCGTACGCCGACATCACCGACCCGGAGGCCGCCCACTAGGAGCGGCCTCCGGGCTCACCTCAGTTGATCGTGAGGGTGAACGTCGTCGTCGTGTTCTTGATGTTCTGGTAGTTGTTGCTGAACGTAAGGTTGGTGAAGGTGGCCGACCCGACCGCCGGACCCTGGCCGGACTCCGGCATCTCGTTCACCCAGATCCCGAAACCCGACTTGGCGTCGAAGGCGTCACCGCTGCGCTGCGCGCCGCTGATCGAGACGTTGGTGAACGTGGTGTCCGTGATCGGCTGCGCCTCCGGGTACTTCGACTGGAACATGATCCCCGAGTAGGTCGGGTCCACGATGTCGATGTCGCTGAACCGGATGCCCCGGAACTGCTTCGACGCCGCGAAGCACCAGATCGCCCCGAAGGTCTGGGCGCCCCAGAAGTGCCCGCCCGCGCGTACCAGGCTGATGCTCTGGAACTGGGTGGGCGGCGACGAGCCGAAGCCGACGAACGGATAGCCGAAGTCGAGTGAGCTGACCGTGATGCCGGAGTACGTCAGCATGTCCGCGATGTAGAGGTTGCGGAAGATGTTGTCGTATCCGCCGTAGACGGCCAGGCCGGCCGCACGCCAGGTCAGCGTCGCCGAGAGGTTCTCGAAGACGTTGCCGTGGTTGCCCACGCTGCCGCCGCCGTCGATCGCCGAGAACAGCGCGAACGCGTCGTCCCCGTTGGATCGGCCCTCGCTGTTGCTCACCGACAGCCCGGTGCTGTCGCTCGTGAAGTTGACCCCATCGGCGAACGTGTCGCGGATGCGCGCGTTCTTGATGGTGATGTGGTCGTTGTGGACACCCCAGTACATGCAGACGGTGTGCTCCACCCAGACGTCGTCGATGGTCAGGTTGGAGACGTCCTTCAGCTCACCCCACACCTTGCCGGGACCGTCGATCCGCGACGTGTAGTTCCCGAAGAAGGCGAGGTGCTTGAAGGACGAACCGTTGGCCGTGCTCTGCACCGCGAAGCCGGCGTCGGTGTTCTCCTGGCCCTGCGGGGTCTGGAAGCGGGTGTACCAGACCCCCGCGCCGACGACCTGGACGGCCTTGCCGTAGATCTGGAACTTCTGCGCGGTGTCGTAGGTGCCCGCCGGGAGGTAGACCCCGACGAGGGTGCCCGTCGTGTCCATGCGTACGCGGTCCAAGGCGCTCTGCACGTCTTGGTGGGTGAAGCCGTTGGGCACGGCGTACTTGGCGGGGTCGGGGTTCGCCAACGCGCTGACCTGCTCGAGGTTCACGAAGTCGATCGTGTAGGTCAGCGGGTTGCCCGAGTCCTTCTGCAGCCGGATCGTGTGCCCGGCCGGCACGGTCGAGTCCAGCATGACGTTGGCCTCGTCGTAGATGTGCCGCGGGCTGCCCGCGCCCGGCGAGTTGCCCGGACCGGACTCCGCGCCGTAGAGCCAGGCGTAGCGCGAGGTCAGCGGGATCGACTTGTGGAACACCCCGTCGACGTAGACGCTCAGCGACGACGTCTGCCCGCCGCCCCCCGAGGAGTCCGGCATCGAGAACCGGGTCACCAAGGTGTTCGTCGGATTCTTGGTGGTCCACTGCACGTAGGAGCCGGTGCTCCCGAGGGTCACGGCCTTCCGTCCGGACGCCTCGCCGGCGAGGTCGCCGATGGTCCGGTTCGGGCCGATCACCGTCGCACCCCCACCGGTCGAGCCGTCTTCGGCCTCGTACATGTCGTAGGGCAGGTTCGCCCCCCGGCCGACGAAGAAGGACGTCGTGCTGGTGTTGTTGCCCTGCTTGACCGCCAGCTCGTTGGCGTCCACCGCGATCGTGGTGGTCACGGTGTACTTCCCGTTGGCCGCCGTCCACGTCCCGAGGCTGACCGGGCTCGTGGTGGCCCCGGCCGCGATCGTGCCCGAGTACGCCCCGGTCTTGGTCGTGATCGTCGCGCCGCCCGCATCCTTGACGGTCAGCGTGATGCCGTGCGAGCCGCTCGCCGAGGCGACGCTGCCCTGGTTCTTGACCGACACCGAGAAGGTCACGGTGTTGCCCGCCGACGGGTTGCCCGGCGACCAGGACACCGCCCCCGGCAGCAGGTCCGACGTCGCGACCGGGGCCACGACCAGATTCGTCGACGAGGTGTACGCGTTGTTGGCGTCGTTCAGCTCGACGACCGTGTTCGCCTCGTCCACCTTGGCGGAGACGGCGTACGTGCCGGCGTCCTTGGCGCCGATGTTCGCGGTGACGGTGGCCGTCCCGTTGACCGCCAGGGCGCCGACGTTCGCCGTGCCCACCTTGGTGGTGCCGAGGTAGAAGTTCACGTTCGACGCCGGGGAGGCCGCCGTGCCGATGTTCTTCACCGTCGCGGACAAGGTGACCGCGTCGGTCTCGATCGGCGACGCCGGGCTCCACGAGACGCCGGTGACGGTGAGGTCGGGGTTCGGCGCCGGGGCGCCGATCACCTGGAACTCGGCCACCTGCGCGTTGGGGGCGCCCGTGTTCGCGGTGAACTTCAGCTGCACGTCGGCGACGGTCGCGGAGACCGGGATCGTCACCGTGTTCGCCCCCGACGACGGGTTGAAGGTGTAACTCGCCGAGGCCTTGAGCGTGCTGAAGCCGCTCGCGTTCTGCTCACGGCCGAGCACCTCGAAGGTCTGCGTACGGGTGGACCAGGCCGAGTCCGGGTTCAGCTTCACGACGATGGAGCTGACCGAGGCGTTCGCGCCGAGCTGGACGGTCAACGTGCTCGGGTACGCCCCACCGGCCCCTTCCCAGTAGGTGGTGACGTCGTTGTCGTTCGCGTTGGCGGCGACGAACGTGAACACCGTGCTGGAGGCGCTGATCGGCTTGCCCGCCGCGAGGTTGGACCCGGTGCCCGTGCCGGTGCGGGTCACCGAGTTGCTCTCCGGCGACTGGTTGCCCGCCGCGTCCTTGGCCTTGACGAAGTAGGTCACGGTCGCCGTGTCAGGCTGGTTGTCGGTGTAGGTCAGCGTGGTGCCGCCGACACTCGTCGCCAGCGATCCGTTCCGGTAGACGTCGTACCCGGTCACCCCGACGTTGTCGGTCGACGCCGACCAGGTCAGCTTGATCTGGCCCGAGGCCGGCTGGGTGTACGCGAGATTCGTCGGCGCGCTCGGCGGCGTCGTGTCCCCGCTCTGCCCCGTACGCGTGACGGTGTTGCTGTTGCCGGACTGGTTGCCGGCGGCGTCCCGCGCGCGGACGAAGTAGCTGACGGTGGCACTGGCCGGCTGAGTGTCCGTGTAGGTGAGCGTGGTCCCGCTGACGCTGGTCAGCAGCGTGCCGTTCAAGAACACGTCGTACGCCGTGACCCCGACGTTGTCCGTCGACGCCGACCAGGTCAGCTTGATCTGCCCGGTCGCCGGTTCGGTGTACGCCAAGCTCGACGGAGCGGTCGGCGCCTGGGTGTCCCCGGTGGACGGACCGTAGACCTCGAACTCCGAGATCTGCGCCGCCGGCCACACGGTGTTCGCCGTGACCACCAGACGCAGGTAGCGGGCGGTCGTGGCGTTGAAGGAGATCGTCACCGTGTTGCCGCTCGGGGTGAAGGCGTACCCGGTCGCGGCGACGAGGCTGCTCAGGCTTCCGGACACGGTGCCGGACTGCACCTCGATCGTCTGCGTACGCGCCTCCCAGGAGGTGGGCAGCTTCAGCACGATCTTGTTGACGCTCACCGCCGACCCGAGGTCCACCTGCAGCCACTGCGGGAAGGCGCTGTTCGCGCTCTCCCAGTACGTCGACTGGTTGCCGTCGTTGGCGTTGGCCGCCACGTAGGTCTGATTGTGGCCGCTCTCCGTCATCGTCTTGCCCGCGGCCAGGTTCGACGAGCTGGACGCGACGCCGTAGACCTCCAGCTCGGACAGCTGACCGGCGGACCAGCCGGTGTTGGCGGTGATGTTCGCCCGGACGTATCGGGTGGACGTCGCGCCGAAGTTGATCGTCACCGTGTTGCCCGACGCCGGATCGAACGAGTACCCGGCGGACGCGACGATCGTGCTGAACGACGAGCCGTCGGTGCTCCCCTGCACCGACAGCGTCTGTGTACGCGCCCCCCACCCCGTCGGGAGCTTCAGCTTGATCTGGTCGACGCTGGTCGCGGTGCCCAGGTCGATCTGCCCCCACTGGGGGAACGCGTTGTTCGCGCTTTCCCAGTAGGTCGACTGGTTGCCGTCGTTCAGATTGGACGCCACATAGGTCTGATTCGTGCTGCTGGCCGAGGCGGACTTGCCCAACGCCAGGTTGGGACCGCCCGCCGCCGCGGCCGGTGCCGCCGGCCCGGCCCAGGACAGTGCGACGGCCACCGCCGTCAGCGCCGCCAGGCGCGCTCTCAGGGGACTCTTCCTCACTGGGGAACCTCTCCGTGATGGGGGTGGGAGCGCAGCAGCCTCCCGAGGAGGACGCTGCTGAAGTTGCGGAGATGAGCGAGAAATTGAACATTGCAATGCAAGAATCTTGCACTGTATGAGTCCGAACGTTACAGACGTGCTACCGACGCGTCAACGGGTCGCGCCCGCCTTTGTCGTCACCTATTGACATGCCTGACATCCATGCGTTCTGATCCAGGGGCATAAAAGTTAGTAAGTTTGCCTATCTAATGGAGGGAGTGGAGGGCATGCGCGAAAAAGCGCGGCGCGTGTGCAGCACCCTGGCCGCCGGGATACTCGGGGCCGCCGCACTGGCGGTGGCGGTGATCCCGGCGGGGACGGCCGCTGCGGCTCCGGCCCGGTTCGAGGCGGAGAACGCCCCCGCCGTCTGCGACGGCACGATCGACTCGAACTGGACCGGATTCTCCGGAACGGGGTTCTGCAACACCGCGAACGCGGTCGGCGGCTCGGCTACGTGGACGGTCAGTTCGCCGACCGCGGGCACGGCCACCCTGAGCATCCGGTACGCCAACGGCACCACCACCGACCGTCCGGCGAACGTCCTCGTCAACGGCGCGACGGCGGCGACCAACGTGTCGTTCGCGGGCACCGGCGCCTGGACGACCTGGGTCACCAAGACCGTCAGCGTCTCCGTCGTCGCGGGCGACAACACGATCAAGCTGGCGGCGACCACGGCCAACGGCGACGCCAACCTCGACTACCTGGAGTTCGAGGCGCCGCCCACCTTCACCGACTACCAGGCCGAGGCCGCCGTCATCACGTTGGGCGTCGTCGAGGCCAACCACACTGGCTACACCGGCACCGGCTTCGTCAACGGCGACAACGTGGTCGGCTCCGCTGTGGAGTGGACGGTCGGCGTACCGTCAGCCGGGGTCTATCCCGTGACGCTGCGGTACTCCAACGGGACCACCGTGGACCGCCCGATGGACGTCAGCGTCAACGGTACCGTGGCCGCCCCCGGCATCAGCTTCCCGAGCACGACGAACTGGGACACCTGGGCCGACCGTACGGTCAGCCTGAGCTTGACCGCCGGCACCAACAAGATCAAGGCCGCCGCCACGACGGTCAACGGCGGACCCAACCTCGACCGCCTCCGGGTGACCGCACCCGCCGACACGCAGCCGCCGACCGCGCCGGCGAATCTGCGTGTCGTCGGAGAGGTACGTCCGTATGGCGTGGACCTGGCCTGGGACGCGTCGACCGACAACGTGGGCGTCGCGCAGTACAAGGTCTACAACGGCGGGAACGTCGTCCAGGTGGTCGGCGGCAACATCACGACCGCCACGCTCGCCCTGACCCCCAACACGACCTACGTCATCACGGTGCTCGCCTACGACGCGGTCGGCAACGCCTCCCAGGCGAGCAACAACGTGCCGATCACCACGCCGCCCAGCGACGACACCACTCCCCCGAGCCAGCCCAGCGGTGTGCGTACCACTAATGTCGCCGCGACCAGCGTGAGCCTGGCCTGGACCGCGTCGACCGACAACATCGGCGTCGCGGGTTATCACGTCTTCAAAGACGGCGTGCAGTTCGCGACGGTGCCGGACCTGACGGCGACCGCCGATTCCCTGACCCCGAGCACGACGTACGTGTTCTCGGTCGAGGCTTTCGACGCGAACGGCAACGTGTCGACGCGGAGTGCGGGACTGTCGGTGACGACCACCGCGGGTGGCACCGGAGGCACGGGCGGTGACCCGGTCTTCGACCGCAACGTGACCACGGCGATGGACCTGCCGTGGGGCATCGGATTCCTGCCCGACGGCAATGCGCTGGTCGCCGAACGCGACCGGTTCGAGATCGTGCTGGTGACGCCGGCCGGACAGCGGACGGTCGTCGGCAAGATCACCGAGGCGGTCACGACGACCGGTGAAGGCGGCCTGCTGGGACTGGCCATCTCCCCGACCTTCGCCACCGACCACTACGTCTACGTCATGCACACCGCGTCGTCGGACAACCGCGTCGTGCGGTTCAAGTACGAGAACGGTACGATCGGCGCCCGGGAACCGCTGGTGACCGGCATCGCGAAGAACCGCTTCCACAACGGCGGCCGGATCAAGTTCGGGCCGGACGGCTACCTCTACATCACCACCGGCGACGCCCAGGACGGGACCAAGGCGCAGAACCTCAGCTCGCTGAACGGCAAGATCCTGCGCGTGACCACGACCGGAGCGGCCGCGCCGGGCAACCCGTTCGGCACCCGGGTCTACAGCTACGGCCACCGCAACCCCCAGGGCCTGGCGTGGGACTCGGCCGGACGGCTCTGGGAGTCGGAGTTCGGTGACAGCACGTGGGACGAGCTGAACCTGATCCAGGCGGGCGGCAACTACGGCTGGCCCACCTGCGAAGGCACGTGCAGCACCAGCGGCATGATCAATCCCGTACGCACCTGGGACGTCGCCTCGGCGTCACCCAGCGGCATCGAGATCGTCAACGACTGGATCTACATGGCGGCCGTCCGAGGTGGACGACTCTGGGTCATGCACATCACCGGGTCCACGACGGACACGCCGCGGGCGTTCTTCAACGGCACCTGGGGCCGGCTGCGTACCGTCGTCAAGACACCCGACGGCGGGCTGTGGCTGACGTCCACGAACAACGACAAGGACGGCGGTACGCCGAGCACCCTCGACAACGTCATCGTGCGACTGAAATTCGCGACTCCGCCATTCACGCTGACCAGCACGGCCTTCGCGAACAACGGCTCCATCCCGACGAAGTACACCTGCCAGCAGGACGGCGTCTCCGGCAACGACATCTCCCCGCCGATGTCCTGGGGACCGGGCACGACCGCCGCCAAGAGCTACGCGATCGTCCTCATCGACACCGCCAACAGCAACAAACACTGGGTGATCTGGGACATCCCGGCGACGCGTACCTTCCTGCCCGAAGGCCTCGGGCTGGGCTTCACCGTCCCGGGGATCTCCGGTGCCAAACAGAAGGCGATGAGCACCGGAGACAAAGCCCTCCAATACTTCGGCCCGTGTCCGGGCGGCACCAGCCACCTCTACGAGTTCCGCCTGTACGCCCTGAACGTGACGACGCTGCCCGGAGTGGACTCGTCCTCCTCAGTGGCGACCGTCGAGACGGCGATCCTCGCCAACGACCTCGCCACCACCAAACTCGCCGGAAACTCGGCGGCGCACACCTGATCCCCTTCCCCTCTGATCATTGCGTCAGCCATGCTGTTTCAACCGGCAAAATGTCCGTTGTTACAGCATGGCTGGCGCAATGATCTTCGCTGACAGCGGCCAAGGTCCGGGAATGCGCCACGAGCCGGTAGCGGCCGCCCGGGTGAAGTAGCGTCGAGATCGTGGCAGACGAGACCTTCCGCTCGATCGAGATCGAGCGCACCAGCGTGGGCAAGTACACCGCTCGCAACGTCCGAGGCGGCGAGATCAGCTTCGGCCACGGCGGCGACGACCCCAACTTCACCCCAGTCGAGCTGCTGCTCACCGCCATCGCCGGCTGCACGGCGATCGACGTCGACCTCGTCGTCAGCCGCCGCGGCGAGCCCGTCGAATTCCGCGTACGCGGAACCGGAGACAAGATCCGCGACGAGACCGGCGGCAACCGCATGACCAACCTCGCCGTCGAGTTCACGGTGCGCTTCCCCGACGGCCCCGAAGGCGACGCCGCCCGGGAAATGCTCCCGCGCCTGGTCAAGATGTCCCACGACCGGCTCTGCACGGTCTCGCGCACCGTCGAACTGGGCTCTGAAGTCACCACGACGATCTCCTGACAAATTTTTCGCCGGGTTGTCGTATCCCCCCGCATTCGTTCGACGCATGGGTGTAAAGCGCACTTCACCGCGTAACTCGCTTGAGGAGAAGACGATGACGCAGAAGATCACTCCGATGCTCTGGTTCGACAACGAGGCCGAGGAGGCGGCCGAGTTCTACGTCGGCCTGTTCCCGGACGCCCGCATCCTGGAGGTCTCCCGGTACGGCGAAGGCATGCCCAAGCCGGCGGGCACCGCACTGGTGGTCAACTTCGAGATCGCCGGGCAGCGCTACCAGGCGCTCAACGGCGGCCCCGACTTCAAGTTCACCGAAGCCGTCTCGTTCGTCGTCGACTGCGCCGACCAGAAGGAAGTCGACTACTACTGGGACGCCATGACCGCCGACGGCGGCGAGGAAAGCCAGTGCGGCTGGCTCAAAGACAAGTACGGCGTCTCCTGGCAGATCATTCCGCAGCAGCTCAGCAGCCTCATCGGCGGTGCCGACCCGGCGGCGGCACAGCGTGCGACCCAGGCGATGTTCGGCATGCGGAAGCTGGACATCCAGGGGCTGCAGGACGCCTACGACGGCAAGCCCTGAGCCTCGTTCGGTACGCAGTGGCGCCCGGCTCCGCCGGTGTGGTGACGCGAGGCGGTGACGTCGGCGAGGTAGGCGGCCGCACCGGTGGTCAGGTACAGCTCCGCCGCCGCCCAGTAGAACTTGTCGCTGACGTCGTTGTCGCTGTAGGAGCCACCAC
>NZ_JBFAHM010000010.1:161500-218196 GCF_040654195.1 Hamadaea sp. NPDC050747
CGCGGGGGGCTGCCGCCCGCCCCCGCCGCCCCCCCCGCCGCTCGTGGCGCGCGGCGGGGCCCCCCGCCCCCCCCGCCCGCCACTCGCACTTCGGCGAGGTGAGAGATGTGGGCACGGCTGGGTTCGAACCAGCGACCCTCCGCTTGTAAGGCGGATGCTCTTCCGCTGAGCTACGCGCCCGTCCGCAGGCGCGCTGGCCCGGGGAACCTGGGAAGTCTACCCGATCGGCGTGATCTTGCGCGAACGCCATTCGCGCCGCCGGACGGGTTGCGTTGATCCACATCCCGATGCGTGTCGCTGGAGAGCCCGAATACGACACGAACCGGGATGTGGATCAACGCTCGTCCGGACAGGATCAGGGTTCTCGGTCGAATCTTGTCCCAAGATTCGACCGAGAACCCTGATCCTGCGGGGGAAGCTGAGCGGGGAAACGGGCATGGGCTAGAGGGCGGCGAGCGCCTTGAGCCACTCCTCCGGGTCCCGGGCGTCGCCGGGTTCGTTCACGGCGGCGTATCGGATGATGCCGTCGACGTCGACGACGAAGGTGCCGCGGTTGGCGTACCCCTTGTCGGCGTTGAACACCCCGTACGCCTGGGCCACCGCACCGTGTGGCCAGAAGTCGGCCAGCAGGGGGAATTCGTAGCCTTGGTCGATGGCCCAGGTTTTGTGGGCGTACGCGGAGTCGACGCTGACGGTGAGGACTTCGGCGAGGTCGGTGAAGTCGGCGAGGTTGTCCCGGAGGACGCCGAGTTCGCCTTGGCAGGTGCCGCTGAAGGCGAGCGGGTAGAAGACCAGCAGGACGTTGCGGCGACCCCGGAACGCGGAAAGCCGAACTTCCTGGTTGTTCTGGTCTTTCAGGATGAAATCGGGCGCGACTGAGCCCACGTCCAGCGAACCCGCCATGGCAACTCCTCACAAGGCAGGGAAACCCACAGGAAGAAAGACCTAACGCTTCGAGCGCGCCGCCTTCGGCGCGACCAGACGGGCGGCGGCCCAGTCCTTGCCCGCGCTCAGCGTCGTGGTCTGCGCGAGTCCGGCGGTCGGCGCGGACTCACTGATGTCGCTGGGCTCGACGTGACCCTCCCGGCCGGCCTTGGGCGTCAGCAACCAGACCACCCCGTTGTCGGCCAGCGGAGTCAGGGCGTCGACCAGCAGGTCGACCAGATCCCCGTCGCCGTCGCGGTACCACAGCAGCACCGCGTCGACCACCTCGTCGGTGTCCTCGTCGACCAGCTCCCCGCAGCGGTCAATCAGCGCGTCACGGAGATCGTGGTCGACGTCTTCGTCGTATCCCATCTCCATGACCACCATGTCCGGCTCCACACCGAACCGGTCCGCCAGGCTGCGTACGCCATCGGCGGCCTGACCAGCGGTCGCGCTCACGTTAGAGTGCCTCCCTTTCGACTTCGCCGCGTCAGCTAGACGGGGCCGACCGGCACACACCGGTCAACGGGTAGTTCACACAGTTCTAGCCCCTTGCGCAAGTGGCGCACCGATCGGGGCGGGGACAAACTCACACGGCGAGCAGGCTACGCGCGGCGGACATGATCATGTCTTCGTTCACCAGGACCGTCTTGGCGGCCGGTCCGAGCGGGATGTACGTGTCGGCGGCGGCCACCCGGCGGACGGCGCCGACGTAGCCCGCGTCGACCAGCGCCGCGAGGACGCCTTCGGCCACTCCTCCCGATCGGCGGGTCTCGTCGACGATCAGGACTCGGCCGGTCGCCGCCGCTTCGCGTACCACATCTGCTTCGGGCAGCGGGGACAGCCAGCGCAGGTCGACCACGCGCGTGCCCACCCCCTGGGCGGCGAGCTGGGCCGCGACCCGCAGCGACATGCGCAGGCCGTTGCCGAAGGTGATGATCGTGAGCGCGTCGGCGTCGCCGACGCCGTAGGTGCGGGCGCGCCCGATCGGGACATGCGTGGCGCCCCAGCGGTTGGGCGGCGGGTATTCGGCGAGCCACTGGCCGTCGCCGGATTCGTAGAGGTCACGCGTGTGGTACAGCGCGATGGGCTCGATGAAGGCGCTGACCGTGCCGTCCGCCTGCGCCGCAGCGAGGCAGGTACGCAGCATCGCGGCGGCGTCGTCGGCGCGGGCCGGGCAGGCGATCACCAGGCCCGGGATGTCCCGCAGCACGGCCAGCGAGTTGTCGTTGTGGAAGTGGCCGCCGAAGCCCTCCTGATACGCCAGTCCCGCGATCCGGACGACCATCGGGTTCCGATAGCGGCCGCTGGAGAAGAACGCCATGCTGCCCGCCTCGCCGCGCAGCTGATCCTCGGCGTTGTGCAGGTACGCCAGGTACTGGATCTCCGGCACCGGCAGCAGGCCGCCGAGCCCCGCGCCGTTGGCGAGCCCGAGGATGGTCGTCTCGTCGAGCATCGTGTCGAAAACCCGACTCGGCCCGAACTTCTCGCGGAGGCCCTTGGTGACCCCGTAGACGCCGCCCTTGGCCGCCACGTCCTCCCCGAACAGGACGACCGCCGGGTTCGTGACCAGGGCGTCGGCCAGCGTCGCGTTGATCGCCTGCGCCAGTGTCACCGGGCCGGTGGGTCCGGCGCCGCGTTTGACCGACAGCGGCCCCGCCGCGCGCTCGCCGGCCTCGGACACCACCCGCGCCACGCGCAGCGGCCGTCTCGGCGCCAACGGCGCGATCACCTCGGCCACGGTGGCCAGCTTCGGCTCGACCATGACCTCCTCGGCCGTCTTGCGTACCTGCCAGCCGATCTCGTCGTAGCGGGCCAGCAGCTCCTCCGGGGTGGCCAGGCCCGAGGCCACCAGCCGGGCCGCGGTCAGCAGCAGCGGATCACGCTCCGCGTCGGCCTCGATCTCGCGGGCGGTCCGGTAGCCCAGCTCGGCGTCCGCCCCCGCGTGGCCCATGAGGCGTACCGTGCGCAGGTGCAGGACCGCCGGTCGCCGGTGGCGGCGTACCCAGTCGGCCGCCTCCCGGGCCGCGCCGTAGGCCTCGGCCAGGTCGGTGCCGTCGGCCTGGGAGTACCGCAGGCCCGGCTTCGACCGCAGGCTCGCCTCGATCCAGCCCGCCGGCGACTTCACGCTGATGCCGATCCCGTTGTCCTCGCACACGAACAGCACCGGCAGCTTCAGCCCACTGTGGTCACACCACCCGGCCGCGTTGAACGCGGTCTGCGCCGACGCGTGGTTCACCGACGCGTCGCCGAACGAGCACACCACCACCGCGTCGGCCGGCCAACTGCCCAGAGCACCGGCCACATGCGGTTCCAGCTCCGATGATCCGACTGGTACGCGAGCCGCAGCGCTCTTCTTGCGGTGAGCGGTCGCCGCAGCGCGGGCGCGCTCGATCGCGTACCCGATGCCGACCGCCCGGGGCAGGTGCGACGCGATCGTGGAGGTGATCGGCACGACGTTGAGGCCGCGGTTGCCGAAGACCTTGTGCCGGCCGCCCGCGATGGGTTCCTGCGCCGACGAGACGATGCCCCGCAGGACGTCCCGGACGGGGTCGACGCCGGAGTCCTCGGGCTGCCCCGCGCGGACGCAGTAGAACGCGCCCGACCGGTAGTGCAGCAGGGCCGGGTCGCTGTAGCGGAGCGCCTCGGCGACGGCGGCGTTGCCCTCGTGGCCGGAGGACCCGATCGTGTAGAACCCCTCGCCGAATCCACGCAGCCAGCGCGCCGCCAGATCCAGGTGGCGGCTGGTCATCTGCGCGTCGAACAGGCGCAGCGCCCGATCCGGCGACAGCTCGCCCCACCCGGCCGTGGGCTCGGCCGGAACGGGCAGGGCCGCGACCGTCTTCCGGAACCGCTCGTCGAGATCTTGAGGAGTCGTCACGTTGGCCAGCATCGCGCACCGATGCGACATCAGCCAGTCACCGGACTGCCGAGGCATACGATCGGAACGTGCGGAGTATCGAGCAGACCGGCCGAACGCCCATTACCCGAGCCGATGTCGGCTTCCGCTCGGACCGCGGCCCGCTGCTCATCTCCCTGATGCTGTCCATCGGCCTGGTGGCGATCGACTCGACCGTCATCGCCACCGCCGTCCCCTCGGTGGTCGCGAGCCTCGGCGGCTTCCACCAGTTCCCCTGGCTCTTCTCGGTCTACCTGCTCGCGCAGGCCGTCACCGTGCCCATCTACGGCAAGCTCGCCGACCTGTTCGGCCGGAAACCGATGATGCTGCTGGGCATCGGGTTCTTCCTGGCCGGCTCCATCCTGTGCGGCCTCGCCTGGTCCATGGTCGCCCTGATCGTCTTCCGCGCGGTGCAAGGGCTGGGCGCCGGCGCCATCCAGCCGATGAGCATGACCATCGTCGGCGACGTCTACACGACCGCCGAACGAGGCAAGGTCCAGGGCTACATCGCCAGCGTGTGGGCCGTCTCCTCGGTGGTCGGCCCGACGCTCGGCGGCGTCTTCTCGCAGTTCGCCGACTGGCGGTGGATCTTCTTCATCAACATCCCGCTCTGTCTGCTCGCCGCGGCCATGCTCCTGCGCAATCTCCGCGAAGACGTGGTACGCCGGAAGCCCGTCCTGGACTACCGGGGCGCGGTCCTGCTCACGTCCGGCGTGACGCTGCTGATCCTCGGGCTGCTCGAAGGCGGGGAGGCGTGGCCCTGGGCGTCGTGGGCCGGGATCGGCGTACCGGTGGCCGGGCTGGCGCTGCTCGTCGGCTTCGTGCTCGTGGAACGCCGGGCGGCCGAACCGGTGGTGCCGTTGTGGGTCTTCCGGCGGCGGATTCTGCTCACCAGCAGCCTCGTCTCGGCCGGCGTCGGAATCGTCCTCTTCGGACTGACCTCCTACGTGCCGACCTATGTGCAGGGCGTCCTGGGGACCGGTCCGCTCGTCGCCGGCTTCGCCCTGGCCACGTTCACCCTCGGCTGGCCGCTCGCAGCGTCGCAGTCGGGGCGGGCGTATATGCGGTTCGGGTTCCGCACCACGGCGATCATCGGAAGCTCGGTGGCGATCACCGGCTGCCTGCTGACCACCCTCCTGGGTACGCACACCCCGGTGTGGGTGGTGGGCGCGGTGTGCTTCGTCGTCGGCCTCGGCATGGGCTGGACGGCCGCCCCCACCCTCATCGCCGCGCAGACGACCGTCGGCTGGTCGGAACGCGGGGTGGTGACCGCGGCCAACTTGTTCTCCCGCTCGGTCGGCGGCGCGGTCGGCGTCGCCTTGTTCGGCGCGGTCGCCAACTTCGCGCTGCCCGACCTGGCCGCAGCGTCCAGCCACGTCTTCCTGTCGATCGCAGTCGTCGCGATCCTCATGGGGGCTGCGGTGGTGGCGATGCCGCGTACGCCGGTCACGGCTCAGTAGCGCGGCGTCGAGGCGCGACGCGCGGCACGCCGGTATTCTGGCGATTTGCCGGATTTGGCGCAAAAATGGAAATCGTGAAGCGCTGGAGCCTGCTCGCCTGCACCCTCCTCCTCATCGGACTCGGCAGTCCGGAGCCCGCCCTCGCAGCGGACGCCGTTCTGGTGGGAGCGGGCGACATCGCCGCCTGCGGCAGCGGCTCGGCGCGTACGGCGAAGCTGCTGGACGACATCCCGGGCACGGTGTTCACCCTCGGCGACAACGTCTACCCGGACGGCAGCGCCCGCAACTTCGACCGCTGCTACGACCCGACCTGGGGCCGCCACCGCGACCGGACCCGGCCGACCGTCGGCAACCACGACTACCGCACCGATGGCGCCGGGCCGTACTTCGCGTACTTCGGCAAGAGCGCGGGCGAACCCGACCTGGGGTACTACTCCTACGACCTCGGTAGGTGGCACGTGGTCGTGATCAACTCGAACTGCGACCAGGTCGACTGCGACAAGCAACTGCGGTGGCTGGACGCCGACCTGACCGCGTCCAAGGCCACATGCACCGTCTCGATGTGGCACCACCCGCTGTTCACCTCCGGCCTCGATCACCGGCCGGCGAAGTGGATGAGCCCGTTCTTCCAGACCCTGTACGCCCACGGCGTCGAACTGAACCTGAGCGGCCACAACCACAACTACGAGCGGTTCCAGCCGCTCGACGGGGACGGCCACTCCGACCTCGACCGGGGTGTGCTGCCGATCGTGGTCGGCACCGGCGGTGCGTCGCACTACGGCTTCGACCGCGTACGCCCCCACTCGGTCGTGCGGAACGACGACACCTACGGCGTGCTCAAGCTGAGCCTGCGCGCCGACTCGTACGCGTACCAGTTCGTGCCGGTGGCCGGGAAGTCGTTCACCGACTCCGGCTCCGGAACATGCCACTGAGGGTGTTCGGAGGCGGCTACAGTGCACGGGATGAGCGCCGTCGAGATCGCCGCCCCGATCACCGCCGTCACCGTCTTCCCCGATCGCGCCCGGGTCACCCGATCCGGCGTCACCGCCCTGAGCTCCGGCGAACAACAGGTCGCGATCGGCCCACTGCCACTCGGCCTGCTGCGCGACTCGATCCGGGTCACCGGCCGAGGCCCGGCGACCGTGCTCGGCGTCGACCTGGTCACCCGGCGCGCCGCCGAACCGGACGACGAACTCGTGACCGCGCTGGAGGCCGAACTCCGCGAGATCGACGCGCAGATCGCCGGGCTCGCCGACGCCGACCAGGTCGCCACCGCGCGGGTCGCCTTCCTCGAACGCCTCGCGATGCGTACGGCGAGCGCCCTGTCCACGGCTGAGATGGAGCGCGTGGGCGCCTTCGCCGACGGTCTGGACGCGCAGCACACGGAGGTGCTGAAGGCCCGGCGCGAGCGCGAACGCCTGCGCGAGGACCTGCTCAAGCGCCGGGCGGCCGCCGAACGCCGGCTGGCCGACCTCCGGGGCCGCCGTCAGCCCGACCGGTTGCTCGCGGTCGTCACGCTGGCCGCCGACGAGGAGGGCGAGGTCGACCTCGATCTCAGCTACGTCGTCACCGGCGCGAGCTGGACCAGCAGCTTCGACCTGCGGCTGACCGGGGAACGGCTCGCCCTGAGCTGGTACGCCCTGGTCACGCAGCAGACCGGCGAGGACTGGCCGGAGGCCGACCTGCGCCTGTCGACGGCCCGGCCGGCGGGCGCGCTCTCGGTGCCCGAGCTGGACCCGTGGTACGTCGACGTCCACCGGCCGCTGCCGCCGGCGCCCGGTTTCGCCCTGGCGGCCGAGGTCAGCGACATGGCGGTGGGCGCCGCGATCCCGCGTTCGCCGGCCGCCGCCCCTCCGGCGCAGACCATGGCGAAGCGGGCAGCCCCGATGCGGGACTCGTTCGCCGCCGTCGAGCAGGGCCCGGTCGCGGCCACCTACCGTCCGCAACGGCCGATCGCCGTACCGGCCGACGGGACCGGCCACCGCACCGTCATCGGCACTTTCGAGATGCAGGCGCGCCTGGACTACGTGACCGCCCCGGTCAAGGCCGAGGAGGCGGTGCTGCGCGCGACCGTCGTCAACTCGACGACGCATACGCTGCCGCCCGGTCGCGCCTCCCTCTTCCACGACGGCGACTTCGTCGGAGCGACGTCGCTGGAGCCGTGGGCGCCCGAGGAGGAGCGCGAACTCGCCCTGGGCGTCGACGACCGCGTACGCGTGGAGCGGGAACTGACCAAGCGCAGCGCCTCCAAGGCGACGCTGGGCAGCACCCGCCGGACCGAGACGGAGTACGAGATCCGGGTCGCCAACCACGGCGATCACGCGATCACGGTCACCGTCCTGGATCAGCTGCCCGTCACCCGGGACGGCGCGATCACGGTGAAGGAGACGATCGCCGAGCCCGCCCCGGCCGAGCGCTCCGACCTCGGCGTCCTCACCTGGAAGCTGGCCCTGGCGCCGCAGGGTGCGGCGAAGATCCGATTCGGCGTACGCGTCGAGGCGGCGAAGGGTGTGGAGATCGCGGGCTGGCGAGACTAGCCGGGACTCAGCTCGCCTGGGCGATCTTCATGAGGACGAAGAAGACCGCGACGATCACCAGGATCATGAAGAACGCCTGGCGAGTATGCGACATGTAACCACTGAAGGCGGCCTTCTTGGCCGCCTTCGCTTTGGGTACGCCGGCCTTGGCGCCTCTCCAGCCGCTCCGAGCCCCCTTCATTCGCACCCATCGGGCACCCATGAGCATGCCCAGACCCAACCCAATGGCGACGAAGACGACCGCGCCCTCCTTCATGGACACGAAGGTAACGGCACGCTCACCCGGCGTAAATCGGACGATTGCGCTATTGCGTTCAGCCGGGGCACCGCAGCCGACGGAAGATCGCTAAAGTGCCGCCCGTGGACGACCACCGGCTCACCGACGAACGACTGTGCTGGCTCGCGGTACGCGACCAGATCGAGGCGAAGACGCGACCGTCGCTGCTCATGCGCATCCTCAGCGCGGGCAGCAGCCGGTACGGCCACGACGAGGCGCGCAGCCATCAACGGGACCACATGGGCGCGTACGCCGAGGCGGTGTTCGACGCGGCGCAGGAGCTGAGCGCCGACGACCGGCGGATCCTGCGCCGCAACGGCGTCGTGCCGGACTGGTTCCTGGCCCGAGTGCGGGAACTCTACCGGGACGACCAGCTGCGGGACCGGTAGGTCAGCCGGGCCATTTCCCGGTGAGGCGGCGGAAGCTCTGCGCGCCGCCACGGTCGACGGCCGCCTTGACGACGGCGAAGATCGCACCCTGGAGCGCCGCCGCGAGCAGGATCTCCGGCCAGTGGCTGCGTTCGTCGGTCGGCTTGGGCGCGTCCGGTTCGCCGGAGGCCAGCTTCCAGACCTGCTTGAACGCAATACCGGCGAGGACGCCCGCCAGTGCGCCGCCGATGAGGCCCACCGGCTTGTACATGATCTTGTTCGCGTTCATACCTCCCTCCTTCCCGGTTGATCTAGGCGAGAAACGGTCGCCGGGGCAGCCATTTCTCGCCTAGATCGACTGGTCGCCGGGTGAAGACGCGGCGAGCGCGGTCAAGGCCGGGCCGGTCACCCGATAGGGCACCCATTCGGTGAGGGCGGACGCGCCCAGCGACTCGTAGAAGGTGCGGGCCGGGTTCCAGTCGAGCACCCACCATTCGAGGCGGGCGTACCCGCGCTCGACGCAGAGGCGTGCGAGCTCGCGGAGCAGCGCCTTGCCGTGGCCGTCACCGCGGGCGGTTGGGCGTACGTAGAGGTCTTCGAGGTAGATGCCGTGCACGCCGCGCCACGTCGAGAAGTTCAGGAACCAGATCGCGTAGCCGACGACGTCGCCGTCGGAAGAAACCGCCACGTGAGCAAAGACAGAAGGGTTGGGCGCGAACAACGCGGAGGAAAGGTCGGAGACGGTGGCGACTGCCTCCTGCGGGGCTTTCTCGAACAGGGCCAGCTCGGCGATCATCGCGTGGATCGCCGGCACGTCGGCCGGGGTCGCCGGGCGGATCACGGGTTCACCGCCTTCTCCGTCAGGACTCCGTCCAGCACCGTCACGGCGTACCCCTGAAGAATCACGCGCGAGCCTTTCAGCTCGACGCGGACCTGGCCGGACCGCGGCGAGGCCTGGAGGCCGACCAGCGACGTCGCACCGAGGCGCGCGCCCCAGAACGGGCCGAGCGCGGTGTGCGCGCTGCCGGTCACCGGATCTTCCGGTACGCCCACGCCGGGGCAGAAGACGCGCGAGACGAAGTCCTGACCGGAGCCGGGTTCGGCCGGAGCCGTGACGATGACGCAGCGAGTGCCCAGCTCGGCGAGGCCGGCGAGATTCGGCCGCAGGTCGCGGACGGAAAGCGCAGACGGCAGCTCGACCAGCAGGTCACCGAGGTCGCCGGTGTCGTAGACGCCGAGCGGCGAGACGCCGAGTGAGTCCACAAGCGACGGTGGAGGCTCGGTGGCGACGGGCGGGCTGGCCGGGAAGTCCATCGTGATCAGGCCGCCCACGCCTACCGAAGTGCCGAGTGAGCCACTCAGCGTGTCGAACCGTGCCTCGTCGGCCAGACCGTCCTCGTGCAGCGCGTGCGCGGTCGCCAGCGTGGCGTGCCCACACATCGCGACCTCGGTGGCCGGGGTGAACCAGCGCAGCCCCCACTGGTCGCCGACCGGCCGGGTGAACGCGGTTTCGGCGCAGTTCAGCTCGGCCGCGACCCGCTGCATCCAGCCCTCGTCCGGCCAGTCACCCGCGGGCAGCACGCACACGCCCGCCTGGTTCCCCCGGAACGCCTCCTCGGTGAAGGCGTCGATGATCCTGATCCGCATGCTGCGAAGTTAGCGGACGGCGGTCAGGACGGCGAAGACCACCACGTTGTCCCGGTACCGACCGTCGGCGAACGGCCCGCCGCAGGTCACCAGCCGCAGCTCCGCGCGTCGGGCCAGGCCGTAGATCTCCCCCACCGGGAAGGCGTCCTTCTGGTACGCGCGGACGGCCTCCACGGTGAAGACGGCGGTACGCCGATCGGCCCGGTCGACGCTGACCTCGGCGCCGACCGGCACTCTGCCCAGGTCGTAGAAGACGGCTGGACCGGCCGGGGCGGCGTCGACGTGGCCGAGCAGCACGGCCGCACCGACCTCGCCCGGCGCCGGGCCATGGTTGTACCAGCCGACGACCATCGGCGCGGACAGCGGCGGCACTTGAATCTCCCCGGCGTCGTCGATGCCGACCGGGGTCACCTCGGCCGTCACCGCGATGGCGGGGATCGTGAGCTTGACCGGCTCGGAACGGTCGAGTCCGCCGCCGGCCCCCTGGACGCCGCCGATGAGCCCGTGCGTGACGGACACCGGTGGTTCGGGGCCCAAGGTCGCCCAGCCGAGCAGCACGATTCCGGCAATGCCGGCCGTGATCAGGACCGGCTCGGGAATCCTCAGTTTTCCGAAGAACTTCCGGAGGGACTCAGGAACCTTGACGCGCATCTCCTCGCCGCCTTGTCAGCACCAGACCGGCCGCGGCGCTCACGGCCAGGACGACACCGGCGAGGGCGACGGCCCGATGCGTACCGCCGGAAGCCGTGGAACCGTCGCCTGTGGTCGGAGCGCCGTTGGGCGCCACCACAAGGGTTCCGGTGCCGGCCTCCCCGGTACTGCACCACACCTTGAGCTGGTAGGTGCCGGGCAAGGTGGAGTCGGGGACGGTGACCTCGGCGGCGTACGCGCCGGGGCCGGACGAGTCGGGTGCGCGCTTCATGCCGACCTGCGACGAACCGCTGACTGCCTGCGCACTCAACGTCGCGCTGGTCGCGTCGCTGCCACAACCGGCGGTGACGGTGGTGGTGCCGCCGGGACGAACGGTCTCCGGCGAAGCGGTGACGGTCGCGGTGGCTGTGCTGCCGGCCGCGGCGAACGCGGGTGTTCCCATGAGCAGCCCCGTGGCCAGTGAGCTGGCGGCCACTGCGAGCAAGCGGCGCATGACCTCAGGTTAGCTAGGATCGGAGGGTGGCGTATGTGATCTCGGTGAATCTGGGCGTAGCGCGCGAGACCGACGCGTCCGAGGTCGGCGTCACCGGCATCGACAAGCGGCCGGTAGCCGAGCCGGTCTACGTGCGGGACCCCGGCGCCCGGGACACCGGGCTCGGCAGCGGGCTCACCGGCGACGCCGTCTGCGACCGGCGCCACCACGGCGGCGACATCCAGGCGGTCTACGCGTACGCCCGGGAGGACCTCGACTGGTGGTCCGGTGAACTGGGCCGGGAGCTGCCGGGCGGCTGCTTCGGGGAGAACCTGACGACCTCCGGGCTGGACGTCACCGGGGCGCTCATGGGCGAGCGCTGGCGCATCGGCGACGACCTGCTGCTGGAGGTCACCGATCCGCGCATCCCGTGCGGCACGTTCGCGGCCTGGATGGCCGAACGGGGCTGGGTCAAGACGTTCACGCAGACCGCCCGGCCGGGGGCGTACCTGCGGGTGCTGTCGCCGGGGACGGTCCGGGCCGGTGATTCGATCACCGTCGTCCACCGGCCGGACGGCGGCGTCACCATGGGCGAGGCGTTCCGCGCGGTGACCCTGGAACCGGCGTTGCTGCCCCGGCTCCTGACCGCCGACGGGGTCACCGAAGGGTTCCGGGACAAGGCCCGCCGACGGCTGATCGGGCGTTCGTAGAGTGGTAGGCATGATCAAGGCGGTCGTCTTCGACGTCGGTGAAACCCTCATCGACGAAACCCGGATCTGGACACGCTGGGCGCAGCGGCTGGGCGTACCGGTGTTCACGTTCCTCGGCGCCCTCGGCGGCGCGGCCGCCCTCGACCGCCCACACCGGGACATCTTCGAGATGTTCCAGCCGGGGTTCGATGTGGACGACGCCGTCTCAAGATGGGCCGTCGAGGACCCGGACGGACTCCGCGAGAACTTCGACGCCGAAGACCTCTACCCCGACGTGCGGGCCGCGCTGGGCGAGTTGCGCGTACGCGGGCTGCGGGTGGTCATCGCGGGCAACCAGCCACCGCAGGCACGCGACGCGCTGGAGCGCATGGCGCTGCCCGCCGACGCCATCTTCACCTCGGCCGAATGGGGCGTGGAGAAACCGGAACCGGCCTTCTTCACCAAGGTCGCGGAGGTGGCGCGGGCCGCGCCCGGGGCGATCGCCTACGTCGGCGACCGGCTCGACAACGACGTGCTCCCCGCCGCCCACGCCGGGATGATGCCGGTCCTCATCCGCCGCGGCCCCTGGGGATTCCTGCACGCCACCCGGCCGCAGGCCGGCCACGCGACCGTCATCGACTCGCTCACCGAACTGCCGGACCTGCTCGCCCCCCGCTGACGCTTCCGCTCCGCTCTCCCAGCCCGCTCCCCCGCTCCGCTCTCCCGGCCCGCTCTCCCGGCCCGCTCTCCCGGCCCGCTCTCCCGGCGCTGGATCAGGGATCTCGGTCGAATCATGGTCCAAGATTCGACCTGGATCCCTGATCCAGCGCCCAAACGGGCGCGCGACGGGGACGAGGCGACCGTCAGGGGGCGCCGAGGGCTTGGGACGCTTCGCGTGCCGCCGCCACGACGGCCGGCCCGAGCGCGTACGCCTCTTCGCCGGCAACCTCGTGTCGCAGCGTGGACACGCTCAGCCCGCCGATGATCTGGCCGGCGTGGTCGTGGACGGCCGCCCCGACGCACACGATCCCGGCTTCGTTCTCCTCGTCGTCGACCGCGTAGCCCTGTACGCGTACCTGGGCGAGGTCGGCCAGCAGCGCCGACGCCGTGGTGCGGGTGTTGGGCGTACGCCCCGGCAGCCCGGATCGTTCGCAGAACGCCGTGATCTCGTCGTCGGGTTGGGTCGCCAGGAGCGCCTTGCCGATGGCCGTCGAGTGCAGCTCGATCGTCATCCCGACCCGGGAGGTCATCTGATAGGGCCGGTGTCCCATCAGCTTCGCGATGTAGACCGCCTCATCCCCCGTACGCAAGGCGAAGTGCACCGTGTGCCCGGTCGCGTCCCGGAGGCGCGCCAATGCGGGAGCGGCCTGCCGGGCCGGGTCGAACCGGTGGGTGACTTTCCCGGCGAGCGTGAAGATCCGAGGTCCGGGGAGGTAACCGCCGTTGCCGTCGCTGCGGGCGAAGCCGCGTTCGATGAGCGCCTGCAGGATGCGGTGCACCGTCGACTTCGGCAGCCCGGTGGCGGTCGCGATGTCGGTCACGCGCTCGTGCTCGGCGAGGCTTTCCAGCACGTCGAAGGCCTTGTCGAGGGCGGTCATGGGCGCCAAGCGTAGCGGTCAGGCGCCGCCGGCCACACGCACCGTCGCCCCGGTCGTGAACGAAGCCTCGTCGCTGAGCAGCCACGCGATCGCGTACGCGATCTCCTCGGGCCGGCCGGCGCGGCCCAGCGGCAGGTTCGGGCCGATCCGGTCGGCCCGGCCGGGTTCGCCGCTGCCCGCGTGGAACTCCGTATGCGTCACGCCGGGCGAGACGGTGTTGACCCGGATGCCACGCGGACCCAGCTCTTTGGACAGTCCGACGGTCATCGCGTCCACGGCCGCTTTGCTGGCGGCGTAATGGATGTACTCGTTCGGGCTGCCGGTGGTGGCCGCGCCCGACGAGACGTTGACGATCGAGCCGCCCGCGCTCATCCGGCGGACCGCCTCCTGCGCGACCAGGAAGTAGCCGACCACGTTCACGTCGACGACGCGGCGGAGATCCGCCTCCGTCAGGTCGACGAACGGCCCGATGGGACTGCCGACCCCGGCGTTGTTGACGAGCCCGGTCACCGCGCCCAGCTCCGCCTCCGCCCGATCGAACAGGTGCGCCACCTCATCGCGTACCACTGTGTCCAGTTGGACCGAGATCGCGCGGACGCCGGTCGCCACCGCGGCCTGGACCACCTGGTCGGCCGCGGCCTGATCGCGGCGATAGCCCACGGCGAGATCGTGCCCCCGCTCCGCGAGCACGCGGCAGGTCGCCGCGCCGATGCCCCGACTGCCCCCGGTCACCACCGTCACCTTGGTCATGCGGGCGACTTTAAGACCTCAGGGGTACGCCGGAAGCCCCGGATGAGCAAGCTCACGCCGAGCAGGAACAGCAGCAGCCCGGCGACGCCGAGCAGGGTGGTCGGCGTCCCCTCCCAGAGGTACGCCTGACGCCCCCAGCCCCAGGCGGTCGCGCGGGCCTTCGGCCGCAGGAACGTCTGCTCGCTCGGGCCGCGCAGGGTGACCTGGCGCAGCTCGCCACCCTCCGGCCGGGCGTACGCATCGCAGCCGCCGTACAGTCCGGCGAGCGGCGGCGCGCCGAGCTCGCTGAGACACTCGTAGGAGTCGGAGCCGTCGTGCGAGACGGTCAGCCGTTGCCCGGCCAGGTGCGCGACCGCCGGGACGGTGGCGTTGACCAGGGGCACGAGCGAATAGCAGACGAGCAGGACTCCGAGCCACCGCAGCGCACGCATGGAGGGCAGACTATGCCCGGCCGGCTCCCACGCCTATCGCCCGTCCGGGGCGCGCTCCGGTCGTCTCCAGCGTTATCCCGGGATAACGCTGTTATGACGTCCGTGGAAGGCCGCGTCATCCCGGATACCGCGAAGCCGTCCTGATGTTGTCCACATCCGGCCGCTGTCCACAGCGCGGCCGATTCCGTGGTGGCCACGTGACGGGGTCCGGCCCCATCGTCGACGGCATGTCCCGGTCACCGCGTCGCCCGCCCGAGCTGCGCCGCCGAATCTTCCGCGGCAGCGAGGCCCGTCGACTCGGCCTGCTGACCAGCGCGGACCTTCGATCGACGGCTTGGCGGCGGCTTTTTCGCGACGTGTACACCGACGCGGACCTCCCGATCACCCACGACCTTCGCGCCAGGGCCGCCGGACGGTACGTCATCCCAGGCGACGCGGCGATCGCTGGACGCTCTGCGGCCGCGCTGCACGGCGCGAGTCTCATCCCTGCCGAGGCGCCGGTCGAGATCCTCAGTGCCCGGGACTTCGGTCCGGTGGCCGGGCTCAAGATCCACCGAGGGCCGCTGCCCGAGAATCACGTGGCTCCGGCGTACGGCGTCCGGGTCACCACGCCGGCCCGGACCTGCTGGGACCTGTGCCGATGGTGGCCGCCCGAGGAGGCGGTGGCCCACCTGGACCTCCTGCTGGCTCGCAGCGCCCCGAGCCTGCCGGACCTCACCGTCTTCATCGCCGGTCAGCGGGACGAGACGGGCTGGCGACGGGTCTCGGAGACGGTAGCGCTCGCCGATCCGCTCGCCGAGTCGCCGCAGGAGAGCCGGATACGCGTGGCGCTGATCCGGGCCGGGCTACCGCCGCCGGTGGGGCAGTACGTCCTGACCGACGCCGGCCGGTTCGTGGCCCGGTTCGACCTCGCCTGGCCCGCCGCGCGGGTCGCCGTCGAATACGACGGAGCCTGGCACGCCTCCCGCGAGCAGCTCGAACGCGACCGGGCTCGGCTCAACCGGGTCCTCGGCGCCGGATGGCTCGTCATCCACGTCACGGCCACCCGGATGCAGGACGACTTGCCGTCGCTCGTACGCGAGGTCCGCGCCGCCCTCCAGTCCCGCTCCCTCCAGGCGTGACCGGCGCCGTCGCGGCTTGGTCGGCGCGGCCCGGCCGGCCTCGGCGCGGCTTGAACGGCGCGGCTTGCCGGATAACCCGCTTGAACGGCGCGGCTTGCCGGATAACGCGGTGTTCGCGTGCGCGGAGGCAGCGTTATCCGGCATCCTGTGAGTGATCTTGCGATGTTACTGGTCAGTAGGCGTGTCGCGGATCGCATCCGTTCGCGTTCGGCGTGACGGGGACGGGGTCGGCGAGGCAGGATGAACATGACGTACCACTGTCACACAACACCAAATAACAAGGTCTACTTCCACACAAACGCGAGGGAACGCCTGTGTCCACCGAACGCAAGCGCCCGGTCATCAGCGACGGCCTGCCCAGCCAGCTGCCGGACATCGACCCGCAGGAAACGGCTGAATGGGTCGAGTCGCTCGACGGCGTGATCGACGAGCGCGGCGCCAAGCGCGCTCGCTATGTCATGCTCCGCCTGCTCGAACGAGCCCGCGAGCGCCAGGTGGGCGTACCCCCGCTCACCACGACCGACTACATCAACACCATCACCCCCGAGCGGGAGCCCTGGTTCCCCGGCGACGAGCACGTCGAGCGCCGGCTCCGGGCGTACATCCGCTGGAACGCCGCCATGGCCGTGCACCGCGCGCAGCGTCCGGGCATCGGCGTCGGCGGGCACATCTCGACCTTCGCCTCCAGCGCGAGCCTCTACGAGGTCGGCTTCAACCACTTCTTCCGGGGCAAGAACCATCCCGGCGGCGGCGACCAGATCTTCTACCAGGGGCACGCCTCCCCCGGCATGTACGCGCGCGCGTACCTTGAGGGCCGGCTGAGCGAGCAGCAGATGGACGGCTTCCGGCAGGAGCTGAGCCACCCGGGCGGCGGTCTGCCGTCCTACCCGCACCCGCGCCTCATGCCGGACTTCTGGGAGTTCCCGACGGTCTCCATGGGCCTCGGCGGCGTCAACGCCATCTACCAGGCCCGGTTCAACCGCTACCTGCAGCACCGGGGCATCAAGGACACGTCCGACCAGCGAGTATGGGCGTTCCTCGGCGACGGCGAGATGGACGAGCCGGAGACGCTGGGCGCGATCGGCGTCGCCGCTCGTGAGGAGCTGGACAACCTCACCTTCGTCATCAACTGCAACCTGCAGCGGCTCGACGGCCCGGTCCGGGGCAACGGCAAGGTCATCCAGGAGCTGGAGGCCTTCTTCCGGGGCGCCGGCTGGAACGTCATCAAGGTCATCTGGGGTCGCGAGTGGGACCCGCTGCTCGCCGCCGACACCGACGGTGCGCTGGTGAACCTGATGAACGCCACGCCCGACGGCGACTACCAGACGTACAAGGCGGAGTCCGGGGCGTACGTGCGGGAGCACTTCTTCGGCCGCGACCCGCGGACCCGCAAGATGGTCGAGCACATGAGCGACGACGAGGTCTGGGGCCTCAAGCGCGGCGGGCACGACTACCGCAAGCTGTACGCGGCCTACAAGGCGGCCACCGAGCACACCGGCCAGCCGACCGTGATCCTCGCCAAGACGATCAAGGGCTGGACGCTGGGCTCGCACTTCGAGGGCCGCAACGCGACGCACCAGATGAAGAAGCTGACCCTGGACGACCTCAAGTCCTTCCGGGACCGCCTCTACCTCGACATCCCCGACTCGGTCCTTGAGGCCAACCCGTACGAGCCGCCCTACTTCCACCCGGGCAAGGACTCCGACGAGTACCAGTACCTGATGGAGCGGCGGAACACCCTCGGCGGCAGCCTGCCGAGCAGGCGGACCGAGAGCAAGAAGCTGGTCCTGCCGGGCGACGACCTCTACAAGGACATCAAGAAGGGCTCGGGCAAGCAGAAGGTCGCCACCACGATGGCCTTCGTCCGGCTCTTCAAGGACCTGATGCGGGACAAGAACATCGGCCCGCGCTGGGTGCCGATCATCCCGGACGAGGCCCGCACCTTCGGCATGGACTCGCTCTTCCCGACGGCGAAGATCTACTCGCCGCACGGGCAGACCTACACGCCGGTCGACCGGGAACTGTTCCTCTCCTACAAGGAGTCGACCGCCGGGCAGATCCTGCACGAGGGCATCAACGAGGTCGGCTCGGTCGGCTCGTTCACCGCCGCCGGCAGCTCGTACGCCACCCACGACGAGCCGATGATCCCGGTCTACATCTTCTACTCGATGTTCGGGTTCCAGCGCACCGCCGACGGGCTCTGGGCGGCCGCCGACCAGATGGCGCGCGGCTTCCTGCTCGGGGCGACCGCTGGGCGTACCACGCTCAACGGTGAGGGCCTCCAGCACGAGGACGGCCATTCGCTGCTGCTCGCGGCGACGAACCCGGCCGCGCTCGCGTACGATCCGGCGTTCGCCTTCGAGATCGCCCACATCGTGCAGGACGGCCTGCGGCGCATGTACGGCGAGAAGCCGGAGGACGTCTACTACTACCTGACGGTCTACAACGAGCCGATCACGCAGCCGGTCGAGCCGGAGAACGTGGACGTCAACGGCATCCTCAAGGGCCTCTACCGGTACTCCCCGGCCACCGGCGACGGGCCGAAGGCGCACATCCTGGCCTCCGGCATCGGCATGCAGTGGGCGATGCGCGCCCAGGAACTGCTCGCCCAGGACTGGGGCGTCTCGGCCGACGTCTGGTCCGCGACGAGCTGGACGGAGCTGCGCCGGGACGCCGTCGAGTGCGAGCAGCACAACCTGCTCAACCCCGACTCGCCGCGTACGCCGTATGTGGCGCAGGCCCTGGCCGGTTCGCCCGGCCCGAAGGTGGCCGTCTCCGACTGGATGCGCGCCGTCCCGGACCTGATCGCCCGCTGGGTCCCGGGTGACTACACCTCGCTGGGCACCGACGGGTTCGGCCTGTCCGACACCCGGTCGGCGCTGCGCCGTCACTTCCACGTCGACGCCGAGTCGATCGTGGTCGCGACGCTGTCCCAGCTCGCCCAGCGCGGCGAGGTCCCGGCCAGCGTGGTCGCCGACGCCTCCCGCAAGTACGCGATCGAGGACGTCACGGCCGCCCCGGCCGGCGAGACCGGCGGCGACTCGTAACTCTGCCGTACCTCGAAGGGCGCCGGACGATGTCCGGCGCCCTTTGCGTCGGTCCCAACGGTGATCCCTTGACTGATGCGTTTGCGGGCTCAGCGGAGATCAACTTGCCCCAAAACGTACCAGTCGAGCGATCCCGGCCCAGTGCGCGCCGTTGCGCGCGGCGTACGCAGTGAGCTACCTTCTGCGTAGCACCCGCTGATGCCGGCGTGGACTTCCCGCCCCAGTGGTGCTCGTTTTCCCGGTCTGATCCGCATTTCCGTCTTCATCCGACGATGCGTCGACCGTTCCTCTCAGCGCCGTTCGCGCAGCGTACGCGACGCGCTTCCCACCGGTGCACAGCCGTGCCCGGTGCGACTCTTCCTGTTCAGGAGCTTTCCATGACCAACGAAATCACCGGAGTCGTCGACCTCCGCAACGACGGGCACGGCTTCGTCCGTGTCGACGGTTATCTGCCCGGCGACGACGACGCGTACCTGTCGAAGGGCGTGATCCAGAAGCACGGCCTGCGCCGGGGCGACTGGATCGAGGCGGTGACCGTGCTCGGCGAGGCCCGGGATCGGCGTCCCCGCCGTCCGGCCGTGACCGAGGTGACCACGGTGAACGGGGTCCCCGCCGGTTCGGCGCCGGACCGCCCGGACTTCTACGCGCTGACGCCGCTGTTTCCCACCGAGCGGATGCGGCTGGAGACTGAGCCGCACATTCTCACGACGAGGATTGTGGACCTGCTGACGCCCATCGGGAAAGGGCAGCGGGCTCTGGTCGTCTCACCGCCGAAGGCTGGCAAAACCCTTGTGCTGCAAGCGATCGCCCATGCCGTCTCGGTGAACCACCCGGCGGCGCACCTCATGGCGGTGCTCGTGGACGAGCGTCCGGAGGAGGTCACCGACATGGCCCGCACCGTACGCGGAGAGGTGGTCGCGTCCACTTTCGACCGTCCGCCGTCGGACCACATCGCGGTCGCCGAGCTGGCGATCGAGCGGGCGAAGCGGCTCGTCGAGCTGGGGCGGGACGTCGTCGTCGTGCTCGACTCGATCACCCGGCTGGGGCGTGCCTACAACTTGGCCGCCCCGGCGAACGGGCGCATCATGACGGGCGGCATCGAGGCGGGGGCACTGCACGCGCCCAAGCGCTTCCTGGGCGCGGCCCGGAACCTCGAAGGCGGCGGTTCGCTGACCATCATCGCGACCGCGCTGGTCGAGACGGGGTCGATGGGCGACACGGTGATCTTCGAGGAGTTCAAGAGCACCGGGAACGCCGAGCTGCGGCTGCTGCGCGGGCTGGCCGAGCGGCGGATCTTCCCGGCGGTCGACGTCGAGGCCTCCGGTACGCGTCGCGAAGAACTGCTGCTCCCGCCGGACGAACTGGCCCTCGTACGCCGTCTCCGGCAGGCGTTGCATCACCTGGACGGGCAGGCGACCGGCGAGCAGGTGGTGGAGCGGCTCCGGAAGACGTCGAGCAACGCCGAGTTCCTCCTCCAGATCGCCCGCGCCTGACGCCGGCAGACTGGCCGGACGATCCCCGAGCGGTTACCTGACGGTTACCTGCCTGCGAAGCTCCCGTGCCCCACCGAGCCCACCCTGACCGGCATGAGGATGAAGATCTGGCTGACCGCGGCGATCATCATCGCGAGCGGGTTCGGCGTAGGAGGAACAGCGCAGGCGGCCGCGCCGTACTGCGGAATCACGTGGGGCAGCGGCGGCAAGTCGGCCGGCGCGCTGACGCAGGCGCAGTTGCTGACCGTGCGTACGGGCCGGCACGACTGCTATGACCGGGTCGTGTTCGAGTTCGAGGGGGCCGCGAGCGGCTACCGCACGGCGTATGGGGAGGCGTACACGCAGGGCACCGGCCTGCCGCTGTCGCCGTACACCGCCGGTGGGGCGGTCATCCAGGTCGTGCTGCTGGAACCGGCTTCGTACGCCACCGGCCGGCACGTGGCGACAGTCGTCCCGTACCGAACGTTGCGGGACGTCGTCGCGGGCGGCACCGCCGAGGGGTACACGACCTTCGCGATCGGCGTTCGGGCGCGCCTGCCGTACCGGGTGTTCACCCTGAACGGGCCGGGCACCCACAGCCGGATAGTCGTCGACGTCGCGCACCAGTGGTGAGACCATCCAGGCATGGAGGCGGATCTGCTGGTCGTCGAGGATGACGCCGCTATTCGCGAGGTGACCGTCTTGGGGCTGCGCCGGGCCGGGTTCCGCGTCGGCGCGGCCGTCGACGGCGCTCAGGCGCTGGCGGCGTGGCGGTCGCACGAGCCGGATCTCGTCGTCCTCGACGTCATGTTGCCCCTGGTCGACGGGCTGGAGGTGTGCCGGCAGATCCGCCGGTCCAGTCAGGTGCCCATCTTGATGCTGACCGCGCGGACGGACACCATCGACGTGGTGGTCGGGCTGGAGTGCGGGGCCGACGACTATGTGAAGAAGCCGTTCGACCTGCCGGAACTGGTCGCCCGGGTGCGGGCGTTGTTGCGCCGGGCGTCGGCGGTCCCGGAGGAGGGCGTCCTGTCCGTCGGCGGGCTGGAGATCGACCCCGCACGCTTCACCGTCCACAAAGGCGGCCGCGAGCTGGCGCTCACCGCCACGGAATTCCGGCTGCTCCTGGAACTCGCCCGGCGGCCCGGCCAGGTCTTCACCCGCGAGCTTCTGCTCGACCGCGTCTGGTCCTACCCGTACCTCGGCGACTCGCGGCTCGTCGACGTCGCGGTCCAGCGCCTGCGGGCGAAGGTCGAGGACGACCCGGCCCGTCCCGAGCTGGTGCGCACGGTCCGCGGCGCCGGCTACAAGCTGTCCGGGTAGCGGCCATGAGGGCGCGCGCGGTCCCGCCCGGCCGGCTCCGACGCCGGCTGACCATCGCGTTCGTCCTGGTCGCGGGAATTTCCGCGGGTGCGCTGGCGGCCGGCTCCTATCTACTGGTACGCCAGGCGCGGCTGGACGACTCGCTCCAGCAGACGGCGTCCGACGTACGCCCGCAGCTGATCGCCGCCCGCCAGTTCCTTCCGCTGGACGGCGAACGGCAGGACAACCTGCTCGCGGCGTACGAGAGCAGCGGCCGCCACGTCGTCCTGGTCGCCGAAGGGGAGACGACCGCCTCGAATCCGGCGTACGCCCCGGTGCTCAGCCCGGCGTTGCGAGCAGAGGTGGCCGCCGGCCGGATCGCCTTCGATCGTCCGGAAACAACGCGGATGCTGGTCGTGGGCGGGCGCATCCCGGGTTCGACCGCGCAGCTCTACGTCGTCCGCTCGGAGGACCGGATCCATTCCGATCTGGATCAGCTGCGGGCGGTTCTCATCGCCGGGTGGCTGGCCGTGGTGCTGCTCGCCGCCCTGGTCGGGCGCCTGCTCGCGCGGCGTACCCTCGATCCGGCCATCGCCTGGGAGCGCCGGTTCACCGCTGACGTGGCCCACGAACTGCGTACGCCGGTCACGTCGCTGGTGGCGGCGGCGTCGCTGCTCGCCGAGCAGGTCGAGGACTTGCCCGACGGCGTACGCCGACCGGCCGAGCTGCTCATCGGCGACGTCGTCCGATTACGGCGGCTGATCGAGGAGTTGATGGAGATCTCCCGGCTGGACGCCGGACGGGAGCACGTGACCGCGGCGACCGTGGATCCGCTCGCGCTGCTTCGCGCGCTCGCCGCCGCCCACGACTGGCCCGTCACGATCGACGGGGACACCGTCGGCCTCCGTACCGATCCGAGACGGCTGGAGCGCGTACTCGCGAATCTTCTCGCGAACGCCGCGGAGCACGGAGCCGAGCCGATCCGCGCGACCGTACGCGGTGACGCGCGGACGGTGACCGTCGTGGTGAGCGACGCCGGTCCAGGCATCTCGCCGGAACACCTGCCGCACGTCTTCGACCGGTTCTACCAGGCCGACCCGGCGCGCAGCAGCCAGGGCAGCGGTCTCGGCCTGGCCATCGCGCAGGAGAACGCGCGGCTCCTCGGCGGCCGGGTGACGATCACGAGCGAGCCGGGTCGAGGCACCGAGGCGCGACTGGATCTGCCTGTTACGCAACGGTTACTCCGCGGTGAAGCCGCTGCGGACCAAGCCGAGGAGGGTGCTCGGTCATGAAGCGATTCCTTGTCACCATCGTGCTCGTGACGGCCGTCGCCGGGTGTACGCCCAAGTCGGGCTCACTGGGCGAGGCGCCCACCGGCGCCCCGCCGACGAGCGCCGCCGCGACGCCGACCCTTCCACCGGCCGAGTCGCCGCCCGCCCAGCCGACGGGCACGCCCGGCCAGGCCACATCGGCCAAGCCCGCCGGGACCGTGACCATCAGCCTGTGGCTCGTCCGCGACGGACGGATCGCCTACACGCAGCGGACCCGCCCGGCGACCCAGTCGACCTCGCAGCTGGCCCTCACCGAGCTGGCCGCCGGACCGACGACGGTCGAGGCATCCGCCGGGCTGACCACCGGATTCCCCGGCGGAACCACCTTCCGCATCGTCGGCATCAGCAACGGCGTCGAGACGGTCAGCTTCCCCGCCGGGTTCTACGACGGCGGTCGCGACGCCGCCCGCCTGCGCCAGGCGCAGGTGGTCTACACGCTGACCCAGTTCGCCACGGTCACCAAGGTCGCGTTCCAGCGTGACGGCACGGCGCTGGCCGCACCCGTCGGCCGGGGCGACTACACCGATCTGCTGCCCGCGATCGTGGTGACGAACCCGGTCATCGGACAGCGACGCGGCAGCCCGATCACGGTCGCCGGGACGGCCGACGTCTTCGAGGCCACGGTGAACATCCGGGTCCTCGACGCCGCCGGAAAGCAGATCGCCACCACGTTCACCACCGCGACCTGCGGCTCCGGCTGCCGGGGGTCGTTCAGCGTACGGGTGTCCTTCCGGGTCGGCCGGGACCAGGCGGGCATCGTCGAGGTCTTCTGGATCTCGCCGAACGACAGCTCACATCAGGACGTCGTCCGGATCCCGGTGACCCTGCTCGCCTAGTCTGGGCTCGTGGAGAGCACTGTGATCACCGTACGCACCGGCGGCCGACCCTCGGTCGTGGACCTCACCGGCCAGGCCGCCGACTTCGTAGCCGGCCGCGGCGACGGGTTGCTGCACGTCTTCGCACCGCACGCCACGGCCGGCATCGCGATCATCGAGACCGGCGCGGGCAGCGACGACGACCTGCTGACCGCCCTCGACGACCTGCTGCCCACCGACGACCGCTGGCGGCACCGGCACGGCTCACCCGGACACGGCCGCGATCACGTGCTGCCCGCCTTCATCGCCCCGTACGCGACCCTGCCGGTGCTCGGCAGCCGTATCGCGCTGGGCACCTGGCAGTCGATCTGCCTCGTCGATCCGAACGGGGACAACCCGACTCGCCAGGTGCGCTTCAGCTTCCTCGCGGGCTGACCGCGCCGACAGCTCGGCGCTCGCAGCTGTTGGCGCTGGATCAGGGATCCAGGTCGAATCATGGTTCAAGATTCGGCCGGGATCCCTGATCCAGCGTCGAATGCAGCCGGCGGCCGGCACCCAGTGCGGGTGGCGGGCGAGATCAGATGTGCTTGGAGATGGCGTCGCGCACGCTGTCGGTGCTCTTGCGCAGCTCCGTCGCCACCTCCTTGAAGACCTCCTGGGCCGGTTTGTTGTCGGCGTAGATCTTCTGCAGGCCGCCGTAGATCGTCTTGTTCGCGTTCGGCACCATCAGCCGCACGATGTCCTGCGCCTGCGTCTTCGGCAGCTGGTCGACGGCCACCTTGAAGGCGGGGCGCTCGGTGAAGCGCTGCTTCATCGCCGGGGCGTCCAGGGCGGCCTTCGTCGCCGGCAGGTATCCGGTGTCGACCGACCACTGGGCGGCGTTGTCGGCCTGCGCCGCGAACTTGATGAACTCGAACGCGGCCTGCTTGCGGTCCTTCGGCACCCCGGCGAGCAGCGACAGGCCACCGCCGCCGGTCGGGCAGCCGAACTTCTTCTGCTCCGGGACGAAGGCCGCGCCGACCTCGAACTTGGCGTCCTTGAGCAGGCTGCCGAGCGTACCGGTGGACTCCTGGAGGGTGGCGATCAGGCCGTTGGCGAAGTCGACCTTCGGGCTCTTGGCCATGTACGCCTGCTTGTCGGTGTGGATGAGCGCGCGCTGGAACTCGCCCGCCTCGACCGCCCCGCCCTGGTCGATGGTGACGTCCAGGTTCTTCGAGTAGTTGCCGTCCCACTGCCAGACCGCGCCCTGGAACATCCAGTCGCCGTCCACCTGCGGGTACGCGTGCAGCTTGGGCGCCTGGCCGTTGACCTTCACCTTCTGCAGCTCGGGCGCCCACTCGCGCAGTTCGGCCCACGTCTTGGGCCCCCGGTCGGGCAGCCCGGCCTGGGCGAACATCGTCTTGTTGTAGTAGAAGAGCGGCGTGCTGCGGCCGAACGGCACCCACCAGGTCTCGTTCTTGACCGTGCCCTCGGCGATCAGGGTGTCGACGTAGTCCGTGGTCGCGAGGCCGTTGCCGAAGTAGCCCGTGAGTGGTTCGAGGGCGTCGTTGAGGTAGAACTTCCGCCAGGTCACCTCGGAGAAGATGCACATGTCCGGCACCTGCCGGGCCTGCATCCCGGCGGCGAGTTTCTGGGCGACCTCGTCGTAGGTGCCCTGGAACTGCGCCTCCAGGTAGATGTTCTGCTGGGAGTCGTTGAACTTGCCGACCAGTTTGGTGAAGGCGTCGCCGGTGGCGCCCGTGTAGGGGAACCAGATGACCACGCGCTGACGCTTGCCGTATTGCGCGGGGACCTTGCCCTCGGGCTGGGAGAAGCCACCGGCGCCGCCGCCGGAGCCACCGCCGCAGGCGGCGAGCGGGGCGGCGAGCAGGGCGCCACCGGCGAGGCCGAGGAGCCGGCGACGGCTGAGCGATGAAGTCATTGCCGATCCTTTCTTAGGGGGAGGTCAGCCCTTGACGGCGCCCTGGGTCAACCCGGCGACGATCTGGCGCTGAGCGATGAAGAAGACGACGAGGACGGGCAGCACCACGAAGACGGTGGCGGCCATGACGGCGCCCCAGTTCACGTAGCCCTCGGCGTTCTTGAGCAGAAGCAGGCCGACCGGGAGGGTCCGCATGCTGTTGGTGTTGGTCACGATGAGCGGCCAGACGAAGTCGTTCCACTTTCCGACCATCGACACGATGGTCACCGTGATCACCATCGGTTTGGACAGCGGCAGCACGACGCTGAACAGCCGGCGCAGGTGCCCGGCGCCGTCGACGCGCGCGGCGTCGATGATCTCGTCGGGCAGCGTCAGCATGTGCTGGCGCAGCAGGAACGCACCGAACGCCGAGGCCGCGCCGGGGATGACGATGCCCTGATAGGTGTTGATCCAGCCCAGCTCGGACACCGTGAGGTAGTTGGGCAGGAGCACCACGTGGCCGGGCACCATGAGCGCGGCGAGCAGGATGCCGAACAGCACCCGCTTGAACGGGAAGCGCAGGAAGACGAACGCGTACGCCGTGAGCACGGCGTTGGTCACCTCCAGCGCGGTGCCCGCCACCGTGGTGATGATGGAGTTCAGGTAGAAGTCGCCGAACGGGGCCGACCGCCACGCGTCGACGTAGTTGTGCCACTCGAAGCTGGTCGGCCACCAGGCCGGGGGGAACGAGTAGATGTCGGCCGACGGCTTGAGCGAGGAGGCGAACAGCCAGTACAGGGGGCCGACCATGATGACGCCGACGACCGTCAGCGACAGGTACAGGCTGAACTTGCGGGCGACGGTCATCGGTAGTGGACCTTCCGCTCGACGTACCGGGTCTGCAGCAGCGTGATCACCAGCAGGATCACGAACATGACGATGGCGCCGGCCCCGGCCGGTCCCGCCTCGAAGTCGCTGAAGCCCTTCTCGTAGACGTACCAGGAGAGGATGGTCGTCGAGCCGCCCGGGCCGCCGTCGGTCATCACGGCGATGACGTCGAACGCCTGGAACGACGAGATGATCGTGGTGATCATCAGGAAGAAGGTGACCGGCGAGAGCAGCGGCAGGGTGATCCGGCGGAACACCGTCCACGCGCTCGCGCCGTCCAGCGACGCCGACTCGTAGAGGTCTTTCGGCATACCTTGCAGGCCGGCCAGGTAGACGATGGCCGAGAAGCCGACGTTCTTCCAGAGGTACACGATCATCACGGCCGGCAGCGCCCAGCCCGAGTCGGTCAGCCAGGACGGCGAGCTCTGCCCGATCGCGGAGAACGCCACCCGGGACAGCCCGTAGTTCGGGTCGAAGATGAAGACCCAGGCCAGACCGACCGCGGCGCCCGACAGCACGTGCGGCGCGAAGACCATCGTGCGGACGACGCCGCGGCCCTTGAGCTTCTGGTTCAGCAGCAGCGCCACGCCGAGTCCCAGCACGAGGCTGCCGCCGACGATGCCGACCACGAAGATCACCGTCGTGAGCAGCACCTCCCGGAACTCGTGCCCGGTGAGCAGCTCCTGATAGTTCTCCAACCCGACGAACGTCGGCGTGGGCGCGATCAGGTTCCACGAGGTGAGGCTCAGGTACGCGTTGTAGATGACCGGCCAGTAGGAGAAGACCGCGAGCAGGATGAAGTTCGGCGCGACCAGGGCGGCGAACGTCAGGTACTCCCGGGCACGCTTCGGCTTCCGGCGTACCGGGGTCGCCGGCTGCTCGGTCGCTGGGCGTGCGGCCTCCAGAGTGCTCATGGCATCAGGGAGAGCAGCTCGGCGATGTCGTCGGCGACGAGCCCGTCGACCCCGTACGCGACCGCGGCGGCGACCTGCGCGGGATCGGCGAGCGGGCCGACCCACACCCGGTAGCCCTCCGAACGCATGCGGGGCACCTCGGCGGCGTCGGCGACGGCCCAGCGCGGGCCGAAGTACTGCGGCTTCATCGCGTCGAGCAGCTCGGCCGGGGCCGGGTTCTCCTCGGTCCAGTCCAGCCCGATGATCGCATCCGGCGTGTCCTGGCGCAGCTTGATCAGCGCCTCGCGGCCACCCCGCCGGGCCGCCACGAAGATGGCCCGCTCGAACGCGCCCGGCTTCTTGCGGAGCGCCTCGACGGCGGGGGCGACCACGTCGTCGGTCTTGAGGTCGACCAGGAAGGTGACGTCGTCGAACTCGTCGATCAGCTCGGCGAACTCCGGCACCTCGTACCCCTGGCCGTCGATCGCGCGCAGCTCGGCCAGGGTAAGGTCGGCGAACTGGGCGTCCACCCCCCAGAGCCGCTGCAGCGACGCGTCGTGCAGCAGGGCGATCCGGCCGTCCCGGGTCAGGCGCAGGTCGAACTCGAGGGTGTTGGCGCCCTTGTCGACCGCGGAGCGGAACGACGGCATGGTGTTCTCACGGTGCACCAACGGGTCACCCCGGTGCGCGATGGTCAGGAACACGGTCTCTCCTAACAGCACACGACTTAACGCTCTAGAGCGTTTTGATCACGGAAGCAGTTAACACGACAGACACACAACGAGCAAGAGGGAATGCGCCGCAAAGCGCTGACCGGCCGATAAAGCTGTTAGAAGCGATGTTAAGAAGGCGGTTAACGCACACCAACGAGCGAGAGAAGCTCGCTCAGCAGGTCCGGCGCGCCGGCGATGGTCTCGCCGGAGGCCATGGTGTGCGGGGCGCCCGTCCGGTCCACGACCAGAGCACCCGCCTCACGCGCGATGACGACGCCGGCCGCGGTGTCCCACGGCTTGTTCGCGAGCATCACCAGGGCGTCGAGCCGCCCCTCGGCCACCCAGACCAGGTCGATCGCGGCGCTGCCCAGCATGCGTACGCGCTGGACCCGGGGCACGAGGCGACCGGTGACGGCGAGCCGGTCGGCGTTCGCGGCCGCCGCACCCTCCCCCACCGCGTAGTCCCCGACGGCCACCACGGCGTCGGCCAGCCGGTCGACTCCGCTCGCCCGGATGGGCCGGCCGTCGGCGTACGCCCCTTCGCCCTCCACGGCGTGATAGCGCCGGTGCAGGAACGGGGTGTCGACCACCCCGAGGACGGGCACTCCGGCCGAGACCAGCCCCAACGAGACGGCCACGAGCGGTATGCCGTGCACGAGGTTCACCGTTCCGTCGACCGGATCGAGCACCCAGGTCAGTCCGTCGGTGGCACCGGCCGAGCCTTCCTCCTCGCCGAGGAACCCGACGTCCGGCGTACGCTCCGCCAGGAAGGACCGCACCGCGCGTTCGACCGCGTAGTCCACCTCGGACGCCATGTCCCGGTCGCCCTTGGCGGTCAGCACCCCGGGCAAACGCGTACGCAGCATCCCGGCGGCCAGATCGACGGCGTCCTGCGCGGCGGCCAGCAACGCCGCCGTCATGACCGGCCGTAGTGAGCGGCGACCTCAGCGGCGGCCAGCGTCGCCGCGCGTTCGGCGGTCTGCCGCGTCGCCCCGGCCAGGTGCGGTGTCAGCACCGTACCCGGAGCCTTCAGCAGCCGCGAGCCGGCCGGAATGGGCTCACTGTCGTAGACGTCGAAGGCCGCCGCGCCGAGGTGCCCGGAGTCCAGGGCGTCGACGACCGCCTCGTAGTCGAGCAGCCCGCCCCGGGCGGTGTTGACGAGCACCGAGCCCCGGGGCATCCGGGCGATCTGCGCCGAACCGATCATGTGGTGGTTCTCCGGGGTCAGCCGGGCGTGCAGGCTCACCGCCGTGCTGCGCTCCAGTAACTCGTCGAGCCCGACAAGCTCCACACCCTCCGGCGCGGTGGTGACGAAGGGGTCGTACACCAGCACCGTGGCGTCGAAGGCCCGCAGAATCCGGGCCACCCGCGCGCCGATCGCCCCGTATCCGATCAACCCGGCCGTACTTCCGGCCAGCTCACTGCCCACCGCGTCGAGGGCGTACAGGTCGCTGCGCCACTGCCCGTCGCGTACCCCTTGGTGGATCTGGGGGATCTGCCGCAGCGCGGCCAGCAACAGCGCCACGGCGTGTTCCGCCGCGGCGATCGCGTTACGGCCAGGCGTCGTGCGGACGGTTACCCCGTGGCGTTCCGCGGCCGGCAGGTTGACGTTGACCGGACCGCCGCGGCAGACCACGACCAGCTCCAGGTCAGGCGCGGCGGCGAGGACCCGTTCGGTGACCGGCGCCATCTGGGTGACCAGCACCCGAACCCCGGGCAGGGCGGCGATCAGCTCGTCCTCGGTGCCGGACGCCTCATCCACCTCGGCCACCGGCCCGAACGGGACGAGCGGCCAGGGCAGCGTCTGCTCCTGAACGACGACGGGGACGTCGGCCGTCCCGAGCGTGGCCTGGAGCGCGGCGGTGAGGAGGGACGGGGTGACGAAATGATCGCCGGTGGCGAGGATCTTGAGGGGTCGCATCATCACTTCCTTGTCGATCACCAGCTCGCACGGGCGCGCGAGACGTGGTCGAGATATCGGGCGTAGCGGTCCTCATAGGAGGTCCGCGGCTCGTAAACGATTCCTGGGGCGGGCGCGAAAACGACCTCCCCCGGCAGCGCGGCCGCCGCCGCCATCGCGGCTCCCCGCGCACCGACCTCCTGCCCGGCGAGCACCCGGATCGGGCGGCCGAGGACGTCGGCGAAGATCTGCGCCCAGGCCGGGGTGGCCAATCCCCCACCACAGGCCACCAGCTCGCCGGAGAGCCCGGCGGCGGTCAGGCAATGCCGCGCGCTGTACGCGATCGCCTCGCACACCGCCCGCACGACGTCGGCGGGAGTGGTCCCGAGATGCAGGCCGTCGAGGCGGCCCCGAGCGCGCGGGTCGACGAACGGAGCGCGTTCGCCCGCCTCGGAGAAGTACGGCAGGACGGTCAGCCCGGCCGAGTCGCCGGTGGCGAGCAGCTCCGGCAGATCGGCCACGGTCGCCGAGACCAGCCGCAGCGCCCAGTCCAGCGCGGCGGTGCCGACCATCGCGGGCAACGCCCGCAACCACCGGCCCTCCGCCCAGGTACGCAGACTGAGCCCGGCCGGTTCGGCGGCGGTGTCGACGGTGTCCACGAGAACCTGGCAGGCCAACGTCGTACCGAGGATGAGGAGGCCGTCGCCGACGGCGGTCACCCCGGCGCCCAAGGCGGAGGCGGGCAGGTCGTAGAGGGCGGCGACGACCGGCGTCCCGTCCGGCAGCCGTCCCGAAGGGGCGGTCCGCGCAGGTGGCAGCAAGCGCTCGTGCTCTCCGAGTCCGCACAGGCTCAGCAGGTCCCGCTGATCCGTCGGGTCGGTCGCGCGTACGCCGGTCAGCCGGTGCAGGAGGACGTCCTTGCAGTACGCCGCGGTGGCCGCCCGCTTCAGCGACTCGGGCTCGTGCTGGGCGACCCAGGCCAGCAGCGGCGTCTGCGCGCCCGGGAACATGAGCGTCCCGGTACGCCGGAAACCCGCGGTGAGCAGCCCGGACGCGTCCCAGTCGCGGACGATGCCGGCGGCCCGGCCGTCCATCCAGGAGATCGCGGGCCGGACCGGACGGCCGTCGGCATCCACCAGCCAGAGCCCGTCACCCTGGGCGGTGACCCCGATCGCCTGCACCGGGCCGATCGACTCCCGCAGCTCGGCGAGGACCTCCTCGACCGAGGCCACCACGAGGTCGGCGTCCTGCTCGTACCAGCCCGGACCGACGCGGTCGACCCGCGTGGGCCGGGCGGCGCGCGCCAGCGGCTCGCCGGTGACCGAGAAGGCCACCGCCTTGGTGAGCGTGGTGCCCGCGTCGACCCCGACGACGACCGGCTCAGACGATCTCGTACGCGACACCGTTCTCCCGCATCTCCCGTAACGTCTCGGCGGGCGCACCGGCGTCGGTCAGCACCAGGTCGAAGTCGCGCAGCGGGGCGACCCGGTGCAAGGCGACGCGACCCAGCTTGGTGTGGTCGACGAGGAGGACCGAACGCTGAGCGCAGCGGATCATCGCGCGTTTGACCAGCACGATCTCCTGCTCCTGGTGATAGGCGTACGACCCCGACACCGCGGAGGTGGAGGCGAACAGCAGATCGACGCGCAGCGCCTCGATCGCCTCCATGCAGGGCACCCCGAGGAACGAGTCGTGCGTCGCGTAGTACTCGCCGCCCAGCGAGAGCAGCCGGATGCCGCGTACGCCCGACAGCAGCTTGATGGTCTCGAGGAAGTTCGTGATGACGGTCAGCGGGCCGGCGTCCACCAGCAGCCGGGCCAGCTCCAGCGTGCTCGTCGAGTCGTCGAGCATCACCGCCATCCCGGGTTCGACGAGTTCCCGGGCCCGTTGCGCCAGCGCCAGCTTCTCGGTGCGGGCGGCGCGCAGCCGGTAGGAGACGTTGCTCTCGAAGACGCTGGACGGCTGCGCGCTGACGCCGCCCCGGAACTTCCGGACGACCCCCTGCTTCTCCAGCTCGTCGAGGTCGCGGTGCACCGTCATCAGGCTGACGTGGAACATCTCGGCCAGGTCGGCGGCGGACACCGATCCGTGCTGCATCACGTACTCGGCGATCTCGGCCTGGCGCTGGGCCGGGCGCCCGCGGTCGGCGGTCTCGGAGGCGGTCATGCGGACCATCCTGCGGCCAGCGGCACGTTATACGCCAGCAGGGCGTACTGGTCGCCGGTGAGCCGGAACGTCACGGTCGCCGCCGGGTCCAGCTCGGGCAGGCGGCGTCGGTACTCGCTCAGCGGTACGCCGAGCACCGCGCAGGTGACCAGGCGGAGCAGCGTGTTGTGCGCGACCACGAGCAGCTTCTCCTGGCCCTCGGCCAGGTCGGTCAGGGCGGTCAGCGTACGGGTGACGGCCTCGCGGGGGTCCTCCCCGCCGGGGAAGTGACCGGCCACCGGGTCGGCGACGAACCGTTCGACCGCTGCCGCGTCCACCTCCCGCACTTCGTCCAGCGTCTTGCCCTCGGCGATGCCGAAGTCCAGCTCCCGGAGCCGCTTGTCCACCACCGGCGTCCGGTTCAGCAGCGCCGCCGTCGGCGCGATGGTGGCCTGCGCGCGCTGCAGCGTCGAGCAGGCCAGACCGGTGAAGTCCTGCGTCTTCGCCCAGCTCGCCAACGCTTCGGCCTGCCGCAGGCCGTGGTCGTCGAGCGGGATGTCGCTGCGGCCGGCGTACCGGTTGGGCGAGTGCCAGGCGGTCCGCCCGTGCCGGGCCAGCACCAAGGTCGTCATCGGTCGTCTCCCAGATATCCGCGGTCTCGCAGTTCGCCGACGAACCTTGCATACGGCTCGGCGAACCGTTCATGCACCTCCGGCCGGTGTGGCACGACCCGGCCCGACCCGGCCATCTTCTCCGCGGCCGCCGTCAGCGATCCGTCGCCCGCCGCCGCGGCCGCCGCCGCGCCGAACGCCGGTTCCGGGTGGGCGGGCAGGATCACGTCGCGGCCCAAGATGTCCGCGCGCAGCTGCGTCCAGTAGGCGCTGCGGGTCGCCCCGCCGGTCAGGCTGATCGGTCCCGAGACGTCCGCGCCCAGACCTTGGAGGTACGCGAAGCAGAGGCGCTCGACGAAGGCGACGCCCTGCAGCAGTGCCGCGTACCGGTCGGCGGGACCGGCGAAGACGCCGGTGTCGAAGGCCTCCGCCGCTGGGTCGACGAACGGGAAGCGCTCGCCTCGGGTGAGCAGCGGGTAGGTCAGGCCGGAGGCGGGCTCGAAGGCGGCCGCGGCGGCGTCGAGCGCGGCCCGGTCTCCCCCGGGGAAGCGCGCCTCCAGGGCTCCGGCGCCCACATTGGACGCGCCACCGGGCAACCAGCCGCCGTCGGGATGCCGATGCGAGTAGACCGCGCCACCCGGGTCGCGTAGCCGTTCAGTGGTGACACCCTTGAGCACGAGGGTGGTGCCGAGCACCGAGTTCCAGGCGCCCGGCGTCAACGCGCCCGCCGCCACCTGGGCCGCACAGCCGTCGGTCAGCCCGGCGTGCAACGGAGTGCCGACGGCGAGCCCGGTGTGCTCGGCGCCCACCAGGCCGACGCTCCCGATCCGATGTCCCGGACGTACGACGTCCGGCAGCATGCCGGCCGGTACGCCGAGCCGGTCGAGCACCGGCGCCGGCCAGGTCCCCGCCTCGACGTCGTATCCGGTCTTCAGGGCGTGGCTCCAGTCGGTGGCGACCGGCTCACCCGCCAGCCGCCCGGCCAGGTGGTCGGCGCAGTGTTGCAGCCGGCCCTCGTGGCCCGACCGGATCAGGTGCACCAGTTTCGGCAACGCCCAGCTCGGCTGGATGGGATAGCCGAGCGACGACCACAACTCGGCCCCGGCCGCGGCGACCTCGGCGGATTCGGCGTACGCCCGAGCGTCGTCGTACATCAGGGCCGGGGTCCGGGCGAGCCCGTCCGGGCCGGCCAGCACGAAGGTGCCCGAGGTGCTGCAGAAGCCGACGCCCCGCACCCGATCGGCGTCCACACCGGACAACGCCTGCCGGAACGCCTCTCCGAGCACCCGCCACCATTCGGCCGGGTCCTGCTCGTGCCGGGCGGTGCCGTCCTCGGCGAGGGTGCGGTGGCTCGTCAGCCGGCCCGAGCCGCGCCCGGCGATCGAGCCCGTGCCGTCCACGAGGTACACCCGCAGGCTCTGGGTCCCGACGTCGACGCCTGCCCACAGCTCGCCTGCGGGGTTGATCATCACGGGGGAATGTTAACTTAACATCGCTGCGCGGTAAAGCACCGTTGATACTGCGTGAGATCGAGTGTTAAATAACATCCTCATGAACTGGTTCGGCTTCGCGCTGGCCGCCGCCTTCGCCCTCTTCACCGGCTTCAACGACGCCGGTGCGCTGGTGGGGCTGGGTCTGCGCCTCAGCGCTCGAGGTCTGCCGCCGATGCCGGCCGTCGTGATGCTCGCACTGGCCGCGACGTTGGCTCCGGCCGTCCTCGGCACCGCGGTCGCCGCCACTCTCGGTGAGCGTCTCGTCGGCGCGGGCGGCGATGAGCGTACGGCGACGGCCCTGACCGCTGCCGTGACGGCGGCGGTCCTGGTCACCGCGGCCCTGGCCGCTCGCGGCCTGCCGACCAGTCTCACGCTGGCCCTCATCGGCGGCATCGCCGGAGCCGGGCTCGGCGCCGGGCTGGCCGTCGACTGGCCGATCCTCGGCTCGGTCCTGCTCACGGCCGCGATCGCACCGTGCGTCGGGGCGCTCGCCGCGCTCGGGGTGCACCGGCTGCTCACCGCCGTACCGGCGTACGAGGGGGCCGGGCGGCGGCTGCGCTGGCTGCACGCCGGAGCGCTCGGGATGAGCTGTCTCGCGTACGGGGCCAACGACGGGCAGAAGATGATCGCCGTCTACGCGGCCGTCCAAGGCGGCACCGCCGCCCGGTACGCCGCCTCCCCGCTCGCGCTCGTCACGATCGGCGGTTGCTTTCTCATCGGCGGGCTGCTCGGGCTGCCTCGGCTGGCCGCCGCCCTGGCCGGGCGGCTGGGCACCGGCCGCCCCGACGCCGCGGTGGTGACCGAGCTGTCCGGGGCGGGCGTCGTCCTCGGCACGGCCGCGCTCGGCGCTCCGGTGAGCATGACGCAGTCGCTGTCGGGCGCGATGGTCGGCACCGGGCTCACCGGCGGCTCGCGACGCGTCCGGTGGGGTGGTGTGCTGCGGCTCGGCCGGGCCTGGCTGCTGACCCTGCCGACGGCGTTCGCGGTGGGCGTCGCGGGTTGTCTCCTCGTCCGGACGGCGGTCCACTGATGCCCGCCCGCCTCAGTGATCTGCTTCGCGACTTGTCCGGACGCGGTGACGAACTGCTGGCCCGGCTCGTCGCCGAGCAGATCGCCATCGCCGCCGACGGCACGTGTCTCGCCGCCGCCCTGGCCCGGGGGGAGCTGGCCGCCCCGGACGCCCGGCAGCGTGTGGCCGAGATCGAGCACGCCGGGGACGACGGCCGGGCGCGACTGGTCCAGCGACTGCGCCGCAGCGTCACGTCCCCTGTGGACCGGGAAGACCTGTTCCGCCTGTCTCGCAGCGTGGACGACGTGCTCGACGCCGTCCGCGACTTCATCCGGGAGGCCGACCTCTTCGGTCTCACCACCCTGCCGGCCTGCCCGCCGGTGCTCGACGCGCTCGCGCGCGGTCTGGCCGGACTCACCGACGCGGTGCTGCTGCTGCCCCGCGATCCGGTGACGGCGGCCGAACTCGCGCTCCGGGCGAAGAAGCAGGGCCTGCGCACGGAGTACCAGCATGCGCTGTCCCGGCTTCTCGATCAGCCGCTCACTGCCGACGTCCTCAAGGCGACCCTGCTCCTCCACCGGCTGGACACCGCGGGAATCCATCTCGCGGCGGCCGCCGACGCCCTCGCCGACGGGGTGATGAAGCGGTTCCAGTAGCACCACCGTCCCCATTGGAGGTACTCATGCCCCTCAACCGCCGTACGCTGTTCCAAGCCGCCGGGCTCGGCGCGCTCGCCGCCGCCCTGCCGGTGACCGCCACGTCCGCCGGTGCCGCCGACGTGGCCGCCCCACCACGCTTCGACCTGGCCGCGCCCGGTCAGCCGCTGTTCCGCACCAAGCCGCTGCACAACAAGACGGTCCTGCAGTCGCTCGCCTTCGACAACGTCAACCGGCACGTGTACACCGTGCAGCTCATGGCCGGCGGGCAGCAGCTCGCCGGAGAGGCCGCACCCGTCAGCGGAGCCAAGCGGGATCTGGCCGGCGACCTCTGCCTGACCCAGCTCGACCTCGACGGGAACGAGCTGGGCCACATGTTCCTCATGGGCTTCGGCCACGGCGTGCAGATCGGCGCCGAACCGGTCGGCTCGTCCGCCTTCCTCTGGACCGAGACCGACGCGATCGCCGACGACGGGCTGCACGGCTGGGGCAGCCGCCTCGCCCGGTTCCGGTTCGACGACGGGGCGATCGTCACCCCCGACTCCCCCGGCGTACGCCGAATCACGCCGATCCCGGGCGCGGACCGGACGACGTGTGGGGTCGATCCGGTGCTGAACCGGCTGGTGATGCGTCACCGGATCGCCGGGACCTTCCGGTACGCCCTCTACGACCTCGACGACGTCCGGCGCAATCAGTTCGCCCCGATCTTCGAGGTGGACCAGCCGGCCCTGACCTACTCGTTCCAGGGGTACGCCAGCAGCGGCGCCTACCTCTACCTCCTGGAGGGCTCGTCCTACGGCAGCTCCGGCTCGACCGCGCCGATCGGGAACACCTACCTCACCTGCGTGGAGTGGGCGTCCGGGGCGGTCGTGGCCCGGCAGCTCGTCACCGACGGCACCGATCTGGCCTTCCGGGAGCCCGAAGGAATGGCGATCCAGGTCCCCGACCTGGGCGACCCGGCCGGGATCCGGCTGGCCTTCGGATTCGCCTCGACCACGTCACCCACCGACACGGCGAAGCTGGCGAGCGTCTACTACAAGGACGTGCTCATCTGATCATCGCGTCAGCCATGCTGTTTCGGCGGACATTTCACCGCGCGAAGCAGCATGGCCGGCGTGATGATCACGCGACGGGCTCAGCCCGTTCAGATTGAGCCAGGCGAGCACGGTGGTCCCGGCGTCGCCCGAATGGATCTCCACCCCGTCCGCGAGCCGCCGGACGAGCCACAGGCCCCGGCCGTGCGGCGCGTCCGGGCCGACCAGCTCCCAGCCCACCCCGAACGGATCGGGCATCCCCACGCCCGCGTCCGAGACCTCGCAGAACAGCTGGCCCGGCGTACGCCACACGCGCAGCCGGCCGACGCCGCCGCCGTACATGACGGCGTTGGTCGCCAGCTCATTGGCGATGATGACCATCGCGTTCGCCCGTTCCTCACCGGCGCCGGCCGTGCGGGCGGCGGCCGCCGTGGCCTCGCGCACCGCGGCGAGGCCGTCCAGCCGGAAGGACCGTTCGGCGACCAGCTCCGCGGCGTGGTCAGGTGGCATGGCCGCCCGATACCCGACGGTGCTCGAACGAAAACGCGGGTCAGGGGCCTGGTCAGGAATCGGACATCGGGCCCGTTGTCAGCGGACGAGGCGAAGCCCGCCCATCCCGCCGTCGACCGCGAGCGAGGCTCCGGTCGTCGCCCCCGCCCCCGGCCCGGCCAGGTACGCGATCGCCGCGGCGACCTCGTCCGCGGTGACGAGGCGCCCGGTGGGCTGCCGGGCTTCGAGCCGGGCCCGTTCGGCGGCCGGGTCGGCGGCGTTGGCGAGCAGCCGGGCGACCCACGGCGTGTCCACCGTTCCCGGCGCGACGCAGCAGACGCGTACGCCGAACGACACGAGGTCCGCCGCCATGGCGAGCGTCAACGCATGGACGGCGCCTTTGGACGCGCTGTACAGCGCCCGGTTGACCAGCCCGGCCGTAGCGGCGATCGACGACACGTTGACGATCACCCCGCCGTGCCGCGACGCCTTCAGGTAGGGCAGCGCCGCCCGGCTGGCCCGGACGATCCCGACGACGTTGACGTCCAGTACGCGATGCCACTCCTCGTCGGAGTTGGCCTCCACCGGCCCGACCGCGCTGATCCCGGCGCTGTTGACGAGGATGTCGACGCCGCCGTGCTCAGCCGCGATCCGCTCGAGTACGCCCTCCAGCGGCCGGCTGACGTCGCCGTCCGGCAGGTCGACGACGGCCACGGTCGCGCCGCGTTCCCGGAAGAGCGCCGCGCAGGCGGCCCCGATGCCGGACGCGCCGCCCGTGACGACGGCCACCCGTCCCGCGAAGTCGTTCATTGGATCCTCCACTCCGGACCGTTGGGGAAGGCGTACCGGGTCAGGGTGTCCTCGCGCATCTGAGCGGAGAAGCCCGGCCGCTGGGGCGCGCGGTAGCGCCCGTCCCGGATGACCACCGGGTCCACGAAGTGCTCGTGGAGGTGGTCGACGTATTCGAGGTGACGCCCGTCCAGGGCGCCGGAGACCGCCACGTAGTCGAAGAACGAGAAGTGCTGGACCAGTTCGCAGAGGCCGACGCCGCCCGCGTGCGGGCAGACCGGCTTGCCGAAGGCCGCCGCGAGCAGCAGGATCGCCAGGTTCTCGGTGACTCCGCCGACCCGGCAGGCGTCGATCTGCACGACGTCGATCGCGTCGGCCTGCAGCAGCTGCTTGAACATGACCCGGTTGTGCACGTGCTCACCGGTCGCGACGCGGATCGGCCCTCCGCCGGGACCCGCTCCGCGCAGTCCGGCGCGGATGGCGGCGTGCCCGAGCACCTCGTCCGGGCTGGTGGGCTCCTCGATCCAGTAGGGGTCGAGCGGAGCCAGGCGCTTCATCCAGTCGATCGCCACGGGCACGTCCCAGCGCTGGTTGGCGTCCACCGCGATGCGTACCCCTGGTCCGATTGCGGCCCGCGCGGCCCGGAACCGGCGCAGATCGTCCTCGAGGTCCGCGCCGACCTTCAGCTTGATCATGTCGAAGCCGTCGGCCACCGCCTCCTTCGCGAGCCGGGTGACCTTGGCGTCGTCGTAGCCGAGCCAGCCCGCCGAGGTGGTATAGGCCGGGTATCCGGTATCGGCGATCTCGGCCAAGCGCTGCTCGCGGCCCGCCGCCCGGTCCGTGAGCAGATCCACGGCCGCCGCGGGGCTCAAGGCGTCGGTCAGATACCGCCAGTCGACCAGGTCTACCAGGTGCTCCGGCGAGTACGCCGAAAGCAGCCGCCACAGGGGCAACCCGGCGCGGCGGGCGGTCAGATCCCAGACGGCGTTGATGATCGCCGCCGCCGCCAGGTGCATGACCCCCTTCTCGGGGCCGAGCCAGCGCAGCTGGGAGTCGTGGGTCAGCCGCCGGGCGAACTCCCCGAGATCCAGCGGGTCGAGGGCTTGACCGACCACATAGGAGCGCATCGCCTCGATCGCCGCGACGCAGACGTCGTTGCCCCGGCCGATGGTGAAGGTCAGCCCGTATCCCGTCAGCCCGCCGTCGGTGATCAGTTCGACGTAGGCCGCCGAGTAGTCCGGATCGGGATTCATCGCGTCGGAGCCGTCGAGCGTCCGGGAGGTCGGGAAGCGGATGTCGTGCACCCGCATGCCGGTGATCTTCATGTCACCGGGTTTCACGCCGCCGCCAGCCGCGTACGCTGATGGCCGATGCCGTCGATCTCGACCTCCACCAGGTCGCCCGGCTGCAGGTAGGGGAACCGGCCGGACAGCGCGACGCCTTGGGGCGTACCGGTGTTGAGGACGTCGCCCGGTTCGAGCACGGTGAACTGGGACAGGTGCCAGATGAGGGTGCCGACGTCGAAGATCATGTCCGCCGTCGAGGAGTCCTGCCGGGGCTCGCCGTTCACCCAGCTGCGCAGCCGGAGCTTCTGCGGCCCGCCGAGCGCCTCGACCTCGTCCGGAGTGACGAGCCACGGCCCGAGCGGGTTGAACGTCTCGCAGCTCTTGCCCTTCGACCACTGCCCGCCCGAGACCTCCAGCTGGAACGTCCGCTCGGAGACGTCGTTCGAGACGGCGTACGCCCCGACGCACCGCAGGCCCTCCTCGGGCGAGGAGAGGTAGCGTGCCCGCTTGCCGATGACGACGGCCAGCTCGACCTCCCAGTCGGTCTTCACCGAGCCCCGGGGGATGAGGATGTCGTCGTAGGGGCCGGACAACGTGTTCGGCGCCTTGTAGAACATGATCGGCTGGGTCGGCGGCTCCTGCCCGGACTCGGCGGCGTGCGCGGCGTAGTTCTGCCCGATGCAGAGGATGACGCCCGGCCGGGCCAGCGGCGCGCCGAGGCGCTGGCCGGTGATGTCGATCTCCGGCAGCCCGGTGAGCTGGAGTCCGGCCGCGACTCGGGCGAGGAACTCCCCGTCGATGTCGGCCGTCAGCGACCGCAGGTCGTAACACGTGAGCACGGCGGGCGTGGAGTCGTCGAGAGCGACCGGAATCTCGGCCCCGGCGGGGCCGACTCTGAGGAATTTCATGTGTCAATCCAATCCATACGTACGAGCGGCGTTGTCGGTGAAGACCGCCGCGTGCAGGTGGGCCGGGATCAGGTCGCGGGCGGCGGCCAGCCACCGCTCGTAGCCCCCGGCCAGCTCCACCACCGGCCAGTCCGACCCCCAGAGGAGCCGATCCGGGCCGAAGAACTCCAGCGCCCCGTCGGCGTACGGGCGCAGGTCGTCGACTTGCCAGGTCGCCCAGTCGGCCTCGGTGACCAGGCCCGACAGCTTCGCCACGACGTTCGGGCAGGCGGCGAGGCCGGCCACGGCCGCCCGCCAGGGGGCAACCGCCCCGGAGCGGATCTGCGGCTTGCCGAGGTGGTCGAGGACCAGCCGGGCGTGGGGCAGCGACGTGGCCGCCACAACCGCGCCGGGAATCTGCTCGGCCCGGATCACGAGGTCGAAGGTGAGCCCGGCGTCGGCGATGAGGGCCAGCCCGTCGATCACGTCCGGGCGGGCGAGGAAACCCGGATCGGGCTCGGCCTGCACCTGGCTGCGTACGCCGGCCAGCTTGGCGCCGCCCGGTCCGGCTCGATGGGCGTCGAGTTTCTCGGCCAGCCGGGGATCGAGCGGGTCGGCCCACCCCACGACGGCGGCGATCTCGGGCGTACCGGCGGCGAGGGCGAGGAACTCGGTGGTCTCGGCGTCGTCGCAGCGGCCCGCCTCGACGAGCACCGTCCTCGTGACGCCGGCCCGAGCGAGCCGCTGCCGCAGGTCGTCCACCGTGTAGTCCCGGCGGATCGGGGCCAGCTCCGGCTCGGCGAGCCAGGCGTACCCGGCGGTCCAGAGATGGTGATGGGCGTCGATCACGCGATCGCCGCCCACAGCTCGTCCGGGATCGTCGTCTCGATCATGTCGGCCGCGTCGTCGACCTCCGTCGGCGAGCGGAGTCCGACCAGGACGGACGCCACGGCCGGATGGCGCAGCGGGAACTGCACGGCCGCCGCCCGCAGCGGCACACCGTGCTCCTCGGCGATCTGCTTCAGGCGCAGCGCCCGTTTCACCAGGTCGTCGTCGGCGGTCGCGTAGTCGAAGGTCGCGCCGGGACGCGGATCGGCGAGGATGCCGGAGTTGAACACGCCCGCCGCGATGACGGCGACCCCGCGGTCGGCCGCCAGGTCGAGCAGGCCGGTCCCGCTGCGGTCGAGCAGCGTGTAGCGGCCGGCCATCAGCACGACGTCGAGATCCACCCGCTCGACCAGGTACGCCAGCACGTCCGCGCGGTTCGCCCCGGCCCCGATCGCGGTGACGAGCCCTTCCTCGCGCAGCCGGACCAGTTCCGGGTACGCCTCGGCGACGGCCTGGTCGAGGTGGTCGTCGGGATCGTGGAGGTGCACGACGTCCACGCGGTCGCGGCCGAGCCGGCGCAGACTGTCCTCGAAGGATCGGCGTACGCCGGCGGCGGAGAAGTCGAAGACGGGCCGCACCGACGGGTCGACGCCGGCCCAGACGTCGGGGTCGACGTCGCCTTGGTCCTCCCGTTCGAGTACTCGGCCGACCTTGGTCGACAGCACATGAGCGGACCGGTCGCGCAGCGCCGCACCGGATCGGGTCTCGCTGCGGCCGTAACCGTAGAAGGGGGCGGTGTCGAAGAGGCGTACGCCCCGGTCCCACGCACGATCTACGGTCTGGCGCGCCTGGTCTTCGCTGACGTCGGCGTAGAGCCCGCCGATCGGCGCCAGGCCCAGGCCCAGCCGGGTGACCGACAGGCCGGTCCGGCCCAGCTCCACCTGCATCAGGTACCTCCAGCAGAAAAATCCTATAGGATTCTCGGCGATCCTATAGGATGTACCCGGCTCTGGGAAAGGGGGCGAAATGGGCAATCGGACGCTGAGCGACGAAGTCTACGAGGCGGTCAAGGCGATGATCATGGATCATGTGATCCCGCCGGGCGGCCGGGTCACCATCGACGCGGTCAGCCGCCAGCTGGACGTCTCCCCCACGCCCGTCCGCGAGGCGCTGGCCCGGCTGGAGTCCGACGGACTGGTGGTCAAGCGGCCGATGGCCGGATACACGACCGCGCCCTTGTTGACGCCGGTGGAGTTCGAGCAGCTCTTCGAGGTCCGTGCGCTGCTGGAATGCGCCGCCGCCGCGCGCGCCGCCCGGTTCGGCGACCCGGCCGTCGAGTTCCCCCGGATGCCCACGCCGACCGCCGATCCGGGGTACGCCGGCCACGCCGCCTTCACCTCGGCGGACGCCGCGTTCCACGACGCCGTCGCGGTCGCGGCGGGCAACCCGGTGCTTCGCGAATCGATCGCACGCCTGCATGCCCACCTGCACGTTCACCGGGTGGCCTTTCCCGGGGTGGGCTCCACCGAGCTCGAACATGAGGCGATCGTGGCGGCGATCCGGGCGCGCGATCCGGAGGCGGCCGAAGCGGCGATGCGTACGCACCTGGACGCCGCGCGGGAACGCCATCGCGAGGCCCGCTAGGCGTCCTCTACCCTGGTAGGGGTGACGGTTCGTGTGCGCTTCGCCCCCTCTCCCACCGGTATCTTCCACGTCGGCGGGGCCCGGTCGGCCCTGCAGAACTGGATCTACGCCAAGCAGCACGAGGGTGCGTTCGTCCTGCGGATCGAGGACACCGACGCGGCACGCAACCGGCCGGAGTGGACCGAGGGCATCCTCAACGCCCTGGACTGGATCGGTATCGAGCGCGGCACCTACGAGGGCCCCTACTTCCAGTCCGCGTACGCCGCGGAGCACGTCAAGGCCGCGACGCGGCTCTACGAGGCCGGCCGCGCGTACTACTGCGACTGCACCCGCGACCAGGTCCAGGCACGGACCGGCAACCAGTACTCGGGGTACGACGGCTTCTGCCGCGACCGGGCGCTCGGCCCGGGCGAGGGCCGCGCGCTGCGTTTCCTCACGCCGGACGAGGGTGAGACGGTCGTCGTCGACCTCATCCGCGGCGAGCCGACCTTCGAGAACAAGCTCATCGAGGACTTCGTGATCGCCCGGGGCGACGGCTCGCCGGTGTTCCTGCTGGCCAATGTGGTCGACGACCTGACCATGGGAATCACCCACGTGATCCGGGCGGAGGAGCACCTGCCCAACACGCCCAAGCAGCAGATGCTGTGGGAGGCGCTCGGGCACACCCCGCCGGTCTGGGCCCACGTCCCCATCGTGGTCAACGAGAAGCGGCAGAAGCTGTCCAAGCGCCGGGACAAGGTCGCGCTGGAGATGTACCGCGACGAGGGCTACCTCGCCGCGACGATGCGCAACTACCTGATGCTGCTGGGCTGGGCGCCCTCCGGCGACCGGGAGATCGTGCCCTGGTCGGTGATCGAGGAGGAGTTCCGGCTCGAGGACGTCAACCCCTCCCCGGCCTTCTTCGACGAGAAGAAGCTGCGCTCGTTCAACGGCGAGTACATCCGCGCACTGTCCGTCGAGGACTTCGTCCAGGCCTGCCTGCCCTGGCTGACCGGCCCGTTCCTCACGCCCGAGGAGAAGGCGGAGAAGGGTTACGGCGTCACCGCCCCGCCGTGGGACCTGAACTCCTTCGACCTGGCCGTCTTCGCCCAGGTCGCGCCGCTGGCCCAGACCCGGATCGCGGTCCTCTCCGAGATCGTGGAGTACGTCGACTTCCTCTTCCTCGACGAGCCCGTCGTCGACGAGGGCGCCCGGGCCAAGGCGGCCAAGGACGCCGCCATCCTGCCCGCGGTCATCGAGGCGTACGAGGGGTCGGCGGAGTGGTCGACCGAGCCGCTCAAGGAGACGCTGATCGCCGTCGGCGAGGCCGCCGGGCTCAAGCTCGGCAAGGCTCAGGCGCCGGTCCGCGTGGCGGTCACGGGGCGTACGGTCGGCCTGCCGTTGTTCGAGTCGCTCGAGGTGCTCGGCAAGGAGAAGGCGCTGGCCAGACTGCGTCAGGCGGCCGCCACTCTCCTCTGAGGAGGATCACAGCGCGTAGCGTTGCGCAATCGTGACCTTCTTACCGCAACGGACTTCAGCTTCGAGGTGTCTTCTGGTGCGAAGGCGGGAATTGCTCCGGCGTTCCCGGCTTCGTCCGCACCGGTATTCATCTTCAACGGGGACCGAATATGTCACGCACGGTGGCACGACGCGCACTCATCGGCGGTTTCGCACTGGCCGCGATGGGTCTGTCCGGCCTGCTCGCCCCCTCGGCGCAGGCCGCACCGGCCCCGGCGCCCAACCAGATCACCATCGTGGGCGAGGGTCTCCCGACGCCGCTGACGATCGCGGCCAAGGACACACCGGACCAGTTCGAGGCGATGCTCGGCGAAGTCGACTTCCTGGCCACCGGCGTGGCGGTCGCCTCGTCGCCGAAGGCTGACAAGCTCGGCCCGAAGTACACCGTGACCCTGTCGGTCGACGGCATCGGCAAGTCGCAGTACGACCTCTACCCGCTCGCGGCGGGTGGCCCCCGCGCGTTCCGCCCGGCGGCCCAGCCGGACAAGCGGAAGACCACGGCGGGCTGGTTCTACGGCCGGCTCACCATGCCGTCCACGATGCGCTCGGTCGGCGTACCGCTGGGCGGGGGCACGACCTATCAGCCGCCGGCCGGTGGTGGCGGCGGGGGCGTGTCGACCCAGACGAAGCACGCCACGTCGGACATCAGCGAAGTCATGGGCGAGTGGCGGCGGGTCGTCGCGCTCAACGGCGCGATCGTCATCGTCATCGCGATGGGCCTGTTCGGCATCGCCTTCCTCATCCGCCGGAAGGTGTGATCGGCCACCGGCGGGGTTTCACCGTATCCTGCTCGGCATGCGCACCCCCCTCGCCGCGGCCCGCGCCGCTTTCGCGCTGCTGATCGCGGGTCTGGCCCTCGCCGGATGCATGAAGGTCGACGCCGCTCTGGTGGTGAACGACGACGACACGGTCTCCGGCGACGTCGTGCTCGCGGTCGACCGCCGGCTCGCCAACGTCACCGGGCAGTCCGAAGACCGGCTGGTCGCCACGGTGGGGCTGGACAAGGAGAAGCTGCCGGCGACGGCCACGATCGAGCGGTACGAGGACGCCGGTTTCGTCGGCGTACGGGTGTCCTATGCCAAGACGCCGCTGGCCCAGTTCAACGGGGTCAGCGGCCGGGACGCCTTCACCCTGGTCCGCTCGGGCAACGAGTACGCCTTCTCCGGCTCGGTCGACCTGCGTACGGTGAACCTCCTCGATCCCGGCGTACGCGCCTTCGCCGACCAGTTCAGCTTCCGGATCGCGGTGACGTTCCCCGGCAAGGTCACCGAACACAACGGGGTGCTGTCCGGGCGTACCGTGTCGTGGCAGCCCAAGGCCGGTGAGATGCGTACGCTGCAGGCCCGGGCGAAGGTGAACGGCCCGGTGCAATGGCTGCCGCTCGTCGCGGCGGGAGTGGGGTTGGCCGCCGTCGGCACGGTGGTCGTCGTCTTCCTTCTCTCGCGTCGCCGGCCCCGCCGGGCCGAGGAGCCGACGCTTGTCGAATACCCACATGACATGCTGTAGGACATGACCAAGGCACCAGCGCTGTCCGCGACCCTGAAGCGGATCGAGCGGGCGGCCGGTTCCCTGGCCACCGCCAGCGTGGCCCGGATGGACGAGGTGCTGCCCTGGTTCCGGGGGATGCCCGCGGACCAGCGGGCCTGGGTCATGCTCGTGGCGCAGTCCGGGGTGCAGTCGCTCGTCGAGTGGCTGCGTCAGGACGATCATCGGGCCGGTACGCAGGAGGTCTCCGACGAGATCTTCGACGCCGCACCCCGAGCGCTCGCTCGCAGCATCAGCCTGCAGCAGACGGTCGCCTTGATCAAGGTCACCATCGACGTCGTCGAGGAGCAGGTCCCGACGCTGGCCGCCGAGGGCGAGGAGGACCTGCTCCGGCAGGCGATCCTGCGCTATTCGCGGGAGGTCGCGTTCTCCGCGGCCCGGGTGTACGCCCGAGCGGCCGAGACGCGCGGCGCGTGGGACGCCCGCCTTCAGGCCCTGCTCGTCGACGCGCTGCTGCGGGGCGACTCCTCCGACGTCCTGGCCAGCCGGGCGGCCGCCCTGGGCTGGTCGGACGCCCCGCCGGTCGCGGTGGCCGTCGGCCGCTCCCCCGGTGGTGAGGCCGCCGCTGTCCTGCACGCCGTCCACCGGCTCGCCCGGCGGCTGGGCGTCGAGGTCTTCGGCGGGGTCCACGGCGACCGCCTCGTGGTGGTCCTGGGCGGGGCGACCGATCCCCTGGCCGCGGCCGAGAAGCTGGCCGCGGGCTTCGGCGAGGGTCCCATCGTGGTCGGTCCGGCCGTTCCGTCGCTGGACGAGGCGAGCACGAGCGCGCGCTCGGCGCTGGCCGGCTTCCGGGCCGCCGCCGCCTGGCCCGCCGCACCGCGGCCGGTCGCTGCCGAGGCGCTGCTGCCGGAACGGGCGCTGGCCGGGGACGCCGAGGCGCGCCGCGTCCTGCGGCAGGACATCTACGGCTCGGTGCTGCGTTCCGGCGGTGAACTGCTGGAAACGCTCGACGCCTTCCTGACGCACGGCGGTGCACTGGAGGCGACCGCCCGCGCGCTCTTCGTCCACCCGAACACGGTCCGCTATCGCATGCGGCGAGTGGCCGAGATCACCGGGCACGCTCCCCTCAATCCCCGGGACGCGTTCACCCTCCGAGTCGCCCTCGCGTTGGGCCGCCTGGAGCCCAGCCAGCCGAGCTGAGCAGGGGTCGGAGATTCACGAAGTGGTCATGACGGTGACATCCCACGTCAATCTTTGTGGAGACCCTACAAACGCGGTAGGCGGATTTGGTGGCGAGCGACAACGGCTTGGTCACGGCCGATCCCTCAGGGTTGATTAGTGCTCGCCGTATTCTCTCCAGGCCAGGGTGCCCAGAAACCGGGCTTCCTGACCCCGTGGCTCGCCGTCGACGGCGTCTCCGACCAGCTGCGTCAGTGGTCTGAACTGACCGGCGTCGATCTCGTCCACCTCGGCACCGACGCCGACGCCGACGAGATCAAGGACACCGCCAAGACGCAGCCGCTGCTGACCGCGGCCGCCCTGATCGCCGCGGCTCAGCTCCCGCTGCCGTCCGCCGCCGTGGTGGCCGGGCACAGCGTCGGCGAGCTGAGCGCCGCCGCCATCGCCGGCGCGCTCCCGGCAGACGACGCGATCGCCCTGGCCGGCGTACGCGGCCGGGAGATGGCCGCGGCCTGCGCTCTCGAGCCCACCGGCATGGCCGCCGTCCTGGGCGGCGACGAAGCCGAGGTGCTGGCCGCCATCGCCGCCAACGGGTTGTACCCGGCCAACCGCAACGGGGCTGGGCAGATCGTCGCCGCCGGCGCGCTGGACGGCATCGACAAGCTCGCCGAACAGCCGCCGACGAAGGCGCGGGTGATCAAGCTGCAGGTCGCCGGGGCGTTCCACACGCCGTACATGGCTCCGGCCGAAGCCGCGCTGACCGGGTTCGCGGAGAAGATCACGCCGAGCGACCCGACGCGTACGCTGCTGCAAAATGCCGACGGAATGGCCGTAGGCTCGGGGACGGAGCTGCTGTCGCGGCTCGTCCAGCAGGTGACCGCGCCCGTTCGCTGGGACCTCGTCATGGCGAGGCTCGCCGACCTGGGCGTGACGGCGATCCTCGAACTGCCCCCGGCGGGTACGCTCGCCGGCCTGGTCAAGCGGGCCGTCAAGGGTCTGGAGATCGTCACTGTGAACACGCCGGACGACCTGGCGGCCGCCCGCGACCTGATCGAGCGCCACGGCGCCCCCGCCGAAGGAGTCACCGCCTGATGGGCAGCAACGGTCTCATCCACCGCGACGGCGGCAGCCCCGCTATTGAAGGAGTCTGCGCCTGATGGGCAGCAAGATCGTTTCGCTCGGCCATTACCAGCCCGCCCGGGTGCTGACCAACGACGACCTCGCCCAGATGGTCGACACCAACGACGAGTGGATCCAGTCCCGGGTCGGGATCAAGGAGCGGCGCATCGCCGACACCGAGACCGTCGCCGACATGGGTTCGGCCGCCGCGGAGAAGGCGCTGGCCGCCAGCGGGCTGGCCGCGTCCGACATCGACCTCGTCATCGTCGCCACCTGCTCGTCGGCCGACCGCAGCCCCAACGTGGCCTGCCGGATCGCCCTGAAGCTCGGGCTCGGCACCCCGGCGGCGTTCGACGTCAACACGGCGTGCTCCGGTTTCTCGTACGCCCTCGCCCTGGCCGACCAGGCGATCAACGCCGGCGCGGCGACCCACGCCATCGTCGTGGGCGTCGAGAAGCTCTCCGAGATCACCGACTGGACCGACCGCTCGACCGCGGTCATCTTCGGTGACGGCGCGGGCGCGGCGGTGGTCAGCAAGACCGCCGACGGCGAGGAGACCGGCATCAGCCCGGTCGTCTGGGGCTCGGCGCCCAGCGAGGCGATCCGCATCGAGACCTGGCGGCCCTACATCCAGCAGGACGGCCAGACCGTCTTCCGGTGGGCCACGACGGCGATCCCGCCGCTGGCCCGCGAGGTGTGCGAGAAGGCGGGCTACGACCCCGCCGACATCGCCGCCTTCGTTCCGCACCAGGCGAACCTGCGCATCATCGAACCGGTGGCGCGCAAGGTCGGCGTGGTCAACGCGGTCGTCGCGCGCGACATCGTGGAGTCCGGCAACACGTCGGCGGCGAGCATCCCGCTCGCCCTGTCCAAGATGGTCGAGCGCGGCGAGGTGAAGTCCGGCAGCCCGGTGCTGCTGATCGGCTTCGGCGGTGGCCTGACCTATGCCGGTCAGGTCGTACGCTGCCCCTGACCAGTCCCAATACTGCGTCCCTGAGACCATCAGCGGCACAGCGAACCAAACCATGAAGGGAAGAACATGACCCGCGAAGAGATCACCTCTGGCCTCGCCGAGATCCTCGAAGAGGTCGCCGGGGTGAACCCCGACGACGTCTCGGAGGAGAAGTCGTTCACCGAGGACCTGGACGTCGACTCGCTGTCGATGGTCGAGGTCGTCGTCGCGGCCGAGGAGAAGTTCGGCGTGAAGATTCCGGACGACGAGGTGCAGAACCTCAAGACCGTCGGCGACGCCGTCGCCTACATCCTGAAGGGCTGATCTTCCCCTTGTCTCGTCGTGACGTAGTCGTCACCGGGCTCGGTGTCACGTCCCCGCTCGGCGGGGACGTGGCCACCACCTGGGACGCCATGCTCGCCGGCAAGTCCGGGGTCAGCGCGCTGACCGACGACTGGGCCGAGCAACTGCCCGTGCGGATCGCGGCGAAGGTGGCCGTCGACCCCTCGGAGGTGCTCGACCGGGTCCGCCTGCGCCGGCTGGACCGGTCCGAGGCGCTCGCGTTGATCGCCGCCGACCAGGCCTGGAAGGACGCCGGCCTGGGCGATTCGGGACTCGATCCCGAGCGGCTGGCAGTGGTGGTCGGCTCCGGCATCGGCGGGGCGCAGACCCTGCTGGCCCAGGACGACATCCTGGAGGCGTCCGGGCCGCGGCGGGTCAGCCCGCACACGGTCCCGATGCTGATGCCCAACGGTCCCGCCGCCTACGTCGGCCTCGAGTACGGGGCGAAGGCCGGCGTACACGCGCCCACCAGCGCCTGCGCTACCGGGGCCGAGGCGATCGCGTGGGGCTTGGACATCATCCGCTCGGGCCGGGCCGACGTCGTGATCGCCGGCGGCACCGAAGCGGTCATCCACCCGCTGCCGATCGCCGGGTTCGCCTCGATGCGGGCCATGTCGACCCGCAACGACGATCCCGAGCGCGCGTCCCGGCCGTGGGACAAGGCGCGCGACGGCTTCGTCCTCGGTGAGGGCGCCGGCATCGTGGTGCTGGAGTCCGCCGAGCACGCCGCGGCTCGCGGCGCGCGCGTCCACGCCGTACTCGCGGGGGCCGGGCTCACCTCGGACGGCTACGACATCGTCCAGCCGCACCCCGATAGCGAGGGCGGTGGCCGGGCCATGCGCGCGGCGCTGCGCAGCGCCGATCTCGACCCGGGCGAGGTCAAGCACGTCAACGCGCACGCCACGTCCACCCCCGTGGGCGACATGGCGGAGATCGCGGGCATCCGCCGGATCATCGGCGACCACCCGGTGCTCACCGCCACCAAGTCCATGACGGGTCACCTGCTCGGCGCGGCGGGCGCGGTGGAGACCATCGCGACGATCCTGGCCGTACGCGAGTCGATCATCCCGCCGACGATCAACCTCGACGACCCGGACGAGGGCCTGACGCTCGACGTCGCCGCCCACAAGCCGCGGGCGCTCGACATCCCGGCCGCGCTGAACAACTCGTTCGGCTTCGGCGGCCACAACGTCGCGTTGATCTTCACGCGCGCGTAGCGGCGGGTCAGCCGCAGGAAGTCCTCGGAAGGCCGTTCACCGCCACCGGTGAGCGGCCTTCCGCTTTCGCCTTCCCGGCCAGCACCTTGGCCAGGGCGTCCAGCGACAACGGGCTCGACGAGTAGGTCGCCAGCAGCACGGGAGAGGCCGACTTCGCCAGCACGTACGGGGTGTCCATGGCGACCGTGATCGTCGCCTTGGCGTTCAGGTCCCCCGCCGCGTCGCCATAGCCGACGAGGTGCACCACCTGCGCACCGGCGGGCACCGTGCTCTGCTCCACGCGTACCCCTTGGGCTTGCAGAGCCTTCACCAGACGGTCTCGGCTGGCGTCGCGGCCCTTCGCCGCCGTCACGCTGACCACGCCCGTGACCAGCGGAGCGCCACACGCGCCGCGCAGCTGGGTCACTGCGGCGCTCGCGGCCGCCGCCACCGCGGCCTGGTGTTCGGAGCCCGCCAGCGCGTCGAGGCCCGGCTGGTCGTCCTCGGCCACGGCGCGCTTGAGGGTCAGGATGCGGGTCACCGAGGCGCGCAGGCGGTCGCGCGACAGCTTGCCGGACTTCAAGGCCGTCAAGATCCCGTTGTACGCCGCCACGGGGTCGGGCGGCATGAGCAGCAGATCGTTGCCGGCCTCCAGCGCCCGGACGGCGGCCTCCCCGGCGGGCCAGCGCTCGGCCGGGGCCATGTTGAGCGCGTCGGTGACCACCACGCCGTCGAAGCCGAGCTGCTGCCGCAGCACACCTTCCAGCACCTTGGCCGAGAAGCTCGCGGGCATCCCCGGATCGATCGACCGCACGTCGAGGTGGCCGGACATGATCAGCTGGACGCCGGCCTTGATCCCGGCCTGGAACGGCGGCAGGTCGACCTCGGCCAGCTGCTGCCGGGTCTGCTGGAGCTGCGGCAGGTCGCCGTGGCTGTCCGCGGCCGGGCGGCCGTGCCCCGGGAAGTGCTTGAGGGTGGCGGCGACCCCGGCGGCCTGGAGCCCCCGGACGGCGGCCGCCGCCTGCTCGGCGACCAGCTTCGAGTCTGACCCGAACGAGCGGGAGCCGATGACGGACGACGCGCCCTGCACGTCGGCGTCGGGGGCGAAGTCGACGTTGATCCCCATCGCAGCCAGCTCGGTCCCCGCCGTACGCCACGCGGCCTCGGTCAACTCGGGCTGGTTGGCCGCGCCCAGCGCCATCGCGCTCGGCAGCAGCGTCACACCGGACTTCACCCGGGTGACCACGCCGTACTCCTGATCGGTGCCGATCAGCAGCGGGGTCCCGGCGGGCAGCTTCGCCGCCGCGGCCTGCAAACCTGCCGTGAACGCACGGACCTGCTTCGGATCGTCGATGTTGGCGGTGTCCTGCGCGGTCGGATCCCCGGCCTCGAAGCCGACCAGGATCACCCCGCCGAGGCGGAGCTTGGTCACCAGCTCGGCCGGCGTGCTGACCCCGGCCAGCTTCTGGTTCGCCTTCGCCGCCCCGGCCGACACCTTCGTCGCGTCCTGGCCGTACGCGTACGGCATCAGGACCTGCCCGGCGAGGTCCTCGTCGCTGAACAGGGCGACCTGCCCGGCCAGGGTCGTCGGACCGGGCGAACGCTCGGGGGTCGCCGGGGACTCGGGGGCAGTGCCACAGGCAGTCAGGGCCAGCGCGCACAAGATCAGGATCGCTGCTGCATTCCGCCGCATGGCGGGCATCCCATCACACGTTCGGCCGAACCGCCACCGGACGCGCGCGACTTTGTGACTCAGCCCGCCCTCTGCGTGAGCAGGGTGAACGGAGCGCCGTCCCCGGCCCAGCGGTAAGGCTCGAGCTCGGCGTCCCAGGCCGTGCCGAGCGCCCGGTCCAGCGCCAGCGAGAGGGCCTCCGGCGTACGCGCCTGGGCCATGATCGAGCGCAGCTGGTCCTCGCCGAGCTGGGCGTCACCGGCCGCCCCGATGGTGGCCCGATGCAGGCCTCGCCCGGGGACGTGCATGTACCGCTCCCCGTCCACGCCGGGGCTGGGCTCCTCGGTGACCTCGAACCGGAGCATGTTCCATTGCCGCAGCTCGGCGGCCAGTTCGGCGCCGGTCCCCGGACGCCCGGTCCACCCGCACTCGGCGCGCCGCGCACCGGGATCGACGGGCTGCAGCGTCCACTCCAGACTCACCGGGGCAGCCAGGACACGAGCTATCGCCCACTCGACGTGAGCACACACGGCGAGCGGGGTCGAGTGGACGTAAACGACGCCTCGCGTGGGCACTTCCGACCTCCCGGTGTCGACAGGTGCGTCTTCCCCTACGACCTGGCGACCAGTGACGGCGGTATGCCCGATTTATTGGGTTCTGAAACTGATGGTGACAACGGGTCCATGATGACGGGTGAGACGGACGAGACGCCAGCGAATCGGCAAAGTCGTCCGGAGAAAGTGCCGCTTCAGGCGACCACGGGGGCAGCGATTGGTGGGAAGGCGGAGGCGGCGGCTATGATGTCCCGGGCCTTTCTGACTGAGGCTCCGCTTTTTGGACGTCGTGACATCTGGGAGTAACTCCGTGGCGAGCAGCACCTCGAAGACCGCGCGCGCGTCTGTCCGGGCCGGTGAGGCCAAGGGCGGCGCTCTCAGCGTGCTGGGTGAATTCAAGTACCTCATCCCGCTGAACAAGGGCAAGCACGTCTACGTGCGTAACCTCACCAACGGCAAGACCACGCACCTGAGCACCAGCTCGGACGCGTTCGTCGAGGAGATCCGGGTGCTGACCGCGGCCGGTCACGGTGCGAAGATCCGCGCCGAACTGACCGCGCTGCAGGCGGCGAACCCGGAGCACGGCTGGGACGCCACCGAGAAGCGGCTCGCCGAGGCCGGCGCCTTCGGCGAGGCCTGACCGCCCACGCTCTTGACGGAACCCCCGCGACACGGTCGCGGGGGTTCCGTGTTTTCGGCTATCGTCGAGGCCCGTCCCCCGATCCGCTAAGCAGGTCCGAGATGGAACACGCGCAGGAGTGGCTCTCGGCCTTTCCGCCGCTCGTCGTCTACCTCCTGGTAGGACTCGTCATCGGCGCGGAGAGCATGGGCATCCCCCTGCCCGGCGAGATCACCCTGATCAGCGCGGCTCTCCTGGCCGCGAGCGGCACCGGCAACCCGTGGCTCGTCGGCCTGGCCGCCGCCGTCGGGGCGATCGTGGGCGACTCGCTCGGCTACGCCATCGGCCGGCGGGGCGGCCGTCCCCTGCTGGAACGGGTGGGACGGCGGTTCCCCAAGCATTTCGGACCGGCGCACCTCGCCAAGGCGGAGCAGATGTTCGGCCGCTGGGGCGTGTGGGCGGTCTTCTTCGGCCGCTTCATCGCCTTGCTGCGCATCCTGGCCGGCCCGCTCGCCGGGGCGCTGCGAGTGCCCTACGGGCGGTTCCTGGTCGCCAACGCGTCCGGCGGGGTCGTCTGGGCCTTCGGCACCGCACTGCTGGTCTACCACCTCGGCGCGGTCGTCGAACGCTGGATGAAGGGCCTGTCCTGGGTCGGTCTCGCGGTGGCGGTGCTGATCGGGATCGCCACCACGCTCTGGCTCAAGCGCCGGGCTCGTAAGGCCATGGCCGACGTCGTCGAGATCGAGCCCGAGCCGCAGACCGCGGACGCGTAGACCCGGGACGCGGAGACCCCGTTCGGAGCACCGTCGGTGTCGCTCGTGACACACCCCGCGACGAGGTGTGCACCGGGGCACTAGGCTTTGACGGCGTTGTTTCGCGCTGGGGTACGCGAGCGCAGGGAGCCCGGGGGGAGCCGCATGACCGAGACGCAGGCCAGCCCGCTCGAACAGGAGATCGCCGTCGAGCAGCGGCACGTCGATCGCGTCTACACCCAACTCGCCCGGATGCGCGAGTCGATGGCGCAACTGGAGGCGGGCGGCTACGACCTCGCCGGGGCCCGCGTACCCGGCTCCCTGGTCGACCGCGACGCGATGGTCTTCCACGCCGCCCGGCAGCGGCAGATCCTGGACGCCGAGCACGAAGGCCTCGTGTTCGGCCGCCTCGACCTGCGTGAGCTGCCGCACCCCCGATACGTCGGCCGCATCGGCATCCGCGAGGACGGCAGCACCGACCTCGATCCGCAGACCCCCGACGAGGTGGAGCCGCTCGTCATCGACTGGCGGGCACCGGCCGCCGAGCCCTTCTACCGGGCCACCGCGGCGCACCCCCTCGGTGTGGTGCGCCGCCGGATGATCCAGTCCTCCGGCGAGAAGGTCACCGGAGTCGAGGACGATCTCCTGGACCCGGACGGCGCCCCGCCCGGCATGACGGTGATCGGCGACGGAGCCCTGCTCGCGGCGCTGGCCAAGGCCAAAGGCACCGGCATGCGAGACATCGTCGCCACCATCCAGCAAGAGCAGGACGTCGCCATCCGGGCGCCCGGCAGCGGCGTCACCGTGGTCGAGGGCGGCCCCGGCACCGGCAAGACCGCCGTCGCCCTGCACCGGGCGGCGTACCTGCTCTACTACGACCGCGCCCGGTTCGCCGGCGGCGGCGTACTGATCGTCGGCCCCTCCCCCGTCTTCGTCTCCTACATCTCCGCGGTCCTGCCCTCCCTCGGCGAGGAGAGCGCCACCCTGAAGTCGCTCGGCGAACTCGTCGACGGCGTACGCGCGACGCGGGAGGAGACCGCCGAGGTTCACGCGATCAAGGGCTCCCTGCGGATGCGCCGGGTGCTGCGGCGGGCCGCCGAGGACGCGGTCCCCGGGCAGCCCGACGGACTGCGGATGCGGTTCCGGGGCGACTGGCTCCAGCTGCCCGGCCGGCAGGTGGAGCAGATGCGCCGGCAGATCGTCCGCGGGCAGCGGCGTAACGAGATCCGGGCGAAGGCGTTCGGCGCGATCCTGGACACGCTGTGGGAGCAGGCGAAACGCCGGCTGCCCGGCTGGGAGCAGTCCCGGTTCGACGAGGAGCTGACGGAGAACGAGGAGTTCCGCACGTTCCTCAAGCGCTGGTGGCCCCGGGTACGCCCGGTCGACGTGCTGAGCTGGCTCGCCGACCCCAAGCGCCTCGCCTGGTACGCCGAAGGCACGCTGAGCCGCGCCGAGCAGGCCCGGCTGGCCGACTCGATCCGGCCCGGCGATCTGTCGGTGGACGACGTCGCGCTGCTGGACGAGATCGACGAGCTGATCGGCCGCCCGCCGGTGGCCCGCCGCAAGACCGCCACCGGTTACCGGGTGCTGGGCGTACGCACCCAGGCCGCCGCGCGGGACCACGTCGATCGCTCGGACTACCGCGACTACGCGCACGTCATCGTGGACGAGTCGCAGGACGTCACACCGATGCAGTGGCGGATGGTCGGGCGGCGGGGCCAGGTCGCGAGCTGGACGATCGTCGGCGACCCGGCGCAGACCGCCTGGACCGGCGACGCCGCGGAACCGGGTCGAGCCCGCGATTCGGCGCTGGGCAGCCGCCGGCGGCACACGTTCAGCCTCACGACGAACTACCGGAACCCGGCGGAGATCTTCGCCGTGGCGGCGGCCGAGATTCGGCGCGTAGCGCCGGATCTGCCGCTGCCGAAGGCGGTCCGCTCCACCGGCGTGGCCCCCGTCCAGGTCGCCGTGCCGCGCGGTGAACTGCGGCGGACGGTGGAGAAGGCGGTCGGCCAGTTGCTCGACGAGGTGGACGGCACGGTCGGCGTGATCACGCCGGAGGCGTCCACTCGCGACGAGATCGCGGGCTGGCTGCCGGAGTCCGCCCGGCTGCAGGTCGTGACCGGGTTGGCGGCCAAGGGCATGGAGTACGACGGCGTCCTCGTCGTGGAACCCAAGCGGCTCCGGGAGCTGTCCGGCGCGCGTACGCTCTACGTCGCGCTGTCCCGGGCCACCCAACGGCTGACGACGATCGAACTGGCGTAGCGGGCGCTTCGTCGGCGCTGGATCAGGGTTCCGGGTCGAATCTTGACGCAAGCCCCGGGGGTCGACCGGATCGATCAGGCGCTCGGTGAACGTGCGGGCGACGGCGGT
>NZ_JBFAHM010000010.1:218204-311350 GCF_040654195.1 Hamadaea sp. NPDC050747
AGGGTTCCGGGTCGAATCTTGACGCAAGATTCGACCGGGAACCCTGATCCAGCGCCGCCCACCGCGTACCTCGTCAGCAGTAGGTCGCCTGCTTGCCGATCACCCGGTATGGGCAGTCCGCGTACGAGACGAGCAGCAGCACGGCCGTCCGGTTGCGGGTCGTCTGGGTGACGATCTGCTCGTCGGGCGGGTAGAAGCCGCCGCCGCTGCCGGACGGGCCGGGATACATCTCGAAGGTGTACGAGAAGATGTGGTGCACGTTCCACATCCAGTCGATGATGATGCCGTCGGCGATGTAGAGGTCGCTGGCCTGCTCCGGGGTGTACCCGTTGAGGGCGGCCATCTGCTGGCCGAGGGTGGCGAAGGTGTTGCGCACGTCGGTCGTGATCGTGTTGGTCACGTCGGTCGTGGTGTAGCCGTACGGCCACAGGACCAGCTGCGAGTAGGTGTGGAAGTCGATGTTCACCTTGATCTGCTGTACGCCCCCCACGACCCGGCTGTTCACGAAGTTCCGCAGGTTCGCCGTCTCCGGGGCGGAGAACGCCGACGGCCCACGGTAGGTCGCCGAGGAGGTGCTGCCGGACGAGCCGCCGCAGCAGCCCCACTGGTACGCCCAGTTCCGGTTGAGGTCAGTGCCCACGTAGGACGAACCGCTGTTGGGCTGCCGGTTCTTGCGCCACGACCGGTAGGAGCCGGTGGCGATGTCGTACTCGCCGCCGTCGGGGTTCATGTCCGGCACGATCCAGATCTCGCGCGTGTTCACCCAGTTCGTGATGTCGGCGTCGGTGCCGTAGTTGTCGATGAACAGGTGCAGCAGGTAGAGCGCCATCTCGACGGTCAAGTGCTCACGAGCGTGCTGGTGGGCGTTGAACAGCACCTCGGGCTCGGCCTCGTCGACGCCGACGTTGTCACTGATCTTGATCAGCGGCATGTCACGGCCCTGGTACGACGTCCCGATCGTGCTCTTGCGCGCGATCGCGGGCTTCGACGCGACCAGCGTGTTGATCTCGGCGACCATTTCGGCGTAGTTGTGATAGCCGGAGTCCGCCGACGGGAAGTCCTGAGTGGTGACACCGCCGCCGGCCGAGGTCGGCTCGTCGCGTACGTCGGGGCTGACGAGGTAGCCGAGCGCCCGGATCTTCGCGACCTCGGCGGCGGTCGCGGTCACGTAGACCTTGCCGTCTTCGACGCCGTCGACCGCGGCTCCGGTGGCGGCGATCGCGTTGACGTCGGCGAAGCTCTTGGGGCCGACGACACGGAAGTACGCCGTCTCGGCGGCGCTCGGCCGGGGGCTGGGTGGTGCGGGAGTGGCCGTCGCCGGCACGGCGAGCACCGCCAGTGCCGCGGCGGTGACCACTGCTAGCAGGCGCCGTGTCCGGGTGGATCTCACTCGGGTCGTCATCGTCTTCCTCCGGGGGTCAGGTGGGGAAAACCGGTAGGTTGGCGCCTACATAGCCACGTATCGAAGATCGTGTCAATAGATGAGGATCACTCTAACCGAAAGCGGCCTCCCGACGCCGAAGCGCCGGGAGGCCACCCTCTTTCGTCCCCCAGCAGGTCTAGGTCGCCGTGCAGGTCAGCGTCGGGACGGCGTTCGTGCCGGACCAGGCTCCGTTGAAGCCGAAGCTGGCCGTGCCGCCCGTGCCGAGGGCGCCGTTGTAACTCAGGCTCGTCACGGTCACATTGGCGCCGGACTGGGTGTAGGTGCCGTTCCAGAGCGAGCTGATGGTCTGCCCGTTGGCGAACGTCCACTTCACCGTCCAGCTGGTGGTGGCGGACGTGCCGGTGTTGGTCACCGTGACGTTCGCCCCGAAGCCGCCGGGCCACTGGCTCGAGATGGCGTAGCTCGCCGAACAGGCCTTGGCCGCCGTCGAACTCGGGCTCGCCGACGTGCTTCTGCTCGGCGAGGTGCTGGTGCTCGGCGACGTGCTCGAACTCGGGGAGGTCGACGCGCTGGCCGACGTCGAGACCGAGGCCGACGAGGTGGGCGACACCGACGGAGAGGTTGTGCTGACCCGGTCGGCGACGATGATGCCCCGGCCGTTGGTGCCGATGTAGACCCGGCCGAAGACCCGCGGGTCACCGGTCAGCGCCTCACCGATGTTGCCGTACTGGTGCTGGTCGTCGTTGATCCGGAGCCAGGTCGCCCCGCCGTCGTACGAGGTGAAGATGCCCCGCACGTTGTCGATCTTCGCGACGGTGAACAGCGTCGGGTAGCCGTTGGCCGTGGCCGACTTGCCGAACCCGATGTTGTTCGCCTCCTGGACGTTGGACAGCTTCGTGAAGCTCGCCCCGGAGTTGGTGGAGTGCCACAACCCGTACGCCCCGGTCGTGTCGCCGCCGGCGAGCCAGATGTCGCCCTCCCGGCCCGCGACCGCCTTGAAGCGTACGGTGCCGACGGTCGGCAGGCCGCTGGTGACGGTCGCGGTGAACGACTGCCCGCCGTTGGTGCTCACGTAGAAGGTGCCGTTGGCGAAGGCGTAGAACTTGCTGGAGTTGACCCGGTCCGAGGCGACCCGGGCGCCCGACGGCACACCGCTCGACGACGACCACGAGCTGCCGCCGCCGTAGCTGACCGCCGCGCCGGCCGGAGCCCACACGATCGAGTTGCCGTTGGCCGCTACCGCGACCGTGCCGCCGCCGGTGACGCCGGACGGCTCCTGGCCCTGATACCAGGTCGCGCCGTTGTCGCTCGAGATGCCGATGCGGTTGGTGTTCGGGGTGGCCGTCTTGTCGACGTTGCCCACGCGTACCACGTAGTTGGGGTTCAGCTCGGCGAAGTCCAGGCTCGTCGTGGATGAGAACACCGGCGAGGTGAACATCATCGACGGCACGGCGTCGAGGTTCGTATGCCGGAAGCCGTTGATGTCACCGAGCCCGCTGAGCAGGTTGGCCCCGCTCGGCGGGCTGATCAGGTCGAGGACGGCCGTCTCCTCCAGGCCCTTGGCCATCACCTTGATGTTGATCTGGCCGCCGGAGTCCCAGGTGGTCAGGTTCTCCGTGCCGTAGATCGTCGCGCCGGTGCCGTACATCAACCGGTTGGAGTTGAACGGGTCGATCTCCACCGACTCGTTCATCCAGCCCAGCTTCGGCGAGACCTCGGGCAGCTGCGGGCTGTTGCCGAAGGTCAGCCAGGGTGCGGCCGAGATGTCCTGGGTGTACCGGAAGCTGCGGCTCGGGTAGCTGGTCCAGTCCCAGATCTTCGTCCAGGTCGCCCCGGAGTCGGTGCTCCGCCACATGATCATGTCCGGCCACCAGGAGATCTGCGACGCGACCATGATCGTCCCCGGGTGCTGCCGGTCGATGGTCAGGCCCGAGTACCCGAAGTAGTCGTCCGAGCTGCTGGACGGCACCGGGCTGATCTGCGTCCACGCGCCGGTGGTGATGTTGTACTTCCACACGTCACCCTTGGCCCCGTCGTACGGGCCGCCGGTGTCGCTGGTCGCGATGTAGAGCAGGTGGTTGACCGGGTCCAGGACGCCCTTGTGCGCGATGTAGCCGGTGGGCTGCCCGGCGATCCGCGACCAGGTCACGCCGCCGTCGGTGCTGCGGTAGACCGTGTTGTCCTTGTCGGCGACGCCGACGTAGATGCCCTGAGTCGTGGCGCCGGCGGTCCCGGTGCTCTTGTCGAAGGTCACCCAGGCGATGCCCTGATTGTCCCCGAGGTACGCGTCACCGGGCGACTGGACGTAGGTCCCCGGGTTCGGGAAGGCCGTCACCTTCGCCCAGGTCACGCCGTAGTCGGTGCTCTTCCAGAGCCCGTTGCCGCTCGGCGCGCCGAGATACAGGATGCTGTTCTTGTTCGGGTCGATGGCCAGCCGCTCCCCCATGCCGCGGCCCGGCATGTTGCCGCCCAGCTTGAACGGCAGCGCGGTGGTCGACCAGGTCGCGCCCTTGTCGGAGGAGCGCAGGATCGCGCCGTTGTTGGGGTCCCAGCTGTTGGTGTACATGCCGGCCGCGACGTAGACCCGGTTCGGGTCGACCGCGTCGGTGGCCAGGCTGACCACGCCGTTGTAGCCCCAGTTGGTGAACCCGACCCAGTCCAGCAGCGGGATCCACTTCGAGGTGGCCTGATCCCACCGGTACGCCCCGCCGATGTCGGTGCGGGCGTAGATCAGGTTGGCCTGGGACTGGTTGAAGATGATGCCGGGCACGAAGCCGCCCCCGACCACCTGCGCGTTGCGGAACGAGTACGGGTCCGACCCGGCCGCGGCGGCCGGCGTGCCGGGCAGTACCTGCGTGACCACCGCGAGCCCGGCCGCGACGAGCGCGGCGGCTACAGCGGAGGCCAGACTTCGCTGCTTGCTGAGCATGAACGGGCTGTCCTCTCTCGACCTAGCCCGCGACCGGGGCGGCCGGGGGCGTGAAAAGGCAAGGCACAGCCCGAGGCACGTGTCCGTGGAGCGTCGCGTGCCGCGGGTGTGGGCGCCCGCGCCGGGGCTACGGCGCGGTTACCCAGATTTCACAATCCCCGGGCACAGGTGTCAATAGTTTGGAGTGCCAACCAACTCGGTCCCGGTCACGGGGCCGACCCGGCCGCGCTACCGCATCTCTCGGCGACGGAATGCGGTTGTTCCACAGTGGATAGCAGATTCAGTGACGATTCTCCGGACGCTCGAATACGTTGCGTAGCAGCCTCCCCGGTTGCCATTACCGCATTTGAATGGCGGTTTCCCATTGGTCTACTGTGCTGGCCGAAATACAAAAATCCCGGCGACAGGCCGAGGCCCAAGTCGCCGGGGTTCACCAGCACCGAGTCTGGAGAAGCACAGAGTCCAGAAAAGCCGTAACCCCGGCAGTATGCCGAAGCAGGGGCCACCGGGGTCTTCGTGAGAAAGGTTAGCGGATGGATTTCGACATGGCAAATCCCACCGCCTTGGCTTCGGTCCGAGCGGCGCTGTCCATGCCACGCCTCGCACCATTCGATCTTCACGCGGGCAACGATCCCGCGGGCGGGCTTCAGCTGTACGAGTGGAACATCCATGTGGGAGCCGCCTTCTTTCAGACCCTCCACACCGTCGAGGTCGTCCTCCGCAACACCCTGAACGATCAGCTGTGCGCCTGGCATGCCGGTCTCGGTCTGCCCGGCAACTGGTTCGACGACCCGCTCGGACTGCTGGACCGCCGAGGGCGAGAGGACATCGCCAAGGCCCGACGCCGCCTGCGGACGCAGGGATATCCGATCACTCCGGACCGGATCGTCACCGAACTGTCCTTCGGATTCTGGCGATTCCTGTTGGCCCGGCGTTATCACTTGAGCCTCTGGGTACCCACGATCCGGCACGGCTTCCCACACTTGCAGCCGCCGACCCGCCCGGCGATCGCCGAGCCGGTGACCCGGCTTCATCAGCTCCGCAATCGGATCGCCCACCATGAGCCGATCTACAAGCGAGACCTGGCGATCGACCTCGACGATGTCCGGACGGTGCTCGGTGCGATCTCGCCGATCGCACTGGAGTGGGCGGAGGGGAACAGCGCGCTGCCGGGCGTACTCGGGGCTCGGCCGGCGCCCGTGCGGATCCCGCTCCCCCGGTGCCCCTAGGCTTCGGTCAGGTAGATCGACCGCAAGGCCTGGACCTGCCCCTCGGTCAGGCCATGAAACTCCAGATAGGACTGGACCGAGCCGTACTCCGCGCGTAGTTCGGTCAGGAAGGTCAGGATGACCTCGGGCGGCGTCACGTCCAGATAGGGCAGCAGATCCTTGGCGTCTGGGCGTACGGTGCGGAACCAGGTCATGAACCGCCGCGTCGCCTGCTCGGTGAAGTGGTAGTCCGCCGCGATCGTCTCGTCCGGCACGCCCAGCAGGTCTTCGACGAAAGCGATGATGATGCCCGTCCGGTCCCGCCCGCCCAGGCAGTGAACCGCCGCCGGGACCGCCGCCGGATCCGCGAGCAGGCCGATCGTGCGGGCGATGTGCGTACCGGAGGTCTTGGCGGCCTCGTGGTACCGCGCGATGAGGTAGGCCGCCGGTCCGTCCACTTCAGAATAATCTTCGTCGCGCCACGCGGGATTGTTCAGCGGCACGTTGTGCCAGCTCGAACAGGACCAGCCCGGTGCACGTCCACCGTGCCGCTCGATCTCCGCGGGCTGTCGCAGATCGATGATGGTACGCACACCGAGCGCACCGAATCGGTCCCGGTCGGCCGGGGGCAACGCCTCGTCGGCGAGTACGCCGAGATTGTCGCTGCGATAGAGCAGACCGGGCCGGATGGCGCGCCCGTCGCGGGTGGTCAGGCCGCCGAGGTCGCGCAGATTGAAGACGCGGGGGAAGTCGATGAACTCCAGGGGCACCCGGTCAGGGTAACCGAGCCGAGTTACCCTCTAGATCATGATCACCCCCACCCTGAGCAGCCGCTCTGAGTTCCTGGCCGTCGTCGGAGACCATCCGTTCGCCGCTTTGTACACCAGTGAACGGCTTTCGGCGTACCAGCGGGGGAACGCCTGGGTGTGGGTGTCGGAGGGACCCTGGGGGGCGCTGACCGCGGGCCTGGGTGACGGGACCGCGGCGCTGGAGCTGCTCGCGGAGCTGCAGGCGGCGGGCCTGGCCAAGGGCGGACGGCTGCACGCGCCCCGGGTGCCGCGCGAGGCGGTGCTGGGACTGTTCAGCGCACACCACTTCGGCGAGTGGGACCAGTTGTGGTCGACGACGCCGCCGCCCGCCGCGCGGGGTGAGGAGCTGGTGGAGTTGCTGCCGGCCGAGGCCACGCCCGACATCGACCAGCTGCTCGACGAGGCGCTGCCGGACAGCAGCGTGCGGCCCGGCAAAGGCGGTGTACGCGACTGGTACGGCATTCGGGAGGACGGCCGGCTGGTCGCGGTGGCCGCCGATCGGAGCGCGAACGGCGTCGGCCTGCTGGCCGGCATCGCCGTAGCCCCCGACCAGCAGGGCCGGGGGCTGGGTGCGGCGGTGACGGTGGCCGCGACCCGGCGGCTCTTCACGCGGTACGCGACGGTCTCGCTGGCGGTGATGTCGGACAACGAGCGCGCGATCAAGCTGTACGAACGGCTGGGTTACACATCGGGCGTCGCCCGGACCTCGTTCGACCTGAGCTGACGCGTCAGAAGACCAGGGTGTGCTTGGTGTGGTCGGCCTTCGCCCGCAGGTAGCGCAGGTTGGCGCTCGACAGGTGGACCTGGGTCGGCAGGGTCTCGTCGACCGTGATCCCGGCCTCCTCCAGCTGGGCGACCTTGTCGGGGTTGTTCGTCAGCAGCTTGATCTTGGTCGCGTCCAGCGCCGCGAGCATCTGGGCGGCGGCGGTGTAGTCCCGCTCGTCGTCGCCGTGGCCGAGCGCCCGGTTCGCGGCGTACGTGTCGAGGCCCGCGTCCTGGAGCGCGTACGCGTCGAGCTTGGCGTACAGGCCGATGCCCCGGCCCTCCTGCCGCAAGTAGAGCAGGAATCCGCCGGTCTCGGCGATGTGCTCGACCGCCTCCCGCAGCTGGGGGCCGCAGTCGCAGCGCTCGGAGCCGAAGACGTCACCGGTCAGGCATTCGGAGTGCGGCCGGACCAGCGGGATCGGGTTGCCCCGGTAGTCGCCGAGCCCGAGCGCGAGGTGTTCCTTGCCGTCGACCAGGCCCGTGAAGGTGAACACGTCCGCCGTGGTGGTGTACCCGTCCGGGAAGCGGAGTGGCACCTTCACCTGGGTCCGGATCTCGGCCGCCGGTGCTTGAACCTTCAAACTCATGGAGTGAAGCGTACCGCTGATTGTTTAACTTTCAAGAAGACGAGGTAGACTGGGGTCTATGACGATCACCACACCACGGTGGCTCACCCCGGCCGAGGACCAGGCCTGGCGCGCCTGGCTCCAGGCCTCCGAGCTGCTCGAGGACCACCTCGACCAGCAGCTCCAGCGCGACAGCGGGATCCCGCACGTCTACTACAGCCTCCTCGCCTGGCTCTCCGAAGCGCCCGATCGGCAGATGCGGATGACCGAGCTGGCCGAGCAGTCCAAGATCACCCGAAGCCGCCTTTCCCATGCCATCTCCCGGCTGGAAGAGCGCGGCTGGGTCGTCCGGACGAGCTGCGCCTCCGACAAGCGCGGGCAGATCGCTCGGCTGACCGACGCCGGATACGCCTTCCTCGAAAAGGCCGCACCGGGACACGTCGAAGCCGTCCGGGCCGCCGTCTTCGACGCGCTCACCCCCGACCAGGTACGCGCGTTCGGCGACGCCTGCGCGGCGATCGCCGCTCGGCTTCACGCCGCTCCCGCGGTGCCCTGGCATCGCTGACGCTCCGCGTCCGCGCCAGCCCGCTTCCGCGCGGCCCGCGACCTGCGTTGGCGCGCCGTGCGCACCCTGGCCCGCTTCCGCGCGGCACGCGACCTGCGTTGGCGCGCCGTGCCCATCCCGGCCCGCTTCCGCGCGGCCCCGCGATGGGGGCGGGCGTCGGTGGAACGCCGTGCACCTATCCCGAGCGTTGTTAGGTGCGTGACGTTCCACCCGGTGCGCGCCGACGCCCGGCAGGCGTACCCGATCGTCCGGCTACAGTTCTCCGGTGACGCAGATCGACCCCGACCGGCTCAAGCTGGCGCTGGAGGTGCTGGCCGAACTCGACGACCTGCCCGTCGACCACCCCGACGTGGAGGCCGCCCGCCGCGCGACCGCCCGCCTCTACAAGACGGTGAAGCAGCGTAAGCGCCAGGAACGCCGCGCCGCGGTGACGGCGAACGACCGCGCCGTGACCGAGGCCACCGCGACCGGTGCGCCCGGCCGGATCGACGACGAGACCGCAGGTGTGTTCGGGCTGACGTCACCGACCCAGGACTCCGTGACCGCCGGCACTCTGCTGCGCGCCCGGTCCTGCTACACCTGCAAGACTCGGTACACGACGGTCGACTCGTTCTACCACCAGCTCTGCCTCGACTGCGCCCAGCTCAACCGGGAGCGCCGGGACGCGCACGCCGACCTGACCGGCAAGCGTGCCCTGCTCACCGGCGGCCGGGCGAAGATCGGCATGTACATCGCCCTGCGGCTCCTCCGGGACGGTGCGCACACGACCATCACGACTCGGTTCCCGGCCGACGCCGTACGCCGATTCACCGCCATGCCCGACAGCGCCGAGTGGCTGCATCGGCTGCGCGTCGTCGGCATCGACCTCCGGGATCCGGCGCAGGTCGCCGCGCTGGCCGACGACGTCGCCGCCCAGGGGCCACTGGACATTCTGATCAACAACGCCGCCCAGACGGTACGCCGTAGCCCGGGTTCGTATTCTCAGCTTGTGGCGGCCGAAGCGGAGCCGCTGCCCACGGGTCCGCTCCCCGAGCTGGTCTCCTTCGGGCACAGCCTGGAGCGCAACCCGGCCGCCATGATCACCAGTGGTCAGCAGAAGCTCACCGGCGACGACGTCGCCGCGTTGGCGCTGATCAGCGGGTCGGCCTCGCCGGCGCGGATCGCCGACGGGACCGCGATCGACGCCGGTGGCCTCGTCCCCGACCTGGCCCGGGAGAACAGCTGGTCGCAGGTCATCCACGAGGTCGGCCCGCTGGAGCTGCTCGAAGTGCAGCTGTGCAACGTCACCGCGCCGTTCGTGCTGATCAGCCGGTTGCGGGCGGCGATGGCGGCGTCCCCGGCCCGACGGAAGTACGTCGTGAACGTCTCCGCGATGGAAGGCAAGTTCACCCGCGGCTACAAGGGGCCCGGCCACCCGCATACGAACATGGCGAAGGCCGCCCTGAACATGCTGACACGGACGAGCGCGGCCGAGATGTTCCAGTCCGACGGCATCCTCATGACCAGTGTGGACACCGGTTGGATCACCGACGAGCGGCCGCATCCGCAGAAGATGCGGCTCGCCGACGAAGGTTTCCACGCCCCGCTCGACCTCGTCGACGGCGCGGCCCGGGTGTACGACCCGATCGTGCGCGGCGAGGCCGGCGAGGACGTGTACGGCTGCTTCCTGAAGGACTACTTCCCCACCGAGTGGTGACCCCTTCGCGTGATCGTTGCGTCAGCCACGTCGTTTCGCGCGGTGATTTGTCCGCCGAAACAGCATGGCTGACGCAACGATCACGCTGAGGTGGCGGCGTCCAGGGTCTGGGCGAGCAGCAGCATCGTGGTGACGGGGCCGACGCCACCAGGCACCGGGGTCAACGCTCCGGCCGTGGTCACCGCCGGATCCACGTCGCCGGTGAGCCCGCCGTCCGGGGTCGGGTTGGTGCCGACGTCGATCACCACCGCGCCCGGCTTGATGTGCGCCTCCCCGATCAGGTGCGCCCGGCCGACCGCCGCCACCAGCACGTCGGCCTGACGGCAGACGGCTTCGAGGTCCCGCGTACGCGAGTGCGCCACCGTCACGGTCGCGTTCTGCGCCAGGAGGAGAAGCGCGGCCGGTTTTCCGACCACCGTGGACCGTCCCACCACGGTCGCGGCCACTCCGGACAGCGGCACCTTCTCCGCCAGGAGGATCTCCAGCACCGCCCGGGCCGTCGCCGGCGCGTACGCGGGCAGCCCGGCCGCCAGCCGGCCGAGGCTCGCCGGGTTGGCCCCGTCGACGTCCTTCGCGACCGGGATGTGCTCGCCGACCTGGTCGAGGGTGACGCCTTCGGGCAGCGGAGTCTGACAGATCAGCCCGTGTACGCCGGGATCGGCGCCCAGTTCGGCCAGCGTCCCGGCGACGTCGTCCCCGGTGGGCCGGTCGAGGGTGACGATCCGGCAGGTCACGCCCACCTTCTCGGCGGTACGCGCGATGCTGCGCACATACCAGGCGGTCGCCTCGTCGTCGGTGGGGACGACGACCGCGAGCGTCGGGTCGACTCCCCGCGACCGCAGTTCGGCCGCCCGCGCGGTGACCTGTTCGCCCAGGCGGGCGGCGTGTGCCTTGCCGTCGATCAGGTTCACGACGCCGCCCCGGCGATGCGGGCGCGAACGGCGGCGGAGACCCGGTCGGCGCGGGCGATCGCGCTCAGGTGCCCGGCCAACTCCCCGTCGAGGGCGGCGGCCACCGCGCGGTCGGTGAGCGCCGACGTGTTGACCTCGACGTTCACGGCGGCCGAGGAGAGCGCTGCTCGCGCAGCGTCTGCGGCTACCGCCACATCGGAGAGCACGTTGACGTTGGCTCCGTCCAGGATGGACTCCGTGAGCTCGACGACCTCGGCGGCCACGGCGGCGAGCCGCAGCGGCACCCGGGCCGCTCCGGCGAGCGCCTGCTGGATCGCGGCGCTGCGGCCGGCCTTCTCCGTCTCGGTCGCCTTGGGCAGCCGGTACGCCTCGATCACGGAGCCGAACGCCGCCTCGTCGGCGTCGGCCAACTCGGTCGCGAGGTGTCGCAGGTGAGCCGCCCGCTCACGGGCATCCACCAGAACTGCTTCATGGTCGGCGTACCGGGGATTGCCGATGGTCAACTCGGTGACCATGCCGACGAGGGCGGCGCCGGTCGCGGCCATCAGCGCGGCGGCCGCGCCGCCACCTGGGGTCGGCTCGCCGGAAGCCAGGTCGCCCAGCCATTCGGAGATCGTCTGCTGCACTGTTCCAGCATTCCAGACGGTGATGGGAACTCGATGTTCGCCACCAGCGGACGGGGCTAGTCTCGGCGGCGTGGGACAGGTTGAGGTCCGGATCCTGGGTCCGGTGCGGATCACGGCGGCCGACGCGGCCACTCCGATCCGCAGCGTACGCGCACGTGGCGTGCTGGCCGCGCTGGCGCTGCGCGCCGACTCCGTCGTCTCGGTCGACGAGCTGATCGACGTGGTCTGGGGTCCGGCCGCGCCGCGTACCGCCGCCAACCAGTTGCAGATCGCCGTCTTCCGGCTCCGGCAGACGCTGGCCGAGTACGGCGTCGATCCGCAGGCCGCCCTGATCACGCATCCGGGGGCGTACCAGCTGGTCAGCTCGGTCGTGGTGGTCGACCTGGTGGAGTTCCGGCGGCTGGCCGGCAAGGCCGAGCAGGCGGCCGGACAGGGCGACTGGCGCGCCGCCGCCGACGCGTACGCCGAGGCCCTGTCCCTGTGGCGCGGCGAACCCTGCCAGGACGTGGTGGCCGACCGGGTGACCGAGGTCGGCTCGGCGCTGCAGGCGGAACGGCTCACCGCGGCCGAGCGAGCGCTCGCCGTGGACCTCCTGCTCGACCGGCCCGTCGAGGCGGCCGCCGCCGACCTCGTCGCCCGGGATCCGCTGCGCGAGCGGGCCTGGCATCTCGCGGTGCTCGGGCATGCCGTCGCCGGGCAGCAGGCGACCGCATTGGCGGAGTTCCGGCGCGCCCGCCAGATCCTCGCCGAGGAGCTGGGCCTGGAGCCCGGTGCCGAACTGCGGGAGCTGGAACGCCGGGTGTTGCGCGGCGAGATCGAGGCCGCCCTGTCCGGCGTACGCGCCTGGTTCCAGTCGGGCTCGACACCGGCCGCCGGAGTCTGGCATCTGCCGGCCGACATCCGCGACTTCACCGGCCGGGGTGACGAGATGGAGCAGGTCACCCGGGTGCTCACCGAGTCGGCGGGCGACCACGCGCCGGTGGTCTGCGTCGCCGGGCTGGGCGGGATGGGCAAGACCACCCTCGCCGTACGCGTGGCGCGGTCGCTCGCCGGGCATTTCCCGGACGGCTGCGTCTTCCTGGATCTCCGTGGCACCGACGCCCAGCCACCGGATGCTCAACAGCTGATGGGAGTGGTGCTCCGGTCGCTCGGCGTACCGGGGTCGGCCATTCCCGACGAGCCGGACGTGCGTACCGCCCGCTACCGGTCCGAGGTCGGCGCGCGGCGGCTGCTCCTCGTGCTGGACAACGCGGCCGACGAAGGACAGGTACGCCCGCTGATCCCGGCGGGCGGCGGCAGCGCCCTGCTCGTGACCGGACGCCGGGCGCTCGGCGGACTCGACGGCGCCCGGCTGGTGGACCTCGACGTGCTGTCCACTGACGACAGTCTGCGGCTCCTGCGGACGATCGCCGGGGCCGACCGGGTCGCCGGTGAGGAGACAGCGGCGTACCGGCTGGTCGACCTTTGCGGCCGGCTGCCGCTGGCGTTGCGGATCGCGGCCGGGCGGCTCGCGCGGCGGTCCGGGACGACGGTGGCGGGGATGGCGCAGCGGCTCGCCGACGAGCAGTCCCGGCTGGACGAGCTGGCCTTCGGCGACCGCGAGGTGCGGGCGGTCTTCGCCCTGAGCCAGGTACGCCTGGACGATCAGGCGGCGACGTTGCTGCGCCGGCTCGGCCTGCTGCCGCTGGCGGAGAGCCCGGCGTGGCTGGCCGGTGCCCTGCTCGACCTGCCCGTTCCGCAGGCCGAACGAGTGGCCGACCGGCTCGTCGACGCCTCCCTGCTCGGCGTGCGGGCTGGTGACGAGCGCCTGCGGTACCGGCTGCACGACCTGGTCCACCTGTACGCCCGGGAGCAGGCCGACGACGCGGCCGACGCGGCGGCGCTCGCCGGTGCGTACGCGGCGTTGGCCCGGCTGGCCTGGGACGCCGACGCCGGACTGCCGGGGCACGGTTTCCCCGCGCGGCCGTCGGGGATCCGGCGGTTCGATCAGGCGGACGCGATCGCCTGGTTCGAGCGGGAGGAGGCGCTCCTGCTCGCGTCCGCTCGCGACGCGGCCGGCCGGGGCTGGGCCGATCTGGCCGGCGACCTGGTCGTGGCGATGGGTGATTACATGACCTTGCGTGCCCGCGACAGCGAGTGGGAGGAACTGGGGCAGCATCTGCTCGACCGGCGTGACCTGTCCGGCCCGATCCGCCGTGATCTGCTCTTCGCTCTGGGCGAGCAGGCCCAGAACCGGGGCAAGGACGTCGACGCCGTCTCATATCTGCGCCGGGCCCGGATCGCGTACCGGCGGGCCGGCGACGACGTCCGGGCGGGGATCGCCGCCGTGCAGCTGGCCGTGGCCAACCGGCGCAACGGGCGAGCCCGGGTCGCCCGCGCCGCCTGCGACTGGGCCGAGCCCCGGTTGCCCGAGGACGAGCACCCCGAGCAGGTCGGCCGGTTGCTGTTGTGCCGGGGCAACCTGCATCTCGACGCGAAGACCGGCGAGGCGGAGGCGCAGCACGCGTACGAACGCGCGCTGGAGCTGATGCGAGCCGGCAACGACCTCGACGGCGAGGCGAACGTGCTGGCCTGCCTGGGTCTGACCCATCGGCGGCTCGGCCGCCCGACCGAGGCGGTGGCCTGTTATGCGGTCGCGACCGAGATCCAGGCCCGCATCGGGTCGCTGAACGCCCTGGCCATCACCACTTCCTACCTGTCGCGGGCGCTGGTCGACCTGGGCGCGTACGCCGAGGCCCGGCAGGCCGCCGAGCGCGCCATGGAGGCCAGCCGGCAGGCGCAGCATCCGTGGGCCCTGGGTCAGGCGGCGATGTCGATGGCCGAGGCCGCGCACGCGCAGGGGGATCTGTCGACGGCCGCCCGCCACGCTGGAGACGATCTCCACGGCCGGCTGGGGCCGGTCCACCACGGCATCGCGGTGTTCCGGCTGGCCCGGATCACGTTCGACCAGGGCGACCCCGCCGGCGCGACCAGCCTCGGGAACGACGCGATCCGCTTGTTCGAGCGGTCGCCGTTCCGGGCGGCCGAGGTCGAGGCCTGGCTGGCGACGATAAAGGGCCGGTAAAGCGGCGTCCGGCAGGATGGTCCCCGGCAGCGGCACTGCCGGGGCGGGTCGCTACGTCAAACGGGGGCGTGGCGGCCGCCCCGTAAAGTCGAAGCGGTGCGCGACAACACTTTCCAGAACCTGTTGCAGGCGGGCGGCCCGGCGTACGGGGTGTGGCTGAGTCTGCCGAGCCCGGCCGCCGCCCGCCAGCTCGCCCGGGTCGGGGCGGACTTCCTCGTCGTCGACGCCGAGCACGGTCCCATGGGGGCCGAGACGATGACCGCCCTGGTGGCCGCGATCGCCGACGCGGGCGGCTGCCCGGTCGTCCGGATCGCCGAGAACACCACGGAGAACGTCAAACGTGCCCTCGACGCGGGCGCCTCGGCGGTCATCGGGCCGATGATCGACACCGCCGAGGAGGCCGCCGCACTGGTCGCGGCGGCGAAGTTCCCGCCGGTCGGGCGGCGGAGCCTGGGCAGCGCCTGGGCCGGTCTCGCCTTCGACACGACCCTGCCCGGCTACTTCGCCGAGGCGAACACGAAGACCCTCGCCATCGCCCAGATCGAGAGCGCGGCCGGACTGTCGAATGTGGAGGCCATCGCCGCGGTCCCCGGGCTCGACGCCCTGTTCGTCGGCCCGGTCGACCTGGCGGTCTCGCTCGGCCTGACGCCCGCGCCGGAGAACCCCGACCTCGCCGGGCCCCTGGCCAAGATCCGGCAGGCGGCGGCCCGGCACCGCCTGCCGGTCGGGATCTACTGCTCAGACTCCCGGGCCGCGATCGACCGGGTCCAGTCCGGCTTCCAGTTCGTCAACGTCGCCGCGGACCTGCCCGCGCTGCTGCGGGAGGTGCGGTGGCACGTCGGCCAGGTGCGCCCCTGACGGTCCGCGCAGCCCCATGACGTCCAGGAGGGTACGCCCAACGCCCGGACCGGCGTTCCGCCGGCGAGCGGCGATGTGCCCGTCCGGCCGGATCAGATAGAGCGTGCCCGGGCGGGCGGCGTACGCCGTCCCGAACTCGCCCGCGTCCGCCGGGTCCACCGTGATCAACCGGCACGGGACCTGACCGGGCTCGGCGGGCAGCCAGCCGTCGTGGTGGCCGCCGGTGAACCACAACGCCACCCACTCGCGGCCGAGGTAGTGCCGCAGCCGGGTCGGCCGGCCCCGGCGGACGAAATCGGCGTCGGGCGCCTTGCCGCCCAACTCGGGCGCGCCCCGCCACTGCCGAGCCGGGCCGTCGTCCGGGAGCACGATCGTGGAGACGGCGTACCGGTAGGGCTCGCTCATCCGTCCACTGTCGACCCATCGAGCCGCTCGCCGCCACCTCGTGGCCAATCGCAGGATCGTGTCCCGCCGCAGCCGCTGCCACCGCGTACGCGGAGCCATGAACCGCATGGTCGCCGAGACCACCTGCCGATTGTGTTCCTGAGCGGCCCACCTCTCGTCCTGATAGGACTCCAGCAACGCCTCCGGCGCGTGACCGTGCAGGACGGCGGCCAGCTTCCAGCCGAGGTTCTCGACGTCCTGCACCGCGCCGTTCATGCCACGCGCCCCGAACGGAGCCACGAGGTGACCCGAGTCGCCGAGGAAGAACACCCGCCGATGCCGCAGCCGGGTCAGCAGGCGCTGATGGAACCGGTAGTCGCTCAGCCACACCAGGTCGTAGTCCACCTCCGTGCCGGTGACCGCGGTCAACAGCGTACGGATGCGGGCGTCCATCCGCTCGGGGGTCGTCTCGGCCGCCACGTCGACGGCGGCCCCGAGCTGCCAGTCGACGCGCCACACTCCGAACGGCTGCGGATGGATGAGCACGGTGCTGCCCGGATGCGCCGGATGATCGAAGTAGAACCGGGGCTCCGGCGGCAGATCCAGCTCGGCGCGGATGTCCGCGATGAGGAACCGGTCCGGGAAGGTCTGCCCCGGGAAGTCCAGCCCCAACGCCCGCCGCATCGTGCCGCGCGCGCCGTCACAGGCCAGCACGTACGCCGCTGTTGCGCTGTGCGTACCAGTCTGATCCTGGATCTGCAGGGTGACCTGGCGACGGTCCTGGCGCACCGCGACGACCCGGTGCCGTGGCCGCAGCTCGACGAGCGGATGTGCGCGAGCCGCCGCGAGCAGATGGTGTTCGGTGCGGTACTGCTGCAGGTTGAGGAAGGTCGGCAGGCCGCCCGTCGCCGGGGGCAGCACCTGGGTGAGGATCTCGCGGGTGCCGCGGAAGGTGTGCCGCGTACGCCACGCGATGCCCTCCGCGAGCATGGGCTCCGCGCAGCCGAGGCGCTCCCAGACGGTCAGCGCCGTGCGATGGACGGCGATCGCCCGCGAACCGGTCTCGGCCGGGGAGGTGAGGTCGCCGGAGTCGAAGAGAATGGTCGGGATGCCGTGGTTGGCCAGCTCCAGTGCCGCCGTCAGGCCCGTCGGCCCCGCTCCTACGATGATGACGGTGTCCACGTTGGCCAGAGTGCCCACCGAAAACGGCTAGCGCCCAGATAGTCACGGATATCCGACTCTTGCCCGGAGGTTATCCACAGGGCGGAGTTCCAGTGTTTGCCGAGGTTGCCCCACGGTGTCAGGATCTTGAGCCATCGGGCCTCGACCGACGGCCCGCGGATCTGGGGAGACCAATGCGCAGAAGGACCCTGCTGGGCAGCACCGCCGCGGCCGGAGTCGTCGCGGCGACCGGCGGGACGGTGGCCGGCGCGCTCGTCGCCGCCGAGCCGGCCGCCGCCGCGGAGTACCTCGTGGCCACGACCGAGCAGAAGACGAACGACGTCCTCGTGTTCAGCCACTCGAACACCTCGTGGAGCGACGCCAACGTGCGGTGGCGCTGGTCCGCGCCGACCGGCTCGACCTGGACCAACCTCTCCGACGTCAAGCGCCGGCCCACCGCGAACTGGGGCGACGTCGTCCTGGTGACCGCGTCGGGCACCGCCTCGGCGGGCGGCAAGGCGGCGATGATCGACCAGAGCTCGAAGAGCGTCGTCTGGAGCGCCACCGTGCCGGGCAACCCGCACGCGGTCGAGCGCATCAAGAACTACGGCGCGATCGTCGTGGCGTCCTCGCGGGCACGGCAGTACAGCAGCTCGTTCGCCGACGGCGGCGGCCTGAGCCTGTTCATCCCGTCGAGCAACGGCGGCAAGCCGGGCACCTCCTACAGCGGCTCGGTCAAGTACGGCTTCGAAGGCGCGCACGGCGTCCTCTACGACACCAGCAGCGGGCTCCTGCTCGCCGTCGGCAAGGGTGAGCTGCGGGCGTACCACCTGGTCGTGAACAGCAGCGGACACCTGACCGGGCTCAAGCTCGCCTGCAAGACGACGTTCTCCGGCACCGGGCACGACCTGCAGCCCGACTACGCCTCCGGCAAGTTCTTCTACACCGTCGGCGGCACCGGCACGAACCACGGCGTCTGGGAGGTCAGCCTCCTGTACGCCGGATCGAGCTGGGTGTTCAGCGGCAAGAAGCGGATCAGCACGGCCACCTACGTCAAGGCGTACGGGAGCCTGCCGAACGGCGTGCGCTTCTACGTCGACGCGCCGAGCGAGAGCCAGTACTGGACGACGTCGGTCGGCTTCTCCAGCGGCGGCAGCGGTTCGCGCTCCGGAGCGAAGTTCTACAAGGCCCGCTACTGGACCACCGCCTTCGTCTAACCCCCTCTCCCCGCTCTCCCCCGTTGTTTCCGCGCGATCATGAACCATCGGTCATGATCGACCGGCGTGTCGCGTGCCTAGCTTCATGATCGACGCGGTTTCGACAGCGAGTCCCCGGGCGCGAGTGGGCCGCGGTTTCGACAGCGAGTCCCCGGGGCGCGAGTAGGTTGGGCGCATGAGCAACCTCGACCGCGCCCCGGCGATGTCCACCTGCGGCGGCCGGGCCGGCGTCGCCGCCGAACCGGTACGCGATCTCATTCCGGGCCGGGTCGTCCCGCTCGGCGAGAGCACCCAGGTACGCCGTCTCCTGCCGACGCTCGGCCGGCGCATGGTCGGCGCGTGGTGCTTCATCGATCACTACGGGCCGGACGACATCGCCGCCGAGCCCGGGATGCAGGTGCCGCCGCATCCGCATATGGGCCTGCAGACGGTGAGCTGGTTGCACGAGGGCGAGGTGCTGCACCGCGACAGCCTCGGCAGCCTCCAGACGCTGCGCCCGGGTCACCTCGGCGTGATGACCTCCGGCCGGGCCATCGCGCACTCCGAGGAATCGCCACGCGACCACCTGCCGCTGCTGCATGGAGCCCAGCTCTGGGTGGCACTGCCGGACGCGTACCGGCATGTCGAGCCGGCCTTCGAACACCATCCGGAGCTTCCGGTGATCAACGGCGGCGGGGTGACCGCGACCGTGATGCTCGGCGAGATCGACGGTGCGGAGTCGCCCGGCACTACGTACTCCCCGCTGGTCGGAGCCGACCTGACCGTGGCGGCCGGGGCCGACGCCCGTTTCCCGCTGGAACCCGACTTCGAGTACGCCGCCCTCACGATGTCCGGCGGCGCACGGGTGGACGGCGTACTGCTGGAGCCGGGCTCCTTGCTGTATCTGGGCACCGGCCGTTCGGACGTCCAATTGGAGTCTGATGTGGACACAGCTGTGCTTCTCCTCGGCGGGGAACCGTTCGCCGAAGAGATCGTCATGTGGTGGAACTTCGTCGGGCGTACCGGGGACGAGGTCGCGCAGGCACGCGAGGCGTGGAACGCGGGGACGGGCGGCTTCGGCGAAGTGCACGGCTACGACGGGGATCGGCTACTGGCTCCGCCGCTGCCGCCCGGTCAGCTGAAGCCACGCGGCCGCGCCGGCTGACTCGCGTCCCCGGGCTCGCTGACTCGCATGATCATTGCGTCAGCCATGCGGTTTCGCGCGCCGAAATGCCCGAGTAAACAGCATGGCTGACGCAATGATCACGAACAGCCGAGAGGCGTCAGGGGCGCTTGACGGCCCATAAAGCCGCCTCGGTACGCGAGGAGGATCCGGTCTTCCGCAGCAGGTTCGACACGTGCACCGCGACCGTCCGGATGGAGATGTCCAGCGACTTGGCGACCTGCTTGTTGGACATCCCGGCGACGAGGCATTCCAGCACCTGGAGTTCCCGGGCGGTGAGTTCGACTTCGTCCGCTTCCGGCCCGGCCGGTTCGGCTGCCAACGCGGCCAGGCCGCGGCCGGCCGTGGTGGCCAGCAGTTCGCTGAGCAGATAGGGATTGCCCCCCGTACGCCGCCAGACGGCCAGGCCCAGTCGTTCGGCGTCCGGCAGTCCGGGGTGGGCCGCCGCCAGGATCTCGGCGACGCCTTCCGGGCCGAGTGGTCCCAGGTGCTGCCGGACGGCGTTCGGCGCGCCCGACAGGCGGGCGAGCGTACGCGCGACGAGGTGCCGGGCGACCGCGGCTTCGGCTGGTTGGCTGGTCACGATGAGGAGCGCCGGGATGCCCGGGGCGGCCGCCAGCTCGGCGATGAGGCTGAGGCTGGCGGGGTCGAGGGCGTGGAGGTCTTCGACGATCAGGACGGCGGGGCCTTCGCCGACCAGGGCGCGCACTGTGCGTACGGCGAGCCGCAGGAGCGCGTCGGGCGCGTAGCGCTCGATCGGGGCCTGGGGGTCTTGGGCGAGCCAGGCCAGGCCGTCGGCCGGGACCGGCAGCGTACGCGTGTCCCGCCCGCTCAGCACGGCGGCGAGCCAGTCGTAGGGGGCCGGTGAGTGGAGCCGGGCGGTGCCGGTCAGCACCGTCGCCGGACGGGGATCGAAGGCCTCGACCGCGGTCGCCACCAGGCGGCTCTTGCCGACGCCGGGCCGGCCGGTCAGGACGACCACCCCGATACCCGACAAATCTCCCGATACCGCGCGCCTCCACTGGCCGACGATCTCTCGCAGTTCGTCGGCGCGCCCAACCATCGGCACCGGGTTCACGGCCCAAAGGATACGGTTGCCGCACATTTCTCTCACGGCCGAGCGGGGTCTGCGAGAAATTACGTACTAATGCCTAGAGACATCTGACCATCCTTGCCTGCACCCTTGAGGGATGAGTCTCGCCCTACGTTCCGTACTGCTCACCGATCTCGGGCTGATCCGGGCGAACAACGAGGACTCGGCGTACGCCGGGTCGCGGTTGCTCGTGATCGCCGACGGGGTCGGCGGGGCGCCCGCGGGCGAGGACGCGAGTGCGATCGTGATCCGGGAGCTGGCCGGTCTGGAGACCGCCGACCTCGGCGACGACCCGGCCCGGACGCTGCTGGATCACCTCATGACGGCGAACCGGGAGATCTACCAGGCCACCGTCGACGACCCGCTGAAGGAGGGCATGGGCACGACGATGACCGCCGTGCTGCTCTCCGCCGACGCCGACGACGCGGCCGAGGTGACCGTCGCGCACGTCGGCGACTCCCGGGCGTACCTCTTGCGGGACGGCGAGCTGCGCCGGCTGACGAAGGACGACACCTACGTGCAGACCCTCATCGACCGTGGGGTGCTCACCGAGGACGACGCGCGTCACCATCCGCAGAAGTCCCTCATCACGCAGTCGGTGCAGGGGCTGGACTTCACCACCGCGTGCTCCACCGTCCAGGTACGCCCCGGCGACCGGTTCCTGCTGTGCAGCGACGGCCTCTCCGACATCGTGACCGACCACAGCATCGCTCACGCCCTGCACACCCACCCCGAGGTGAAGCAGGCCGCCGAGCAACTGGTGAAGCTGGCGCTCCAGGCCGGTGCGCCGGACAACGTCACCGTCGTCGTGGCCGATGTGACCACGGTGGAGGCCGACCCGAAGGGCGCCCGTCGCCTGCCCGGGGTCGCCCAGCTCGCCGCCCTGCTCGGCTTCTGACTAGCCCGACCGCGCCCTCAGATCGCCGCGATCGTCGCCGGGGCCCGCTCGGCCCGGCTGAGCGCGCGGAGGACGCTCACCGCCCCGTGCCGCTGCACGGCCAGCCGGGACAGCAGGTCGACCACCGTCTGGACCGCCGACGACGGAAACTCCGGTGTCGCTGCTCCCACGCTGACGGCCAGATCGTCGGTGTGCACGATCAGCTCCAGCAGCCGGGTGGTCAGAAAACCGTCCACCGTGAGGGTCCAGCCCGTCCACGGCACCCGAACACCGCCGTCAGGACGCCCGAGCACGAGATCGGGCAGCACCGACAGGGCGCCCGCCACCTCCGCGGCGATCGCTTCGGGGCCCGGCGCGGCCGCGAGCTCCCCGGTATCGCGGATCCCGGCGTTGGTCTCCTCGTCCAGGTCGGCTCCGCGCCATTTGACCCGGTTGTAATGCTCGACGAGGTCGATGGGCGGATCGGCTGACGGCTCCGCGCCGAGGATGCCCGGGACGAGCACGATCTGCCGGGAGAGGTGCGCGGCCAGCCCGCCGGTGCTGAGCTTGGCCAGCGCGCTCGGCTCGGCCCAGCGGCCGGCCACCACCGGCTCCGCGAGGAACGCAGCCGCCACCGCGGCGGTGGCGAGGTAGTCGTCTCGGACGCTCATGCCCGGATCGTGCCAGCCCACTCCGACAATCCGGATCGCTCGCGCGATTTGCCCGATTTATCCGGGCGCACCGGAGGTTAGCCGGGCGAGGCCGGGGTAAATCCCGCGGTAACCGAGCCTTGAGGAGGTCTGAAGGCCATGGGTATGGACGACAAGATCCGCAATGAAGCCCAGGAGTGGAAGGGCAAGGCCAAGGAACAAATGGGCGACATGACCGACGACGAGCGAATGCAGGCCGAAGGCAAGTCGGAGGAGATGTCGGGCAAGGCCAAGAACATGGGCGAGAAGGCCAAGGACAAGGCTTCCGAGATGGGCCAGAAGGCCAAGGACGCCATGAACATGTAGCCCAGCGAAAAGGGGGACGCCGCTGACTGCGGCGTCCCCCTTTTTCTCAGCGCAGCAACAGGTTCAGGTCGCCGAACTCGTGCCACAGATAGCCGTGCTCCACGGCCTCCCGGTAGCAGGTGGACAGCAGGTCCGCACCGACGATCGCGGAGAGCATCAGCAGGTGGGACGCGCGTGGCTCGTGAAACCCCGTGAGCAGGCCGTCGATGACGCGTACCCCTCGGTCCGGCGTGACCACCAGGTCGGTCCAGCCCGCCGCGGCCTGGACCGACCCGTCGGCTCGGGCCGCGGTCTCCAGCGCGCGGACCGCGGTCGTGCCCACGGCGATGATCCGCCCACCGGCCGCGCGCGCCTGTGTGACCAGGCGCGCGGTGGTCTCGGGCACCTCGAACCGCTCGGGGTACGGCCGCTCGTGTGCCTCCGGGGAGGCCACTCCGGTGTGCAGGGTGATCGGCGCGATCACCACACCCCGGCTGGCCAGGCGGGTCACCAGGGCCTCGGTGAAGGGCCGGCTCGCGCTCGGCATCTCCGCACTGCCCTCCCGGTCGTCGGGAGTGCTGATCGCGAAGACACTGCGGTACGCCCACAGCGGCCAATCGCGTTCCACATAGGAGTAGCGAATCGGACGGCCATGGGCACGGAGATAGCGTGGCACCGAGTCGACGGAGACCTCGGCGATCCAGAGGCGATCCGAATAGGCCTCCGCCAACGTGACGACGACGCCGCCCGACAGGGTGAGCCGTTGCCCGCCCCGGCCGCCGAAGAACGGTTGAGTCGAGCCGTCGACCGGCCGCCTCACCTCGACGACCCATCGCCCGTCGGGCTGCCGGGTCGAGAAGTGCACGACGAAGTCCTTGTCCACAGTGTCCACTGCTGACGCCATCGTCGCCGACGTGTTGACGACGAGCACGTCTCCGGCCCTGAGCAGCGACGGCAGGTCGGTGAACCGGTGGTGGCGCACGCCGTCGGCCGAGCCGACCAGCAGCCGCACCTCGTCGCGGGCCAGTCCCCGGGCCTCGGGCGGCTCGTGCGCCTCCAGCTCCGGAGCGAGGGTGAACTCCAGCGTCGCGGTCATGCTTCCGTCCAAACGAGTACGCGATTGCCGTCGGGGTCGGCGAGCACGAAACCGTAGTGCCCGCGAGGGAACGTCTCGGGAGCCGACTCGGCCGCCGGTCCCGCCGCGAAGTGCACGGCGTCGACGCTGGCCCGGTCGGGCAGTTCGAGAGCCACACCCGGCGGTCTGGCCGGCCGAGTGGTCTGGACTATCTCCAGGCGGCCGCCGCCCACGTCGTAGACCGCGCCCTGCTCCCCCGGGCGCTTCCAGTGGTCGATGACGGGTAGGCCGAACAGGCGGCCGTAGTGGTCGGCGCTGCGGTCGAAGTCGGCCACCTCGAACGGCACCCACAACGCGCTCATGCACTCACCGTGTCGGCCGGGATCCAGTCGGCCAGCCGCAGGCGGCCCGACGGCGGACGCTGCGCGAGCAGCCCGAGCAGGCCGGGGGCGACCGACTCCGGCAGCGGCCGGTCGGAGATGTCCTCGCCGGGGAAGGCGTCCTGGTGCATCCGCGTACGCAGATCGCCGGGGTCGACCTGCCACACGGTGACCGTCTCCTCCTCGACGCCGAGGACCTTGCCCAGGTGCTCCAGGGCGGCTTTGGAAGCGCCGTAGGCTCCCCATCCCGCGTACGCCTCGACGGCGGCGTCCGAGGTCACGTTGAGCACCACGCCCCGCCCGGTACGCAGCAGCGGCAACGCCGCCTGAGTCAGCGCCACCGGAGCGATGACGTTGACCTCGAACAGGTCCCGCAGCGCCTGCTCCGGAACGGCCGCCACCGACGGCAACGGGCTCGGCCCGAGCGCACCGGCGTTGTTGACGAGCAGGTCGAGCCCGCCCTGTTTCCGGGCGGCGGTGATCAACTCGGTCCGGTGGGCCGGGTCGGTCACGTCCCCGGTGACGGCGACGACGTTGGGCAGCTCCGAGACGGCGCCGAGCAGGTCGGTGTCGTGGCGGGCGTCGGCGACGACGCTCCAGCCGGCGGCCGACAGCGTACGGGTGAGCGCCAGGCCGAGCCCGCGGCTTGCCCCGGTGATGATCGCGATAGGCATGTCTCGACGCTATGGACTGCGGCGCGTACGCGAATCGGTCCTGAGCCGCCGCCGTCCTAGGTCCTTGGACCTAGGCCCTTGTGTGATCATTGCGCCAGCCATGCTGCTTCGCGGTGCGAAATGCCCGTTGTGACAGCATGGCTGACGCGATGATCACGCCCGAACCGCGGCTACGGTGAACGAGTGGACGAACGCAGCACCCTGGACGAGCTGAGCACCGCTGTGCTGGCGGTCAGCCGGCATAGATCCGTACGCGAGGTGCTGCAGACGATCGTGCAGGCCGCCCGTTCCCTCCTCGACTGCGAGTACGCGGCGCTGGGCGTACCGGACGATCAGGGCGGCTTCGCCGAGTTCGTGGTCGACGGAGTGTCCGACGAGCAGTGGGCCGCCATAGGCCCGCTCCCCCGCCAGCACGGGCTCCTCGCCGTGATGCTCCGCGAAATGAAGCCGCAGCGGCTGCCCGACGTCCGCAAGGATCCTCGGTTCGGCTGGTGGCCGGCGGCGCATCCGGTGCTCAAGGGCTTCCTCGGCGTACCGGTCACCGACGGCGAGGAGATCCTGGGCGCGCTGTTCCTGGCCAACCGGCGCAGTGGCGAGTTCTCCGCCGACGACGAGCGGCTGCTCGCGGTGCTGGCGGCGCACGCGGCGATCGCGCTGACCAACGCCCGGCTCTACGAGCAGGGCCGGGAGCTGACGCTGCTCGAGGAACGGCAGCGGGTGGCGCGGGAACTGCACGACGCGGTGGCACAGAAGCTGTTCAGCCTGCGCCTGACGACCGAGGCCGCGGCGGCGTACGTGCGGAAGGATCCGGCGCGGGCCGAGACCGAGTTGCAGGAGATCCGCCGGTTGGCGGCGCAGGCGACCGAGGAGCTGGGTCAGATCGTGGCCGAGCTGCGGCCGCGGGAGCTGGCCGACACCGGGCTGGTGGAGACGTTGCGGCGGCGGGTAACCCTGCTCGACCGGGTGCACGAGGCCCGGGTGGAGTTCGTGGCCGAGCTGACCGGCAAGCTGACCGCGGCGGTGGAGGAGGTCGTGTTGCGCGTCGCCGAGGAGGCGCTGCACAACGCACTGCGGCACGCGTCCGCCACGGTGGTCGTGGTTCGCCTCGCGGACGGCGGTCGCGGAGTGGTCTGCACGATCACCGACGACGGCACCGGCTTCGACACGAGCGTCCCGGCCGCGGCCAACGCCCGGCTCGGCCTGTCCTCCATGCGCGAGCGCGCGCGCCGGGTGGGCGGGGCCCTCACGGTCACGTCGCGTCCCGGCGGCGGGACGACGGTCACCCTGGAGGTTCCCCGTGGCTGAGATCCGCGTCCTGCTCACGGACGATCACGCAGTGGTACGCCGTGGGCTGCGCGTCTTTCTGGAGACTCATGACGACATCACCGTCGTCGGCGAGGCGAGCGACGGCGCGGAGTGCGTGGAGCAGGCGTCGGCCACGCGGCCGGACGTCATCCTGCTCGACCTCAAGATGCCCGGGGTCGACGGCGTCGAGGCGATCAAACGGCTCCGCACGGCGGGCAGCGACGCGAAGGTGCTGGTGGTCACCAGCTTCACCGACGCGCCCTCGGTCCTCCCCGCGATCCGGGCGGGCGCGGCCGGCTGCGTCGCCAAGGACGTCGACCCGGCCGCGTTGGCGAACGCGATCCGCACCGTCCACGCTGGACACGTCGTGTTGCCGCCGGCGATCGCCGCCGCGTTGAGCACCGGGGTCTCCGGCGACCGGCTGGATCAGCTGACCGTCCGCGAGCGGGAAGTCCTCCAGCAGTTGGCGCTCGGCCGGTCCAACCGCGAGATCGCCCGTGAGCTGCACCTGGCCGAGAAGACGGTGAAGACGCACGTCTCGGCGATCCTCATGAAGCTGGAGGTCGACGACCGCACCCAGGCGGCCCTGTACGCCGTCCGCCACGGCCTCGCCTGAGTCAGCCCCACCTGACTCAGCGCCCGGCTCAGCCCCGACCCGGCGCCTGAGTCAGCGCTGGATCAGGGATCCCGGTCGAATCTTGATCCAAGATTCGACGCGGATCCCTGATCCAGCGCCAAATCCAGCGCCAGATCCGCCGCCAATCCGGTGCCGAGGTAGGTCAGGCGGCGAGGGCGGTCTCTAACCGCCGCTCGGTCAGCGCCGCCTCCGGCTTGCCATGGTTGAGCAGTGCATCCGCCTTGGCCAGCGGGATGCCGGTGGCGATGAGCAGATTCAGCACCGCCGCGTCGGCGTCGGCCGCCACCGCCGCGCTCGCCAGACCGAGGCGCTCGTTCCGCATCACGTCGATCCAGCGGGCGGCCGAGACGAGCTGCGGCTGCGCCACCCGGAGCGTGCCGTCGCGACGGAGTTCGTCACGCAGCAGCCCGACGCCGTCGGCCAGGGACTCCAGCATCGGCGGCAACGCCACCGGCACCGGCTCGCCCCCGTGCAGTACGCCCCACCAGGCGTGCCGGGCCATCACCCGGATGTTGCGGACGGCGTACCCGATCTCGCGGGCGGTGGCCGCGTACGCGTCGAGGTCCTGCCCGGTCGTCCAGAGCGTGATCGCCGCCGACCGCCGGGTCGCCAGCAGCACCTCGTTCAGGCGGCGCAGGTCGTTCTCCGTGTCGACGAGGGCGTAGACGGCGCCCCGGGCCGATTCGGCGTCCCGCGTACGCAGCGCGCCCGCGATCGTCCGCACGTTCACCGTCAGCGTGTTCAGCAGTGGTTCGAGCGACGCGTTCACCTGGCGCGTCGCGTTGCGGGGAGTGGTGAGGAACGCGACGACCATCGCGACCGCGACACCCACGACGAGGTCGAGCACGATCCGGTCGAACGACCGGTATCCCGACGCGACCGCCGCGATGGCCAGCCCGAAGCCGAGGCCGAAGAAGAACACGGCGATCGCCCGCCGATGGCGCGCGCACACGAATTCCAGCGTCGTGATCGCGAACAGCGGCGCCCCGATCGGTTTGTCGAAGCCGAGCAGCACCGCCACGACGATCGCCAGCCCACCGGCGGCGAGGATCTGCAGGACGGCCGGCAGTTCCCGGCGGGCCACCCGGCCCACCCAGCGCCATCCGCCTCGTTGCGTCGCTGTCTCCCCCGAATACATCCGACCAGTCTGGCGACTCGATTACGCGTTGTACAGGGGCAATTACTAAATGTGTCTCAGCCCCCAACCGGTTCTGACCTGGGAAAACGGACACCAGACGCGGCACCTCCCATCCCGTGAGATCGACTACGCTGGACAGGTGTTCGCGCCGGGTCAGCTCCTCCTCCATCGCGGGTTCGTCGGCGAGCGCCTGGTCTTCCTCAAGCTGGCCCGGGTCGTCCAGCACGACGAGCGGGGCCTACTGCTCTGGATCGCGCACGGCACGCCGATCCTGATCAGCCTCTCCGAAGCCGGCGAGGGGATCCGCGACATGCCTTACGCGGAGTGGATCACCCGGCGCGAAGAGCTGCGGCCGATGGTGCGTTACGGGCCGGACATGCTGATGTTCATCCCGCCGCAGACCCCGGGACCGGCCTCGGCCCACTCGGTGTGGTTCTTCTGGGACGGGCGGCAGAACTTCGGCGGCTGGTACGTCAACCTCGAGGAGCCCTCGGTCCTCTGGTCCGACGGCGAGCTAGCCGGGGTCGACACCACCGACCAGGACCTCGACATCTGGGTGTGGCCCGACCGGACGTGGTCGTGGAAGGACGAGGACGAGTTCTCCGAGCGCCTGGCCTTTCCCGAGCACTACTGGGTGCCCGATCCCGACGCCGTCCGGGCCGAGGGCGTACGCATGACGAAGGTCATCGAGGCGGGCGAGTTCCCGTTCGACGGAACGTGGACGGACTACCGGCCCGATCCGAGCTGGACGTGGCCGATGACGATCCCGGCCGGCTACGACCGCCCCCGCGCCCACTGACCCGCGAGCGTGATCATTGCGCCAGCCAAGTGGTTTCAGCGGACATTTCGCCGCCCGAAGGCACTTGGCTGGCGCAATGATCTTGCCCAGAAGGCGCCGAATTAACGGGCGCGGATGACCGCGTCCATGTCCTGATTGAGCCGCGTCAGCAGCCGGCCCAGCGCCGCCCGGTCGGCGTCGTCCCAGTCCGCGAGGATCTGTTCGTAGAGCGCGACCCGGGCGCGGCGTACGGATTCGACCCGAACGAGCCCGGCCGGGGTCGGACTCACCAGAATCACCCGGCCGTCCTGTGGTCCCCGGCTGCGTTCCACAAGCCCGTCCCGCTCCAGCGCACTGACCTGCCGCGTCACCGTCGAGCCGTCGAGCCCGAGCGCCTCGGCGAGGGCGTTGATCTGGGCCGGGCCGTGCTCGGCAAGCCCTCGCAACAGCAGGTACGCCGCCCGGTCGAGGGCGCGGTGCGGGGCTTGATCGCCCGCTCGCCGAGTCGCCTCGGCCCGCCGCATGAGCAACGCCACTTCCATCTCGATCGTCTCGAGTTCCCGCCGGTCCGACATAGCTGTATGATACAGGTTAGTTAGCTGTACGATACAGATATTCTTCGGGAGGCGCGCCGATGTCGCAACGGCGGAACGAACCCAACCGTGGCGCGATCTACGCCACCGCCATCGCGGCGTACCTGGCGATCGCCGGGATCGCCGTGGTCGACCCGATCCTGCCCGCCATCGGCGAGGCCATCGGGGTGTCGCCCTGGCAGGTCGAGCTGCTGTTCACGGCGTACATCGCGGTCATGGGCCTCGGCATGATCCCGGCCGTGCTCGCGACCGGGAAGTTCGGGTTCAAGAAGGTCCTGATCACCGGGGTCACCACCGTCGGCCTCGCCGCGATCCTGGCCGCGTTCAGCCAGAACATCGGTCAGCTCGCGACCCTGCGCGGCGTGTGGGGCCTGGGCAACGCGATGTTCTTCGCGACCGCGATGGTCATCATGATCGCCCTGGCCAAGTCCCGCGAGTGGGTCGTCGGGCTCTTCGAGACCGCGCTCGGCCTCGGCTTCGCCACCGGCCCGCTGATCGGCGGCCTGCTCGGTGAGGTCTCCTGGCGGCTCCCGTTCTTCGCCTGCGGCGTCTTCATGCTGATCGCGCTGGCGGTCGCCTCGACCCGGCTGCGCGAACCGGCCAAGCAGCCGCCGGTGAAGCTGGCCGCGATCGGGCAGACGTTCCAGCGCAAGGCGTTCATCGCGCTCTGCGCGGTCACCGCCACCTACAACTTCGCGTTCTTCATCGTCCTCGGGTACGCCCCGCTGGCGTTGCATCTCGACGTCGTGCCGCTGGGCCTGGCCTTCACCGGCTGGGGGCTCGGCCTGGCCGTGGGCATCCTCGGCATCGGGCACCGGCTGGCCCACCGCATCGGCGCGGTGCAGACGGTCGGCATCGCCCTCACCGGGCTGCTGCTGTGCCTGGTCGGCTTCGCGCTGTCGACGACGACCCCGGAGAAGCTGGTCATCCTGGTGATCTCCGGGCTGTGCATGGGTCTGGCGAACGCTCTGCTCACCGACCTCGCGTTGGGCCTCGGCTCGGCCGACCGCCGGGTCGCCACCGGCGCGTTCAACCTGGTCCGCTGGGGAGCGGCCGCGCCTGCCCCGGTCGTGGCGGGTCTGCTGGTCGAGCACTCCACGCCCGCGTCGCCGTTCTGGGTCGGCGCGGCCGTGCTGGCCGTGGGCGTCCTGGCCTTCCTGCTGTTCGGCAAGCTCATGGCGCACGGCATCGGTGAGGGCGTGTTCTGGGCCCGGCTCAACGCGGGTGCGCGTACGGCCGAGCACACGCCGGAGGAAGTCGTCGGCGAGGCGTACTGAATCTGGCTTCACTCTGCCCCTGGGGCCGGGTGCAGACTTGCCCCATGCACCGCGACACCCGCCGCGCGGCCCTCACCATCAGCGAGTTCGCGCGCCGCACCGGCCTCTCTCACAAGGCGCTGCGCCTGTACGACCTGTCCGGGCTGCTGCCACCGGCCGAGGTCGACCCGTCCAACGGCTACCGGCTGTACGCACCGCAGCAGATCGAGCGCGCCAAGCTCATCTCGCTCCTCCGCCGCCTCGACATGCCGCTGGCGACGGTGGCCGAGGTGATCGACGGCGCGCCCGGTGCAGCGGACGGCATCGAGCGCCGGGTGCTGCGGTGGTGGAACAGCCAGGAGGAGCAGCACCGCGTACGCCGGGAGCTGGTCGAGTATCTGCGGTCGGAGTGGCTGAGCGCCGATCCGCAGCGCCCCGAGTACTGGGTGGCGACCCGGTCGACCCCGGAGACGAAGGTCGCCGCGATCCGCCGCGAAGTCGACCAGACCACCCTCGTCGACACCATGAGCACCGCCGCCGCCGAGATCCGGGAACACCTCGCGGCGAGCGGCGGTGACACCGGGCGGCTCCAGTTCGGCCGGGACGAGTGGTGGATCTATCACGGCATGGTGACCCCGGACAGCGAGGCGCCGGTGGAGGTGTGCGTACCGTTCACCGGCCCGGCCGAACCCACGGCGAACATCACCATCCGGGTGGAGCCGGCCCAGATTCAGGCGTACGCCACCGTCACCAAGCGCGAATGCCTGTATCCCCGGATTCTGCACGCGTACGACGCTGTCGCCCGGTTCGTCCGCGAGGCCGAGCTGAGCCCCTTCGGGCCGTCCCGCGAGATCTACTTCACCTGCTTCGACGAGGCGGGCGACGACGACCCCTTCGCCTACGTCGCCCAGCCGATCGAAAGGATCCTCCGATGCTGAGCCACCCTGAAACTCAGTACGCGTCGCACTCCGCGTACACCGATCCGGGCCGTTTCGGTCCCCTGCTCGACGCCTTGCCGGCCGACATCCCGGGGCTGACCGCCGCCGTCCGGAACACCGTCATCCACTATCGACACTCCGGCGAGCAGCTGCCGGACGAGCACTTCCTGGAGATCAACAATCGCTGGGTCGAGCGAATCCTGGCGACCGACCAGGAGCGTCACCCGTACGCCCTCGCCGAGCCGCGCGCGGCGACCGATCGGGTGCTCGGCTGCTGCCGCGACTACACCCTCCTGACAGTGGCCGGGTTGCGGCAGCACGGCATTCCGGCCCGCAGCCGCATCGGTTTCGCCGACTACTTCCGCGAGAACTACCACCACGACCACGTCGTCGTGGAGTACTGGACGGGCGACCGCTGGGTCTGGGTCGACAGCCAGCTCGACCCCGCGTCGGACTGGCCCTTCGACGTCCAGGACATGCCGCGACCCGCGACCGGGGCGCCGTTCGCCACGGCGGCCGAGGTGTGGACGGCGTTCCGCCGGGGCGAGGTCGACCCCTGGAAGTACGGCATCGGGCCGGACCTGCCGATCGGCGGGCCGTGGTTCATCTTCGACTACGTCCTGATCGAGCTGGCCCATCGGTATCGCGAGGAGATCTTGTTGTGGGACGCCTTCGGCGCGATGACTGGGAACTTCGCGGATGACGTGTCCTCTGAGGACCCCCGGGTCATCCTGGCCGACGAGATCGCCGCACTCTTGATCGCGGCGGACGCCGGCTCGGACTCGGCGGAAAGCGAGCTTTCCGAACGCTTTACGGCCGATGATCGCTTGAATCCCCGGGGCCAGGTCATCTGCCATACGCCGGACGATCGCGGGATCTTCACCGTAGATCTCACAACGCGAAAAGTGGAAACGGTATCTGCGGTTGCAGCCGTGGCGCGGGACGCGGCATAGGTGTAACGTCTGCGGCGTAGCTCGCCCGCATGGCTTCCCCCGTGGCCACGCGGGCGAGCCCTTTTCTTGCGCTTTCCTCCGCACCGGATCACGGATCTCGGCCGAATCATCACGCAAAATCGACCGAGATCCCTGATCCAGCGCCGAAAGGGCGCGGCAGAGCGAAGGAAAGAGGCGCGTCAGCGGCGGAGCACCGCGACTCCGCGAGCGCCGAGCGACACCGACGTCACCGGAGTCCCCGGCGTACCGGTACCGACCAGGTCGACCGCCGGCGACGGCAGTGTCACCGTCACCGCATCCCCGGAGTGGTTGAGCAGGAACAGATACTCCGCCTCCGCGCCGTGGCGGACGATCGCCTGCACGCCGTCGGGCAGCCCCGGCAGGACCGGTTCGACGCCGGCCTCGGCGCGTACTCGGTCGAGCAGGCTGCGCATCAGCGCCGGGTTCGGCCGCGTCCCGAGGTACCAGGCCACGCCGTCGCCGTACTCGTGCCGGGTGATCGCCGGGCGGCCGGCCAGCTCGCCTTCGGTGAAGGTGGCGACGGTCTGCGCGCCTTCGGTCTCGATCCACTCCGACCAGATCGTGCCGGTGCCGCCGTCCACGCCGATGGAACCGCCCACCGGCAACGGCCAGAACTCGTCGATCTTCAGGCCCAGCACCTCGCGCAGCGGCGCGGGATACCCGCCCAGGTAGGCGCGCTCCTGCTCGTCCACGATGCCCGTGAAGAACGAGACCACCAGGGTCCCGCCGCCCGCGACATATCGGGTCAGGGCCGCGGCCACCTCTTGGCTCATCAGATACAGGTTCGGGACGACGACCAGCTTGTACGCCGAGAGATCCGTCGCCGGGTGCACCACGTCGACGGTCACGTGCGCGTCGAAGAGGGGGTCGAAGTGCGCCCGGTGCGCCGGGAGCAGGTCGACGACGCCGGGATGGGCGTCTCCTTCGACCGCACGCCAGTTGTCCCAGTCGTGCAGGATCGCGACCTCCGCGCGTACCACTGAGCCCGAGATCTCGGACACCGCGGCGAGTTCCCGGCCCAGGGCCTGGACCTCCCGATGAGTCCGGGTGTCCGGCCCACCGTGCGGGACCATCGCCGAGTGGAACTTCTCGGCGCCGCCCACGGCCTGGCGCCATTGGAAGAACAGCACCGCGTCCGCGCCCTGGGCGACGGCCTGCCAGCTCCACAGCCGCATGAGGCCGGGGGCCTTGGGGGCGTTGCGCTGCCGCCAGTTGACCGCGCTCGGCGCCTGTTCCATGAGCAGCCACGGCTGCCCGCCCTTGACCGAGCGGATGAGGTCGTAGCCGAACGCGGCCTCGACATGCGACCGCGGATCGTAGGGGTCGGGGTAGCTGTCGAGGCTGACGACGTCCTGCTCGGCGCCCCACTTGTAGGAATCGATCGGTTTGTGCACCAGGCCGATGAAGTTCGTCGTGACCGGCACCTCCGGCGTGTGCCGCCGGATGATGTCCCGTTCGACCAGGTAGCACTGGAGGATCGCGTCGTCGCTGAACCGGGCGAAGTCCAGCTTGTGCGCCGGGTTGCCGAAGGTCGGCGTCGCCCGGGGCGGGAAGATCTCGGCCCAGTCGGAGTACCGCTGCGACCAGAACGTCGTCGACCAGTTCTCGTTCAATGCGTCGATGTCGCCGTAGCGGTCGCGCAGCCAGCGCCGGAAGTCCTCGGCCGAGACGTCGCAGAAGCACTGCCGCGTGTGGCAGCCGTACTCGTTGCCGATGTGCCAGATCTTGAGCGCCGGATGGTCGCCGTACCGCTGCGCGAGCTGCTCGACCAGACGGCCGGCGTACTCGCGGTAGATCGGGCTGGACGGGCAGTAGTGCTGCCGGGAGCCCGGCCAGAGCCGGGTGCCGTCGGCCCGCTCGGGCAGGATCTCGGGGTGCTTCACCGACAGCCACGGCGGCGGCGAAGCGGTCATCGTGGCCAGGCTCGCCCCGACCCCGTGCTGGGCCAGATTGTCCATCACCTGGTCGAACCACCCGAAGTCGTACGCGCCGGGGGCGGGCTCGACGGTGGCCCAGGAGAAGATGCCGACCGAGACGAGGGAGACCCCGGCGTCGGTCATCAGCTTCATGTCCTCGGCCCAGACCTCCGGCGACCACTGTTCGGGGTTGTAGTCGCCGCCGTAATGGATTCGGTTCATGAATACCTCAACGAAGTAGTGGTCGTAGGACATGGGATGTCCTGCCTCACGTGTCGAAACTAGGTAAACCACGGCCCGCCGTCAAGCGCGTACGCGGTGTAAATTGCTGTACCGACAAGGTGGGATGTCGGGAGGGGTCACATGGCCAGGCGCAGCGGGGAAACCGTTCAGGACCGGATCGTGGCGTTGATCCACGATCGCGGTCTCGTCCCCGGCGAGGCGATGCCGACCGAACCGCAGCTCATGGACCTGCTCGGGGCCAGCCGCAACAGCGTACGCGAGGCGGTCCGGGCTCTGCAGGCGCTCGGAATCGTCGAGATCCGGCACGGCTTCGGCACCTTCGTCGGCAAGGCGTCGCTGGACGTGCTGAGCCCGTCGCTGGAGTTCCGGATCCGGTCCGGCTCCCAAGGCGCGGTCAAGGCGCTGCACGACCTCGTCGAGATCCGGGAGATCCTGGAGACCGGCCTGATCGCACGGGTCGCCGGCACCACCACGGCGTCCCGGCTGTCCGCATTGGACGCCCTGGTCACCGCCATGCAGACCGATCTGGAAGCCGACCGGGCCTTCCACGCCCTGCTCTACGAGAGCAGCGGCAACGAGCTGGTGCTCCAGCTCATCGACCTGTTCTGGCAGGTCTACCACCAGGTCGAGCCGATCCTCGGGGCGCCCGACTCGGTGATGGAGGACATCGTCGCCAACCACCGGCGCATCGTCGACGCGCTGCGCGCCCAGGACCCGGTCGCCGCGTCCGAGGCGATGCGGCAGCACTTCCGCGGAGTCAAGGCGCGCATCGCCCGCGCCGAATCCACCGCCTGACCCTGGTTTTCGGCGCTGGATCAGGGATCCGGGTCGAATCTTGGCCGATGATTCGACGGAGATCCCTGATCCAGCGCCGTCCGGGGGCGGATCAGGCGGCGGTGACGCAGTCGAGCGGCAGCCGCAGTCCGAGCCGGCCGCCGATCGGCAGGTTGCGCGTCCGGATCAGGTCGAGTTCCTCGGCCGACAGCGCGCGCTGGTAGACGCGTACCTCGTCGAGGGTGCCGCGGAACCGGTCGGCCCCGTCGACCCGCTGCCCGATGTGCAGACCGACGACGCCGAACTCCTTGCCGTCGGTGACCGAGCCCGGCGGCACGGCGGCCGACGCGACCGTCGTCCCGTCGATGCCCAGCTTGAACTGGCCGTCGACCCGCTGGAGCACGACGTGGTGCCACGCCCCGTCGTTGTACGCCCCGGCGGACTGCACGGTGACGTTGAAGCGGTCGACCATGATCAGCGCCCGGATCCGGTTGGACCCCGGTTCCGCGCGCAGCCAGATCTGCGGAGTCGTGCCACTCCCCGTCCGGTACGCCCACAGCAGCGAGTGATTGCCGGTGGTGTCGGCGTACCGGAACCAGGTCATCAGGGTGAAGTCGTCGCCGCCGAGGTCGATCGACTCGTCGAACGGGACCTCGACGCGATCGTCCACGCCGTCCAGGGCTAGCCCTTCGCCGAACCGGCCGTCGGTGACCGAGGCGCCGCCCCGGACGTAGGCGACGTTGGCGTTGTAGGAGGCGTCCGGCGTCGTCGGTCCGGGTGCCGGCGGTCCGGGAATCCCCGGCGGTGTCCCGTTCGGCGTCGCCAGGTACGCGTCGTCGAACCGAGCCCATCGGATGGATTCGTAGGGCGTCGCGACCCCGGCCTCGTAGGCGAGACCGGTCAGGTCATCGGCCAGCGGGACCAGGTCCGAGTACGCCGACGGCCCCCACCAGAAGACCTTGCCCTCCTGCCAGGGCTGATAGGTGAGCCCGCCGTCGAAGGAGGCACGGACCGACATGACCTCGCGAGCGACCGGATGCGCCGGCGCGGACAACAGCAGGCGATCGCCGGAGAGCAGGACCGAGCCCTGCACGTCGGGCATCGAGAGGTCGATCGTCGAGAAGGGACGGTCGAAGGTCTCGCCCCCGTCGCTGCTGTACGCCACCGCCCGGTGCCCGGGGTCGGTGCCGCGTTCCCGGGCGAGCGCGTAGATCCGGCCGTCGGGCAGTTCGGCGACGGTCACCTCCTGGGCGATGATCGTGCCGTCGGTGAAGGCGCTGGTCGCCCCGATGTGCCAGGTCACGCCACTGTCGTCGCTGTAGAGCAGGTGCGTGCCGTAGAGGTGGTCACCGACGCCGTCGTAGGTCTCGTGGTTCGCGCCGACGATCAGCCGTCCCGCGTGCGGCCCGTGGGTGAGCTGGATGCCGTGCATGGGGCCGGTGGCGTACCAGAAGTTCCACTCCGGCTTCGTGCCCTCCGACATGAGACGCGGCGCGGACCACGTCGCACCGTTGTCGTCGCTCGCCTGCACGTAGGGCAGTCGCAGGCAACCGTTGGTGCACGGCGCCGGGCCGTTGTGCGTACTCACGAGCACGACGCGGCCGGTGTTCCGGTCGACGATCGGGACCGGGTTGCCGTGCGTGCTGCCGTTGCCCTCCGACACCACCTGCAGCGGGCCCCAGGTGTGGCCGTTGTCGGTGGATCGGCGTAGCACGATGTCGATGTCCTCGTCGTCGCCGCAGTCCTTGACGCGGCCCTCGGCGAACGCCAGGACGTCGCCGTTGGCCGCCCGGACCAGGGCGGGGATGCGGAAGCAGAAGTAGCCCATGCTCTTCTGCGGATAGATGACCTGCTCGTCGAAGAAGGGCGTGCCCTGATCCTGGGCGCTGGCCGGGGCGGCCAACCCGGCGGCCAGGAGCACCAGCGCGCCGACCAGGGCGGCCGCGCGGCGTGCGTACCTCATCTCGTGCCTTTCGGGAATGGAGTGGGTCGCCGGACATCCTATGTCCGACGTGGGATGTCCACCAGAGTTGTTCTTGACCGTTCCGACATCCAGGCCTAACGTCGCTGAAACGTGGGACATCCCATGTCCCGTTCGGAGGGAGTCCACCCTTGCGCATCTGGAAACTGACCGGCGCCGGCCTGCTCGCCGCCGGCGCCCTGACGGCGGGCGTCCTGCCCGCCGCCGCTTCCGACCAGACGAAATGCGTCACGTCGACGCCGTACACGGCGAACACGGAGGGCTACAGCGCGTTCCGCATCCCCGCCGTGATTACCGCCGCCAACGGCGACGTCCTGGCCTTCGCCGAGGGCCGGGTCGGCGGCCTGGGCGACGCGGGCAACATCGACACCGTGCTCAAGCGGTCCACCGACGGCGGCTGCACCTGGGGGCCGCTGCAGGTGGTGCACGACAACGCGAACAACACCGCGGGCAACCCGGCCCCCGTCGTCACCACCGGCGGCCGGATCGTCCTGCTCACGACCTTCAACGCGGGCACCGCGACCGAGGCCATGATCCTGCGCGGCGAGGTGACCGCGGAACAGTCCCGGCGCGTCTTCGTCCAGCACAGTGACGACGACGGGGCCACCTGGTCCGCGCCCACCGAGATCACCGCGCAGACCAAGCTCGCCAACTGGCGCTGGTACGCCACCGCGCCAGGCCACGCCACCCGGCTGACCGTCGGAGCGCACAAGGGCCGCCTGGTCGTGCCGGCGAACCACTCGATCGCTCCCCCGGCGGGGTCGGCCGACACCGGAGCCGAGGCCAAGTACTACGGCGGGCACTCGCTGTACAGCGACGACGACGGCGCGACCTGGCAGATCGGCTACGTCGACGACAACCCGGACAACTACGTCAACGTCAACGAGACGACCGCGACGCAGCTACCGGACGGCCGGGTCTACTTCAACACCCGCGACCACAACGGCACCGCCCCCGGTACGCGGGCCGACGCGTACAGCGCCGACGGTGGCGCGACGCTGGTGAAGCCGTTCCACCCGCAGGGCACCATCGCCGGTCCCGTCGTGGAGGGCAGCGTTCTGCAGCTCCGCGGCCCGAACGCGCCCCTGCTGTACTCGGGTCCGGCCGACCCGGCCGCCCGCGCGGTGCTGACGATCCGGATCAGCCACGACTCGGGCATCACCTTCACCCCGGCGCTCGCCCTCTCGGGTCTCCCCGCCGCCTACTCCGACCTGGTCCAGGTCGACGCCAACACCGTCGGCGTCCTCTACGAGACGGGTGACTTCGGCGCGAACGAGCGCATCGAGTTCCACCGCGTCCCCGTCCAGTCCCTCCGCTGACCCCTGCTACCCGCGCGCTCGCTGCGCTCTCATGGCGCTGGATCAGGGATCTCGGTCGAATCTTGAGCCAAGATTCGACCCGGATCCCTGATCCAGCGCTTTGCAGGTAGTCAGGCCGCGATGCGGGCGAGCCGGGAGCGTACGCCGGCGAAGTGCGCCCGCATCGCGGCCGCCGCCGCGACCGGGTCGCCCGCCAGGACCGCCTCGTAGATGTCGCGGTGCTTGCGAGCCACGTCGGCGGGCGCCTCGTCGGGCGCGCCGAGGTCGTCCCGGAGCTGGTGGTAGACCTCCCAGAAGGCGCCGAGCAGCTGGCCCACCAGGGGATTGGCGAGGGGCCGATAGAGGACGTCGTGGAACCGCCGGTCCGTCTCGGGGGCGATCGGCTCGCCAGCGGCCGCCTCCGCCTCCATCTGCACGATGGCGTCCAGCGCGTCGGTCAGCTTCGGCGCCCCGGTCCCCCGCTCGATCAGCAGCACGACCAGGCCGCTCTCCAGCACCTCGCGGATCTCGATGAGGTGACCGAGGTGGTTGCGTTCCTCGGGCATGGTCATCCGGCTGTGGAAGGCCAGCTCGTCCACCAGCCCGTTGAGCGACATGCGCCCGACGAACATCCCGAATCCGTGCCGGATGTCGACGATCCCCACGGCTTGCAGGACTTTCAGGGCTTCCCGGACGGAATTGCGTCCAATGCCCAGTTCTTGCATCAATTCAGACTCGGTCGGCAGCGGGTCGCCGGTGCTCAAACCGCGCTGAAGGATGATGCCCTTCACCGCCTCCTGGACCTCGACGGATCGGCTTCGACGCCCTCTAGCAGCGGGAACGCGATTCGCGGGTACCTTGGTGGGCTGACCGTCCCCGTTCCGATCGGCCTGAAACATCGCGGACATCTCCAGGTCATCTCCTCTTGACCGGGGACGGGATCGACCCCTAACGTGCACTCTACAGGACATGGGATGTGGGACGTCCAATGTCCGAGGATCACAATAAGCCGAAACCCACCCCCAATAGGAGGCACCGTGAGCGCCCCGGTTTCTCGGCCAGCTCTCAACCTCAGCGGCAGCCGCCGCGACTTCCTGCGTATCAGCGGGTCGGTGAGCGCCGCCGCGGCCATCTCGGCCGCTCTCGGCGCGTGCAGCGGCCCTGCTTCGACGAGCACCGCCGGGGCCGGCGGCGACAAGGACCTCATCACCGCGGTCATCGGATACGGCAACAACCAGAGCTGGGACCCGTCGATGACGGCCTCGGCCTTCACGATGGCGGCGAACAACCACATCTACGAGGGTCTGGTCGACACCGACCCGATCACCCGCGACCCCTACCCGGCGCTGGCCACCGCGCTGCCCGCCGACGTCAACGCCACGAGCTGGAAGTTCACCCTGCGTGAGGGCGCCAAGTGGCACGACGGCCAGCCGGTGACCGTCGACGACGTGCTGTTCACCTTCGAGCGCGCGCTCGACAAGTCCACGCTCATCTACTCCTTCTTCTCCGCCTGGCTGAAGGAGGTCAAGAAGGTCGACGACAAGACCGTCGAGCTGGTCTTCAAGTTCCCCTTCCCGGACGCGCTGCCCCGGCTCACCATCGCCAAGATCATGCCGAAGCACATCTTCGGCGCGGCCGGCGGCTGGGACTCGGCCAAGAACGGCAAGGCGGTCGGCTCCGGCCCCTACAAGCAGACGGCGCACAACCCGAAGTCGAACACAACCTTCGAGGCGTTCGCCGACTACAACGGGCCGCGCAAGGCGACCGTCAAGAAGATGAACTGGCTGTCCATCGTGGACGCCCCGGCCCGCGTCGCGAAGATCTCCGGCGGCAGCGCCGAGGCGCAGATCGCCGACAACATCCCGTACGCGAACATCGACCAGCTCCAGAAGGGCGGTCTGACGGTCGAGGGCGGCAAGGGCATGAACCACATGTTCTTGATGTTCAACACCGCGCAGAAGCCGTTCGACGACATCCGCGTACGCCAGGCGCTGTTCTACGCGATCGACACGAAGAAGATGATCGACGTCGCGTTGAAGGGCCACGGAGCGGCCTCGTCGAGCTTCCTGAACGAGCAGAACCCGTCGTACGCCAAGGCGAAGACCGTCTACTCCTACGACCCGGACAAGGCGAAGGCGCTGCTGAAGGCGGCCGGCGTCACGAACCTGACGGTGACCCTGATGGCCGTCAACGTCAGCTGGATCACCGACTGCCTGCCGACGATCGCCAACTCCTGGGACGCGATCGGCGTCAAGACCACCCTGGAGCCGCAGGACACCGCGGCGCTGTTCACGAAGATGGACCAGTCGCAGAACTACCAGGTCGTGGCGGCCGCGTCGAACCCGAACCAGTTCGGTCTCGACGCCGACCTGATCCTTCGCTACAACTACACGTCCGGCGGGACGTGGATGAAGTACACGAAGTGGGACCAGAGCCCGGTCGCCAAGGACCTGTTCGCCAAGATGGACGCCGCGACGCAGGAGCCCAGCCCGACGAAGAAGCTCGACCTCGTGCACGCGTACCTCGACATCATCGCCGAGCAGGCGGTGCTCTACCCGGTCGTGCACACCGAGCTGATGACGGCTTGGGACCCGAAGAAGCTGAGCGGCGTCCGGCCGCAGGCGTACCCGGGAATCAACCTGCTCCAGGCCACCCGCCAGGGCTGAGACGCGGACCTGGGGAGGTTCGCCGGTCACCGGCCGTACGCGAGTGCGGCCGGTGACCGCCACACGAAAGGAGGCCCGCGGTGGCGGTCATCGCGCGGATGCTGGTGCGCCGCATCCTGATCCTCATCCCGCTGTTGCTCGGTGTCATCGCATTCGTGTTCATCGTCATGCGGTTCTCCAACAACAAGCCGGAGTACGCGTACTTCCAGGGGGCCAACCCGACGCAGGAGCAGATCCACCAGTTCCAGGTGGACAACGGCCTGCTAGACCCCCTGCCGCTGCGGTACTTGCGGTTCGTCGGCGATCTGCTGCACGGTGACATGGGGACGAGCGTGCTCACCAAGGCGCCGGTCCTCGACTCGGTGCTGACGGCGTTGCCGCTGACCCTGCAGCTGACCTTCCTCGGGCTGGCCATCGCGGTCGTGCTCGCCACGGTCTTCGGCGTGATCGCGGCGATCTTCCGCGACCGCTGGCCCGACCAGCTGATCCGGCTGGTGTCCCTCGTCGGGGTGGCCGCGCCGGGCTTCTGGCTCGCGCTACTGATGATCCAGTGGCTCGCGGTGGACCGCGGCTGGTTCCCCACCAGCGGCTACATCAATCCCGCCGACTCGCTCAGCGGCTGGCTGCAGTCGCTGACGTTGCCCGCACTGTCGCTGTCCCTGCCGGTCGCCGCACAGCTCACCCGGATCATCCGCACGTCGATGGTGGAGGAGCTGGACAAGGACTATGTGCGTACGGCGATCGGCAGCGGGTTGCCGCCGATCGTGGTCATCGGCCGCAACGTCCTCCGGAACGCCCTCATCAATCCGCTGACCGTGCTCGGTCTCCGGATCGGCTACCTGCTCGGCGGAGCCGTCGTCATCGAGACGATCTACTCGCTGCCCGGCATGGGCCAGCTGATGATCAACGGCGTACGCGACGGCGACCCGGCGGTGGTGCAGGGCGTCGTGCTCACCATCGCGGTCGGCTTCGTGGTCGTGAACCTCGTCGTCGACATCCTCTACCTGCTCGTGAACCCCCGACTGAGGAGCGCCGGCTGATGCGCGATAACACTGGCCGCAGGGGCAACCCTCTGCGGGCGGGTCTGGCCAAGCGACTCTCCCGGCCCGGAATCCAGTTCCGCCGGCTCGGTGTCCCCTCCTGGATCTCCATCGGCGTCGTCGTCGTGATCGCGCTGGCCGCGATCTTCGCTCCGCTGCTCGCCCCGCATTCGCCGTACGTGCAGGAGGCGGACGGTGGCGGACCGACCGCGGACCACTGGATGGGTCTCGACAGCGCCAACCGGGACATCTTCACCCGGCTGCTCTACGGCGCGCGCTGGTCGCTCATCATCGGCCTGGGCGCGACCGCGATCGCGCTCATCCTCGGCGCGCTGATCGGCGCGATCGCGGCGACCTCCCGGCGGGCCTTCGACGAGGGCATCATGCGCACCCTCGACGTCGTCATGGCCTTCCCCGGCATCGCGCTCGCCGCGGTCCTGGTCGCGGTCTTCGGCGGCAGCATCCCCGTGCTCGTCATGGCGATCGCGTTCCTCTACATGCCGTCGGTGGCCCGTGTCGTCCGCGCGAACGTCCTGGCCCAGTACGGCGAGGACTACGTCGCCGCCGAACGGGTCATCGGCGCGCGTACGCCGCACATCCTGCTCAAGCACGTGGCGATCAACTGCGCCGCCCCGATCCTCGTCTTCTGCACCGTCATGGTGGCCGACGCGATCGTGTTCGAGGCGTCGCTGTCGTTCATCGGCGCCGGCGTACGCCCGCCGGACCCCTCGTGGGGCTCGGTCATCGCCGACGGCCGGAACATGGTGCTGCTCGGCGGCTGGTGGGCGACGGTGTTCCCGGGTCTGCTGATCCTGATCACCGTGCTGGCGCTCAACATCCTGGCCGAGGGCGTCTCCGACGCTTGGGCCGCGCCCGCCGCCCGTCCCGCCGTCCCGCGCCAGGGCCGGTCCGATGTGGACCGTCTGGAGGCGGCGACCCCCGGCAGCGGCCAGGTCGTCGAGCTGCCCGGCCTCGCCGAGGCCGCGCAGCGGCTGGCCGCCCGGGCTCGGCCGCTGCCGACCGGTGAACCCGTCCTGGCCGTACGCGATCTCCGGATCGGTTTCGACGGGCGGCACAACGGGGTCGACATCGTCGACGGCATCTCCTTCGACGTACGCCCCGGTGAGGTGCTCGGCCTCGTCGGCGAGTCCGGCTGCGGCAAGTCGCTGACGGCGTTGACCGTCATGGGGCTGCAGCCCCGTGGCGCCCGAATCAGTGGCACCGTGACCTTCGGCGGCCAGGACCTGCTCACCATGCCGAAGGCGGCCCGCCGCAAGCTGATGGGCCGCGACATCGCGATGATCTACCAGGACGCCCTCTCGTCGCTCAACCCGGCGATGACGATCAAGTCCCAACTCAAGCAGGTCGTCCGGCGCGGCGGTCAGCGTACGCCCGCCGAACTGCTGGAGCTGGTGGGGCTGGACCCCGCGCGTACCCTCTCGTCCTATCCGCACGAGCTGTCGGGCGGCCAGCGGCAGCGCGTGCTGATCGCGATGGCGCTGTCCCGCGACCCGAAGCTCATCATCGCGGACGAGCCCACCACGGCCCTGGACGTGACCGTGCAGGCCCAGGTGATCCAGCTGCTGCTGCGCCTGCGCGCGGAGCTGGGCTTCGCGCTGATCCTGGTCTCGCACGACTTGGCGCTGGTGGCCGACGTGACCGACCGGGTGGTCGTGATGTACGGCGGCCAGATCGTGGAGACCGGGGTGACCTCGCAGTTGGTCGGCGCACCGGCCCACCACTACGCCCGTGGCCTGCTCGGATCGGTGCTCTCCCTGGAGTCCGGCGCGGAGCGGCTGACCCAGATCCGGGGTGTCGTCCCGTCCCCGGCCGACTTCCCGAGCGGCTGCCGGTTCGCCGACCGCTGCCCGATGGCCACCGAGATCTGCCGGGCCGAGCGGCCGTCGCTCACCGGGGATCGGGCCCACGAGGTGGCCTGCCACCATCCAGCGGTCGCCACCGTCGGCGCCGCGGCACTCTCGGGGGAGGCGCTGTGACCACGCCACTGGTAGAGCTGAAGGACGTGCACGTTGTGCACAAGGCCCGGTCGGGCGGCCTGTTCACCCGCGATCGCGTGTACGCGTTGACCGCGGCGGACCTGAGCATCTCGGCGGGCGAGACGGTCGGCGTCGTCGGCGAGTCCGGCTGCGGCAAGTCCACACTGGCCCGGGTGCTCGTCGGGTTGCAGAAGCCGACTCAGGGCAGCGTGGTCTTCGAGGGCGAGGAGCTCTGGAAGCTGTCGACGAGTCGCCGCCGGACCGCGGTCGGGCAACAGACGGGGATGGTCTTCCAGGACCCGTCGACCGCGTTGAACCGGCGGCTGTCCATCCGGCAGGTGCTCCGGGATCCGCTGGACGTCCACGGCGTCGGCAGCGTACGCGACCGTGAGCAGCGGGTCAGTGAGCTGCTCGACCTCGTCGGCCTGCCGTCGAGCGTGGCGAACGTCCTGCCGAGCCAGGTCTCCGGAGGGCAGCGGCAGCGGGTCGCGATCGCCCGCGCCCTGGCGTTGCGGCCGAAGCTGCTGATCGCCGACGAGCCGACGAGCGCCCTCGACGTCTCCGTCCGCGCCCAGATCCTCAACCTCCTGCTGGATCTGAAGCAGCAGCTCAACCTGGCGATGGTCTTCGTCTCGCACGACATCCAGACCGTACGCCGGATGAGCGACCGGGTCGTCACGATGTATCTCGGCCGCGTCGTCGAGGAGGCGCCGGCGGCGTCGGTCCCCGGCGGGGCGCGTCACCCGTACACCCGGGCGCTCTTCTCGGCCACGCCCGGCCTGCTCTCCCCCATCGACCCGATCCCCCTGGTCGGGCCGGTGCCGTCGGCGACCCGGCCGCCCAGCGGCTGCCCGTTCCGGACTCGGTGCTGGAAGGCGACTTCCGAGTGCGCCGCGGACATGCCGGCGGCGACCCTTGAGGGATCTCATCTCTATCGATGCCACCATCCGGTTCTCAACGGCGCGACCGACCTCGAACTGATCAGCCAAGCACAGGAGCGTTCATGACCACCGCCGCCACGGCACTCTCCGGCGTCATCCCCCCGGTCTGCACCCCCCTCACCCCCGACTACGAGGTCGACAAGCCGTCGTTGATCCGGCTCGTGGACCACCTGATGGACGGCGGTGTGGACGGGTTGTTCATCCTCGGCTCGTCGTCGGAGGTGGCGTTCCTGCCGGACGGGCACCGCAAGGTCGTGCTCGACACCGTGATCAACCACGTCGGGGGTCAGGTTCCGGTGCTCGCCGGCGTCATCGACATGACCTCGCTGCGGGTGCTCGACCACGTCCACACGGCCGTCGACGCGGGCGCGGACGCCCTGGTCGCCACCGCTCCGTTCTACACGCGTACGCACCCGAACGAGATCTCGCGGCACTTCAAGGCGATCTCGGCCCGGGCCGGCGTCCCGGTGTACGCCTACGACCTGCCCGTCTCGGTCCACAGCAAGCTGACCGCCGACCTGCTGCTGGGCCTGGCCGCTGAGGGCGTACTGGCCGGGCTGAAGGACTCCAGCGGCGACGAGGGCGGTTTCCGGGAGGTGATCCTCGGCCGCCGGGATCGGGACCTCCCCGGGTTCGCCGTGTTCACCGGCTCGGAGCTGACCGTCGACTCCGCGCTGTGGATGGGCGCCGACGGCGTGGTGCCCGGCCTCGGCAACGTCGACCCGCACGGCTACGTACGCCTCTACCAGCACGCCCGGGCGGGCGACTGGGTCGCCGCCCGGACCGAGCAGGAGCGGCTGTTCCGCCTCTTCGGGCTGGTCGCCGTGGGCGGACCGCACATGGGCCGCAGCTCGTCGGCGCTCGGGGCGTTCAAGGCCGCGCTGCACCTCCGTGGGGTGATCGACCACCCGACGACCGCCTTGCCGCAGATTCCCCTCGACGCCGACGAAATCGCCCGCGTCGGGAAATTCCTCGCCGACGCCGCGCTCCTCTGATTCGGTGATCATTGCGTCAGCCATGCTGTTTGAACGGACATTTCACCGGGCGAAGCAGCATGGCTGACGCAATGATCATGCATACGGGGGTGGTGAGAAAGGCCACCAGCCGGAGAGAGTCACTGATAGCGAGCGGCCCGTTACGGTGGGCTAATGGAGATCGAAGCCCTCCGGCAGGCAACGCTGACGATGAAGGACCCCCTCGCCGACGGCTACCGCTCGCTGACCGAGATCCGCAGCGCGTACCGCCGGTCCCTCACCGAACGAGACGCGATCGTCGCCCATCTCGTCCGGGAGGACGGCTGGACGCTGAGCGAGGTCGCCCACGTGATCTGCGGCGTACGCCATCACACGGACTGGGCGGAGACCATCGTGACCTGGACGGAGCCGCCGAGCGCGCTCCCGGACGCCGAGCGCCTGCTCTACCCGGCCCAGCAGATCGTGGAGGAACTCCGCGAACTGCACTCCCTGGCGACGGCCAAGGTGCAGAACGCGCCCGGGACGGCGCACGCGGAGGCCGATGAGTCCGACGGCGATCCCCTGGAGCGCCTGATGGCCGCCGAGCAACGGCTCCAGCAGGTACGCACATTCCACGACACCGCCGAAGCGGCGCGGGACGTCGTCGGGGCGAACCTGGTCGCGCACCACGGCTGGCGGCCGCGCCAGGTTGCCGCGCTTGCCGGGGCGGAGGTTCCCGACATCACCGCGGCGTACGAGGTGGCGCGGCTGTCGCCGCCGTCGGAGGCGGACACCCAGTACCTGCTCGAGCTGGCCGGCCTCACCGATCACCTGCGGACGGCCACCCAAGAACAGGCCGCCCGGGTGGAACAGGCGAAAACCTGGGTAACCACCGCGGTATGAGCGAACCGGATCAGGAGCCGTTCAGCGGCAGCGAAGACGGGGCCGACGACCGCGATCCCGACACCAACGCCGAGATCGCCCAGGCGGACGCTCCGCGTACCCGGGCAATCGACGACATGGTCGACGACGAGGAAGACGATTACGAGGAGGACTGACCCGGACTAGCGTGGCTTGCCGAGTTCGTGCCAGTCCTTCTCGGTCATGTCCACGTGGTAGTGCTGCGCCGCCTTCTTGATGTTGGCGAAGGCCAGGTCGCGGTCGTCGTCGGTGACGTCCTCGACCTGGTCGAACCGAGCCAGCGCGTTGCGGACGTGGTCGGCGTCGGTCAGCGGTTCCTTCCGCTTGTCCGGGAAGGCGTACACCGAGTCGGGCAGATCCGAGCGCTTGGTCAGGTCGCCGTGCTTGGTATGCGGTTTCCAGGTCGTCTTCATACCGGGACGCGTACCCCGGGCGCCCCGCATTATGCGCGTACGGGACGCCCGGAACTCCGGCGTCAGGACATGCGCAGGACGTAGAGTCCGTTGTTCATGTCGGAGGCCAGGATGAGGTCACCCAGGAGGTAAACGCCCCAGATCTCCGAACAGCCGCCCTCGTAGTCGCAGTAGTCGGGGTTCGACGTCCAGTCGTCCGGCACGAACTGCCCGAGAATCTTCGGCGTGCCCGGGTGGGAGACGTCGGCGACGACGACGCCGAGCGCGTACCAGGAGAAGTACGCCCGGCCGCCCCGTAGCTTGGGGTCGTGCACGCTGTTCTCCTCGCCGGCGGGGACCTCGAAGTGCGCCACCTCCACCGGATGCCCCGGATCGGCGACGTCGTAGATCATCGGAATGCCGCCGAGTTGCTCGTGCGTCTCGATCAGCAGCTTGCCGTCCGGTGAGACGACCGAGGAGTGCGCCGCGCCCTGCTCCGGGTCGGTCTTGCCCAGATAGCGCGGGTGCGCCGGATCCCGGATATCCAGCAAGACCGTGCCCAGATCCCAATACGACAGGTACGCGGTGGTCAACCGCTCGTCGACGCGTACCGAATGGGTGAAGTTCTGCTTGCCCGAGTAGGGCGAGCCCGGATTCTCCACCGGAACCACCCCGAGTTGCTTCCAGGCGCCCCACTCGCCGACGTCGCCCGGGTGCAGGGGGTCGCTCACGTCGACGATACGGAAGTCCGCGCGGCCGGGCGTGGTGGCGGTGTTCGTGGCCGGGTCGTAGGTGGGTGAGCTGGTCCACTCGGAGCGCAGGATCGCGGTGTAGACATATGCCTTCCCGCCGTGCGCGCCGAGCCAGACCTCGTGGGAGCCGCGGGTGCCCGGCGCGGAGTACCGAGCCAGCGGGACCGGATGCGCCGGCCGGGTCACGTCGTAGAGGGCGAACCCACGGAACGCGGCGGTGTCGTGGGAGTCGCAAGTCTGGAACGTGACCACGGCGAGGTCACCGTGGAACGACCGGGTGTCGACCCGTTGCACGACGACCTTCTCGGTCCACGTCCTTGCGAGCGACGGCTCGGACGCGGCGTCGCCGAAGGTCGCGACATGCTCGGGACGTTCCGGATTCCGCAGGTCGTAGACGCGTACGCCGGTGCCGAAGCAGTTCCAGCCGGCCCAGCTGGCCAGGTAGGCGTACCCCCGATGACCGTAGACGTCGGCGTTCGCCCCCGGTCCCGGGTTCACGTGCGCGAGCAGGTGCATGTTGGCGGTCGAAGCGGGGCCCTCCCCCGTGGGAGGCGGCGGCGGTCCCTCGTCGTGCCCCGCCGCGGGCGCGGCGGTTCCGAGCCCGGCCAACACGAGGACCAGGCCGAGGATGAGGGTTCTGCGTGCCTTCACAAGCATCACCACTTTTCAGTCGGACGCCGGTGTCTCCGGCCGTCCTCGGGGAAGCGCGATGACTGCGGCCACCGGTGGGCCGAACACCCGAGGCGTTACTGAATCGAAATGTCTCGTCGCTGGGACGCGCTCGGCGCGCTGGTCGGTAGGCTCACCGGCGTGATCACCAACTGGGCCGGAAACGTGACCTACTCCGCGCGCGGCCTGCATCGGCCCGCCACGCTCGACGAGTTGCGCGAGTTGGTCGCGCGGGCGGAGCGGGTCCGGCCGCTGGGCACCGGGCACTCGTTCAACCGCCTGGCCGACACGCCAGGCGAGCTGATCAGCCCGGCCGCGCTGCCCGCGCTCATGGAGATCGACTCCGCCGGGGCCCGGGTCCGCGTCTCCGGCGGCGTCCGCTATGGCGAACTCTCCCGCTACCTCTGGACCCAGGGGTACGCCTTGCGCAATCTGGCGTCGTTGCCCCACATCTCGGTCGCCGGCGCCGTCTCGACCGGTACGCACGGCTCCGGCGTCGGCAACCGCAGCCTCTCCGCCGAGGTGACCGCGGTGGAACTGGTGACGGCGGACGGGTCGCTCGTCGAACTGTCCGAAAAGGATGATCGGTTCCCGGGTGCGGTCGTGGCCCTCGGTGCGCTGGGCGTGGTCTCCTCGCTGACCTTACGGGTCTCGCCGGCGTACGAGGTGAGCCAGACGGTCTTCGAGAAGCTGCCCGGCTCGCAGGCGCGGGCACACTTCGCCGAGATCATGGGGTCGGCGTACAGCGTCAGCCTGTTCACCTCGTGGACCGGGGTCGACGTCGACCAGGTCTGGGTGAAGTCCGTCGGCGCCCCGCCCACGGAACTCTTCGACGCCGTACGCGCTGACGGGCCACGGCATCCGCTCCCGGGCGGCCCGGCCGAATGGTGTACGCCGCAGCTCGGCGTACCGGGGCCGTGGCACGAGCGGCTGCCGCACTTCCGGCTGGAGTTCACCCCGAGCCACGGCGACGAACTCCAGTCCGAGTTCTTCGTCCCGGCCGATCGTGCCGTCGAGGCGCTGGACGCGCTCGCCGCGATCCGGGAGCAGATCGCGCCCGTCCTGCTGATCTCGGAGGTACGCGCGATCGCCGCCGACGACCTCTGGCTGAGTCCCTGCTCCGGCCGGGACAGCGTGGCCTTCCATTTCACCTGGAAGCCCGACGCCGCCGCCGTTCAGCCGGTGGTGGCCCAGATCGAGGATCGCCTCGCCCCGTACGCCGCCCGCCCGCACTGGGGCAAGGTGTACGGCACGCGGCCGGAGCGGCTGGCCGAGCTGTATCCGCGGCTCGGCGACTTCGCGGCGTTGACCCGGGACCTGGATCCACGGGGCAAGTTCCGCAACGACCACCTCGACGCCGTCCTCGGTTAGGCGCTCGCCTGCCGTCAACGCAGTTTGCGCGTGTCTCGAAGCTGGAGGTAGGGCTCCTTGTCCGCCGGGTGCCCGGCGGCGATGGCCCGGCCGCGCTCGAGTTCGGCGTCGAGTTCCGCGCCGAGCAGAATGGCCAGATTGCTGAGCCACAGCCAGATCAGGAAGATCACCACGCCGCCCAGGGCGCCGTAGGTCTTGTTGTAGGACCCGAAATTGGCGGCATACAGTCCGAACAGGACGGAGGCGAGGATCCACAGCAGGACCGCCAGGAAGCCACCGGGGCTGATCCAGCGGAAGCCGCCCTGCCGGGCGTTCGGCGAGGCCCAGTAGAGGATCGCGAACATCAGCGCCACGAGGACCACCAGCACCGGCCACTTCGCGATGTTCCAGGCGGTCACCGAGGCCGAGCCGAGCCCGAGCACCTCGCCGAGCCGGGTGGCGACCTGGCCGCTGAGCACCACGATGAGGATGCTGGCGATGAGCAGGACGCCGATCACGATCGTCACGGCGAGCCGGATCGGCAGGGTCTTCCAGATCGGCCGGCCTTCCCGCACGTCGTAGATGACGTTCGAGGCCTGCATGAACGCGCCGACGTAGCCCGACGCCGACCAGACCGCCACCAGAACACCCAGCACGGCGGCGAGTCCGGCCCGGCCCTGCCCCTGGCGTACCGTGTCGGCGGCTCCGGTCACGATGTCCCGCGCGCCCGCCGGGACCAGCGGCAGCACCTCGGTCAGCATGCGCTGGAAGGCGTCGTCGCTGATCAGCCCCAGTCCGGCGACCAATGCCAGCAGGCCGGGGAACAACGACAGCACGCCGTAGTAGGTCAGGGCGGCGGCCCACACGGTCAGGTTGTCGTCGGAGAACTCTTTCACCATGCGCTTGAGCGCGGCGAACAGACGTCCTCGCCCGAGCTTCGTCGGCCCGGCCGGTCCCGCGTCCGGCGGTGGTGGCTGCACATCGGTCACGGTCGGCGATTACCCGACCCGGAACGCGGGAAACGCGCGCTCAGCGGGTGGTCAGGCGAGCCGCGCGCGACTCCAGATAGCGGCGCTCCGGCAGGCTCGTCGTGCGTTTCGCCGCCACGTGGTACGCCGAGAGCGCGCCGTCGTGGTCGCCGGCCATTTCCAGCAGGTGCGCCCGGACGGCGTGGAGCCGGTGGTGCCCGGCCAGCCGATCGTCGGCGGCCAGCCGGTCGAGCAGGGCGAGCCCGGCGTCGGGACCGTGCACCATGGCCAGTGCGACCGCCTGATTGAGCAGCACGACCGGATTCGGGGCGAGCACGTCGAGCAGCTGATAGAGCGACAGGATCTGCGCCCAGTCGGTGTCCTCGGCTCGCGGCGCCTCCGCGTGGACCGCCGCGATCGCCGCCTGCACCTGATACGGACCGAGCCGGGCGACGGCGAGCGTACGCGTGATCAGGTCGACGCCTTCGGCGATGCGCTGGGCGTCCCACTGGCCGCGATCCTGATCGGCCAACGGGATCAAGTCGCCGTCCGGCCCCGTACGCGCACCGCGCCGAGCCTCCGTGAGCAGCATCAACGCCAGCAGCCCGGCGACTTCGCCGTCCTCGGGGCGGATCCGGTGCAGCGCCCGGGTCAGCCGGATCGCCTCCCCGGTCAGCTCGGCCCGGAGGAGCTGTGGCCCGGAGGTCGCGGCGTACCCCTCGTTGAACATCAGGTAGAGCACGTGCAGGACGACGCGCATGCGCTCGGGCACCTCGTCGGCCGGGGGCGGCTGGAAGGTGCTGCCGGCCGCCTTGATCTTCAGCTTGGCGCGGCTGATGCGCTGGGCCATGGTCGCCTCGGGCACGAGGAACGCCCCGGCGATCTCGGCCGTCGTCAGACCGCCGACCGCCCGGAGGGTGAGGGCGAGCTGGGACGAGGGCGACAACGCCGGATGACAGCACAAGAACAGCAGGGTGAGGGTGTCGTCGCGGTGCTCGGTCACCTCGTCGGCGGCCTCCGCGACCAGCTCGTCCGAGGGCGACTGGGCGTACACCGTCTCTTCACGCCGCCGCCGGGCCGACTCGCTGCGGATCTGGTCGGTCATCCGGCGGGAGGCGACCGTCACCAGCCACGCCTTCGGGTTCTCCGGTACGCCCTGCTCCGGCCATTGCAGCGCGGCCGCCAGCAACGCCTCCTGCACGGCGTCCTCGGCCTCGGTGAAGTCGCCGTAGCGGCGCGCGACGACGCCGAGGACCTGCGGCGTCAACTGGCGCAGCAGGTCCTCGGCGGCGGGCGGGATCGTCACATCTCCAGCCCGGCGGACTCCATGACCGGGCGGACCTCGACGGCGTTGAAGGTGGCGTCCGGAATCTTGGCGGCCAGCTCGACGGCGCGCTCCGGCGACTCGCAGTCGATGACGTAGTACCCCGCCAGGAACTCCTTCGCCTCGACGTAGGGACCGTCGGTGACGGCCGGCACGCCGTCGCGTACGCGGACGGTCTTGGTCGCGGACGGGTCGGCGAGGGCGGCGAACCCGACCATCTCGCCGGTCTCGTTCAGCTCCTTGATCAGGGCGTCGTGCCCGGCGAAGACGGCTTCCCGGTCGGCCTCCGACAGGCTCTCGAACACGGTCGGGTTCATGGTGATGATCAGCAGATACTTCACGATCTCTCCTCGTTCTCAGGTACGCCGTGTCTCGGCGGTCTCGCGAGGGGGTCGGAGCCGGGAACGGTTCCTCGACACCTTACCGCCGGGAATTCTGCTGTTAATTGCTCACGCTTCACGAGAAGTTCTCGTTAAGCCTTGACAGAGAACTTAGACGTGTCTGAGTATTTCTCATCACCAATGCAAGCTCCGGGCTGACCGCACTCCTGGCGGCTCGCCCGAGAGGCTCCCCCGCACCCCTGGAGGACTTGTGGCCCAGCTGTCCCTTCTCCGCCGAGCGGCCACCGCCGTCGGCACTCTCGCCGTCGGGCTCGGCACCATACTGGTGGCCCCCGGCGTCGCGCACGCGAGCACCGACTATCCAGCGGCGGCTTGGGTTCCAGCGAGCACGAGCAACTACACCGCGTCGAGCCGGGAGTCCAGCTACCCGATCAACTACATCGTCATCCACACCGCGCAGGGGTCGTACTCCGGCACGATCAACTGGTTCCAGAACCCGTCGGCCGGCGTCAGCGCGCACTACGTCGTGTCCAAGGGCGGCGCGGTGACCCAGACGGTCCGGGACAAGGACATCGCCTGGCACGCCGGCAACTGGACCTACAACACCCAGTCGATCGGCATCGAGCACGAGGGCTTCATCGACGACCCGAACTGGACCAGCGCCGCGATGTACCAGGCGTCGGCGAACCTGGTGCGCTACCTCTGCGACAAGTACGGCATCCCGAAGGACCGGTCGCACATCATCGGCCACAACGAGGTGCCCGGCGCGACGCACACCGACCCCGGGTCCTACTGGAACTGGTCCACGTTCATGTCCTACGTGAACGGGTCGACGCCGCCGTCCTGGCAGCAGGTCGTGGACAACACCACGTCGGGCCGGTTCACCGCCTCGGCCAACTGGGGCACGTCGAGCTACTCCGCCCAGCGGTACGGCGCGGACTACCGCTTCGCCAACCCGGAGGCCGTCTCCGACGCCGCCTGGTACAAGTTCAACATCCCGGCGACCGCGACGTACAAAGTGGAGACCTGGTATCCGGCACTGTCCGGGTACAACAACTCCACACCGTTCGTCATGGTCACCGCGTCGGGCAACCAGAGCGTCAACATAAGCCAGCAGGCCAACGGCGGAACGTGGGTCAATCTCGGGACGTACACGTTCAACGCCGGCGACTACAACGCGGTGGCGGTCAGCCGGTGGACCTCCGGAACCGGGTACGTGATCGCCGACGCCATCCGGCTCACAAGGGTCTGATCCGCCGATCTGAACCACTGTGATCAAGCCCTCCGGTGGGAGGAGGAGTACGGCGCCGGGCCTTGTGAAAGGTCCGGCGCCGTCGCGTTGCAAGGGCCAATGTCCGAATCAATGCCCCTATTCCGGACGGATGGTCTGAGCTACGCTTTGCGGACATGTTGGGCGGTCGCCGGGTGGAGGGGGTTCGGTGGTAGCACTGACTTTGCCCAGGAACCGGCGTCCGGCAAGGCCTCGGCTCTACGGCTGGTTCGTCGTCACGGTGGTCGGAGCCGCGACGGCTCTGCTTCTGACGCACGCGGGTCAGGCCGTGTCGGCGTACGCGACCAAGCCGGCCTGTTGGATGATGACGGGGCTCTGCGTCCTCGCCGCCGCCTCGGCCTTCGTCGCCGGTGATCGGCTCTACACCGCCGTGGTGTGTCCCAGCCTCTGCTTCAGCTTCGCGATCCTGCTGTGCTGGGGACTCGGGCCGGCGATCGTCGCGCAGACCCTCGCGGTCTTCGTGGTGGCGACCAAACTCAAACACACGATGCGACAGGCGACGCTGGTCTCGGCGGAGTACGCCGTCGCGCTCGGGGCCGCGTACCTCGTCATCGTGATCGGAGATCCGGACCCGTTCCACAAGGCGACGACCTCGGAGCGTCTCGGGGACGCCGTCACGATCGCGGGATCGGCGCTGGCCTGGCTCTTGGCGTACAACTTGATGGTCTGGATCGCGGCCCGCCTCCGCCTGGGACCGGCCCGCGCCCGCCGAGTGACCGAGACCCTGCCTTATCAGACCCTGTTCAAGGCGTCGCTGTTGATGCTGAGCCCGGTGCTCGCCGTGGCGGCGCACGTGAACGCGGCGTTCGTGGTGCTGATCTTCATTCCCCTGTACGCCGTCCAGCGGATGGCTCGGTTGTCGGCCGAGCGCGCCCGGGTGGCCCGGGTCGACCCGCTCACCGGCCTGGCCAACCGGCGGGCGCTGCAGCATCGGTTCACCGACATGGTGGCCACCCGCGAAGCGCCGCACGTCGCACTGCTGATGCTGGACCTGGACCGGTTCAAGCACGTCAACGACGCGCTGGGCCACGAGGTCGGTGATCGGCTGCTGGTCTCGGTCGCGCAACGGCTCCAGCGTGAGGAGCCGATCGACGGAGTGATCGGGCGGCTCGGCGGCGACGAGTTCGCGATACTGGCCACCAACCTGCACGACGTCAGCCAGGCCGAACTCATCGCGGGACGGCTGTTGGCCGCGCTCGCCGAGCCGCTGCGCCTCGACGGGCTGCCGGTCGACATCACCGGGTCGGTCGGGATCGCCGTCTACCCGGATCACGGCGAGGACTTCGCGACCTTGATGCGCCACGCCGACCTCGCGATGTACGAGGCGAAGCGCCGCGGCGACACCGCCGCCGTCTACGACCCGTCGTCGGGGCACACCAGCCCGCAGCAGCTCGGCCTGCTCACCGACTTCCGGCAGGCCCTGGAGACCAAACGCGAGCAGGTGACGCTGCATTACCAGCCGCAGGTGTCGCTGACGACCGGCGAACCGATCGGGGTGGAGGCGCTGCTGCGCTGGCGGCACCCGGGCCGGGGACCCGTGCCGACCGCTGAACTGCTGCAGGTCGCCGAGCACACGGCGGTCATGCAACTGCTGACGACGCGGGTGATAGACGAGGTCGTGCAGCAGGTCGCGCAGTGGCGTTCCGAAGGGCTGAACCTGCGCGCGTCGCTCAACGTCAGCGCGCGCGACCTGCACGGCGGGGAGATCGTCGATCAGCTGGCGCGCCGGCTGACGCTGCACGGCGTACCGCCGGAGCTGATTCAGATCGAGATCACCGAGAGCGCCTTGATGTCGGACGCCTCCCGGGCGCACAGCACCGTCGAGCGGCTGGCGGCGCTCGGCGTCGGGGTGGCCCTCGACGACTTCGGCACCGGATACTCCTCGCTGCAACATCTGCGGAAGCTGCCGCTGACCGAGATCAAGATCGACCAGTCCTTCGTCGGCGGCATGGCCCGCAACAGCGACGACGCGGCCATCGTGCGATCCACTGTGGAACTCGCCCGCGCCCTCGGCCTGCGGTCGGTGGCCGAGGGCGTCGAGAACGAGTACACCCGCCAGATGCTCGCCGCCACGGGGTGCACGCTGGCCCAGGGGTACCTCATGGCCCGCCCGATGCCCGGCGACATGGTCCCGGTGTGGCTCGCCCGCCACACCGCCCGCAATTCCGCCCGTCAGGAATCCGCCGCTCCAGCGCACGTCATCTCCTGACGAGCGCCAGCACCTTCGAGGCGGTGTTGCGTACGCCGATCGCGAGGCGCGTCGACGGGATGATCAAGTGGGACGCGAGGCCGACGCCGTTCTGCTTCGGCCCGACCAACTTCCGATGCTCCGCCTCGTACGCCCGGAACGCGGTCTCGTGGTCGGCCGGGTTCGCCGCCAACGCGTCGGCCAGCGTCGCCGCGCCCGCCATCGCGAGGGTCGACCCGTCGCCGAAGAGGGACACCGAAGAGGCCGCGTCGCCGAGCAACACCACCCGCCCGGCCGCCCAGCGATCCAGCCGGACTCGGCTGACGGCGTCGAAGTAGAGGTCGTCGGACTCGCGGACGTGCCGCAGCAGCTCCGGCACCCGCCAACCGGCTTCGGCGTACGCCTCGGCGACCCGGCGCTTGTGGTCGGCGGTGTCCCGGTAGTCGTAGCCGGGATCGGCGGGCGCGCGCCAGATGAAGGCGGCGATGGGCTTGCCGCTGCCCGGATGCAGCGAGAGCGAGCGATTGGGCTCGTTGTACATCACCACCTGCCGCGGATCGAGGCCGATGCCGTCGATCGCCAGCGTCGCGACCCACATGCCCAGTTGCTCGACGAAGCGGCTCTCCTCGCCGAAGGCGAGCCGCCAGGTCCACGAGTGCACGCCGTCGGCCCCGACGACCAGGTCGAACCGCCGGGGCGCGCCGCGCTCGAAGGTGACGTCGACGCCGCCGGCGTCCGGCCGGAGCGTGGAGATCGAGTCGCCGAAGACGAATTCGGCCTCGTCGCGGGCGGCGTTCAGGAGAACCGTCGCCAGGTCCATGCGGGGCAGCTCGATCGACTCCGACTTCGGCGGCATCGGCATCCGGCCGACCGGCCGGCCGGCGGCGTTGACGAAGCTCAGCTCGGTGACGGCGGTCGACATCGCCTCAAGGGCCGGGACGATGCCCATCCGGCGGGCCACCGCCATGGCCGGTCCCCGGACGTCGATCGGGTTGCCGCTGGACCGCAGCTCGCCCGCGCGCTCCACGACCGTCGGCTGGAAGCCGTGCCGGGCCAGCCAGTACGCCAGGGTGGGGCCGGCCACGCCGGCGCCCGAGATCAGAACGGTTCGGTTCGTCATGCCCCGACCATAACTGCACTCAGTGCAGCATTGCAACCACTGCAGATCGGCGCTGGATGCAGTACGCTGTCGGCATGCAGACGCTGCGAGAACGCAAACGCGCCCGGACCCGGCAGGCGATCGTCGATGCGGCCACCGAGCTGTTCGCGGAGCGTGGATACGACGGCACGACCATCGCCGACATCGCGGCGGCGGCCGACATCGGCACCCGGACGTTCTTCAGCTACTTCGCGAGCAAGGAGGAGCTGCTGTTCCCGGAGGCGGACGTGCGGGTGGCCGCCGCGATCGCCGCCATCGACAACCGGCAGCCGGGCGAACGCCCGGTCGAGGTGCTGATCCGGACGCTGCACGAGGTCAACACCGGCAACACCGAGATGGTCGGCACGATGGCGCAGCTACGGCTGCGGCTGATGCACTCCACTCCGGCCGTCCGGGGCCGGGCGTTGCAGGTGCAGCTCGACTCGCTCGTCGAGATCGCCGACCACCTGCACCGGGCGTACGCCGACGAGCTGAACCCGGTGGAGGCGGCCGCGACGGTGGGGGCGTTCATCGGCGCGGTGTCGGCGGCGCTGCAGATGCTCCTCGACGAACCGGGGGCGCTCGACGATCCCGCCGAACTGCAACGCCGGATGTGGGCGGCGACCGAGAAGGCGCTGCTGACTACAGCAAAGCCTTGACGTCCTGCGCCACGAACCGCATGAACCCCTCGGGATCGGGGTCGTCCGGCGTCGGCTGCAGGACGATCGTGGTCGCTCCGGCGTCCGCCCAGCGGCGTACGCCCGCCGCGACCGTTGCCGCGTCGCCGAGGACGGCCACGTCGTCGAGGGAGTCGTACCCCCAGCGGATCCGTTCGGCCTCCAGGCGTACCGCCGCGTCCGGTCCGGTCGCCGCGTGCAGATAGACCACCACCGGCTGCTCGTCGGCGCCGATCAGGTCCCGGGCTTCCCGCGTACGCGTGGGGGTGGTACCGCCGGTGAGGATGGTGCCGGCGGCGTCCGAACCGGACAGTCGCAGCGTCCGTGGCCCGACCGCGCCGACGAAGATCGGGGCATGCGCCGGCGGCCACACGAGGGTGACCTCGTCCAGATGAACGTAGCGCCCGTGGGTCGTGACGGTCTCCCCGCGTAGCAACGCTTTCAGCGCGTCGAGGTACTCGCGGAGCAACGTGACGGGCGAGTCCACCTTCGCGCCGACCTGAGCCATCCAGTCCTGCACCCCGTGCCCGATCCCGACCTGTACGCGCCCCGGGAACAGCCGGTGCAGCGTGGCGACCTCCATCGCGGTGATCGCGACGTTGCGCAGGGGCACGGGCAGGAGCCCGACACCGACCTTCAGCCGGGAGGTCCAGGCCAGCGCGGCCGACGCCGTCGCGATGCCGCTCTCCCAGAAGCAGTCCTCCCACAGCCACAGCTCGTCCAGGCCTGCCTGGTCGGCGGCTTCGGCCACCGGGCGGAGCCGCTCGGGTGCCCACTGGGGAAGGAAGACCGCGCCGAGTTTGATCACGCCCGCACCCTACCCGCCCGCCATTCCGCTGGATCAGGGTTCCCGGTCGAATCAAGACCCAAGATTCGACCGGGAACCCTGATCCAGCGCTGTCGAGGCGGCGGCGTCCGGCGGTGCCGTGCGGGCGGCGCGGCCGGGACGGGGTCGGTCAGGAGGGATGGGAGGTGGGGCGGAGGAGGACGACGACGGCCACCGCGACCCCGGCGAGGATCACGGCGCTCAGCCCGGCGGCCAGGTGCATACCGGTGACGAAGGCCGACCGGGCGGCGGCGATCACGGAGCCGTCACCGCCGAGGATCGCGTCGGCCAAGGTCTCCCCGGCGGCCGGCGGGGTCGACGAGCGGTAGATCGCGGTCGCCAGGCTGCCGAGCAGGGCGATCCCGAGCGCGAAGCCGAATTCGCCGCTGGTCTCGTTGAGCGCCGCCGCCGAGCCGGCCTTCGCCGGTGGGGCGTTGCCGACGACGAGGTCAGTGCCGAGTGTGACGAACGGTCCCGCGCCCAGGTTCGTCAGCGCGAACCCGGTCGCCACCAGGGCCGGCGCGGAGTGCGCCGGGACCTGCGTCAGGACGAGCAGCCCGACGACGGAGAGTCCGATGCCCCCGCCGATCAGGTACGCCGGCCGGAAGCGGCGGGCCAGCAACGGCGAGACCAGGAACGCGATCCCGGAGGCCGCCACGCCCGGCAGCATCCACAGCCCGGCCCGCAACGGGGAGAGCCCGCCGACGAGTTGTAGGTGCTGCGAGATGAACATCATCAGCGCGCCCATCAGCATCGTCCCGGCGAACATGCAGCCCAGCGCGGTGCTGAACGCACGATTGGCGAACAGCCGCAGGTCCAGGAGCGGGTCGTCGAGTCGCTGCTGCCGGCGTACGAAAATGATGCCGAAGAACAACCCACCGGCCAGCGCGAGAAACGGGACCGGTTCAGCGCCCACGCGCGCCAGTTCCTTGAGCCCGTAGACGATCGGCAGGATCGCGGCGAGGGAGAGGGCCACGCTGAGGAAGTCGAGCCGGCCCGCGTGCTCGTCGCGGTGCTCGGGCAGGATCAGCGGCCCGAGGATCATCAGCAGCAGCATGGCCGGTACGCCCAGCAGGAAGACCGAACCCCACCAGAAGTTCTCCAGCAGTACGCCGCCGACGACCGGCCCGACGGCCGCCCCGCCCATGAAGCAGACCAGCCACAGCCCGATCGCCAGGCCGCGCTGCTTCGGATCGCGGAACATCGCCGTGATCAGGGCGAGGGCGCAGGGCGCGAGGGTCGAGCCGGCCACGCCGAGGAGTGCCCGGGAGGCGATCAGGCTCAGCGGACTGGTGGAGAACGCGGCCAGCACCGAGGCGAGGCCGAAGGCGGCCGAGCCGATCAGGAGCAGCTTGCGCCGTCCGATGCGGTCGCCGAGCGTACCCATGGTGATCATGAAGCCGGAGAGCATGAACCCGTAGATGTCCATGATCCAGAGCTGCTGAGCGCTGGTGGCGTCGAGCGCCTCCGAGATGTGCGGCAGGGCCAGCAACATGACGAAGACGTCGATGGAGACCAGCAACGTCGGCAGCGCGAGTACGCCGAGACCGGCCCATTCGCGCCAGCCGGCTCGCTGCGTCACCTCGTGCATTGTCTTTCCCCTCTCGTGAACGGTTCACGAGCGGGTCGGAGCCGAGGCCCCGTTCTCTACACGGCTACTTGCCCAACGCGGCGGCTTTTTCGGCCCGGCGCGCGAAGACCTCGTCCTTGCGCTGCTCCATCTCCTTGAGCACCGCCTTGCGCTGGCGGCTGCCGAGCCGGTCGATGTAGAGCTTGCCGTTGAGGTGATCGGTCTCGTGCTGCAGGCAGCGGGCGAAGTAGCCGAAGCCCTCGATGACCAGCGGGTTGCCGTCCTTGTCCTGACCACGCACGATCGCGTGATCCGGGCGCGACACGGGAGCGTACGGCCCGGGGACCGACAGGCAGCCCTCGTCGTGCTCGACCAACCGGCGCTCGGCCGGGGGCAGCTCGTCCAGCACCGGATTGCAGATGTGCCCGACGTGGCGTACGCCGTCGTCGTCGGGGCAGTCGTAGACGAACAGCCGCAGATCCACGTCGACCTGGTTGGCCGCCAGGCCGACGCCCTGCGCGACGAGCTGCGTGGCGAACATGTCGTCGATGAGCCGGGCCAGCTCGGGCGAGCCGAACTCGGTCACCTCCCGACACGGCCGATGCAGGATGTCCTCGCCGACGACGGTGACCCGGCGCGCCGATCCCCGTTCCGCCTCCGGTGGCAGCTCCGGATACTCGTCCACCGGCTGGCCGAGTACGCGTACGCGGCGGTCGACGGGCTGCTCGGCCATCGGATCCCCTTCCTGGACGGACTCATTGCAACGTAGCAGCTGTAAGGTCAAGATCATGGAGCCCCCGCGTACCGGTCAGATCATCCTGCTCAACGGCACGTCGAGCGCGGGCAAGACGAGCATCGCCCGGGAACTGCTTCCGCTGCTCGACCGGCCTTACTACTTCATGCCGGTCGACGCCCTGAACTCGATGCGCCATCAGCGCCCGATGAGCCCGGACGAGCTGGAGGCGACGCTGCAGCGGCTGGCCGCGGGCTACCACCGGGCGGCGGCCGGGATGGCCGAAGGCGGCAACGACGTGGTGCTGGACCATGTCCTCCGCCGACCGGAATGGCTGCGGGAGTGCGTCGAGCTGTTCCCAGCCGACGTCGTGTTCGTCAAGGTCCACTGCCCGCTGCCGGAGCTGCAGCGACGCGAGGCGGCTCGGGGCGACCGCCCGATCGGCAAGGCGGAGTCGCAGTATCCGCTGGTGCATCGCGACGCCGTGTACGACGTCGAGGTCGACACCAGCGAACTGAGCCCGCGCGACTGCGCCGAGCGGATCAAGTCCTTCGTGGACGCTCCGAGCGGCGAACGGGCTTTCGCCCGCCTCGCCGCTCGCTGGGCCGCCGCGTCTCCGCCCGCCCTGGCGTGATCATCGCGTCAGCCATGCTGTTTCGCGCGGCGAAATGCCCGAGTAAGCAGCATGCCTGACGCGATGATCACGCCGTCGGCGAGCGCGGCAAGCGAAGTCAGGCGCCGAATCGGCGTTGTCTGCGGGCGTACGACCGCAGAGCCCGCAGGAAGTCGATGTAGCGGAAGCCGGGCCAGTACACGTCGCAGAAGTACAGCTCGGAGTAGGCCGCCTGCCAGATCAGGAAGCCGGAGAGCCGGATCTCGCCGCTGGTCCGGATGACGAGGTCGGGGTCGGGCAGGCCGCTCGTGTAGAGGTGGGCGGCGATGTCCTCGGGGCTGATCCGCTCGGCGAGTTCCTCGGGGGTCACCCCGAGCCGCGCCTGCACGTCGATCAGCGACCGGACGGCGTCGACGATCTCCTCCCGGCCGTCGTAGCCGATCGCGATCGTGAGGTCGAACGGCGCGTCCCGGTCCCGGGTCTCGTCGACCGCCCGCTTCAACGCGGCGCGGGTCGACTCGGGCACGTCGTCCAGCCGGCCGGCGACATGCAGCCGCCACTGGCCCTCCGGGTGGCGCAGCCGCTCGGCGACGACCTCCTCGATCATGCGCATCAGGTGGGCGACCTCGTCGGAGTCGCGCTTGCGCAGATTGTCACCGGAGCAGACGTAGACCGTGACGGCCGGAATGCCGAGTCCGGCACACCAGTCCAGCACCTCGTCCACGTGCTCCGCGCCGTAGCGGTGGCCGATGTTGGGGTTCTCGAACCCCTGCTGCCGTGCCCAGCGGCGGTTGCCGTCCATCACGATCGCGACGTGCCGGGGAAGCTGCTCAGGACGCAGGCGGGAGCGCAGGCGCTGGGCGTACAGCCGATAGATCACGTCGAGAACCTACCGGCTTGCCACGCCGCGCTCAACTGTTCTATAACTGTTCCATGAGTTCTATAACAGTCTCGCAGCGCGCCGGAGCGCTCGGCCGGTTCGGCGAATACGGCGGACGCTACGTCCCGGAATCCCTCATCCCCGCCTGTCAGGCCGTGGCGGAGGCGTTCGCCGAGGCGTGGGCCGATCCCGGCTTCCGCGGCAGCCTCAGCGCACTACTGTCCGCGTACGCGGGCCGCCCCACCCCGCTGACGCCGGCCCTGCGGCTGTCGGCCGATCTCGGGGTGACCGTGCTGCTCAAGCGGGAGGACTTGACGCACACCGGGTCGCACAAGATCAACAACGTCCTGGGGCAGGCGTTGCTGGCCCGCCGCATGGGGCGTACGCGCCTCATCGCGGAGACCGGAGCGGGCATGCACGGCGTCGCGACCGCCACCGCCGGGGCGTTGCTGGGCCTGCCGGTCAAGGTGTTCATGGGCGAACGAGACATCGACCGCCAGGCGCACAACGTCTTCCGGATGCGGCTGCTGGGCGCCGAAGTCGTGCCGGTCACCACCGGCAGCCGTACGCTCAAGGACGCGACCAGCGAGGCGATGCGCCACTGGGTCTCCGACGCCGACGAGGCGTACTACTGCGTCGGTTCGGTCATCGGACCGCATCCCTACCCGACGATGGTCCGCGAGTTCCAGCGCGTCATCGGAGACGAGGCCCGGCGGCAGTGCGCGGCCGAGCTGTCCAGCGCGGTCCCCGATTACGTCGTCGCCTGCGTCGGCGGGGGCAGCAATGCCGCGGGCACCTTCGCGGGGTTCATCGACACGCCGGCCCAGCTCATCGGGGTGGAGGCCGAAGGCGGTTCCGGCGCCTCGCACGGGGAGATCGGCGTCCTGCACGGTTTCCAGTCCCTGTTCCTCCAGGACGAGCACGGGCAGATCAAGGAGGCGCACTCGATCGCGGCCGGGCTGGACTACCCCGGCGTCGGGCCGGAGCACGCGTACCTGCGTGATCTCGGTCGCGCCAAGTATGTGACCGTCTCGGACGAGGAGGCGATCGCGGCCGCCGTCCGGCTGGCTCGGGCGGAAGGCGTACTGCCCGCCATCGAGTCGGCGCACGCGCTCGCCTGGGTCGTCCGCGCCGCCGGTACGCCTGACCTGCCCAGCGGCTCGACCGTGCTCGTGACGCTCTCCGGCCGGGGCGACAAGGACATCGCCACGCTGATCGCGGAGGCAGAGCTGTGACGAAGCTGCTGATGCCCTACCTCACCGGCGGCGTCGTGCCGGGCTGGACGGCGTACCTGCGGGCGTTCGAGGACGCCGGGGCCGACCTGATCGAGGTCGGGCTGCCGTTCTCCGACCCCACAGTGGACGGACCGACGATCCAGGAGGCCTCGGACGCCGCGCTCGCCCGGGGCGCGACCCCCGCCTCGATCCTCGCGGATCTGGCCGCCGACCGGGTCGGCATTCCGCTCGTCGCCAGCACCTACGCCAATCTCGCCCTCCGGCCGGGGTTCGGCGAAGCGCTCACGGCGGCCGGGGTCACCGGCTTGATCGTGCCTGATCTGCCGCTCGACGAGCTCGATCAGCTGACCGCGCCCGGGATCGCGGTCAGCCTGCTCGCCTCCCCCGCCATCCCGGACGACCGGCTGGCTGAGATCGGCCGCCGCAGTCAGGGCTTCGTCTACGCCGTCTCGATCATGGGCACCACCGGCGAACGCGACCGTCTGGCCCCGTCGGCGGTGACGCTCGCGGCCCGGGTCAAGCAGGTCACCGACCTGCCTGTCCTGATCGGCTTCGGCATCTCCAGCCCGGACCAGGCAGCCGAGGCGGCCGAGGTCGCCGACGGGGTGATCGTCGGAGCTGCCGTCATGCGGCGGATCCTCGACGGCGCCAGTCCCTCTGACCTCGGCGCCTTCATTCATTCACTCCGAACCGCCCTCATGGTTTGATCATTGCGTCAGCCATGCTGTTTCAACGGACATTCTGTCGCGCGAAACGACATGGCTGACGCGATGATCACGGAAGGAGGGAGCGGCGTGGTGAGGTATCGGGAAATCGCCGGCGATCTCGCCGCGAAGATCCGCGACGGCCACTACGCCCCCGGCGAGGCGCTGCCCGCCCAACGGGAGCTGAGCCAGGCCTACGGCGTCACCCTCATGACGCTGCGGCAGGCGCTGCGCGAGCTGAGCGCCGACGGACTCATCGTCCAGCAGCCGGGCAAAGGCACCTTTGTCGCACCGCCCCATTTGGCGTACCAGCTGGGATCTTTGCGGAGCTTCGCCGACGACCTGCGCGAGCAGGGCCACGAGGTCCGCACCACGGTGATCTCCCGCGCACAGCGCCGCGTGCCCGCGCACATCGCGGCGCGGCTGCGGGTCCGCGAGACCGAGACCGCCCTGCGGCTGGAACGGGTCCGCGCATTCGCCGGCCGCCGCGCCATCCATCAGATCTCCTGGGTACGCGAGCCGCACGCGGACCGGTTACGTAACGTGGATTTCACCAGCGTGAGCCTGTATGCGGCCCTGGCCGACCAGGGGGTGGCGGTGGCCCGGGCGGCGGAGACGATCCGGCCGGCGGCGCTCGACGCGGACGTTGCCCGGCACCTCGACGACGACGAAGGCGTCCCCGTGCTCGTCAGCGACCGGATCACCTACGCGCCCGACGGCACGGCCCTGGTGGCGGACCGGGCGACGATGCTCGGCAGCATGATGCAGATCACCGCGGACCGGGCCGCCACCGGCCTCTCCCTCACCTGGCGCCCCACCTAGCGGTTTTTGGGGCGCGATCATGAACTTGTCGTCGTGATCGACCGGCGTGTCGTGTCCGGAGCGCCCTGATCGACTCCCCGACAGCGTGATCGACTACGCCGGTCAGGTGCCGTCGGCGCAGGCGGCGACGCCCGGCGTCGCAGTCGTGAGGAATGCCAGCTCGGCGTCGCGTACGCAGGGCGAGTTGAAGTACGCGATGTGCGCGTCGCCTTCGTAGGTCACCGTCGTGCTGCCCTCGATCTGGTTCGCGACCGGCGTCGCGAGGTCATAGGGGGCGAGCGGGTTGTGCCGCGTGAGCACCAGCAACGTCGGCGGTGCATCGTGGACGACCACCGGCCGCCGGGGCGCCACGGAGGTAACCGGCCAGCCTTGGCAGCCGCTCACGTAGTCCCACGAATCGGAGACGCCACCGGTGTGCGGGGCGAGCTGCGCGAGTTCGCGGCGCAGCGCCTGGAACTCGGCGTACGTGGTGATGTCGCGCGGGAAGTCGACACAGCCACCGGCGCGGTAGGGGTGGTAGTACGCGGGCGCGAGCGTCGTCGCGTACGCCCCGGCCCAGCCGGTCGTGTCCCCGGTACGCAGATTCGCGAGGGCGTACGCGAGATCGATCCAGCCGCCGTAGCCGGCCGGGATCGTGCCGTTCTCCAGCACGTACATCACGATGTAGCCGATCTCCTCACCGGTGATCGCGTGATCGAGCCCGTCGACCGGCAGCGGTACCCGATTCGCCCGCTCGACGATCTCGTCGTAGATCGCGGGGATGTCCTGCCCGTGCAGGGCACAGCTCGGATCGCGGCCACACCAGGCGACGAAGCGGCCGAACGCCTCCTCCGTCTCGTGTACCTGGGTGCGTACGTAGGTCGCGGTGGGCACGGTGTGGTCCAGTGGGCCGTCGAGCACCAGCGCCCGGATCCGATCCGGGAAGAGCTGCGCATAGGTTTGCGCGAGGAGGCTCGCGTACGTCCAGGCGAACCAGGTCAGCTGGGACTCCCCCAGCGCCGCCCGTAGCGCCTCGGCGTCCCGGGCCTGCGTCTCCGCGTCCAGGTGCCGGATCAGGTCCTGGTCGCAGCTCGCGGCCGCGGCCCGATTGTGCTTGAGCAGCTTGACGTAGCCCGCGAGGTCGGCCGGGAAACGGCTGACCGCGGGGTCGTTGAAGGGCCGGGCGCAGTCCAGCGAGGCACTGTGGACGGTCGCGTCGGCCGAACCGTAGGTGAGATCGACTCCGCCGCCGCGCGGGTCGATCCCGACGATGTCGAACCGGTCGACCAGCTCCGGCAGCAGCCCGAGCCCGCCGTGCCACGGGGTGGCCACCTGGTTGACGACCGAGACTCCGGCGCCCGGCACGAAGAGCAGGGTGCCGATCTTGTGAGCCGGGTCGGCGGCGGGATGCCGGGCCACGGCCAGGTTGATCTTCCGGCCGGTCGGCCGCGACCAATCCAGTGGTACGCGCAACCACGCGCACTGGGCGGTCTGGTCGGTCGCCGGGCCACAGGTTGTCCAGCTCAGGCTGGACTCCCGGGACGCCGCCGGAGCGGCTCCGGCCGTTGTCACCGTTGTGGCCGTCGTGGCCGTTGTGGCCAGCAGTGCTGCGGCGAGTGCGATGCGGAGGGGGTGCATGAGGCGTCTCCTTATGTAGGCGGTCTACATGTAGACGGTATGACCATACACCCTACGCATGTAGACTGTCTGCGTGCGTCAGGACCTCTTCCGCGGCCATCTGGAGACGTTGCTGCTGGCCGTCCTCGAAGACGGCCCGCGCCACGGGTACGCCATCAGTCAGGAACTCGCATCACGGAGCGGCGGCGTCCTGAACTATCCGACCGGCTCCCTCTATCCGGCACTGCGCCGATTGGAGACCGCCGGACTGATTCAGGGCGCGTGGGCCGGGGACTCCGGACGGCAGCGGCGCACCTACGAACTGACCGCGGCGGGGCGGCGTACGCTCACCGCCGACAAACAGGACTGGCAGCAGTTCACCACCGCAGTGGAGTCGGTCCTCCGCCTCGCCTGAGCCGCTGGACGCGTTGAGCGCCAGATCAGGGATCTCGGTCGAATCTTGGTCCAAGATTCGACCGAGATCCCTGATCCAGCGCGGACGTAGGCGAGCCCGCCGGGCCAGGGCGGGCGCGCGGGGAAGGTGAGTGGGGTTAGGCCGCGAGGCGGGCGGCGTACCAGGTGCGCCAGGCCGACACGAGGACGGCGGCGAACGGGGCGATCCAGAGCAGCTCGCCCGCGGCGGAGCCCGTCGGCGCGAAGAGGGTGAGCAGCGTACCTGCGGCGACGGCGCCGAGGACGGTCAGCGTGGACAACGCCGCGGTGGCGCGTACGAGGGTGAGTCGCAGACCGAGACGACGCGTTCCCCAGCCCATCGCGGCGACCGCGGCGATCGCGGCCGCCAGGGCGGCCTGGACGAAGAGGTCGGTGCAGCGCGCGAATCCGAGGTACAGCGCGCTCGGCTCGGCCGAACCCCAGTCGGCCTGCCAGTCCGTCATCCGGCCGATCAACTCGGAAAGTCCATAGTGGATGCCGAGCACGGCGAGCAACAGCCACGCCGTACGCCGACCCCGGGCCGCCGCCAGCACCTCCTGGAACTCCCGGGCCAGCGGCCGAACCGGGCCGAAGTCGGCCACCGCACGGCGCTCCGCCTCCAGCGGGGTCAGACCCGCGTCCCGATACGCGTCCGCCGCGTCGGTCAGCGCCTCGCGTACCTCGGTCAGCATGCCGTCCCGGAGTCGGCCGGGACCGCGCAGCCGCCCGGCGAGCGCCCAGACGTAGTCGTCGACAGCACCGGCCACGTCCCCCAGTCTCGCGCCGCGGCCGCTGTGACGCCATCGGGGAGAACCCTCAGCAGCCGGTCTCGACGCCGCGAGCGGCGACGAAGGCCGTCGCGGCGCTGCCGTCCTGGAGTCGAAGCGGCTATTCGAAGCGGGCCGGGTCCCCGGCGCCGTAGCGGAGGATCTCCGGCTCGTCGCCGGACAGGTCCACCACTGTGGTCGGCTCCGTCCCGCATTCGCCGGAGTCGATGATCGCGTCGATCTGGTGGTCGAGCTGATCCTTGATCTCCCAGCCCTGCGTCATCGGCTCCTCCTCCCCCGGCAGCAGCAGCGTGCTGGACAGGATCGGCTCCCCCAACTCGTCCAGCAGCGCCTGGGCGACCCGATGGTCCGGGATGCGTACGCCGACGGTCTGCTTCTTCGGGTGCATGAGCCGCCGCGGCACTTCCTTGGTGGCCGGGAGGATGAACGTGTAGCTGCCCGGCGTAGCCGCCTTGACCAGGCGGAACACCGAGTTGCTGATCTTCACGAACTGGCCGAGCTGGGCGAAGTCCCGGCAGACGAGGGTGAAGTGGTGGCGGTCGTCGAGCCGCCGGATCTCCTTGATCCGCTCCAGGCCGGGGCGATTGCCGAGCTGGATGCCCAGGGCATAGCAGGAGTCGGTCGGGTACGCGATGAGCGCGTCCTCCTTCAGCAGGTCCACGACCTGCCGGATGGCCCGGGGCTGAGGGTTGTCCGGGTGAACGTCGAAGTACTTCGCCACACCCGAAGCTTACGAGCGGAGGAAGAGGGAGCGGGCGAGTCTGGCCACTCCTTCGCGGACGCGGTCTTCCCCGATCTCGGCCAGCAGCGCTGAGACGTGGACCGCCGACAGCGACGCGAGCAGGGCGTGCGCCGCGAAGTCGGGGTCCGGCGTGCCGTCGAGCAGGATCCGGGCGTGCAACTGCCAGAAGCGGTACGCCCCGACGCGGTACCGTGCGCCGGGCGAGGCGGCCTCCGACATCCGCACGACGTCAAGGTTGGCCAGCAGAAAGTCCAGGTACGCCCCGGCGAAAGCGACGAGCCGAGGGCCTGGAGCGGCACCGGGACCGAGTGGCGGCGGTCCGGACAGGATGCGCTCCTGCAGGTCCCGTTCGGCCTCGTCCAGCACCGCCATGGCCAGGCCGGACTTGTCGCCGAACCGGCGGAACAGGGTGCCCTTGCCGACGCCGGCCTTCGCGGCGACCTCGTCCATGGTCACCGACTCCGCGCCACGCTCGCGGAACAGGATCGCGGCCGCGTCGAGCACCGCTCGGCGATTGCGCGCGGCGTCGGCCCGTTCGGCCCGGGCGGGCGTCCGCACCGCGAGAAGGTCCGCCTCCTGAGGCATAACCGGACTGTAGTCCATCAACGTCGGAGACGGCTCAGGATGCCGCGCGTTTGGCCCGGGCGCGCCGCTTCCCCTCATGCATCGCCTGCACACGGGCGATGGGGATGGTGTGCCCCTCCTCCACGAGACCCGGATCCAACCGCTGCGGCGGCGGCATCAGCTCGGCCCACGGATCGGCGTCGGCCAGCAGCGGAATCGCCGTGCGTACCGTGAAGTCCGCCGGGGTCACCCGGTCGAGATCGGCCCAGGGCACCGGGAACGAGACCGGCGTACCAGGGCGAAGTCGCGGACTGTAAGCGGCGACCACAGTGGCCCCGCCCGCGCGCGTCGAGTCGAGGAAGACCTTGCCCGCGCGGTCCTCGCGGATGAACGCGGTCGTGGCCACCTCGGGGTCGAGCCGCTCCGCGCGGGCCGCGACCGCCCGGGTGGCCGCCGCGACGTCCTCCGCGCCGGTCTCGCCGTCGAGCGGCACGAACACGTGAACGCCCTTGGCACCGCTGGTCTTGACCGCGCCGGCCATCCCGGCCTGCGCGAGCACCTCGCGGACCAGGTGCGCGGCGGTCACCGCCCGCGCGAAGCCACCGCCCTCCGGCGGATCCAGGTCCAGGATCAAATGCGTCGGGTACGCCCAGCGCTCCGCCACGACGAGCGTCGGGTGATATTCGATCGCCCGTTGATTGGCGAACCACAACAGCGTCTGACGATCGTTGCAGAGCGCGTAGGAGACCTCGCGATGCGACGACTCCGCCCACAGCGACACCGTCTTCACCCAGTCCGGCGTGTACTTGGGAACGTTCTTCTGCATGAACGGATTCTGGCCACGCAGCACCCGGATCACCGACAGCGGACGATCCCGCAGCACCGGCAGGATTCGCTCCCGCACGGCGTCCAGGTAGTCCACGAGGTCGCGCTTGGTGGCCTCCGCGCCCTCGAACAGCGACTGGTCCAGGTTGGTCAGCGCGACGCCGGCCCGCTCCTCGCCCATGTCCCGAGGGTAACCAGAACCCCCGACGTTTGGGGTAGCCTCACGCCTCGTGACCGACGCTGGGGAGGATTACCTCGACCCGCTGGACGACCCGCTGCAGCGGCTCGCCGCCGAGGGCGGCTGGGACGAACGCGCCCGGGCCATCGAGGCCGACGTGGCCCGGCAGCGCCGGCGTGCGTCGCGCCGCATGCCCCGCGCGCCTCGCGTACGCCGTCGCCAGGCCGGCGTCTCGTGGCTGTTCGTGCTGCTCGTGGCGTTGTCCGCGGCGAGCGGCTGGGGGATGTGGTCGGGCGTCGTGCCGGATCAGGCCGCCGTCTTCGTCTTCATCCTGACCGGCTGGCTCGTCACGCTCTGCCTCCACGAGTACGCCCACGCCCTGGTCGCGCACCGCGGCGGCGACGACACCATCGAGGCGAAGGGCTACCTACGCCTGAACCCGCTGACGTACGGCCACCCGGTGCTCACCTTCCTGCTGCCGTTGTTCGCGCTGCTCACCGGTGGTCTACCGCTCCCGGGCGGGGCGGTGCTGGTGGAATCCGAACGGTTGCGCAGCCGCCATCGGGACGCCCTGGTCTCGATGGCGGGACCGGCGGTGAACGTCGTCGCCGCGGGTCTGCTCCTCACGACGGTCGCGCTGCTCGGCCCGGCCGGGATCTACGACCTCGGCGAACCGCATGCCGTCTTCTGGGCCGGGTTGACCCTGCTGGCGTACCTGCAGGTGGCGAGCGCGGCGCTGAATCTGCTGCCGATCCCCGGCCTCGACGGCTACGGGATGATCGAGCATTACCTGCCTTCCCGGATCCAGGCGGTGGGCCGGAAGATCCGCCCGTTCGGGCTGCTCGTGGTGTTCCTGCTGCTCTACCTGCCGCCGGTTCGCCAAGGCTTCGGCGACCTGACGATCTGGATCACCGAGTCGTCCGGTACGCCGGTCAACGGGATCTACTACGGCTACCAGCTCTTCCAGTTCTGGCGCGGCTGGTTCTAGCCCGCTCCCCGCACCCCGCTCCCCGCGTGATCATTGCGCCAGCCACGATGTTTCAGGCGGCGATTCGCCCGATTCACCAACGCAGGATGCGCAATGATCATGCGGTTGCCGGTGGCGTCACGCGGCAGCGCGATGGCACGTGGCGTCGGTGTCGGTGAGCCCGACCGGCTCGGCGTGGGACGGATTCCAGAGTTCGTTCGCCTCACCTCGGTCGAGGGCGCCCTCGTAGATCTCGACCTTGTACCGGATCACCGACAGACACTCGGTCAGCTCCTGAATCTGGGCCAGCACGTGCTGCTCGTGCGCCCGGAGCAGGCCGAGGCGTTCCTTCTCGTTGCCGGCGCCCTGCCGGGCCAGCTCGACGTACTGCCGGATCGCCGCGAGCGACATCCCGGACGAGCGCAGCTTGGTGCATACCGCCAGCCATTCCACGTCTTCCTCGTGGTAGACGCGGCGGCCGGTGGCGGTACGGCGTACGGGGTTGGCGAACAACCCCTCCTTCTCATAGAACCGCAACGCGTGCACGCTGAGCCCGCTGCGCTCGGCGACCTCGCCGATGGTCAGATCCATAGCGACCCCTGTCACACCGGTGGCGTTTCGTGCTTGATCTAGAGCCGACTCTAGCTTCTACCTTCGGGGCATGAGCAAAGTCTTCTTCGTCACCGGTGCCTCCCGTGGGCTGGGCGCCGAGATCGTCCGGGCCGCCCTCGAGCGTGGTCACCAGGTCGCCGCGACCGCTCGCGACGCCGCCGCCGTCAGCAAGGCCTACCCCGACGAGCCGGCGAATCTGCTCGCGCTGACCGCCGACGTCACCGACCCCGCACAGCTGCGGGCCGCCGTCGAGGCGACGGTCGACCGGTTCGGCCGCATCGACGTGGTGGTCAACAACGCCGGATACGGGCTGGTCGGCGCGGTCGAGGAGGTCTCCGACGCGGCGGCCCGCGACCTGTTCGAGGTGAACGTGTTCGGCGTGATCAACACCCTCAAGGCCACCCTGCCAGTACTACGGGCGCAGCGCTCCGGGCACGTGCTCAACCTCAGCTCGGTCGGCGGCTTCGCCACCGCACCCGGCGTCGGGCTCTACGGCGCGACCAAGTTCGCCGTCGAGGCCCTCTCCGAAGCGCTGCACGGCGAGCTGGCCCCGCTCGGCGTACGCGTGACGATCGTGGAACCGGGCGGCTTCCGCACCGACTTCCTGAACCCCGCGAGCCTGCGGACCGAGCCCGCCACGATCCCCGACTACGAGGCGGGCGCGGGACCGGTCCGGCAGAGCATGGGCACGAACGACGGCAAGCAGGCCGGCGATCCGGTGAAGGCGGCCCACGCCGTCATCGACGTGACCGAGGTCCCCGAGCCGCCGCTGCGCCTCCAGCTCGGCCGGGACGCGATCGCCCGGATCGAGGCGAAGCTCGACCTGGTCCGGCGCGAGCTGGAGCAGTGGAAGCACGTCGCGTTGTCGACCGACCTGTGAGCCGGCCGCACCTCGGCCTCAGTGCGTCAGCTGTACCCGTACCTGGTGGGCGGCGGTGTCGGTGAGGGCCGTCTCGGTCGGCACATCTCGCTTCGCCGCGATGACGGCCGGCTCGCCGTCGCGACGGATCAGTTCCTGCACGTACGCCTGAACGTCCTCAGTGGTGACGTCGAGGTCATGGGCGAGGGTGGCGATGGTTTCCATGCGCCACCCTTTCCCACCTCTTGCCCGGCTAATCCGCGAGGAGGGGTGGCCCGTCGACGAGGGCGGCGAGCCGCTTCGGCGCCATGATGCGGTAGCTCTCGGTGAGCAGCTCGGCGACCTCGACCCAGTCGACCTCCGCGGTGAAGATCATGCCGACGACGTTGTCGCCCCAGTCCGCCCGGTAGAACGTTAGTCCACTCTGGACCAGCGCGACGATCTCCTCGCCCGGTGCCCGGAACGTCATGACGCAGTGGTCTTCGGCGTCACGGATGTAGACATGGGCGACGGTCCGCTGCCGAATACGCCACCGGACGCCGATCCAGGCCGGTTCCTCGTAGGTCTCCGGCAGCTGCCGGCAGATCGCCCGCAGCCGGACGAGGATCTCCTCGGGGACGTCACCAGGCGCGCTCACGAGGCCGAAGCTACCGGCCACCCCCGACATTCCTGTTATCGTCGATCGATGCCGGCGTACGCGATCCGACCCGCCCGAGCCGAGGACGCCACCACGGTGGCGGAGATCTGGACCAAGGGCTGGGCCGACGGCCACCTCGGCAACGTCCCCGACGAACTCGTCTCCGTACGCACCGCGGAAGCGTTCCACCAGCGGGCCGGCGAACGGGTGGCGGAGACGACCGTGGCGGTGAGCGAGTCCGGCGAGGTCGCCGGGTTCGTGATGGTCGTCGGCGACGAGGTCGAACAGGTCTACGTGGCCGCCGCTCATCGTGGCGGCGGGGTCGCCGCGAGCCTGCTGGCCGAGGCCGAACGCCAAGTCGCTGTCGGCGGCCACGACCGGGCCTGGCTGGCCGTGGTCGACGGCAATCACCGGGCGCGCCGGTTCTACGAACGGTGTGGCTGGGTCGACGACGGCATGTTCACCTACCAGGCCGAGGTCGAGGGCGGGACGCTGTCGGTCCCCTGCCACCGCTACAGCAAGATCGTCGCTGGATCAGGGATCTAGGTCGAATCTTGGGCCAAGATTCGACCTAGATCCCTGATCCAGCGCCAAAACGCCGGCGCCGAAACGCCAGCGCCAAAACGCCGGCGCCGAAACGCCGGCGCACGCGGATCGTCAGCGGAACTTCGGCAGCTTCTGCGTGAAGTCGAGTACGCCCGCGAACAGGTCACCCTTCTCCGCCAGCCGCTTCGGCAGCGTACGGATGGTGAACTTGTCCGGCCGCAGTTTCTTGTCGTCCAGCTCGTCCCAGTCGATCGGGGTCGACACCGGCGCTCCCGCCGCCGGGCGCGGGCTGTAGGGAGCCACCAGCGTCTTGTTGATCGCGTTCTGCGTGTAGTCCAGACGCGCCAGCCCGCCCCGCTCGTCTTTCTGCCATTTGAAGCTGACCAGGTCGGGCACGAGCGCGCCGACGGTCTTCGAGAGCCGCTCCACCCAGGCCCGGGTGTCGTCGAAGGTGGGGCCGGGCCGGATGGGCACCCAGATCTGGATGCCCCGGCGACCGCTCAGTTTCGGGCGGGCCGACACGCCGAGGTGTTCCAGGGCGTCCCGGTGCAGCTTGGCCAGCATCACCAGATCCGCCCACTTCGTCTTCTCGCCCGGGTCGAGGTCGATCAGGGCGTACGTGGGCCGGTCGGGCCGGTCGACATGCGAGGTCCAGGCGTGCCATTCGAGCCCGCCGAAGTTGGCGGCCCAGATCAGCGCGGCCGGCTCGTCCACCACCAGGTAGGTTGTCGTCTCGCCGGGATCGGCGTCGGGGTTGTCCCACCGGGGCAGCCATTCCGGCGCGTGGTCGGGCAGTTGCTTGTGCCAGAAGCCCTTGCTGTCCGCGCCGTTGGGATAACGGTGCAGGTTCATCGCCCGCCGGGTCAGGTAGGGCATGGCGATCGGCGCGATCTCGGCGGTGTAGCGGAGCAGATCCCGCTTGGTCACCGGCTTCTGCCGCCCCAGCGGCGGGAACAGGACCTTGTCCAGGTTGGTGACCTTGAGCGTACGCCCGAAGACCTCCCACTGCCCTTCGGACTTCAGCGCGTCCAACGCCGCCAGTTCGTCCGGCGTCACCGGAGAAGCCTTCAGCGACACGGCGGCTCGAGCGGCCGGCTCACCGGATCGCCACAGCTTGTCCGGGTCGGCCTTCACCTGGTCGTTCGTTCGTCCGGAGCGGACGGACTTCGGATGGTCCTCGGGATCCCAGCCCTGGACCGCGTCGTCGTCCCGCTTCTTCAGGAGCAGCCACTGTTCCTTGCCGGACGCGTCGGTCTTCGTCCGCACCAGCACGAACAGGCCGTGCAGCTTCTCACCGTGGAGGTCGACGTGCAGCTCCCCGTCGGCGACGGCGCGCCCCGGGTCCTCCTCTTTCGCGGGCTCCCAGGTGCCTGCGTCCCAGACGATGACGTCGCCACCGCCGTACTCGCCGCGCGGGATGACGCCCTCGAAGTCGAAGTACTCCAAGGGGTGGTCCTCGACGTGGAAGGCGGCGCGGCGTACGCCCGGGTCCTGGGTGGGTCCCTTGGGGACGGCCCAGCTCACGCCGACTCCGTCGATCTCCAGCCGGAAGTCGTAATGCAGGTTGCGCGCCCGATGCCGCTGCACGACGAACCGCAGTCCGGTGCCCCGGGCTCCGTCTCGCGCCTCGCCCGACGGCTCCGGTGTACGCGCGAAGTCCCGCTTGCGCCGGTAGGGCGCAAGCTTCTCGCGCGGCGAGCGCCGCGTCGACGACGACGGCACGTCTCGACTCTACCCAGTGATCTAGGCGTCAAACGCGTTGACAGCGCGTCCATGTGAGCGGCAGGCTGCGGGAACATGGGTGACGCCACGATCCGGGCCATGACCGCGGCCGACGCCGACGACGTCTTGCGCATCTATCAGGCGGGGCTGGACACCGGCCAGGCGAGCTTCGAGCTCGACGCGCCCAGCTGGGAGAAGTTCGACGCCGGGCGGTTGCCCGAGCATCGGCTCGTGGCCGAGGTGGACGGCCGCGTGGCCGGCTGGGTCGCCGTCTCCCCCGTCTCCGCCCGCCCGGTCTACGCCGGGGTCGTGGAGCACTCGGTCTACGTCGATCCCGCCGTCCGCGGCAAAGGCGTCGGAGTCGCGCTGCTCACCGCGTTGTTCGAGTCCACCGAGGCGGCCGGGATCTGGACCATCCAGTCTGGCGTCTTCCCCGAGAACACCGCCAGCCTCCGGCTCCACGAACGCACCGGCTTCCGGGTGATCGGCACTCGCGAACGGGTCGGGCGGCACGGCGTACGGGGTTGGCGGGATGTGCTGCTCCTCGAACGGCGCAGCCGGGTGGCGGGCGTCTAGCGAGCCGACGCGATCACGATCTCCGGCTCGTCCTCACCGACCGGGTCGAGCCCGGCTGCCCGCAGTTCGGCGGCGAAGGCGACCGGCTGGGCCAGGTGCACCTCGAAGCTCTCGCGCGCCTCACGAACCACCTGATCACCGTGGGTCACCCGATAGGTGAACCGCCACGTCGCCCGGTCGGGTCCCGCGTCCGCGCAGGTCACCTGCCCGGTGTACAGATCGTCGCCCAGCCGCCGGGACGGCAGCTCCCAGGGCGGTTCCACTCGGTGCGGCGGCCGCTGCACCACCAGCCGCCCGCCGGGCACCAGCGCCGCGCGGATCGCCGCCAGGCCCTCGGCCCGCTCCTCCGGGTCCAGGCACGCCATGGTGTTCACGCACCACGCGAAGTCGGCCGCCGCGGTCAAGCCCACATCTTGTACGCCCACCGCGTGCACCCGGACCCGGTTCAGCAGCTGGGGGTTCCCGGCCAACCGGCTGAGCAGGACGGCGCGCATCGGCCCGCTGGGCTCGACGGCGTGGACGACGAGCCCGGTCCGCTCCGCCAGCAGCGCCGTGGCCAGCCCGGTCCCGGCCCCGACGTCGAGGACGCCGACCCGCGGAGTCCCCAGCCAGCGCCGGGTCAACCGCTCGGCGATCCGGCGGAAGTCGTCGGCCTGGAGCAGGTCGTAGAACTCGGCGGTGACGGCGTAGGAATGTCCCACCGTCCGATCATCCCAGCCCACCTCGCCCGGAGCAGCCCGAGCGGGGGGGAAAGTCGGGTGACGAGGGGGCGGGCATCGCCTACCGTGATCGCCATGACGATGCTGGTTCAAGTCGATCTGCGGTCGGACTCTCGCTACCTCACCTGCTGGGTCGAGCCGCGTGTCCGCGTCGGCGACCAGGTGACTCTGAAGTCTTCGGAGGAGCCCGCGCGCCGGTGGGACGTGCTGCGCGTCGGCCTGCCGCAGTCGTCGGGCGCGATCAAGCGAGGCTGGGACAACAACATCTGAGCAACTATCGAAGAAGCTTTACCGAAGCAGCGGCGCCGTCCCTCTGGGCGGCGCCGCTGCCCTTTCCGTCGATCAGAGCCGGCCGTACGCCCGGAGCACGCGCAGGGCGCGCAGGGTCTCGATGCCCCGCCATTCCAGAGTGGACGCCTGCCCCGGCGGCTCCCAGGTGATCGGCCAGCCGCCGTCGGGCTGCTGGTCGTGGGCGAGCCGGTCGAGATGGCCGTCGAGGGCGGCGTCGCTGAACAGCGGCCGCCACGGGCTGCCGGGTGTGGGCGCGAAATGCAGCGGGGTCAGGCCGTAGCCGGGGTCGGCGGGATCGGCACGGAACCACTGCAGTTTCGACAGCCATCCCTCGACCTGCGCGGCGAGCGCGTCGGCCCGCCGCCGATCGGGCACCGACGCGAGGAAGAGGAGCACCTCGCTCAGCGAGTGGGCGTCTTCGGTGAACCCGGATTCGAGCCGGCTGAAGGTCCAGTCGGTGGCCCGGTCGAGCCAGGGATGGCTGACCCCGAGATGGTGCAGCCGACCGGCGATCCCCGCGGTCGGGTTCAGCCCAGGTGCGTAGGTCCAGTCGGACCAGTGATCGGCGCGGGGATAGCGCTCGATGACGGGGAACGCGAGCGGCACCGCACCCTCTGCGGTGGCGACCGAGGCGAGCCAGTCGCAGGCCGGGGCGACCCAGTCGGGGATCGGCGCGTCGGCGACGACGAGGACGTCGAGTGCGCACTCGACGTCGATGGGCAGGCTGGCCGGGCAGCGCTTGTCGGGCTCGAACCCGTGGCCGAAGCCGCCGTCCGCGTTGCGGTACGCACCAGCGGCGGCGACCGCGCCGGCCGGGTCCTCGCCGTCGAACAGGACGGCGGCGAGACGGCGCTCGACCAGCCGCCCTTCCCGGTCGAGGAACGCCCGAGCGGAATCGACGAAAGTCATGTGCCCGAGTCTGGCAGCCCCCACCGACAGAACCGCCGCGGAACAGTCGGTGAAGATGGGAGCCATGCGCGCGTCCCGGATGATGACCCTGCTCCTGCATCTCCAGGTTCGTGGCCGGGCGACCGGCCCGGAGCTCGCCGAGGTGCTGGAGGTCAGCGAGCGTACGGTCCAGCGGGACGTCGAGGCGCTGGCCGCCGCCGGGGTCCCCGTACGCTCGGTCCGGGGTCCGGCCGGCGGCTACCGCCTGGACGGCGGCTACCGGACGAGGCTGACCGGGATGGGGCTCGACGAGGCGGGCGCGCTGGCCTTCCTCGGGCTCGCCGGGCCGGCCGAACAGCTGGGCCTGGGCGAGCTGCTCGAAGGCGCCCGGATCAAGGTGTGGGCGAGTCTGACCGGCGAGGCCCGGCAACGGGCGGGGCGTACGGCGGAACGGTTTCATCTCGATCCGGTCCGGTTCTACGGGACTCCAGAGCCGGTGCCGTGCCTGACTCAGCTCGCCGAGGCGGCGTGGCGCGATCACCGGGTACGCCTGGAGTACGTCCGCGACGGCAAGCCGTCGACCCGGGTCGTCGACCCGATGGGCCTGGTGCTGGCGGCCGGTGACTGGTATCTGCTGGCGCTACGCGACGGCGTACGCCGGACTTATCGGGTTTCGCGGGTCCGCGACGTGGAGATCCTGGCCGACGCCGCGTCCCGGCCGGTGGACTTCGACCTCGCGACGGCGTGGGCCGAGGCCCGAGCCGAGTTGGAGGACGAACGCGTCGAGGTGGAGGTGACGGTGCGGGCCGCGCCTCGGGCGCTGCCGCGCCTGCGGCGCATGATCCCCGTACGCGGCCAGCACAAGGTCCCGGTGGCGGCCACCGAGCCCGTCGAGGTGACGGTGCCCTTCGACGACGAGTGGTGGGCCGTCGAAGGGCTGCTCAGCTTCGGCTCGGCGGTCGAGGTGCTGAGCCCGGCGTCGGTCCGGGACCGGGTCGCCGCCGAGGTCAGGGCGGCCGCAGCCTACTACCGAGCCGCAGCCTGAGCGTCGAGGCGGGCCCGCAGCTCCTGGCTTCGGCGACGCAGCAGGGATCCGACTCCGGCGAGGAGCACTCCCAACCCGGCGGTCGCCATCGTGCCCAGCCGCCCCTCGTAGGCCTGCGCCTCGCCGCCGCTGACCCGGAGCTTCTGTGTCGTGCCGGTGCGGTCCGGCCGGCCGTCGAAGGACACGGTGGCCTTGTGCGTCACCCCGTCGGCGGTCCACGTCACGTCGCAGTGCTGCGTGTACGTCCGGCCGTTGCCGCTGCCGGTGGTCTGGAGCCGGCACCGCTCGACCTTCCCCTCGGCGGTGGCCCAATTCCAGCTGCGCATCACCTGGTACCCGCCCCAGACGACCAGGACTGCTGCGATGACATATAGCGCGAGGCCCATGCCTCGCCGTTTTCCGGCGAAATCCACGCGCGCATGATCACATGACGCGTCAAGTCATCGGATCAGCCGAACAGATCTACGCCAGCTCCCGGTAGTAGAAGTACATCGGCTCCGTCTCCCCTGGCTCGATGTGCCGGAAGCCGTGCGCCTCGTAGAACCGGCGGGCGTCGACGTCCACCCCGTCGACATTGACCTCCAGCGATTCCGCGCCCCGGCGCGCGGCCAGCTCGCACGCGGCCTCCAGCAACGCGTGGCCGAACCGCTGATTGCGCAGCCGCGGGCGTACGTAGAGCTCGTCGAGCAGGGCCGCCGGGCCGGCCGTCCAGACGCTGGGCCGGAAGGACAGCACGGCCAGTCCGGCGGCGGGCTCCCCGACGAGCAGCGTCACCAGGTCCTCCCCGGCGAGCAGCTCGGTCAGACGCTCGGTCAGCCAGGGCACCCCGGGGGTGTCGGTGTCGAATTCGCGGTTGAAGTCGTCCAGCAGCACCGCGACGGTGGCGGCGTCGGCGACCCGGGCACGGCGTACGGGAAGGTCAGTCGGCATCGAGCGTCAGCCTGATCGTCACGGTGTCCCCCAGTTCCAGCCGTTCGGCTCGGCGTACGTCGGCCCGCAGGGGCACGAGGTAGCGCCCGTTCTTGGGGAACAACGACGTCGTCCAGTCGGTCCGCCCCACGCGTACGCCGACCGGGATGACGCCCCAGCCGTAGGTGAGCCGGGCGGCGACCTCCTGGATCTCGTGGCACTCCGCCTCCGGCACGGTCACGAAGTGATGCGGGGCGGGACCACGCCAGTGGAAGATCTCGCCGGTGAACTCGAACTCCATCCGGCCACAATAAAAGACGTACCCGACAAAGGATGTCGGGAATACTCGCTAGCTTGGTCTTCATGACTGAGAAAACAGATCCGCCGTGGGAGCCGCCGCTGGCCGGAACGGAAGCCGAGCACCTGGTCGGCGCGCTGGACCGGATGCGGTGGACCTTCCGGTACAAGGCCGACGGCCTGGACTCCGCCGGCCTGACCGCCAAGATAGGCAAGTCTGAGCTGACCCTCGGCGGCCTGCTGAAGCACCTCGCCGCTCAGGAGGACTACACGTTCACCGTCAAGCTCACCGGCGAGCCGATCAGCGGGCCGTGGACCGCGTTGGGCTGGGACGGCAGCAACGATTGGGAGTTCTCGTCGGCCGCCGACGACGAACCAGAGGTGCTGTACGCGTACTGGGACGGCGCGGTGGAACGGTCCCGCGCCCGGCTGGCCGAGGCGCTGCGGACCGGGGGGCTCGACCAGCTCGCGCACACCGGCTGGCCGGACGGGCGCAAGGCCAGCCTCCGCCGGCTGCTGTGCGACCTGATCGAGGAGTACGGCCGCCACACCGGCCACGCCGACCTGCTCCGTGAGGCGGTCGACGGGCGTACCGGCGAAGACCCGCCACATGACTGGCGGCCTGTCTCCTAAACGGACACAGGCTCGTAGAACTCCTTGAAGGTAAAGGCTTCCGGCCCGGCTCCCCGGTCACGGAGAGCCGCGAGCCGGGCCATCCCCTCGGCCGCCGTCGGCCGGTGGCCCTCGGGGATCCACCACATCACGCTGTAGACCTCCATCGCCTTCGTGAACCACTCACGCCGCCGTTGCAGCACGCCCAGGTGCCGGGATCGGTAGACGTAGTTCCAGAGGTCGTCGCGCGTCCGCCACACCGACATGTTGATCAGCAGGTCGTCGCCGAAGTCGTGCCGGTAGGTCGCGGTCGGATCGGTCTCCGATTCCTTGAGCCGCCAGACGAATCCGGGCGCGGCGTCGGCCAGCGCGTTGATCGGCTCCAGCAGCGCCACGAACTCGGCCAGCTCGGGCGCGTCGACCGGGGCGACGAGGTGCCCGACGTTCAGTTGTGCCAGATGCATGGGAGAAGCATGGCCGACCGCATGCTTCTATGTCAACGAGATTTGTTTTTAGAAAACGAGACACAGCACTCGCCCGGCCTCGGGTCGAGTTCGGCGGTGACGTCGTCGCCCGCGATGCCTTGGCACAGCGCCAGATTCATCGAGCAGACCAGCAACGGCTGCTCCTCGGCGACCTGCTGAAACGGGCAGTTCCGAAGGCGTACGACCGCGTCTTGCTCGTAGGGCTCGTAGCCGCGGTCACGCAGCGTGGCCAGCCACCCGCCGGGCTTGTGAAGTTTCTCGCCGGCGCGAGCCGCCGCGGCGATCGCGCGGTCGTCGGCGTCCAGGCCGTGCACGACCTCCGCGAGCACCGACGCCAGCTCCTGGTAGTCACGCTCGGGCACCGCGACATATCGAGTCGTACGCCCACGGCGGTAGACCTTGGCCGGTCGTCCTGCGCCCGGGCCGGGCCGGATGCCGGTCAGCCGCGCGAAGCCGGTCTCCAGCAGCCCGACCTCGGCGAGTTTGTCGAGGTGGAAAGCGGCCAGGGTACGCGAGACGCCGACCCCTTCGGCGGCCTCGTTGCGCCCGACGTCGTGCCCGGCGGCCGCGACGAACTCGTAGAGCGCCCGGCGCACGGGATCGTGCAGGGCGGCCACCGCTTCCAGGTCTTTCACCCTCGTAGTGTGCCTCAGTCCGGCCGCCCCTTCCCAAAACGGGCGTGGGACGGTTGAATCGTTTCCCATAGATGAATACGCCCGGCGCAGCGGGCGCGGCCGACGTGGTCGCGACTCCCACTCGCCCAAGTGTCGCTCCGGGCACTCCACGGACAAGGAGTCATCGCATGACCGCCCTCACCTACCGGCGGTGGCTGTCCATCGCCTTATCCATGGCGATCGTCGCCGCCGTCGCAGTCGTGCTCCTGACCACCAACCTCGCCAAGGTCGCCGACGCCCACGGCACCACCGTCGACCCCGCCTCCCGCAACTACAGCTGCTGGTCTCGCTGGGGCTCCCGTTTCCAGGACCCGGTGATGGCCACCGAGGACCCGATGTGCTGGCAGGCCTGGCAGTACGACCCGAACGCCATGTGGAACTGGAACGGCCTGTTCCGCGAGGGCGTCGCGGGCAACCACCAGGCCGCCATCCCGGACGGCCAGCTCTGCAGCGCCGGGCATACCTCCAGCGGCCGCTACAACGCGATGGACACCGTCGGCGACTGGAAGGCGCAGTCGATCGCCAACACATTCAACGTCAAGCTCTACGACCAGGCCGGGCACGGCGCGGACTACGTCTACGTGTACGTGACCAAACAGGGCTTCAACCCGATGACGCAGGCCCTGAAATGGTCGGACCTCGAACTCGTCGGCCAGATCGGCAACCGGCCGGTCGGGCAGTGGACGACCGAGTCGGCCGGCGGCTGGTCGACCCTGATCGGCGCGAGCGCGCCGGGGCGTACAGGGCGGCACATGGTCTACACGATCTGGCAGGCCAGCCACCTGGACCAGTCCTACTACTTCTGCGCCGACGTGAACTTCGGCGGGTCGAACCCGTCGCCGTCCACATCGGCCTCCGCGTCGCCGTCGACCTCGCCGTCGACCTCGCCGTCCGCCTCCACGTCGCCGTCGGCCTCCACGTCGCCCACCTCGTCGAGCGGGACCAAGTCCTGCTCGACCGCGTACACGGTGGTCAACCAGTGGTCCGGCGGTTTCCAGGGACAGGTGGCGGTGACCGCGGGCGGCTCGGCCATCAGTAGCTGGAAAGTCACGATGACCTGGCCCAACGGCCAAGTCGTGACCAGCGCGTGGAACGGCACGGCGACCACCTCCGGCACGGTCACGACGGTGACGAACGCCGGCTGGAACGGCAGCCTGGCCGCCGGGGCGGGCACGACCTTCGGCTTCCTCGCGAACGCCGGCAGCACCAACGCACCACCCGTCCTCACCTGCTCTGCGACCTGATCCGTTGCCCGGGGCCGCGTTCGCTCGATGGACGCGGCCCCACCGCGTACGCGTACGCCAGTAGACTCCGCAGGACTCTGGCTCGACGCGACGGGGGCGTTTGGTGGAACCGGACAATGCTGAGCGGGATCCGCTGCCCAAGACCCCGGATCCGCTGGCGGACTGGCTGGAGGAACCGGGCTCGACCGCACCGGGGCGGTCCTCGTGGCTGCCCATCCTGGCGATCGTCGTCTGCGTGGCCCTCCTCAGTGGAGCCGCCTACGCCTTGGTCAAGCTGCGCAAGCACCCGGCACCCGGAAGCGGTCTGACGGCCGGGCAGACAGCCCTGGCGAGTCCGGGCAGCGCTTGGGCCCGGGACTTTCCCGTCTCGACCAAAGCCGACCTCGACGGCGTCTGCCGAGGCTGGTACTACCCGCAATCTCCGGCCGCGACCGGCCCGGCACCGCATCCGATCACGGTCACGGTGCTGGACAACGCCTTCAAGATGCGTCTGCAGCCCCTCTCCGTCCACGTGCCCGACGGTGTGAAGAAGCAGTTTCGGGATGCCTGGCAGCCGGCGGACCTGGCCAAGGTGCAGATCGTCGCGTGCGTCGACCTCGTCGGCTCCGGCAAGCCTCTCGGGAAGTGCTCGTTCACGTCGCCGAAGGTCACGACGGTCCCGTTCGTGGAAGGCATCTACCAGATCACGGCGTACGAGGTGGCGACGGGACGGAAGCTCACCGAGGCCCGCGTGATCGGAGCCGAGGAGTGTCCCTTGGTCGCCCTGGTCCCCGCCGACGACGTGCTGCACAGCGAGGTGTCGGACCGGCAGCTGTACGACAAGCTGCACGCCCTGGTCGAACGCTGATCAGGAGTCCCGCAGATCCCGCAGCGTATGCCCGGTGGCCTGCTTGAACAGGTACTCGGCGCGTTCGTAGGACAACCGCGTCCGCCCGGTGTGGGGGCAGACGTCGGCCGCGGCCGGCGGCCGTCCCGGTCCGCGCCGCCGATCGGCCAGGAACACCGGTCCTCGCTCCCGCCCGGCGAGGAGGTCGGGCAGCAGCGCCGCGGTCTGCGAACGCCAGCCGAGCCAGGCCCGGCCGGTCCACGCCCGGCGCTCGTCCAGCTCCAGGTCCTCGACGTTCAGCGCCAGCACCCGCCGGGGTCCAGCCGCCGACTCCGCCAGCAGCCGCCACAGCGTGCGTTCCCGTAGCGGCAGGTCACGAGCCCAGAGCGCGGCGAGGTCGAGCGCCCGGCGGGGTGACGGCGTCTCGGTCCGGCGGTCGAGCGTACGGGCGAGATCGGGCAGGCCCGCGAAGGCGCTGAAGGACCGGACGGCCGACCGATGCCGGTTCCACGTACGCGCGGCGGCCTCGTCCCAAGCCAGCGCGAACGTCTGCGCCACCCGATCCGAGGTCAGCTCGGCCAGCGGCAGGCTCTCGCCCAGCGTCCGGCTCAGCCGTCGCAGCGTCTGCGCGTACGAGCGGAGGGTTTGCGCGTCGAGGTCGTCCCGGCTCAGGAACTCGGCCGCCGCTTGACCGAGCGTCGGCTGCGCCGGGGCGCTCCCGGCCAGCCTGCCCGCCCGTCGAAGGAGGAAGTCTCGTTCGGCCGCGTTCGCGGTCAACGCGGCAGCCCGTTCGAACTCCCGGCGGGCCTCAGCCGGGCGGTCGAGCCGGGCCAGCAGATCTCCGCGTACGCCCGGCAGCAGGTGGTAGTTCTGGAGCGCCGGATCGCTCAGCAGCTCGTCGACGAGGTCCAGCCCGGCCTGCGGACCGGCCGCCATGCCCACCGCCACCGCCTGGTTGAGCTTCACCACGGGGGTCGGCAGCAGCCGGACGAGGGCGTCGTAGAGCGCCGCGATCTGTGCCCAGTCGGTGTCCTCGGCGGTCCGGGCCTGGGCGTGGCAGACGGCGATCGCTGCTTGAAGCACGTACGGACCGGGTGGCCGACCGAGATCCCGGGCCCGCAGCATCGCGGTGAACCCGCGCCGGATGAGCAACTGGTCCCAGCGTGCCCGATTCTGCTCGTGCAGTTGGACCGGTTCCCCGTCCGGGCCGGTGCGCGTCGCGCTGCGAGACGCCTGGATCTCCATCAACGCGACGAGCCCGTGGACCTCCGGCTCGTCCGGGGCCAGCTCGGCCAGTTGGCGGCCGAGCCGGAGCGCTTCGAGACACAGGTCGGCGCGGATCAGATCGGCGCCCGCGCTGGCCGCGTACCCCTCGTTGAAGATCAGGTAGAGCACTTCGAGGACGGCGGACAACCGCGCGGTCAGCTCGGGACCGGCTGGAATCTCGAACGGGATCCGCTGCTCGGCGAGGGTCTGCTTGGCCGCCGCGATCCGCTGCGTGATCCGCGCCTCGGTGGTGAGGAACGCCCGGCCGATCTCGGCCGCGGTCAGGCCGCCGATCAGCCGCAGCGTCAACGCCACCCGAGCCGGGGTCGGGAGCACGGGGTGGCAGGAGATGAACATCAGCCGCAGGACGTCGTCGGGCTCCCGATCCGGCTGCTCGTCGAGGTCGCGCGCCAGTTCCTCGCGCTTACGGTCGAGCAGCTGCGACCGCCGAATGTGGTCGATCGCGCGGCGCTTGGCGATCGTCGTCAGCCAGGCCCCCGGCTTGTCCGGTACGCCCGCCACCGGCCACTGTTCCAGCGCCGCCACCAGGGCGTCCTGGGCGAACTCCTCGGCGAGGCCGACGTCGTGCACAAGCCGAGTCAGCCCGGCGATGATCCGGGCCGACTCGAGCTTCCAGACGGCGTCGACCGTCGGGTGAACGGCTGTCACGATGCGGCGATCAGCCCTGTGGCCCGTAGACCTGCTGGATCACGCTGACCCCGTCGCCGACGATTCGCCGGAACCGCCGACCCAGTTCGATCGCCTCTTCGCGCGAGCGCACCTCGATCAGGGCGAACCCGGCGACCGCCTCCTTCGCCTCGGTGAACGGGCCGTCGGTGACGGTGATCTCGTCGCCGGTCGAGGTCAGCCGGACGCCGCCGGCCTCAAGCCCGCCGGTGGCCAGCAGGATCCCGGCCGCGGTCGTCTCGTCGATGAACTTCGCCATCTCGGTGAACAGCTTCTCGTCGGGCTTGTTGTCGTCGGCCAGGGCCGTCATCAGGAACCGCATGACGTGGTCTCCATCCAGGTGAAAGGGGGTGTCTGCCGAGACGTCGAACCGGCGGATGTGACAGGGAACCATGCTGTTCCCTGTCACATCTTCGGATCGACGCGTCAGCGAGACAAGTCCTCACCACGAGTCCTCACGACCCAGGAGTCCGACATGACGACCATCGCGACCACCCCGTCCGCCGCCTCGTCCACCGCGGCCTCGTCCGTCCGCACCCGAGCTCTGCTGACCTGCGCCGCCGTCGCCGCCCCGCTGTGGGCGGCGGTGAGCCTGATCCAGGCCGCGACCCGCGAAGGCTTCGACCTGACCCGCCACCCCCTGAGCGCGCTGAGCACCGGCTCGCTCGGCTGGCTCCAGATCACCAACTTCCTCGTCGCCGGGCTGCTCACCGTGATCGGGGCGACCGGACTGCGCCGGATCGTCCGCAGCAAGTGGGCGCCGCGCCTGGTTCGGATCAACGGGCTCGGGATGATGGCGGCGGGCATCTTCGTGATGGACCCGGCGGACGGCTTCCCCGTGGGCACGCCCGCCGGCGTCCCCGCCTCGCTGAGCTGGCACAGCTACGGCCACTTCGCGGCCGGCACGATCGCGTTCGCTGCCCTGATCGCGGCCTGCTACCTGCTGGGCCGGGAGTTCAGCCGGAACGGCGACCGTGGCCCGGCCCTCGTCTCCCGGATCACCGGGACCGCCACCCTCCTGGGGAACCTGTGGGCGATGACCGGCGGCAAGGCCGGCTCGCTGACGCTCGCCCTCGGCGTCATCCCCTCGATGCTGTGGATCTCGGCGCTGGCGGCCCGGGCACTGCGCCGCCGCTGACATCTGCGCCGGCCCGGCTCGGTCCGGAGAGCCCCGCCCGACGGCGGGGCTCTCCGCCGCGCCGGATGAACCACTCGGCCACCATTAGGTTGATCAGCCAAGCCGCCAGCATCAGGAGGGCGTACGCGAGCACGCCGGGCTCGCCGACCGCGACCGTCCAGAACGCGAACGTGAACGCCTGCGTCCCCGCGCCCAGAGCCAGTGCGTACGCCCGCATCATCCAGGCGCGATGGGTCATGAAGTCGCGCCGGCGGACGGCCACGAAGCCCAGCACGAGACAGAACAGCATCCCGGTGGAGACGAACACCCGGATGACGCTCAGCCCGGAGTCCTCGATCGGCGGGAGGGCGTACGTCAGGGTCATCCACAGACCGGAGACGGCCACCGCGATGCCGCTCGGGAGGACCAGGCGACCGGCGTACCGGTGCCAGCGGCGGCGCCGCAGACCCGGGGCGAACTGCAACGCGCCCAGGACGGCGAACAGGACGCTGCCGACGATGTGCAGCACGATGGGCACCGGCGCAGTCACGAAGCGCGCGTTGTCCGGCGTCACCTGCGGCCGAGAGGCCAGTTCGGCGCCCCGGACGAAGGCCGCGATCACCGGCACGAGACTGAGCAGGATCAAGCCGCTCGGGACGATCCACTGTGGTTTCCGCGAAGAGGTCACGCTTCGATGGTCAGGCCGCCGGGCGGGCGACTCATCGGCAATCGGGTCGCGGCGTCGGCGTACTCCGGAAGGGTCGGCGCGTAGTACTTCCGGCTACCGCCGGTGAATCCGCCGCGTCTCGTACGCCCACATCGCGATCTCCACGCGATTGCGTACGCCGAGCTTCGTCATCAGGCTCGCGATGTGACTCTTCACCGTGCTCAGCGTGATCCGCAGCTCGGCCGCTATCTCGGCGTTCGTCCGTCCCCGTGCGACAGAGGCGAGCACCTGCTCCTCCCGGTCGGTGAGCGGATCGATCGGCTGGGCCGGCGGGGCGCTCGGACCGGTCTCGGCGAACGCTTGGAGCAGCCGGGCGGTGACTGCCGGGGCGATGAGCGCGTCGCCGTCGGCCGCCGCGTGCACCGCCTGCGCCAGCAGGACCGCTCCGGCGTCCTTGAGCAGGAAGCCTTTGGCGCCCGCCCGGAGAGCTGAGTAGACGTACTCGTCCAGGTCGAACGTCGTGATCACGACGACGGCGAGCGGATCGGCGACCCCCGGCCCGGCCAGCGCCCGGGTGGCCGAGATGCCGTCCATCCCGGGCATCCGGATGTCGAACAGGCACACATCCGGGCGTACGCGGCGGGCCAGTTCCACAGCGGACACTCCGTCGGAAGCCTCGCCGACGACCTCGATGCCCGGCTGCGCGTTGAGGATCATCACCAGTCCAGTGCGGACGATCTCCTGATCGTCGGCCACGATCACGCGTACGCTCATCGCCCGCTCCGGGGCAGCACCGCCGACACGACCCACCCCCGCTGCCCGTCCGGTCCGGCCTGGCATTCGCCGCCCAGCAGCTCGGCCCGCTCGATCATGCCCAGTACGCCGAATCCGGGCGACGCCGCGCCGGCCATCTCCCCGTCGTCGCGCACCGTCAGGCGTACCACTTGGTCGTCGGCGTGGAGCTGGACCTCGATGTGGCTGGCGTGACGCGCGTGCCGGCGGGCGTTGGTGACCGACTCCTGAGCCAGGCGGTAGAGCGCCGCGCCCACGGCGGTGGGCAGTTCGTGCAGGTCCCCACTCATGGTGACGGCCACCCGCGGGCCGGGATGACCGGCAAGCCCGGGAATGTCGGCCACGCCGGGATTGGGGGCGAGATCGGCGGCCTCGTCTCGGCGCAGCACCCGCACGATGGTACGCATCTCCCCCAGCGCCCGCGTGGCCTCCGTCTCGATGATCCGCAACGCCTCCAGCGGAGCCTCCGGCTGGACCGGCGCGACCGCGAGCCCGGCCTGGGCGCGGACGACGATCGCCGAGAAATGGTGAGCGACCGTGTCGTGCAGATCCCGGGCGAGCCGCTCCCGTTCCACGAGCCGGACCTGCTCCAGCTCCCGCGTCCGGGCCTTGACCCGGAACCGCAGCGCGGCCCCGAGCATCACCGCAGCACACAAGATCGCCGCCCCGCCCAGCGCATCTGTAAGCCGCAGCCGGTCCACCGCCACCGAGACGGCCAGGTTGGCCGCCATGCACGCCAGGCCGATCATCATCTCGCGGCCGGAACCCCAGCGGAACAAGCTGTACGGCAGAGCCAGCACGTAGATCATGACGAAGCTGTCGGGCACCTCGGGCGCCAGCACCGCGACGAGCCCGGACACCACGAACGCGACCGCGAGCGCCGCCAGTGGCCGGGACCGCCGCCAGAGCAGCGTCGGCACGAGACCGACCGTCACGACCAACGCGAGCGGTTGACCGCGCAGACTCGGCCGGGCCGCGAACTCGACGACCGCCAAGACGACGATCAGGCCGGCGAGCACCCAGTCCCGCCGGCCCCGCGGCGGCACGCCAGGCGGCCGGGGCTCGAACCAGATCGCGCGCGCGAGGTGCACCACGGCCCGATGGTACGAGCGGCCGACCGGCGGCGTATCCGCCCAAAGTACGAGCCGATCTGTTCCCGCCGCGTCGCAGGCGCTGGGTTCGCGTTATCCGGGATAACGCGGCTGTCCGGAGATCGGGAAGCAGCATCATCCGGGATAACGCGACGCGCTCACTTTGATCGTCACCAGGGCAGGGGGCCGTCGTCGCCGAAGAAGCCCCCGGTCGGGCCGTCGGCGTCCAGCGTCGCCAGGCGGACGACAACAGCGGCGCCCTCCGCGGCGGTCCGGTGCCCGAGGTGAGCGTTGATGTCCGTCGCGCAGAACCCGGGCGCGGCCGCGTTGACGAGGATGCCCGCCTCCCGCAGCTCGTGGGCGTATTGGACGGTCAGGGCGTTCACCGCGGTCTTCGACGGGGCGTACGCGATCGCCGGGGGCATCGCAGCGAACTTGCCGCCCTGGTCGCTCGTCCAGCTCAGCGAGGCGGCGTCGCTGCTGAGGTTCACGACACGACCGGCTGCCGACCGCCGCAGCAACGGCAGGAACGCGTTGGTCACCGCGATCACGCCGAAGACGTTGGTCTCGAACACCGCGCGCACCACGCCCATGTCCGCCACGCTGGGGATCTGGTCGCGTACGTCCATCGGCGAATCCGCAGCGGCCCCCGAGATCCCCGCGTTGTTCACCAGCACGTCGAGGTGGCCGAAACGATCCGCGACCTCGGCCGCCGCGGCGGTGACCGACGCCGGATCGGTGACGTCCAGCCGGACGGCGTACGCGTCTCCGCCGGCCGCCCGCAGCGCGGCGGCGGCCTCCTCGCCGCGCTCGGCGCTGCGAGCCGCGATCACCACCGTCCATCCCAGCTCGGCGAACTGCTCGGCGACGGCCCGGCCGATGCCCTTGTTCGCTCCGGTCACCAGTGCGATCTTGGTAGTCATGGTCAGTCCTGCTCTCCTGGTCGGGCCCGTGTTCCCGGCGGACACGGCTGTTTTCTGGTCGACATGGAGATGCCGGCGGGCCGCGGCTTGTGACGGGATGGGGCTTGTGACGAGGGCCACCGACGCCAGACGTCACACGATCCCCGGGACCGGAGTCGAATGCGTATGACCGACACCGCCACCGACGCCTTCGTCCGCCACCGGAGCCTGCTGTTCACCGTGGCGTACGAGATGCTCGGCTCGGCCGCCGACGCCGAGGACGTCCTGCAGGAGACCTGGCTGCGCTGGGCCGGAGTCGACCTCGACGCCGTGCAGGACCAGCGGGCCTACCTGGTCCGGATCACCACCCGCCTGGCGCTCACCCGGCTGCGGACACTGCGCCGCCGCAAGGAGTCCTACATCGGCCCGTGGCTGCCCGAACCGCTGCTCACCGCACCGGATGTGGCCGAGGACGTGGAACTGGCCGACAGCGTCTCCATGGCGATGCTGCTGGTCTTGGAGACGCTCACACCGACCGAGCGGGCGGTGTTCGTCCTGCGCGAGGTGTTCGACATCGAATACGAGGAGATCGCCGAAGCGGTCGGCAAGACCCAGACCGCCGTACGCCAAATCGCCCACCGAGCACGGCAGCACGTCGCCGCCCGGCGACCCCGCGGGGACGTGTCGCCGGCGCAGGCCCGGACGGTGCTGGACGCCTTCCAGCGGGCGGTCGAAACCGGCGACCTCCAAGGACTGCTCGACATCCTGGCGCCCGACGTCGTCTTCCTCGGCGACGGCGGCGGGATCGTCCGGGCGGTGCCGCAGCCCATCGTCGGCGCCGACCGCATCGCCCGCGTCTTCCTCACCGGCATGACGAAGGTCTCCCCCACGACCAAGCTGGCCCCGGCCGAGATCAACGGCTATCCGGCGCTGATCCTCCGGATCGACGGCGACGTCGACACCGTCCTCGGACTGCGAGTCGACGACGGGCGCATCACGGGGCTCTACGCCGTCCGCAACCCGGAGAAACTTTCACGAGTGTCGACGGAGATCGCGGTGACGCGACTCCACGTCAGCTGAGGCACAGGCAGAACGGGTGACCCGCCGGGTCGAGGAAGACCCGGAACGTGGTGCCGGGCTGGTGGTCGTGCTTGGTCGCACCGAGCGCGATCACCCCCGCCTCCGCCTCGTCGAGGTCGTCGACGACCACGTCGAGATGCATCTGCTGCGGCACCTCCTGGCTGGGCCACTTCGGGGCGGCGTAGTCCTCGACCTTCTGGAAGCAGATGCACTGGCCGTAATCGGCGCGGACCTCGTACCAGTCGCCCTCCGCCTTGACCTTCCAGTCCAGCATCGTCCCGTAGAACTCCGCGAGCGCGGCCGGGTCCGGACAGTCGATCACCAAGCTGGGATACCGTGCGATAGCCATGCCCGGACCGTACCCGCGGCCCCCGACAATCAGGCTTTCCGCCAGACGGAAACGTGGCTCTCGCTGTCGGAGGTGAACGGCGCTCCGCTCCAGTCGGCCACTCGGCGTACCGGCTCCAGGCCGGCGAGCCGGGCCATGAGATCGCACTCGGCCGGCCAGATGTAGCGGAAGTTGCTCGCCCCATAGCGGGTGCTGCCGTCGGCGTACCGGTAGTAGTGATGCGAGGTGCCCTGCTGCGTCACCATGTCATAGGTGTCGAAGCCGACATGCCCCTCGGAGACGTCGAACGGCACCGCCGTCTGGCCCGGCGGGAACCGCCGAATGCCCGGGATCCACAGCTCGATCACGAAATGGCCGCCGGGCACGAGATGCCGGGCCGCGTTACGGAAGCACTCGACCTGCTCGTCCTGCGTACGCAGATTGCCGATGCTGTTCCACACGAGGTAGACCAGCGAGAACTGCCCGGGGACCGTCGTCGTCGCCATGTCGCCGACGACGACCGGGATCTCCTCGGCGGACGCCGACTTCCGCAGCTGGTCGACCATCGGCTGCGACAGCTCGATCCCCGACACCGGTACGCCCCGCGCCCGCAACGGCACCGCGACCCGGCCGGTGCCGATCGCGAACTCCAGCGCCGCACCCGATCCGGCCAGCTCGGCGAGGAAGTCCACCGCCGGGTCGAGCACGTCCGGGGCGTACATCGCGGCCGACGTCTCCTCGTACCGCTCCGCGGTCGCCTGGTCCCACAGGTCGCTGCTGGTCACGCGAGCTCCTCCTCGTTCGGTGCGGTCAACCCGGCACCCTATCGGCGATCTTCCGGTCTGTCGGCCCGATTTCTCCGCCCAGCGCGTTCCGGCTGGATGGGATCGGCGCTGGATCAGGGTTGTGGGGGGGGTGTTGGGGGGCAGTTTGGGGCGGGGAACCAATCGCGCGGGGGGCA